>NZ_JBHVHX010000001.1:377968-613441 GCF_042799895.1 Nocardia sp. NPDC057663 | reverse complement strand
GGGTTTTTTGTTTTTTTTTCGGCGGTTGGGTGTTTGTCGACCCCCCGGGTGGGGGGGCTTGGTGACCCCCCCGGGTGTCCCGCCCGGCGCGCCGGGGCCTGTCGGACCGCGGCGCGCCGACGGCTACTCCCGGCCCGCGGAGGTGAAGGACATGTCGGCGTACCGGTTGCCCGCCACCTGGCCGGCGATCGGCTCGAGCGTCGCGAGTTCCCCGGCGGTGAGCCGCACCGTGGCCGCCGCGACGTTCTCGGCCAGCCTGCTGCGCTTGCGCGTGCCGGGGATCGGCACCACCGCGAGACCGTGCACCTCGGCGCGGGCGTGTACCCAGGCCAGGGCGGCCTGGGCCTGGGTGATCCCGTGTGCCGCGGCGATCGCGGCCAGCGGGTCGAGCAGTTCGGCGTTGTGCTCGGCGTTGTCGCCGGTGAAACGCGGCTGGAACTGGCGGAAATCCTTGTCGCTCAAGTCGTTCGCGGTGCGGAACGCGCCGGTGAGGAAGCCGCGGCCCAGCGGCGAGTACGGCACGAAGGCCACGCCGAGTTCGGCCGCGGCGGGCACGGCGGTGCGCTCCACGTCGCGGGAGAACAGTGACCACTCCGACTGCAGCGCCGCGATCGGGTGCACCGCGTGCGCGGCGCGCAGTTCGTCACCGGTCACCTCGGACAGGCCGAGTGCGCGCACCTTGCCCGCTGCCACCAGTTCGGCCAGTGTGCCCACGGTGTCCTCGATCGGCACGTTCGGGTCGCGCCGGTGCATGTAGTACAGGTCGACGGTGTCGATACCGAGCCTGCGCAGACTGGCATCGACCGAGGCGCGGATGTAGGCGGGGGAGTTGTCGAAGCCGCGGAAGGCCGGGTCGTCGGCTTTGCGGACGATGCCGAACTTGGTGGCGATCACCAGGTTCTCGCGGTTGGCGCGGACGAAATCGGCGAGGAATTCCTCGTTGTGGCCCGAGCCGTAGACATCGGCGGTGTCGAACAGGGTGACGCCGAGTTCGAGCGCGTGGTCGAGGGTGGCCCGCGATTCGGTCAGGTCGCTGTCGCCGTAGAACTCGCTGATGCCCATGCAGCCCAGGCCCTGCACGCCGACCACGGGGCCGTCGGTGCCGAGGGTGACGGTGGGCAGTGTCGCGGTGGTGCTCATGTTTCGGTTCCTTCGCTCGTCTGCGCGGTGAGCGTGGCCGGCCGGTCGACCTCGGATCGGCCTTCGTAGATGGCGATCTTGTAGTCGAGGACGGCCACGGTCTGCTGTAGTTCCGCGATCTTGTCGAGCACGTCGGACCTGGTCTGCCGGAACATCGCCAGCCGGTCCGGGTAGGTCTGGTCGCCTGCCCGCACCAGTTCGGCGTAGCGGATCATGTCGGCGACCGGCATGCCGGTCAGCCGCAACCGGCCGATCAGCACCAGCCACTCCAGGTCGCGATCGCTGAAGCGGCGGTTGCCGGAGTGGTCGCGGCCGATGTAGCCCATCAGCCCGATCCGCTCGTACCAGCGCAGCGTGTCGCGGCTGAGGCCCGATCGCCCGGCGGCCTCGCCGATCGAGTATTTCGGGCGCTCCCACTCGTCGTCCCCGCTGTTGGTACGCAGGGCCGCGTCCTGATCCATCGTGCTCGTCCCTTCCCGTGGAACCCCACCGACGCTATCTACCTGGAGTGCACTCCAAGCAAGACCTATTCTCGCGGGACGAGCGAACTCAGTTGTACTTCGGCAGCTCCTGGATGGCCCACTGGTTGCCGTCCGGATCCTTGAAGAAGGTGAACAGACCCCAGCCCATGTCCTGCACCGGCGTGGCCTCCACACCGGCGGCGACGAGCTGGTCGTAGGCCTGCTGCGCGCTGGACACGACCATCTGCATGCCTTCGACGCTGCCGGGGGCGGCACTGGTCAAGCCGCGGCCGATGCAGATCGAGCAGCCGGAACCCGGCGGGGTGAGCTGGACGAAGCGGATGTCCGGGCTCGGGGTGTGGTCGTGATCGGCGTTGAAGCCGATGCTGGTGTAGAAGTCCTTGGCCCGATCGACATCGGTGACCGGGATGGCAACGAGTTCGATTTTCCAATCCATGCCGTTCAGCATGGCACCGAAGACCGACAGAAACGTAGTGTGGATCACATGGCTGGTAAGGACATCGACCGGATCAGGGCCCACTCGGCCTGGGAAACGGTCAAAGAGAGCCCCGTGATCACCGCGATCGCGGTGGCCCCGGTGGTGCTGGTACTCGGCGTAGTGTGGTGGCTGACGAACGGATTCGTCGCCTTCGTGCTGCTCGCGCTACTCGGGGTCGGCATCGTCGTCGGCGGCAAGCTGCTCGAGTAGCCTGCCCGCGCTCAGCGCGGGACGTGGAAGTACGTGAGTTCGCCCGAACCGGTGTCGAGCTGCGCCCACGGACGGTCGAACTCGAGCACGGCCAGCGCCGAGGTCGGGAACTTGCGGCTGAGCTCGGTCGCCTGATCGGACTCGCGGTTGGCCGCCAGTTCCCAAGCGGTCCACGGGATTCCGGGCACGTGCCCGACGACGAGCAGGGTGTCGATCGCGTCGTCGGTGAGCTGGATCAGCTCGATCAGGGTGTGCGGGTTGGCCTCGTAGATGTCGTCGGTGTACTCCACCGGCGCGGCGATGCCGGTGGCGGCGAGGGTCTGTCTGGTGCGCGTCGCGGTCGAGCAGCGGACCGCGTCGATGGGCGGCTGGGTGGTGCGCAACCACTCGCCGGCCAGCGCTGCCTCCCGCTGTCCGCGCGGCGCCAGCGGGCGGGCGTGATCGCCTACACCTTCGGGGTAGGCCGATTTTCCGTGCCGCATCAGGATGAGGGTCGCCACCATGGAACCACCGTAATCCCGACCGCGGGTGAGGTCGCGGTCACACTCGAGGCACACTGAAAGCTACGTCACCGTAGATGTGTTCGTGGCACACCCGCCGCGAGCCCGTCACGGACGACGTCTCGAGCCACCGACCACATATTTCGAGGATCTGCACACTATGGCCTACGTCATCACGCAGCGTTGTTGCAACGACGCCAGCTGCGTCACCGAGTGCCCGGTCGACTGCATCCGCCCGACTCCGGATCAGCCGGAGTTCGCCACGGCGGAGATGCTGTACATCGACCCCGACACCTGCATCGACTGCGGCGCCTGTGTCGACGCCTGCCCGGTGGACGCCATCTTCTCCGAGGACGATCTGCTCGCCTCGCTGGCCAGGTATCGCGAGATCAACGCCGCCTACTTCCAGCGCCACCCGCTGGAGTCGAACTTCGATCCGCTGGCCACGCCGACGCGTCCGCCCAAGGATCTGGGGACGCTGCGCGTCGCGATCGTCGGCGCAGGCCCGGCCGCCTGCTACGCCGCCGACGAACTGCTCCGGCGCAGCGATGTCGAGGTCGAGATGTTCGACCGCCTGCCGACCCCGTGGGGCCTGGTGCGCGCGGGCGTCGCGCCCGACCACGCGGGCACCAAGGGCGTGGCGAACATGTTCGAGTCGGCCTTCCGCCGCGACACGCTGCAGTACTACCTCAATGTCGAGGTGGGCGAGCACATCGACCACCAGGAACTGCTGGATCACCACCACGCGGTGATCTACGCCGTCGGCGCGTCCAGCGATCGCAAGCTCGGCGTGCCCGGCGAGGACCTGCCCGGCAGTCACTCGGCCACCGAGTTCGTCGCCTGGTACAACGGCCACCCCGACTTCGCCGACCGCGAGTTCGACCTGTCCGGCGAGCGCGCGGTGATCGTCGGCAACGGCAACGTCGCGCTCGATGTCGCCCGCGTGCTCACCGTCGACCCGGACGAGCTCGCCAAGACCGACATCGCCGACCACGCGCTGGACGCGTTGCGGCGCAGCAATATCCGCGAGGTGGTCATCCTCGGCAGGCGCGGCCCGCTGCAGGCGGCCTACAGCACGCCGGAGTTCCTGGCCTTGACGCACCTGAAGGGCGTCGACGTCGTGGTGGACCCGGCCGACCTGGAGCTGGACCCGCACAGCCGCGCCATCCTCGACGACCCGAACATCGAACCGTCGCTGCGGCTGAAGTACCAGCTCGCCCAGGAGTACTCGACCACGCAGCACGACCCGGCGCACAAGCGGATCGCCTTCCGCTACCTGGCGACCCCGACCGCGGTGCACGGCGACGACCAGGCCACCTCGATCGAATTCGCGCACAACGAATTGACCGAGGAGAACGGGCAATTGGTGGCCACCGCCACCGACCGCACCGAGACGCTCGGCACCGGACTGGTGCTGCGCTCGATCGGTTACCGCGGCGTGCCCGTCGCCGGCCTGCCGTTCGACGAGCGGCGTGGCATCGTGCCCAGCGAGCACGGCCGGGTCATCGACGCGACCGAGCCGGTGCCGGGTGTGTACGTGTCCGGCTGGATCAAGCGCGGGCCGCGCGGCGTGATCGGCTCGAACCGGGTCGACGCCGAGGAGACCGTGGAAGCCGTGATCGCCGACTTCATCGCGGGCAAGCTCACCGCGCCGACCGGTGACCGGGCCGCGCTGCAGGCGCTGCTCGCCGAGCGGCAGCCCGAGCTCGTCGACCGCAAGGGCTGGAAGACCATCGACCAGGCCGAGAAGTCCGTGGGCAAGGCGGCGGGCAGGCCGCGGGTCAAGTTCACCACCCGCGCCGACCTGCTCAAAGCGGCGAAGGGCTAGGTAACAGCCCCGGTCCGCCCAACGGGCCGGGGCTATTCCGGCAGCGGCATGATCCGCACGACGGTGGTGGTGGTGCCGCCGACCACGAACCACAGCCGCAGCACCTGCTGACCGGTCCGGTCGCCCGGCTCGTACCGGCCGCGCACGGTGATGTGCTCGCGGGCCAGCACCGGCGCCACATACTCGATCACCGCGCGATGCGGTCCGGCGACCAGCTTCGGGAAGTCGACCAGGAACTGCTCCACCGCCTGCCAGTAGCAGGAGTGGTTGACGTGGTTGTACTGGTCGATATCGGTGGCGCGCACCGGGAAGGGCAGATCGTTGTCGGACTCGCGCGGCGCCGGATCGGTGAGGTAGGGCCGCCAGCGCAGCCGGTGCTCGTCGGTGGATCGGGCCAGGTAGGCAAGGCCTTCGTCGCTGATCCGGGCGGGTAGGTTGCTCGATTCGCTGAGGTTGATCCAGAAGCCCTCGGTCTCGATCAGACCGCCGCCGGCACTGGTGATCCGGGTGCGCATGTTCGTCCAGCGGGTCGACATGCTCGAGCACCAGCGGGTCAGGTGCACCTGATCGGGCCAGGTGACCGGCCGGATGACGTCGACGACGGTGCGGCGCACGATCCAGGTGGGGTCGGTGCGATGCAGTGCCGTCTGCTGGAGCTCGTCCCAGGAGATGTCCTGCAGGTAGCGCGCCACCGAGTCGAGGCGCAGCCGGTGATAGGGATCCACGTCGCCAGCCCGGACGGGCCACGCCGCGGCGAAACCCATGCCCTCCTGGGGAAGCGGGGCCAGTGGCTGATCGAGTGACACGTGTGCTCCTTGCACGGCACACCAGGGTGGACCGCGACTTCTTGCGTAGTTCTGGACACGACTTTACGGGTCGCAGATCACACGCTCACGCGGAGCCGGGACAAGCGGTACCAGGTGGGGGTCACAGCGCGGTCACCGGCCCGGTTGTCGTACATGACAGGAGCAACCCGCGCCCGGTAGCCTGCTGGAATGGCCGGCGGGGCAATGGCGGGCTCGATGTTCGGGCGCTATGAAATGCGCAGACTCCTCGGAGTAGGCGGTATGGGGGAGGTCTACGAGGCCTACGACACCTCCAAGAATCGCACTGTCGCGGTCAAGGTGCTCAACCGCGAACTGGCCAGGGATCCCGTCTATGTGCAGCGCTTCCGGCGGGAATCGCATGCGATGGCGAGCGTGCAGGAACCGCACGTCATCCCGGTGCACGACTGGGGCGAGGTCGACGGTGTCCTCTATATCGACATGCGCCTGGTCAAGGGCAGCGATCTCAAGGACCGCCTGCAGCAGCACGGCAGGCTGACACCGGGTGAGACGGTGCAGGTGATCGAGCAGATCGCCGCCGCGCTCGACGCCGCGCACGAGATCGGCCTCGTCCACCGCGACGTCAAGCCGGCCAACATCCTGCTCACCAGCAGCATGTTCGCCTACCTGGTGGATTTCGGTATCGCGCACGCCGACTCGGATCCGCAGCTCACCAGCACCGGCAGCGCGGTCGGCTCGATGGCGTACATGGCGCCGGAGCGGTTCGAGGACCAGCCGATGACCGGGGCGGTGGACACCTACGCCCTCACCTGCGTGCTCTACGAATGCCTGGTCGGCCGGGTCCCGTACCCGGTGAACAGCCTCGCAGGCGCGATCGGTTCACATCAGATGGCGCCGCCACCACGGCCGAGCGCCGTCGACCCCGGACTGGCCTTCTTCGACCCGGTGATCGATCGCGGGATGGCCAAGCGTCCGGAACAGCGCTACGCCACCCCCGGCGACCTGGCCCGTGCCGCCCGTGCGGCCCTCGTGCAAGCCGAGCGATCGGCGCCGAGCACCGCGCCTGGACCGCAGGTGGCGGCGGCGACCGTGGTCGGGCAGGTTCCCGCGCCGCGGTCGTGGGACACCGGTGAGCCGCCACCGCCCACGGTGTCGGGTCCGCAGGTAGTGGTCACGCCGGTCGCCGCCCCGCACCAGCAGTGGACACCGCCGCCCGGCTACCGGGTGAGCGGCCCGCAGCCCACCCGCGCCGGCGGGCACACCCACCCCTCCGCGCCGCTACCGCTGCCGCCGCAACGCAATTCGTCGACGCCGATCCTGGCCGGTGCGCTGGGCGCGCTGATCGTGGTCGCCGCGGTCGGCGCGGCGGTGTGGGTGATGTTGAGCGTCGGCGACCCCAAGAAGACCGTGGCCGATCCGCCGAACACCACGACCGGTGCCGTCGTCCCGCCGCCGCCGGTGATCGAGACGTCGAGCCAGATCGTGCCGACCTCCCGGGTCGTCACCTCACCGCCCTCGCCGACCAGGACGACGGTGCCGCCGCTGCAATCGAGCGTCTCCGGCGCCGACGGCCAGGGCTTCCTCAACGGCAGCCCGCGCTGCAACGACAACGATGCCGCGATGACGATCGCGCGCACCACCGGCTCGCGCGTGGTCATCTGCCACACCGGCGACAACCGCTACTACTACAAGGGCGCACGCGCCAGCAACGGTCTCGGCATCGAACTCGACGACCCGGTGCCCACCGGCGGCGGCGGTTTCACCGCGACCAACCCGACCGACGGCACGCAGTATCAGCTCACCTCCGCCGGACTGACGATCACCAAGGGCGGGTCGGTGCTGGCCAGCGAGCAGGTCACGGAATTCGCCCATCGCTGACCGGTTCGCCGGGATAGTGTTCGAGCATGCGCGCAGCCCAGGTCGGTAAGTTGGACGGTCCATCGGCGATCGAGATCGTCGACCTGCCCGAGCCGGTCGCCTATCCCGGCGGGGTACTGATCGACGTGTACGCGGCGGGCATCGCCTTCCCCGATGTGCTGATGACGCGCGGTCTCTACCAGATGAAGCCGGGCCTGCCGTTCGTCGTCGGCGGCGAGGTGGCCGGCGTCGTGCGCGCGGCGCCGGAGGGTTCGCCGCTGCGCCCCGGCGACCGCGTCGCCGCGCTGACCATGCTCGGCAACGGTGTCGCCGAGGTGGCCGTCTCGCCCGAGCACGCCGTGTTCAAGCTGCCCGGCAATGTCTCGCTCGAAGCGGGCGCGGGCATCCTGTTCAACGACCTCACCGTCCACTTCTGCCTGACCAAGCGCGGCCGGATCGCCGAGGGCGAGACCGTGCTGGTGCACGGCGCCGCGGGCGGCATCGGCACCTCCACCCTCCGGATGGCCAGGGCGCTCGGCGCGGGCCGGGTGATCGCGGTGGTCAGCACCGAGGCGAAAGCCCAGGTGGCCAAGGCCAACGGCGCGACCGATGTGGTGCTGACCGAAGGCTGGCTCGCCGCCGTGAAAGACCTCACCGACGGTCGTGGCGTCGACATCGTGCTCGACCCGGTGGGTGGCGACCGCTTCACCGACAGCGTCCGCTGCCTGGCCGGTGGCGGCAGGCTGCTGGTCGTCGGTTTCACCGCGGGCGAGATCCCGACCGTGAAGGTGAACCGACTGCTGCTCAAGAACGTCGAGGTCGTCGGCGCGGCCTGGGGCGAATGGGTGATGAGCCACCCCACCTACCTGGCCGAACAGTGGGCCGAGGTCGAACCGCTGCTCGCCTCCGGCGCCATCCCCGCGCCCGAGCCGGTGCTGTACCCGCTGGAAAAGACCGCCGAAGCCGTTGCGGCGCTGGACAACCGCACCGCTACCGGCAAAGTGGTCGTGCAGCTGCGCTGAGTGGTCGCGATACTGCGCCGAGTGGCCGCTTCCCCCGCGGGGAGGCGGAGTGTGTCGTCGTCGGCCGGTATCGTCCAGCTCGTCGCCGGGGGAGTCGGAGGAGTCGCATGCAGCTGTCGAATCGGGTACTGAACCGGACGCTGCTCGCGCGTCAGCACCTGCTGGAGCGGTCGGCGCTGACGACACCGCAGATGTGCGAGCACCTCGTCGGCCTGCAAGCCCAGGACGTCCCGCCGCCGTTCGTCGGACTGTGGAGCCGGATCGCCGACTTCGATCCGGCGACGGTGTCCACGGGCCTGGAAGACCGATCGCTGGTGCGAATCACCCTGATGCGCGGCACCATTCACCTGGTCACCCCGCCCGACGCGCTGCGGATCGCGCCGCACATCCAGCCGGAGCTGGAGAAGGCACCGTTCCGCAAAGGCTTCAACTACGGGGCGATGGTCGGGCTCGATCCCGACGAGGTCCGCGCGCACGGCGAAGCGGCGCTCGGCGACGAGCCGATGGCCGCCGCCGCGCTACGCGCCGAAGCGGCCAGGATCTACCCCGATCGCGACGCGGGCGCGGTCCTGCAGACCTGGCTGTACCAGCTGCCCGTCCTGCAGACCCCGCCGCGCGGCCGCTGGCGCGACAACAGCCGACCGGTCTGGTCGCGCGTGCAACCCTGGCTCGGCGCGCCCATCGACCCGGGTTACCCGGTGGCGGAACTGATCCTGCGCTACCTGCGCGCGTTCGGCCCCGCGAGCACGATGGACATGCAGGCCTGGTCGCGCCTGCCCGCGATGAAACAGGCCATCGCCGACCTCGGCGACCGGGTCCGCACCTACACCGACGAGCGCGGCCGGACCCTCTACGACGCCGCCGACCTCGACCTCGCCGATCCCGATCTGCCGGCCCCGGTCCGGCTGCTCGGCTGGTACGACAACGCGCTGCTGTCCCACCAGGACCGCACCCGCATCCTCGGTGACGACTCCGCGCCCCCGCTGCGCGCCTTCGCCACCTCGGTCTCGCCGGTGTTGATCGACGGTTTCCTGGCCGGCCTGTACAAGATCTTCGTCAAGTCCGGCACCGCCCGGCTGCGTATCAGCCCGCTGCGCTCCTGGACGAAACCCGAAGCCGCGCAGGTCGAATCGGAAGCAGCCGCGCTGCTCGCCTTCCTCGAACCGGAATCCGCGCCCGCCGTGGAGATCCTGGCACCCGGCGCGGACGTCCGGCCGTGACCGCTCAGCGCGGCTCGCGGTAGGCGGGCGCCTTGGCGGTGCCTGCCGGAGTCAGCGTGTGCAGCAGCGGCATGGTGCGCCGTGCGATCACCGTCGACAGCACGATCACGCTGTGCGAGCGCACCACCGAACTGGTCCGATCGATGCTGAGCAGCACCGACTGCAGCCCGGCGTGCGAGTCGGCGCCGATCCGGCACAGCACGTCACCGGAGCCGGTCGTCGCATAGGCCTCCAGCACACCGGGGATGGCTTCGAGCTCGGCGCTCACGGTGTCCAGCGCGCCCTGTGCGATCTCCAGCGTCACGAAGGCCTGCACGTCGAATCCGGCGGCGGTCACGTCGATCTGCGGATCGTAGGAGGCGATCACCCCCGACTCCTCCATCCGGTTGATCCGGGCCTGCACGGTCGCCCGCGCGACCTTCGTGCGCCGCGACAACTCGAGGATCCCGGCCTTCTGGAACTGGTGCATCGCGGCGAGGATCGCGAGATCGAGTTCGTCCAGTTTCGCCGGCGTACGCATCGAAAGACCTCCGTGTCTGCGCGGTCAGTTGCTATTCAAATTGTCCACCATCAGGCCGTGATCGGTAGCTTCTTGTGTCAGCCTGTTCAGACTTCGATGGAGTAGTTGCCCAGCTCACCCAGACGAGATCTCCTAGGTCATGACCATTGAGCAGCAGCTCGTCGGGCTGATCGAGCACGACGCCAGCGTCGATCCGTTTCCGGTGATCGGGTGGGACGCGCTGGTGTGGGTCGTCGGCAACGCGACCCAGAGCGCGCACTTCCTGCAGTCGGCGTTCGGGATGCGGCTGGAGGCCTACTCCGGTCCCGAGACCGGCAATCGCGACCACAAGTCGTTCGTGCTGCGCAGCGGGGGAGCGCGGTTCGTCGTGCAGGGCGCGGTCGACCCGGACAGTCCGCTCGTCGCCCATCACGACCGGCACGGCGACGGCATCGTCGACATCGCGCTCGAGGTGCCCGACGTCGACCGCTGCATCACGTGGGCGCGCGACCACGGCGCGCGAATTCTGGTCGAACCCCACGACGAGACCGACGAATTCGGCACGGTCCGCTCCGCGGCGCTGGCCACCTACGGCGAGACCAGGCACACGCTGGTCGACCGGTCCGGGTACTACGGGCCGTATATGCCGGGCTATGTGGCCCGCACGTCCACCCATCAGCGGCGCACGGCCCGGCTCTTCCAGGCCATCGACCACGTGGTCGGCAATGTCGAGCTCGGCATGATGGATCGCTGGGTCGACTTCTACCGCAACGTCATGGGATTCACGAACATGGCCGAGTTCGTCGGCGACGACATCGCCACCGAATACTCCGCGCTGATGAGCAAGGTCGTCGCCAACGGCAACCACCGGGTCAAGTTCCCGCTCAACGAACCCGCGGTGGGCCGCAAGCGTTCTCAGATCGACGAGTATCTCGAGTTCTATCGTGGCCCCGGCGTCCAGCACATCGCCCTGGCCACCGGTGACATCCTCGCCACGGTCGACGCGTTGCGCGCCGAAGGCGTCGAATTCCTGCAAACCCCCGACACCTATTACGAGGATCCCGAACTCCGCGCCCGGATCGGCCACGTGCGAGTCCCGGTGGGGGAGTTGCAGCGCCGCGGCATCCTCGTCGACCGCGACGAGGACGGCTACCTCCTGCAGATCTTCACCCGCCCGCTCGCCGACCGCCCGACCGTCTTCTTCGAACTCATCGAGCGACACGGCTCACTCGGCTTCGGAAAAGGCAACTTCAAGGCCCTCTTCCAGGCCATCGAACGCGAGCAGGAGGCCCGCGGCAACCTGTGAGCCCGGCGGCGCAGCCACTAGAGTTCATGGCATGCGGATCCCCTCGGCGATCATCACCGGCATGGCCTTGGTCGTCATGCTGACGTCGTGCGGATCGGGGGGCGACTCCGATACGCCGACCGGCCCGATGCGGCCACCACCGAAGGTCGCCTCGCTGGGGCCTTTCGTCGGTGAATGCGGTCACGTCACCGACGACGAAGTACGCAATCTCGCAGGCCTCGGCCAGATCTCGCGCGTGTACAAGAACGCGACCGGATGCAACTGGCAGTCCGCCGGCTTGAGTTCGCCGAGCGTGACCTTCGCCTCGTATCGGGGCAGCCCGATCGAACGCGAGAAGGCGTGGGTGTCCAATGTCGGCCGCAATCCGCAGACCATCGATGTGGGTGGGCGCCCTGGCTTCCAGGCACTCGCCCCCGAGGGCACCGTCTGCGATCTCGCCGTCCAGCTCGACGACGATTTCTTCGAGTGGTCCATGTCCACCGGCATGTTCGCGACCGGCGGCAACCCGTGCGACCGGACCAGGAAACTGGCGGAGCTGACCGTGGGACGGCTCGAGTGAGCGCGCGTCGGGTCGCGGTCGCCGCGACGGCCGCGCTGATGCTCACCGCCGCGCTGGCGGGCTGTGCCGAGAAGGTCCAGGGCAACGCGCAGCCGCTGGGCAGCGGTGGCGGCGGTGAAACGATCAACACCGACTTCGACAAACTGCTGCGCGAGTGCGACGTCGTGGCCAGCGACAAGATCGGCGAGATCGTCGGCAACGCGACCTACGTGAACGACTCGTTCTCCGGCGCCGTCTGTATGTGGGACATCGAGGACGCCCCCGGCGGCGGGGCGATGGCCACCCTGAACTGGTACGAGATGGGTACGCTGAACAACGAGAAGACCACCAACGACAAGTTGGGGTACCTCACCGGCGACATCACCGTGCAGGGCCGCAGGGCGCTGCAGGTGCGCAGACCGGGCGACAACGACTCCTGCGGAGTCACCGCCCCGGCCGCCGATGTCGGGGTCGTCGGCTGGTGGATCAACTACAAGCCGGGTTCGGCCCACCCGGATCCGTGCGCCGCCGCCCAGAAATTGGTGGAGCTGACCTTGGATCTGGCCCGGTAGAAGCCTTGACGGGCCACCCCGCTTTGACCCGGATTCGGGCACGCGGGTATCGTGGATCCCTGTGCCCGGATTGCTACGGGCAAGTTCGTGCGTGAACGTAGGCCAGCGAAAGCGGCCGGAACGTTCCAGCGTGCCCAGAAAAAGGGCCCTGAGCTGCGCGCGACACGCCCGACCGCGGGTAGACGGAAACACGGTCGGACGTGCGAGTGAAAGCTCGATGAACTGAAGACATGTATTCCGACAGCCGCAATTACCAATAAGGAAAGCCGGTCTATGCCAACCATCAACCAGCTGGTCCGCAAGGGTCGCCGCGACAAGGTCTCCAAGACCAAGACTGCGGCCCTGAAGGGGAGCCCGCAGCGTCGTGGCGTGTGCACTCGCGTGTACACCACCACCCCCAAGAAGCCGAACTCCGCGCTGCGTAAGGTCGCGCGTGTTCGCCTGACCAGCGCAGTCGAGGTCACGGCGTACATCCCCGGCGAGGGCCACAACCTGCAGGAGCACTCGATGGTGCTCGTCCGTGGCGGTCGTGTGAAGGACCTCCCCGGTGTCCGCTACAAGATCATCCGTGGCTCGCTGGACACCCAGGGTGTGAAGAACCGCAAGCAGGCCCGCAGCCGCTACGGCGCCAAGAAGGAGAAGAGCTGATATGCCACGCAAGGGCCCCGCACCCAAGCGTCCGCTGATCAACGACCCGGTTTACGGGTCGCCGCTGGTCACTCAGCTGGTCAACAAGATCCTGCTGGACGGTAAGAAGTCCACCGCCGAGCGCATCGTCTACGGTGCGCTCGAGCAGGCGCGTGAGAAGACCGGCACCGATCCGGTCGTCACCCTCAAGCGTGCGCTGGACAACGTCAAGCCCGCCCTCGAGGTGAAGCCCCGCCGCGTCGGTGGCGCCACCTACCAGGTGCCGGTCGAGGTCCGTCCGGGCCGCGCCAACACCCTGGCGCTGCGCTGGCTGGTCAGCTACTCCCGCGCCCGTCGCGAGAAGACCATGGTCGAGCGTCTCGCCAACGAGCTCCTCGACGCCAGCAACGGCCTCGGCGCTTCGGTGAAGCGTCGCGAGGACACCCACAAGATGGCCGAGTCGAACCGGGCCTTCGCGCACTACCGCTGGTGATTGCCGCCCGGCCCGTCGCTAGTGTCGGCGCCGGAAGGCTTTCAGTCGGGACGCGGCACTTCGGTGCCGCCCCCGGCGTTGACATTGTGACGACCCGAACCAGGGTCGTTCCCGAGAATTCCAACTAGCTAACGAGCGGGGAAGATTTCCGTGGCACAGGACGTGCTCACCGACCTGAACAAGGTCCGCAACATCGGCATCATGGCCCACATCGATGCGGGCAAGACCACCACTACCGAACGCATCCTCTTCTACACCGGTATCACGTACAAGATCGGTGAGGTCCACGACGGCGCTGCCACGATGGACTGGATGGAGCAGGAGCAGGAGCGTGGTATCACCATCACCTCCGCCGCTACCACCTGTTTCTGGAAAGACAACCAGATCAACATCATCGACACCCCCGGGCACGTCGACTTCACCGTCGAGGTGGAGCGTTCGCTGCGCGTGCTCGATGGCGCGGTCGCGGTGTTCGACGGCAAAGAGGGTGTCGAGCCGCAGTCCGAGCAGGTGTGGCGTCAGGCCGACAAGTACGACGTGCCGCGTATCTGCTTCGTGAACAAGATGGACAAGCTCGGCGCGGACTTCTACTTCACCGTGCAGACCATCAAGGACCGTCTCGGTGCCAAGCCGCTGGTCATCCAGCTGCCGATCGGCGCGGAGAACGACTTCGAGGGCATCGTCGACCTGGTCGAGAACAACGCCAAGGTCTGGAAGGGCGAGACCAAGCTCGGCGAAGAGTACGAGGTCGTCGAGATCCCGGCCGACCTCAAGGACAAGGCCGAGCAGTACCGTCAGGAGCTGCTCGAGACCGTCGCCGAGTCCGACGAGTCCCTGCTGGAGAAGTTTTTCGGCGGCGAGGAGCTCTCGGTCGAGGAGATCAAGGGCGCCATCCGCAAGATGACGGTCAACTCCGAGCTGTACCCGGTGCTGTGTGGTTCCGCGTTCAAGAACAAGGGCGTGCAGCCCATGCTCGACGCGGTTATCGACTACCTGCCGTCCCCGCTGGATGTCGAGGCCACCACCGGCCACATCCCGGGCAAGGAAGAAGAGCTCGTCACCCGTAAGCCGAACGTCGACGAGCCGTTCGCGGCGCTGGCGTTCAAGATCGCGGTGCACCCGTTCTTCGGTGAGCTCACCTACGTCCGCGTGTACTCGGGCAAGGTCGACTCCGGCTCGCAGGTCGTCAACTCGACCAAGGGCAAGAAGGAGCGCCTGGGCAAGCTGTTCCAGATGCACTCCAACAAGGAGAACCCGGTCACCACCGCCTCGGCCGGCCACATCTACGCCGTGATCGGTCTGAAGGACACCACCACCGGTGACACCCTCTCGGACCCGCAGAACCAGGTCGTCCTCGAGTCGATGACGTTCCCGGACCCGGTCATCGAGGTCTCGATCGAGCCCAAGACCAAGTCCGACCAGGAGAAGCTCGGTACCGCGATCCAGAAGCTGGCGCGCGAAGACCCGACGTTCTCGGTCAAGCTGGACGCCGAGACCGGCCAGACCGTCATCGGCGGCATGGGCGAGCTCCACCTCGACATCCTCGTCGACCGCATGAAGCGCGAGTTCAAGGTCGAGGCGAACGTCGGTAAGCCGCAGGTGGCCTACCGCGAGACGATCACCAAGGCCGTCGAGAAGCTCGAGTTCACGCACAAGAAGCAGACGGGTGGCTCCGGCCAGTTCGCGAAGGTCATCATCGCGGTCGAGCCCTTCGTCGGCGAAGACGGTGCGCACTACGAGTTCGAGAACAAGGTCTCCGGCGGTCGCGTGCCCCGTGAGTACATCCCGTCGGTCGACGCGGGTGCCCAGGACGCCATGCAGTACGGCGTGCTCGCCGGCTACCCGCTGGTGAACCTGAAGGTCACCCTGCTCGACGGCGCGTACCACGACGTCGACTCGTCGGAAATGGCGTTCAAGATCGCGGGCTCGCAGGCCCTCAAGGAAGCGGCCCGCAAGGCCGGTCCGGTGATCCTCGAGCCGCTCATGGCGGTCGAGGTCATCACGCCCGAGGATTACATGGGCGACGTGATCGGCGACCTCAACTCCCGCCGTGGCCAGATTCAGGCCATGGAGGAACGCAGTGGTGCCCGTGTCGTCAAGGCGCTGGTTCCGCTCTCGGAGATGTTCGGCTACATCGGTGACCTTCGGTCGAAGACCCAGGGTCGCGCGAACTACTCCATGGTGTTCGCCCAGTACGCGGAGGTTCCGGCCAACGTGTCCAAGGAGATCATCGCCAAGGCGACCGGCGAGTAATTCGCTTGCCGGGGCCAAGTACGCTTGGCCCCGGCAACCGGGCGTCAGCACGACCCCCCTTAATAACCGCACTGCTGCAAAAAAGCACGCACTAACTAGTCCAGGAGGACAACAGTGGCGAAGGCGAAGTTCGAGCGGACGAAGCCCCACGTCAACATCGGCACCATCGGTCACGTCGACCACGGCAAGACCACGCTGACGGCGGCGATCACCAAGGTGCTGGCTGACAAGTACCCGGATCTGAACGCCGCGTTCGCGTTCGATCAGATCGACAAGGCGCCGGAGGAGAAGGCTCGTGGTATCACGATCAACATCTCCCACGTCGAGTACCAGACCGAGAAGCGCCACTACGCGCACGTCGACGCCCCCGGTCACGCCGACTACATCAAGAACATGATCACCGGTGCCGCCCAGATGGACGGCGCGATCCTGGTCGTGGCCGCCACCGACGGCCCGATGCCGCAGACCCGCGAGCACGTGCTGCTCGCCCGTCAGGTCGGCGTGCCCTACATCCTGGTCGCGCTGAACAAGTCGGACATGGTCGACGACGAGGAAATCCTCGAGCTCGTCGAGATGGAGGTCCGCGAGCTGCTGGCTTCGCAGGAGTTCGACGAGGACGCGCCGGTCGTGCGTGTCTCCGGCCTGAAGGCCCTCGAGGGCGACCCGAAGTGGGCCGAGGCTGTCCTCGAGCTGATGAACGCCGTCGACGAGTCGATCCCGGACCCGGTCCGTGAGACCGAGCTCCCGTTCCTGATGCCGGTCGAGGACGTCTTCACGATCACCGGTCGTGGCACCGTCGTCACCGGTCGTGTCGAGCGCGGCATCGTCAACGTGAACGAGGAAGTCGAGATCGTCGGCATCCGCGAGAAGAGCACCAAGACCACCGTCACCGGTATCGAGATGTTCCGCAAGCTGCTCGACCAGGGCCAGGCGGGCGACAACGTCGGTCTGCTGGTTCGTGGCATCAAGCGCGAAGATGTCGAGCGTGGCCAGGTCGTCGTGAAGCCGGGCACCACCACTCCGCACACGGAGTTCGAGGGCCAGGCGTACATCCTGTCGAAGGACGAGGGCGGCCGCCACACCCCGTTCTTCAACAACTACCGTCCGCAGTTCTACTTCCGTACGACTGACGTGACGGGCGTTGTGACCCTCCCCGAGGGCACCGAGATGGTCATGCCCGGTGACAACACCGAGATGTCCGTCAAGCTGATCCAGCCGGTCGCCATGGACGAGGGCCTGCGTTTCGCGATCCGTGAGGGTGGCCGCACCGTCGGCGCCGGTCGCGTCACGAAGATCGTCAAGTGAGTCTGTAGACCCACTGCTGACACCGCAACGGCGTCGCTCCCCCGGGAGCGGCGCCGTTCGGCGTTTTCGGGACAGCTGTCCCTATGCCGTCATCGCGGATTTGTCGGTGGGGCTCGGTAGCTTTGGGGCGGTAACGCATTCGAATGAATCGGAGACGTCGTGGGTAGAGCTGCGCTCGAACAGGAGTTGGACGTCACGGAGGGGACCCTCGAACACGGGATGCCGTATCTCGCATTCGGTTCGGGGCGTCCGTTGGTGTTTTTGCGGTGGTTCACGCCCGATCACGACAATCCGCGTGGGTGGATGCGGGCCAGTGAGATCAAGACGATGGCGCCACTGGCCCGGCATTTCCGGGTGTATGCGGTGAATCGCGCGCCGGGGATGGCGGCGGGGACGACGATGGCCGATATCGCGCGGGAGCACGCGGAGGCGTTGCGGGCCGAGTTCGGTGAACCGGTGGACGTGCTCGGGATCTCGTCCGGTGGGTCGCTGGCGTTGCAGCTGGCCGCGGATCATCCGGCGGTGGTGCGCGGGCTGGTGGTCGCCTCGTCGGGGTATCGGCTCGAGGATGCGGCGCGGGAGTCGCAGATGAAGTATGCGACGGCCGCGGCAGCGCGGAAGCGGGCGCTGCAACATCTGGCGACCCAGGGGATCGAGTCACCGGTCAAGGCGCGGCTGGTCGGTGCGGTCGGCTGGCTGGCCGACCCGCTGGTGCGGCCGAAGAATCCGGCCGACACCCTCGCGTTCGTGCGCGCCGAGGACGCGTTCGATCTGGACGGCAGGCTCGCCGACATCACGGCCCCGACCCTGGTGGTCGGCGGTGATCGGGACGAGTACTACTCCGTCGACACCTTCCGCCACACCGCCGACGGCATCCCCGGCGCTCGCCTCGTGATCTATCCCGACACCACGCACCTCGGCGCGATCAAGCACCAGCGTTTCGCGCCCGATGTCACCGCATTCCTGGAGGGGGCCTGATCAGGCAGGCCGGACGCGAACGGTGACGCGACCGTGGTCGTCGCGATGGCTCACCGCGTGCCCAGGCCGGTCCACTCCACCGATGCGCAGGGTGACCGGCGCGCCCTCGCCGAGGAAATTGCGCCACCACTTCTTCTTGTCCGGCATGGCCACCCCGATGACGTACTCGTCACCGGAACGGCGGTAGTTGACCGGCGTGCTGAAGGTGCGCCCCGAGCGGCGGCCGACGTAGCTGACCTGAGCGAAGGACCCACCGAGGAGCTTCCCGACGACCGGCGCCTCGGTCAACGCGACCACTCCGGCGTTGAACCCACTCAAGCCCCGACGCAACAACGATTCCTGACTCAACGGCCTCTCCTGCCTGGTGGTGAAGAACTAGCACGTGCCGCCCACGGTAGCGAGCGTCTCGATTTCCGGGCGATCAGCGAATCTTGGCGCCGTAGACGTGTTCGACGCTCAACGCCATCAGCACCCGGCGGTCCGAAACCATGACCTCCCGGTACTCGTTCCAATCCGGGTGCTCACCGGCGGCGGCACGGTAGTAGGCGACAAGAGCCTCCACCTCGGGACCGTTCGGGTCGGTACCGGGACCGGTGAGGGTGACGCTGCCCTCGGCCGTGGCCCAGGACCAGCCGTCGGGCGCGGTCACCTCGAAGGCGGCCCGGGGATCCCGCCGGAGGTTGGCCGTCTTGGCCCGGCCTTCGGTCATCGAGACATAGATGATCCCGGCGTCGCGGTCGTAGTACGGGGTGACGGGGGACAGTTGCGGACGTCCGTCGGCTTTGATCGTGGCCAGTACGCCGAGCTTGGCCGTCACGAGCAGTTCTTGCGGGTCGAACGCTGCTGTCATCGGTGGGTCTCCTCTGGATGCACGGTGCCTGCCCTCGTTGTGACGAACCGTGGTCGTGGCGCATTTATGCCCGGCTCGGGCGCCAGGCTCCGAGCCGGCGGAAAACCCGTCGACAGCCGGGCAGCCGGCCGCGTAGAACTGGTCCCATGGTTACGGCACGTCCGCATTCGCGGCACTAGTTCGCATCGGGTCTTCGGGCGCCGGTGGGGTGCCGCGTGATCCGACGCCCGTGCCGTCCGGTGGAACGCACAACTGGCGAGCGTCGACTCTTCGACCGAACTAGTTGACCCACTGGGGGATTCCCATGACCAGACCACGCACCGACCTCTCCCGCATGCGCAATATCGGGATCGCCGCCCACATCGACGCGGGCAAGACCACCACCACCGAGCGGGTGCTGTTCTACACCGGTGTCACCCGCACCCTCGGCGAGGTCCACGACGGCACCGCCGCCATGGACCGGATGATCCAGGAGCGCGAGCACGGCATCACCATCGCCGCCGCGGCCACCACCTGCTGGTGGAACGAGCACGAGATCACCATCCTCGACACCCCGGGCCACGTCGACTTCACCGTCGAGGTGGAACGGTCGCTGCGTGTTCTCGACGGCGCGGTCGCCGTGTTCGATGTCAAGGAGGGCGTCGAGCCGCAGTCGGAGCAGGTGTGGCGCCAAGCCGACAGGTACGGCGTGCCACGGATCTGCTTCGTCAACAAGATGGACAAGCTCGGTGCGGATTTCGCGTTCACCGTGCGGACCATCGCGGAGCGGCTCGGTGTGCGGCCGTTGGTGATTCAGCTGCCGATCGGCGCGGAGGGCGGGTTCGAAGGCGTCGTCGACCTGGTCGAGATGACGGCCAAGGTGTGGCGTGGCGACACCGACCGCGGTGCGCGGTTCGAGGTCGTCGAGATCCCGGACGACCTGCGCGTCAAAGCCGAACAGCACCGCGAGGCGCTGGTGGCCGCGGTCGCCGAGGCCGACGAGGCGGTGCTGGAGCGCTACCTTTCTGGTGCGGCGATCCCGGTCGACGAGCTGAAGGCCGCCATCCGCACGATGACGGTCGACGCCCGCGCCTACCCGGTCCTGTGCGGTTCGGCGCTGGCCAACATCGGCGTGCAGCCGCTGCTGGACGCGGTCGTCGACTACCTGCCCTCGCCACTGGATGTCGTTGCGGTGCACGGTTTCGCGCCGGAAGGTGGGCACATCGAACGCGCACCCGATATCGCCGAGCCGTTCGCGGCCCTGGCGTTCAAGGTCGCGCTGCATCCGTTCTTCGGCAAGCTCGTGTACCTGCGGGTCTACTCGGGCCGGATCGAACCCGGTGCGGCCGTACTGAATTCGACGAAGGGACGAAAGGAGCGCCTTGGCAAACTGTTCCAGATGCATTCGAGCACCGAGATCGCCGTCGATCGGGTGCAGGCTGGTCAGATCTGTGCCGTGATCGGCCTGAAGGAGACGGGCACCGGCGACACCCTGTGCGATCGGAACGCGCCGATCGTGCTGGAGTCGATGACCTTCCCCGATCCCGTGCTTGCGGTCTCGATCGAACCGCGGACCCGCGCGGATCAGGACAAGCTGGGCATCGCCCTGGCTCGCCTGGCCGAGGAGGATCCGACGTTCACCGTGCACGTCGACACCGAGACCGGCCAGACGGTCGTCGGCGGCATGGGCGAACTGCATCTGGAGATCCTGGTCGACCGGATGAAGCGGGAGTTCCGGGTCGAGGCCGAGATCGGCGCACCACGGGTGGCCTATCGCGAAACCGTCACCGCCGCGGTGGATCTGTTCGAGTACACCCATCGCAAGCAGGTGGGTGGGCGCGGACAGTTCGCCAAGGTGGTGATCGCGCTGGAGCCGCACGTGGCCGACGACGGCGCGGTCTACGAATTCGAGAGCCGGGTCGCCGGCGGGCGCGTACCGCGGGAGTACATCCCCGCGGTCGACGCGGGCGCGCAGGACGCGCTGCGCGTCGGCGCGCTGGCCGGCTTCCCCCTGGTGAACGTGAAGGTGACGCTGCTCGACGGCGCCGCCCACGTGCAGGATTCGTCGGACCTGGCGTTCCGGCTGGCCGGCGCGGCAGCGGTGCGAGCCGCCGTCGCGAAGGCGAAACCGGTGCTCCTCGAACCGATGATGGCCGTCGAGGTCGTCACTCCCGAGGAGTACGTCGGCGAGGTGATCGGTGACCTGAACGCCCGCCGCGGCCGCGTCACCGACCTCACCCAGCGGGGCGGCGCCCACGTCGTGCGCGCCCTGACCCCGCTCCAGGAGATGTTCGGCTACATCGGTGATCTTCGCTCGAAGACCCGGGGCCGGGCGAACTACTCCATGGTGTTCGACTCCTACGCGCCGGTCCCACCGGCGGTCGCGGAGTCGATCATCGCCGGCGGCTGAGCGGGCCCGGTGGCGTCGTCTCCCGCGGAGACGGCGCCACCGGTCACTCGCCTCGGCAGTGTCGGTTCCACCGCCTGCAGTCGCTGGGCTCGCCGAGTTCTGTGCGATGCGCGCCGTCGGCAGCGAGCCGACATGGTGCGCCTCGGTGCGGTAGATCACGCGTCGGTCACTCGGCGGCGAGGACACGATGCTGGTCGTGCGCACTCTCCGCTGTCGCACGGCCGAGCAGCCGCAGCGCATCGGCGGTGCTCGCGTCGCGCGGGGTGTAGACCTCGAGCCGATGGTCGGGGCTGTCCGGTTGCAGCCACACCTGGTAGTCGACGTCGACAAGCCCGACGGTGGGGTGATGCAGGTTCATGGCGCCGACTGTGCAGTCGGCGACTTCGCCCTCGGCCCATAGGGCGGCGAATTCGGAACTGCGCATGGACAATTCGCCGATCAGTTCGGCCAGGTGACCGTCGGTGGGGTAGCGGCCCGCAGTGAGGCGCAGGTAGGCGACGTGGATGCGGGCCAGCTCGGACCAGTTGCGGTGCAGGTCCCTGGTGAGGGGGTCGAGGAAGAACATGCGCGGGATGGAGGGACGCAGGGCCGGGTCGGCGGGGGCGGCGAAGTCGAGGTGTTCGGCGAACAGGGCGTGCCCGGTGCGGTTCCAGGCCAGCACGTCACCGCGGCGGCCGAGGACGACGGCGGGCATGGTGTCGCCCAGAGCGTCGAGCAGCGCGAGGACTCGGGGGTGCGCGCGTTCGGGTTCCGAGCGGGTCAGGCGCGGCGTGGCGGGGAGTCCGGCCAGGTTGTGCAGGTGGGTGGTCTCGGCGGGGTCGAGCCGCAGCACCCGGGCGATGGCCTCGATGACCTGCGACGATGCCGTTCCCGCCTGATCCTGTTCGAGCCGCGTGTAGTAACCGGCGCTGACACCGGCCAGCTGGGCCAGCTCCTCGCGGCGCAGCCCGGGCACCCGGCGGGTGGCGCCGTAGGTCCGCAGCCCGATGCGCTCGGGCGTGATCCGGTCGCGGCGGGTCTTGAGGAACGCGCCGAGGCTTTCCAGCTCCATGCCTTCCGATCGTAGGCACGGCGGCCGGCCGGCGGGTATCCCCGCGAGGTGTACCCATCACCGGGTCTGGTTGCCGGTGGCAGGCTGCCGCAGATTCGGGGACATGACTCGACTCGGCACACCCCCTTCGGCGCTGCGGGCCTGGCTGGGCCTGCTGGTGATCCTCGGCCCCGTCCTGCTGGTGGCCATGGACGGCTCGGTGCTGTTCCTTGCCATGCCCGCGATCACCGGCGCGCTCACCCCGACCGCGGACCAATCCCTGTGGATCCTGGACAGTTACGGTTTCGCGGTCGGCTCGCTGCTGATCGCGTTCGGCAGCATCGGCGACCGGTACGGCAGGCTCCGGCTGCTGATGATCGGCGCCGCCGTGTTCGGCCTCGCTTCGGCGGCAGCGGCTTTCGCGCCGAGCGCCGAGATCCTGATCGGCCTGCGGGTGCTGACGGGCGTGGCGGGAGCGACGCTGCTGCCGTCGGCGCTGGCGATCCTGAGCGCCCTGTTCGCCGACCCGCGCCGGCGCGCACAGGCCATCGGGATCTTCGCCGCCACCTTCGCCGCGGGGTTCGCGGTGGGTCCGATCGTCGCGGGGCAGTTGCTCACCAGGTTCTGGTGGGGATCGGTGCTGTTGATCAATCTGCCTGTGCTGCTGGTGTTCCTGGTGTTCGCACCGGTACTGCTGCGTGAGGTGCGCGAGTCCGGGGTCGGTCGGGTCGATGTGGCGAGTGTGCTCGCCTCGGCCGCCGGACTGCTGCTCACCATGTACGCGGTCAAGCACGCGGCGGCGGAGGGTCTGTCCGCGACCGGGTCGCTCGCCGGGCTCGCGGGCCTCGCGCTGCTGATCTGGTTCGTGCGCAGGCAGTTCCGGATCACGCACCCGCTCGTCGACTTCGGGCTGTTCCGCAGTCCGGTGTTCACGATCGCGATCGTCACCGGATTCCTGCCGCTGGCCGCCTGGTCTGCGACCGCCTACCTCACGAGCGCCTATCTGCAGTCCGTGCTCGGGCTGACGGTCGCCCACGCGGCCTTGCTCGCGGTTCCCGGTGCCGTCGTGCTCACCGTGGCCGCGGTCGTGACGCCCGCGGTCGTCGCCCGGATCGGACAGTCGGCGGCGCTGATCGGCGCGCACTTCGCCATCGCCGCGGGACTGTTCCTGTTGCTGTTCGCCGGTGATACGGGCGGCGCGGGCTGGTACATCGCCTCGACCGCCGTCGCCGGCATCGGCTACGGCATCTCGTTCAGCGTGGTCGCCGACATCGCCGTCGCCGCGGTGCCGTCCGAACGGGCCGGTTCGGCCGCCGCGCTCGCCGAGACCGGCAACGAACTCGGCAACGCCTTCGGGATCGCGGTCTTCGGCTCGCTGGCCGCGCTGCTGTTCCGGCTGCACGGCCCCGACCTCGCGCCGACCCTCGGCGAGACCCTGCGCCTGCCCGCTCTCGCGCCGGTCGCGCTCGCGGACGCGCGCGCCGCGTTCGTGGACGGACTGCACGTGGTCGCCGTGACCGCGGGGCTGCTGCACGCCGCGCTCGGCCTGCTGGCCGCGCGCGTGCTGCGCCGGTCAGCCGAGCTGGGTCATCCCGGCGGCGACCACCCTGGCGACGTTCATCAGATCGTCGGTGGTGGGGACCGGCATGTCGTCGAGGGCGTGTAGCCGGTCGGTGCCCGCGATGGCGAACATGGCCGAGACCCAGGCGGCCGCGCAGGCGCGCAGGGTACTGGGGCGGATGGGGGTGGGGACGCTCTCCTGGAGGACGCGGGCGGTGACGTCGAGGAGCTGGTCGCGTAGTTGGCGCAGGCGGCGGCGGACGTCGGGGTGGGTGTCGGCCTCGCGCCACATGATGACGCGCAGGACCGAGGAGTGGTGGTCGCGCAGGTTGACGGCGGTGTCGAGGTTGATCAGGCTGGTGGCCGGGTCACCGGGGGCGACGACGGCGTCCAGGTTGTCGAGCGGGTGTTCCGGGACGCGTTCGCGCATGAGCGCGGACAGGATCGCGGTCTTGGTGGGGAAGTAGTAGAAGACCAGACCCTTGGGCACACCGGCGGCCGCGGCCAGGGCCGCGGTCGGAGTGGCGTCGAAACCTTGTGCGGCGAACAGGTCTTCGGCGGCATCCAGAATGAGTTGCCGGGCGTCGCCATCGCGTTTCGCGTTGCGGCGCCCGACGTGTCGGCCCGGCATCAGTGATGTGGAGCCATATTGTGCAGGCGGGCGTTCATCGCGGGCAGCGCGGCGACCGCCACCACCGCCGTCACCACCCCGACGACCCATGCGGTCCAGGATGCGCCGCTGAAGGCGGTGAAGTCCATCGCCCACGGCGAGATGAACAGCAGGACGCCGAACAGGCCCATGGCGTAGTCGGCGGCGGCCATCTCCGCCCTGACCATCTGGATCAGCCCGGTCGCCGCGATGAGCACGCCGAGCACGATCAACGTCCAGCGGGCGTTGTCGTTGGTGCTGACCCACAGGGGCGACAGTGCGGTGAATGCGCCGAGCACGACGGCGAGAAAATCTTGTGCACGGCTGTCGGTGAACATGGGGAAATGCCTCCTCGGTGCGAAGAAAAATGCTTCTGACCTCGGTCTACTCCTGATTGACCGCCCGGTCGATACCGGAACCGGCACGGTTGTGTTGCGACGTGGGTATCACTGGTGACCGGCCGCACTGGTACAAACATCTGGGGGCCGTAGTGGCCCGCGACACAAGGACATGGGCGGTCAGCTCCCGGCGGCGATGGCTCGCGCGAGCACGTAGGGCGCCGCACATGGCGAGAGGACACAGGTATGAGCGCGCCCATCGTGATCGTCGGAGCGGGTCTGGCCGGCCTGCGCACGGCGGAGGAACTGCGCCGGGCCGGATACGAGGGCGGTGTGCTGCTGCTCGGTGACGAGACGCGCCCGCCGTACGACCGCCCGCCGCTGTCGAAGCAGTTCGTTCGCGGCGAGACCGACGACACCACCCTGCGCCCGCCGGAGTTCTTCGCGGAGAAGGACATCGAGCTGCGCCTCGGCACTGCGGTCACCGGCGTCGACACGGCCGCGCACACGATCACCCTCGCCGACGGCACCACCCTCGGCTACGAGCAGCTGATCATCGCGACGGGTCTGCGCCCGCGCAGGCTGCCCGGACTGTCCGAGGTGGCGGGCGTGCACGTGCTGCGCGCCCATGAGGACGCCGAGACCCTGCGCACCGAACTGGACGGCGCGAACCGGGCGCTGATCATCGGCGCCGGTTTCATCGGCTGCGAACTGGCGGCCAGCTTCCGCGCGGCGGGCATCGAGGTCACCCTCGTCGAGCCGCAGCCGACCCCGCTCGCCTCGGTGCTGGGCGAGCGGATCGGTGGCCTGGTCGCCCGCATGCACCGTGAGGAGGGCGTCGACCTGCGCTGCGGCGTCGGCGTCGACACGCTGCGCGCCGACGATTCCGGCCGGGTGCGCGGCGCGGTGCTCACCGACGGCACCGAGATCGACGCCGACCTGGTCGTGATCGGTGTCGGCTCGGTTCCGGTCACCGACTGGCTGGCCGATTCCGGCATCGAACTCGCCGAGCGGGCCGCCGGGGGCGGTGTGCTCGCCGACGAGGTCGGCCGCACCTCCGCCGAGAGTGTCTGGGCGGTCGGCGATGTCGCCGCCTGGCAGCACGACACCGGCGTCCGCAAGCGCGTCGAGCACTGGACCAGCGCGGGCGAACAGGCGAAACTCCTGGTCACCGCGCTGCTCGGCGGGGCTGCCCCGACCGCGGCCCGGGTGCCGTACTTCTGGAGCGACCAGTACGACGTCAAGATCCAGGCCCTCGGCACCCCGTCGCCCACCGACGACGTCATCGTGGTCACCGACGACGGCCGCAAGTTCCTCGCCTACTACTCCCGCGACGGCATCCTCACCGCCGTCCTGGGGGCGGGCCTGACCGGCCAGGTGATGAAGCTGCGCGCCAAGCTGGCCACCGAGACCCCGGTGGCCGACCTCCTCGCGGCGGCGGGCTGACCCGAAGGCTCTGTCCGTGGCTGTGGAACTGGATTACTGTGGCGGCGTGGGGTTTACCGATTACGCGCCCGGTGATGTCGTCCAGTTCCCGGCGGGGCCGTTCGGCGGAATCTGTGGCGTCGTCCGTGAGGTCGATGTCCGGCGCGCGACGCTGCGGCTGGAGTTCGCCGAAGGGGTTGCCCACCGCGAAGGCGGCGTCCTGCGGGAGCGGCGGCACAACCTGACCGTCGGGTTCGACGAGATCGAATTGGTCTAGCTGTCCCGACCGGCGGGACACGGTCGTGACGGGCCGATGTGGGTGCCTGTAATACGGTGGACCCCGTGATCGTCGCGCTTATCGATTCCGGCCTAGGCCTGCTGCCGACGGCTGCGTGGTTGCGCAAGTTGCGGCCCGACGTGGATCTGCTGCTGCTGCTCGACCCCGAGGGTGCGCCCTGGGGGCCCAAGCCGGAGGACTGGGTGGTCGAGCGGGTGCTGGGGGCGGCGCGCCAGGCGCTGGAGCTCGGGGCCGAAGTGATCGTGCTGCCGTGCAATACCGCGAGCGTGACGGCGCTGGAGCAGGTGCGGGCCGCGGTCGGGGAATCGGTGCCGGTGATCGGGACCGTGCCCGCGATCAAGCCGGCGGCGGCGCAGTGCCGGTCGGTGGCGGTATGGGCGACCGCGGCGACCACCGCCAGCCGCTACCAGGCCGACCTGATCGCCCGGTTCGCCGGTGACGCGAAGGTCGTCGGGGTGGCCTGCCACGGCCTGGCCGACGCGATCGACCGGGGTGACCTCCCCGCCATCCGCGATTCCATCACCGATGCCGCCGCACGCACCCCCGCCGACGTCGAGGGCGTGGTCCTCGGCTGCACGCACTATCCGCTGGTCATCGATGCCATCGTCGCGGCGCTGCCGGACGGTGTGCGCCTGTTCGACAGCGCCCAGGCGGTCGCCGCGCAGACCATTCGCAAGATGGACGAACTCGGCCGCCCGACGACAGGCAACGGCACCGTCGCGGTCCGCACCAGTGGCAGGCCGGGGGAATTGCCCAGCAGTGCGGCCACTTTCGAGTCGGGCCGCGTCGTCGGCGCGCTCCCGGGCTGACGACGTCGCCTGCCCGGCGGGCGATGGATGGGCCGTCGGGCGACCCGATCGGTTTCGCACCGGTCGTCGACGGAAGGTGCTCGTGTGTGCCGGTTGCCGGCGTGAATCTGTCGGCCCACCGGTGTTGAATGCGAGGAAATTCCCCGACGCCGGAGGTACCCGTGTCCGAGCTCCCCACTGCCGCGCAGGTGCGGGCGGCGCTCGCCGAGCAAGCCGATCCCGCCGACGCCCTGCACCTGCAACGTTTCTTCAAGACGGGCGTCGGCGAATACGGCGAGGGTGACGTTTTCCTCGGTGTCCGGGTTCCCGCCACCCGGAAGGTCGCCACACTGTTCGCCACCCTCCCGCTGAAGCAGATCGGCGATCTGCTCGACGGCCCAGTCCACGAGGAACGCCTAGCCGCGCTGCTGATCCTGAACGCCCGTTTCGCGAGGGCATCGAAACCGCGCTCCCGGGACGACGCGGCGCGCGCGGAGATGGTCGAGTTCTACCTGGACGCCGTACGCCGGGGCCGGGTGAACAACTGGGACCTGGTCGACGCTTCCGCCGAGAACATCGTCGGCCCCTGGCTGCTCGACAAGGACCGCGGCCTGTTGTTCGAACTGGCGCAGCGGGATTCACTGTGGGAGCGGCGGGTGGCGCTGCTGTCCACCTTCGCCTTCATCAAGGCGGGCGATCCGAGCACCACCCTGGAACTGGCGACCATCCTGCTGGACGACCGCCGCGACCTCATCCAGAAGGCGCTCGGCTGGATGCTGCGCGAGGTCGGCAAACGTGTCGACCCCACGGTGCTCACCGGCTACCTCGACGCCAACGCCGCCGGGATGGGCCGGACCGCGTTGAGCTATGCCGTCGAGCACCTGACCCCGGAGCAGCGGGCCGCCTACCGCGCGATGCGGTAGGCGTACCTCCGTTCGCTCCGGCCCTGCGCGAAAGACCGACGACCGCCGGCGCGCCTGTGCCCATCGGGCGGCGCGCCGCAGGCTCAGAACTGGATCTTCAGGTGGTCGGTCACCGGTCGCGCCTGGCAGCCCAGGATGTAGCCGTTCTCGATGTCCTCGGGGTCGAGGATCTCCGCGTTCCCCATCTCCACCTTGCCCTCGAGCACGGTGCAGGCGCAGGACCCGCACTCGCCCTCCTGGCAGGAGTAGGGCACGTCCAGGCCCTTGTCGAGCATGATGTCGACGAGGGTCTGCTTGCGTGGCCAGGACAGCTCGTGCACCTGCCCGTCGAGCTCCACCTCGACCGTTGCCGCGTCGGCGGCCTCTTCGTCGCTGACCTCGAGGGGGGCGTGGTCGGCGAACGGGTCACCGGCGAGGGAGTTGAACACCTCGGCGTGGGTCCGGGCGCGTGGCACCTCGAGCGAGGCCAGCGCGTCGTGCACCAGGTCCATGAACGGCTTCGGCCCGCACATGAACGCCTCGTAGGCGGTGTAGGGCGCTACCAGCGTCGACAGCATGTCGGCGGTCGGCAGCCCGAGCAGCGGTTCGAGCCAGTGGATGACGGTGAGTCGCTGCGGGTGCTTGCCGACGAGGTCGCGCAGCTCGTCGGCGAAGATCACCGAGTTCGCGTCGCGGTTGGCGTAGACCAGCACCACCTTGCCGGTGCCCTGCGACAGCGCCGACTTCAGGATCGACATCACCGGGGTGATGCCGCTGCCGGCGCCGAACAGCAGCAGGTCCTCGTCGAGGTTCTTGGGGGTGAAGACGCCCGAGGGCGGCAGCACCTCGAGCTGGTCGCCCGCGGAGATGTGGTCGCACAGCCAGTTCGAGCCGTACCCGCCCTCGGTGCGCTTGACCGTCACCTTGGGCAGATCGTCGGTGAACGGCGAGCTGGCCAGCGAGTAGCAGCGCGCGACCGAGCCGGTCTGGTCACTGGGGATGCGCAGGGTCAGGAACTGGCCCGGCGCGTAGGTCATGCGTTCGCGGAGGTCGGCGGGCACCTCGAAGACCACGGAGTTGGTGTCGGCCGTTTCGGCGATCACCGCGGCCACCCGCAGCACCACCGAGCGCGAACCGTGCGGAACCTCGACTGTGGTCATGTCGTCCTCTCGAACAAAACTAGAACGTGTTTCAGTTTCATGCTAGGTCGGGACGCGCCTGCAGGGCAAGCTGTGCCTCGAGACCGGCGACCAGCACCTCCATCCCGAAGTCGTAGGAGTACTTGCCGCGCAGGTCCGCCATGTACTTCGTGGCTCGTGCCACCGCCTCGGGCAACAGCACGTCCGCCGGGGCGGAGCGGTCACGCGGATTCACCCGGCTGCGGCCGAACAAGTAGGTGTGGATGGTCGCATACGCGGCCAGCACGTTGCGGTCGCTGAAGCCCGCGTCGAACAGGATCTCCATCACCGCGTCGATCAGGTCGAGCTGCTTGCCGAGCATCTGCTCGAGCAGGATGTCGCCCAGGCCGGGATGCCTGCGCAGTTTATCGTCTATCTGATCGATCAGATCGCGCAGGCGCTGCTGCCACGGGCCCGACTCGCGCGTGGGCTTGCGCACCCCGAGCAGCGCGGCGCTGGCCACGAGATCGAGCAGTTCCCGCTTGTCCGCGACGTAGTAGTACGGGGCCATCGGCGAGACGCCGAGCTCGCGGGAGAGTCTGCGCATCGACAGCTTCTCCACGCCGTCCTCGCGCACGACTCGTAGCGCGGCCTCGACGATCTCGGACTCCGAGAGTGTGGAATGCGCGCCGCTCCCTGCCCCTCCGTGGTTACGCAAACTTCCGCCTCACCTCTACTGCCACCGGGCGATCGGCCCGCTCCCGTCCTGCTCCCGGAAGTCTAGAGGGGTGCCCCAGGGCGCTCGTGGCCATCGGGATTTTCGAATTCCGCCCCTTTATGGCAGTGACTGACGTTAAGGTTGGCGGTGACCGGCAACACAATGGAGGTAGTCATGCCCGAGAACGCAACGCCTGCGACCGTCGAATCCGACGAAGACCTGGTCAGCGAGACGCTGATCGAAGAGGTCAGCATCGACGGCATGTGCGGCGTGTACTGACCATGGAGGCAGGCGTGCTCGATCTCGACACCCGCTGGGCGCTGCATCCACGCGTCTCGCTGCGGCCGGAATCCTTCGGTGCGCTGCTGTATCACTTCGGCACTCGCAAGCTCTCGTTCCTCAAGAGCCGCGACCTGGTCGACGTGGTGCAGTCGCTGCCCGCCCATACCTCGGTGCGGGAGGCGCTGCGGGCCAAGGGCGTCGGCGCGTCCGACGTGCACATCAAGGCGCTCGCGCAACTGGCCGACACCGACATGATCGTGCCGTCACCGGGCCCGGTCACCCCGGTGACGCCGGTGAGCATGCCTGCCTCCACGGACACCACGCAGGGCGGCAGGCTGATCGACCGCTTCGAATCGGGCCTGGCCGCACCGATCTGCCTCACCTGGGAACTCACCTACGCGTGCAACCTGTCGTGCGTGCACTGCCTGTCCTCGTCGGGCCGCCGCGATCCGAACGAGCTGAGCACCGAGCAGTGCAAGGCGCTGATCGACGAGTTCGAGCGCATGCAGATCTTCTACGTCAACATCGGCGGCGGCGAGCCGACGGTGCGCCCGGACTTCTGGGAACTGGTCGACTACGCCACCGCCCACCATGTGGGGGTCAAGTTCTCCACCAACGGTGTTCGCATCACCGAGGAGGTCGCCGCGCGGCTGGCCGCCAGTGACTACGTCGACGTGCAGATCTCCCTCGACGGCGCCGACGCCGCGGTCAACGACGCGGTGCGCGGCGCAGGCTCCTACGACACCGCGATCCGCGCGCTGGAGAACCTGGCGAACGCGGGCTTCAAGGACGCGAAGCTCTCGGTCGTCGCGACCCGCCACAACATCTCCCAGCTCGACGAATTCAAGGCCATCGCCGACCGTTACGGCGCGACCCTGCGACTCACGCGCCTGCGCCCGTCGGGCCGCGGCGCCGACGTCTGGGACGAGCTGCACCCGCTGCCCGAGCAGCAGCGCGAGCTCTACGACTGGCTGGTCCGCAACGGCGACGGCGTGCTCACCGGCGACTCCTTCTTCCACCTGTCCGCCTTCGGTTCCGCGCTGCCCGGCCTGAACATGTGCGGCGCGGGCCGGGTGGTGTGCCTGGTCGATCCGGTGGGCGACGTCTACGCCTGCCCGTTCGCCATCCACGACCGGTTCAAGGCCGGAAACATCGTCGCCGACGGCGGTTTCGACGCGGTGTGGACGACCTCGGAGCTGTTCGCCGAACTGCGCGAGCCGGTCGATGGCGGCGCCTGCACCAAGTGCTCGCACTACGACGCGTGCCGCGGCGGCTGCATGGCGGCCAAGTTCTTCACCGGCCTGCCCGCCAACGGTCCCGACCCGGAATGTGTTCAGGGCTATGGCGAAGCGGCGCTGTCGATGCCTGGACGCACGATTCCCAGACCAGCGGTCGACCATTCGCGCCCGGTCCGTACCCGAGGCCGGGTGTCGCTGCCGCTGACCGTGAAGCGTGCTCCTGCCAAGGCGTGCAACGAGAGTCCGCTCGGATAAACGGGTCGGTTGCCGAAAGTGCGCTGCCGATCTTGTTGACGCGTCCGGCTAACGGTCACGGCGGCATTTCTGGTGGACTTTCCTCCTTTTTTGTGGGGTGATGATGTCTGCGAGCTCGAGTGCGAATAGCATGCGAGGAATGCGCCATGATCGTCTGCCCGACGGCTTCGGGGTACGGATCGATCCACGGGTACGCGCATTTTCCGGGGGTCGGATCCTGATCGGTGGATCGCCCGCGCGGATCATGCGACTGGCCCCGGAGGCCGCCGAGTTGATCGGCGACGGGTACCTGGAGGTGACCGATACCAAGTCCGCGATCGTCGCCCGCCGGCTGCTCGATTCCGGTGTGGCGAACCCTCGCCCGCGGCTGCTGCCCTCACTCGACGACGTCACCGTCGTCATCCCGCTCTACAACAACGCCGACGGCCTGCTGCGGCTGCTGGCCACGCTGCGCGGGCACAATGTGATCGTCGTCGACGACGGCTCCGACGAACCCGTGCGCATCCCGCCACGGCAGGGCCGCGGTCAGGTGACGGTGCTGCGCCACGAGACCCCGCTCGGTCCGGCGGCCGCGCGCAATGCCGGATTACAGGCGGCGGCAACGGGCTTCGTCGCGTTCCTGGACTCCGACGTGGTGCCGCGCAGCGGCTGGCTAGAGGTGATGCTCGGGCACTTCAGCGATCCGCAGGTCGCGCTGGTCGCGCCGCGCATCGTCGCGCTGGACAAGGAGTCCAACGCGCTGGCCCGCTACGAGCACACCCGGTCCTCGCTCGATCTGGGCAGGCGCGAGTCCGCGGTGCACGCGCGCGGTGTCGTGTCCTATGTGCCGAGCGCGGCGCTGCTGGCCCGGCGCGCGGCGCTGCTCGGTGAGGGCGGTTTCGACGAGTCGATGCAGGTGGCCGAGGATGTCGACCTGTGCTGGCGGCTGGAACGGGCGGGCTGGCGGCTGCGCTACGAACCCGCCGCGCATGTCGCCCACGATCACCGGGTGGCCTTCCGCGCCTGGTTCGGCCGAAGGCTGTTCTACGGCACCGGCGCCGCACCGCTGGGTAAGCGGCACGCGGGGATGGTCTCGCCGCTGTCGGTGCCGACCTGGACCGTGCTGGCGAGCATCCTGTTCGCGACGTTGTCCAAGTGGGGCCTGCTCGGCGGGCTGGTCACGCTGGCCACCGCGCTGGTGCGGCTGCGGCGGGTCTTCACCGAACTGGACAACCCGACGCGCATCGCGGCGGTGTATCTCGCGCGCGGCTATTTCGCCGGAATGTGGCGGCTGGCTTCGGCGATGTGCCGGGACTACTGGCCGGTGACGCTGGTCGCGGTGCTCGCCTCGCGGCGGATCAGGAAGATCGCGATCACCATGGCGCTCGCCGACGGGCTGGCCGACTGGTTCACCCATCGCGATTCCGGTGGGCTCGACCCGGTGCGCTATGTCGCCTACAAGCGTCTCGACGATGTGGCCTACGGCAGCGGCCTGTGGCTGGGCGTCATCAGGGCGCGCAGCTTCGAGGCGCTCAAGCCGAGCGTGCCGCCGCGCTGAGTTTCGCGGCGTGACCAGCACTCTCGTCGTCGGGGCCGGGTCGGCCGGGTGCGTGGTCGCGGCCCGGCTCAGCGCCGACCCGGCGCACACGGTCCTGGTGCTGGAGGCGGGACCGGTCTGGGCGTCGGCCGCCGAGCTGCCTGCCCCGCTGCTCGATCCGGGGCATCTTCCGGTCGGCCCGGACTCGGGCGTGGTGTGGCGGTACCCGGGAAATATCGTGCGGGGCAAGTTGATCGGCGGGTCGGGCGCGATCAACGGCAGCTACTTCGTCCGCCCGACCGCCGACGACTTCGCGGCGTGGAGCGCGGCGGCCGACAGCGCGCTGTGGTCGTTCGACGCGGTGCTGCCCGTCCTGCACGAGCTGGAGAACGATCGCGATTTCGGCGCCGAACCCGGCCATGGCGACGCGGGCCCGATCCCGGTGCGGCGAACCGTCGACCCCGCCCCGGTCAGCGCGGAATTCGCGGAACGGTGCGCGGCGGCGGGATTCGCCGAAATCGCCGATCTCAACGCGCTTCCCGGCACCGGTCCGGCCGACGGCTGCGGCCGGGTGCCGCTGGCGCTGGCGGGCGACCGCCGCGCCGGACCCGCACTGACTCATCTTTATCCCGCGCTCGCCAGGCCCAACCTGACCGTCATCGGCGCGACGACCGTGACCCGACTGGCGCTGCGCGGTTCGCGAGTCGTCGGCGTCGACTGGGTCCGCGGTCGCGAACGCGGGACGGCCTTCGCCGACCGGGTGATCGTGTGCGCGGGCGCCATCGAATCGGCGGCGCTGCTGATCCGGTCCGGGATCGGCCCCGAGTCGCAGCTGCGCTCGCTCGGTGTCCCGATCGTGCTGCCCGCACCGGTCGGTGCCTGGTGCACCGATCATCCGGAGATCGGGATCGAATACCCGGGACCCACGCCGGCGTCGACGACGGTCGCGCTCGAATACGTCCTGGAACTCGACGATCTCGAACTGCGCCCGTATACCCCGATGTTCACGCCGGGCCTGCGCAGGCTCGGGGTCGCGCTGATGTATCCGGAGGCGACCGGCGAACTGACGCTCGGCTCGGCCGACCCGGCTGTCCCGGCCCGCATCGACCAGGGCTATCTGCGCAGCGCCCGTGATCGGGACCGGCTGCGGGCCGGGGTCGAGGTCGCGACACGAGTGCTCGGCCTGCCGCCCCGGGCCGTCGACGACGCCTGGCTGCGCGCGCATCTGGGGACGTCCCAGCATCTTTCGGGTACCTGCCGGATGGGGCCCCCCGGTGACCCGCGCGCCGTCGTCGACGAGTGCGGCCGGGTACACGGCATCGAGTGCCTCACGATCGCCGATCTGTCCGTCGTACCGGTGCCGCTGCACCGTGGTCCGCAAGCCGCGGTGGTGCTGCTGGCGACACTGATAGCCGATCGACATGCGTGTGATGAAGTGACATTTACTACCGCAATGTGACCTGCCGGACAAACCCACGCTTCTGGCGAATCGGCCGATAACTGACCGGTACAGTTTGTAGCGGGAAAGAAAGGCAAATGGTCAGCAATCTCGCAGGTGGGCGGCCCCCACGGCAGGCGGCGGAGACGGGCGCACAGCTCGGTGCTCTGGAAGCCTATGCCGCACAGGCCCATGGTTTTCTCAGTGCCGGTGGTGAACAGCTGACCCAGCTGGCCGGCCTGCTGCGTCCGCTCGTTCTCGAGTCCTGGCTACGCAGTATGCGTGGCGGTATCGATCCGACGGACGTCCTCGACAGTCGCGGTCTTCGTGGTGCCGATCTGGTGCGTTACCGGGATGCCCATCCCATCGCCGCACTGATGCCACTCATCGACAAACTGCTGGTCCAGGACGCGGCGCGCGCCGGACTCATCGTGACGGTCGCCGACCAGTTCGGTCGAGTGCTGTCGGTGCACGGCCATCCGGAGCAGGTCTCCGCCGCCGCCGAGATCGGCGTGCGCGAGGGCGACGATCTCAGTGAGCGCCGGATCGGCACGAACGCGGTCGGCCTCGTCGTGCGCTCGGGCCGCGCGACGTGGATCCACGGACCCGAACATTTCCTCCATCGCATGCACCAGATCACCGGTGCGGCGGCGCCTGTGCACGAGCCGGACGGCCGGTTGGTCGGCGTGCTGATGATTGCCGGCGGGATGCGGGTGGCCAAGCCGGAGATCCTCGCTCTGGTGAAGGCGGCGGCGACGGCGTCCGAGATGGATCTTGTCTTGCGAGCCATGCGCGCGGGCCGCGGCGGCGCGACGGCGGAGCCGCAACGCACCGCTGACACCGACGCGGGACCGGCGCGGCTCGGGCTCGATGTGCTCGGCCTCGGTCAGCCGCAGCTGAGCATGGCGGGAGAGCGGGTGCCGCTCTCGCAACGCCATGCCGAGATCCTGCTCCTGCTCACCGAGCACCCCGAAGGATTGGGCGCCGATCATCTGGCGCTGCTGCTCGACGACACCGATCTGGACAACGGCACGATCCGCGCGGCGATGTCGCGATTGCGGTCGGTGGTCGGTGCGACGGTCGTCGGATCGCGTCCCTACCGTCTCCGAGTGCATGTCGCAACCGATGTGGAGGCGCTGCGGGCCGCGCTCGACTCCGGTGATATCGAATCCGCATTACGCTTGTACGCCGGTCCGGTGCTCCCGCGATCCTCGGCTCCCGGCATTTGCGACATCCGTGACGAGCTTCGGGTGCGTCTGCGCACCGCCGTGCTCGCTTCGGCCGATCCGGGCGTGCTGCGCCGGTGGACAGCGGGCCCGGAAGGGCGTGACGACGCCGCCGCATGGGCCGCGTACCGCGCCACTGTCGATCGTGATTCGCCACTGTATGCGCAGATCGAGGCCAAGATCCGGGTGCTCGACCGGCGCCTCGGGGCCGATGCAACGCAGATGCAACGTTTCGGCTCATAGTCTCCGGTTCTGAAAGTGTTGCAGCTCACACATCGATCGACGATGTGGTGTGGCACACACTGATGCCCAGGTCGTGGGCACCCCCCCGAATCAACTGGACGCTTGTTCGGTTTTTTTACCGGAAAAAGTTTCTTTTTATAAACTGAGCGCCTAGTGTCTGCATCACATGGACAGGCTCCATGTGATGTACGTGACAACGCCGGGGCGTGAGGTTCGAGCCGCGGCCGCGATGTTGGAGGAACGGTCAACGGCTAGGTACCCCGCGGCGGACACGAACCGTCTGTCGCGACGACGGCCCATCGGGTCGTCGATCTCGTCCACATGATCTGTCGGGGATCCTGCGCGAGTGCGGCGTTGCGCCCCACTGCGCTCACACCGAATTTCTCGGTCCACGGAGTACAGAGGTGTCTTCGTGCTGCCCGAAAAACGTTCGGTCTGCTGTTTTTTCGCGATTCGAGGAGGCTCTGGTGCACGGTACGGAGTTGGGTGGGTTCAGCGCGCGACCACAGGAAGCGGAGGCCGCGTCGGCGCCGTTTCCGCTGACCCCCGCCCAGCTGGGTGTCTGGTACGCACAGCTGCTCGACCCCGACGTCCCGATCACCATCGCCCAGTACGTCGACATCACCGGCGAGCTGGATGCCGCTGTGCTGCAACAGGTCACGGCCGAGGCGGCGCACGCCTACGGCTCCCCGCTGGTGCGCATCGGCGAATCCGACGGCGTTCCGTACCAGGTTGTCGACCACACCATCCCGGTCGAGACCGAGCTGCCGCTGATCGATCTGCGCCACCACGACGACCCGGTCGCCGCCGCGCACGAGTGGATGCGCGCGGAATTCGGCGCCCCGATCGATCTGCTCACCGACCGGCTGGTGGCGGGTGCGGTGCTGCGGGTCGGCGAGGCGCGCTGGTTCTGGTACCTGCGCGGACACCACATCGTGCTCGACGGCTACGGCGCTTTCACCAACTCCCAGCGCATCGCCGAGCTCTACACCGCGCGCATGCTCGGCACGCCGCCGCGCGAGGTCGTGCCGGGTGACCTGGCCGAACTGGTCGAGGGCGAACAGCGCTACCGCGAGAGCACCCGGTTCGCGGGCGATCGCGAACACTGGGCCCAGCGCATCGCGGGCCTGGACAGCCCGACCGGGCTCGACAGCCGCACCGCCCCGCGCGCCGCGATCAACCTGGTGACCGGCGGACGCCTGTCGGAGAAGCTGGTCGAGCGGCTGGAAACCATTGCGGCCAGCGATGATTCGACCATCTCGGCGGTGCTGCTCGCCGCCTTCGCCGCCTACCTCGGCCGGCTCACCGACCGCCCGGACGCGGTGCTGAGCCTGCCCGTCACCGCCCGCACCACCGCGGTGATGCGCCGCTCGGCGGGCATGCTGTCCAATATCGTGCCGCTGCGCCTGCCCACCGGCGCCGCGGGCGCCACCACCACCTGGGGTGAGCTGCTGCGCGCCGCGCGGGTGGAGGTGGCCGGTGCGCTGCGGCATCAGCGGTACCGCGCCGAGGACATCCGCCGCGACGCCGAGGACGACGGCCGCCCCGCCCGGCGCGCGCTGTACGGCCCGCTCGCCAACTTCATGCTCTTCCGCAGCGATCTCACGCTCGGCACCACCACCGGCCGGTACCGGGTGCTGTCCACCGGCCCGATCGAGGACCTGAGCCTCAACGTCTACTACGGCGACCGCGATCGCGTGCACGTCGACTTCGAGGCCAACCCCAACCTCTACGACGCCGACACGCTGGCCAGGCACCACAGCCGGTTCCTCGGTTTCCTCGAGCGCCTCTCGGCCGCCGACCTGGACACCTCGATCGCCGCCATCGAGGTGGCGACCGAGCTGGAGCTGGAGGTCAGCACCAAGATCTGGAACGCGACGACCTTCGACGTCGAGGCCGCGCTGGCCGAGCGCTCCGTGGCCGGGGCGACGCTGCCCGCGCTGTTCGAAGCCCAGGTCGCCCGCACACCCGGCGCCGTCGCGGTGCGGATGGCGGGCGACGACCAGGCGACCCTGACCTACCGCGAGCTGGCACAGCGGGTCAACCGGCTGGCCCGGCGCCTGCGCGCCGACGGCATCGGACCGGAATCGCTGGTGGCGCTGAGCATTCGGCGTTCCACCGACCTGGTCGTCGCGATGTACGCGGTGCTCGCCGCGGGCGCGGCGTACGTGCCGATCGACCCGGATCATCCGGCCGAGCGCATCGCGCACATCCTCGGCACCGCCGCACCGGCCGCCGTCCTCACCACCACCCGCGACGGTGCGCCCGGCGCCGGCGCGCTGCCGGTGCTGGTCGTGGACGCCCTCGATCTCACCGGCTACGCCGACGCCCCACTGACCGACGCCGAGCGCACCGCGCCGCTGCGCCCCGGTCATCCCGCCTACGTCATCTTCACCTCCGGCTCCACCGGTCTGCCCAAGGGTGTCGCGGTCGAGCACGCCGCGATCGTCAACCGGCTGGTGTGGATGCAGCACTCCTACCGGCTGCACGGCATCGACGTGGTGCTGCAGAAGACCCCGATGGCCTTCGATGTCTCGGTGTGGGAGTTCTTCTGGCCCTTGCAGATCGGTGCGACTCTGTTGCTCGCCGAGCCCGACGGCCACCGTGATCCGGGCTACCTGCGCCGGGTGATCGCCGAAGACGGCGTCACGGTCGCGCATTTCGTACCATCTATGCTGGAAGCCTTTCTCGCCCAGCAGGAAATCGCCGAGCGCACATCGTTGCGGTTGGTCTTCGCCTCCGGCGAGGCACTGCCCGCTGCACTGGCGCAGCGGCTGCGGCTGCTCACCGGAGCGCGGCTGCACAATCTCTACGGGCCGACCGAGACCGCCGTCGATGTCACCTTCCACGAGGTGAACGACGCCGACCGGGTCACGGTGCCGATCGGCGCGCCGGTGTTCAACACCCGGCTCCATGTTCTCGACTCGCGGCTGCGGCCGGTACCGGTCGGGGCTCCGGGTGAGCTGTATCTGTCGGGGGTACAGCTCGCCCGGGGTTATGTCGGACGTCCCGAGCTCACCTCGGGGCGCTTCGTCGCCGACCGCACCGCGCCGGGCGCGCGGATGTACCGCACCGGTGACCTGGTGCGCTGGACGACCAATGGCGAACTGGAGTACTTGGGCCGCACCGACTTCCAGGTGAAGCTGCGTGGTCTGCGGATCGAGCTCGGCGAGATCGAGGCCGTGCTGGAAGGCGTCGAGGGCGCGGTGCGCGCGGTGGTCGTCGTCCGCAGTGACTCCGGCGTCGGCGAACAGCTCGTCGCGTATGTGGTGGAAGCCGAGCCGGGCACGGTCGCGATGGAGCAGCTGCGGGAGGCGGCGCTGCGCGCGCTGCCCGGGTACATGGTGCCCGCCGCGTTCGTGCTGCTCGACGCCCTGCCGGTGAACGCCTCCGGCAAGCTGGATCGCAGGGCGCTGCCCGCGCCCGCCCGCACCGTCGTCGCCTACGCCGCGCCGGTCGGCCCGGTGGAGCAGACGGTGGCCGGGGTGTTCGGCGAGGTCCTCGGGCTCGACCGGGTCGGCCGCGACGACGATTTCTTCGCCCTGGGTGGCAACAGCCTGGTCGCGACCCAGGTGGCGGCCCGGCTCGGCGCCGACCTCGGCTGCCGGCTCGGGGTGCGTGATCTGTTCGGCGCGACCACCCCGGCCCGGCTGGCCGTCGCGATCGCCGAGCGCGCCGATGCCGGGGTCTCGGCTCAGCTGCCGGTGCTGGCGGCACGTCCGCGTCCCGCGCTGATCCCGCTCTCGCCCGCGCAGCAGCGGATCTGGTTCCTCAATCGGTTCGACCCGTCGGCTCCCGGCTACAACATGCCGTTCGTGGTCCGGATGCGCGGGACCGCGAATCTGTCGGCGCTCGTCGACGCGCTCACCGCCGTCGCCGGACGGCACGAGGCGCTGCGCACTGTCTTCCCCGCGGTGGACGTGCCCGGTGGCGAGGTGGCCGAGCAGGTCGTGTGTGACGCCGGGATCGTGCGGATCGGTGAGCCGACTACGGTCGCGGCCGCCGAGCTGGACGCCGAACTCGCCCGATTCGCCTGCGCCGGTTTCGATCTCGAACGCGAGGCGCCGTTCCGCGCGCACATCTTCGTCGTCGCGGATGAACCGTACGAGTGCGCGCTCGCGATCGTGCTGCATCACATCGCGGCCGACGGTGTTTCGCTGCGGGTGCTGGTGCGCGATGTGCTCACCGCCTATCAGGCGGCCACCGCGGGCATCGAACCCGGCTGGGCGCCGCTGAGTGTGCAGTACGCCGACTACGCCCTGTGGCAGCGGGAACTGCTCGGCGCGGAAACCGATCCGCAGTCACTGTCCTCGCGGGAAATCGCTTTCTGGGAGCGGACTCTGGCCGGGCTGCCCGATCAGCTGGAACTCCCGTCGGCGCGGCCGCGTCCGGTGGAGCCGAGCATGCGCGGCGCCCGGACCGGCTTCACGATCGGCGCGGGTCTGCACCGGCAGCTGTCCGAGCTGGCCGGCCAGGCGGGCGCGTCGCTGTTCATGGTGCTGCACACGGCGCTGGCCGTGCTGCTGGCCCGGCTCGGCGGCACCACCGACATCGCGATCGGTACCGGCGTCGCCGGCCGTGGCGACCGGGCCATCGACGACCTGATCGGCATGTTCGTCAACACCCTCGTGCTGCGCACCGAGGTCGACCCGGCCGCGAGCTTCGCCGCGGCGCTGGAACACACCCGCGAGACCGACCTGGCCGCCTTCGCACACGCCACGGTCCCGTTCGACCGGCTGGTCGACGTGGTGAACCCGGCCCGTTCGCAGGCCAGGCATCCGCTGTTCCAGGTGGCGCTGAACTTCCAGGCCGGACTCGACACCAGCTTCGAACTCGGCGGCACCCCGGTGACGGTGCACGAGATCGAACTCGACATCACCAAGTTCGACCTGCAGCTCACCCTCGCCGAACAACGCGGCGCCGCAGGCGAACCCGCGGGCATCGAGGCCGTCGTCCTCTACGCCACCGACCTGTTCGACGACGCCGAGATCGTCGACCTCGGCGCGCGTTTCGTGCGTCTGCTCGCCGCGGCCGTGGCCGCGCCCGAGACGCCGGTCGGCGATCTGCCGCTGCTGTCGGCGGCCGAACTGGCCCGCCTCACCGGCATGCGCGGCGCACCCGTCACCGCCACCGGTCTGCTCCCCGACCTCCTCGCGGCCGCTGTCGCGGCCGACCAGGATCGGGTCGCGGTCACCGACGGCGAACGCAGCCTCACCTACCGGGAACTCGACCGGGCGTCCTCGCGCCTGGCACGGGTACTCATCGACGGCGGCGTCGGCCCCGACGACACTGTCGCGGTGGGGATTCCGCGTTCCGTTGAGTCGGTGCTCGCCGTGTGGGCGATCGTCAAGGCCGGCGCCGCCTGGCTGCCCGTCGACCCGAGCTACCCGCTCGATCGGATCACCCACATGGTCACCGATTCCGGTGCGCGAGTGGGTCTTACGGTGTCCGAGTCGCAGGCCGCGCTGCCCGGCCCCACCGGCTGGCTGGTCCTCGACGAACTGAAGCTGATGGCCGACTGCGCCGCCCGCTCCAGCGGTCCGGTCACCGACGCCGACCGGGTGCGCCCGCTGCGCGCCCAGCATCTGGCCTACGTCATCTACACCTCCGGTTCCACCGGTCTGCCCAAGGGCGTGCTGGTGACCCAGGCAGGTATCGCCGGGTTCGCCGCCGAGGAGACCGACCGCATGTTCGGCACCCCCGACGCGCGGGTGCTGCAGGTCGGGTCGCCCTCGTTCGACATCTCCGTGATGGAACTGCTGCTCGCGGTGAACTCCGCCGCCACCCTGGTGATCGCGCCGATGGGCCGCCACGTGGGCGCCGACCTGGCGCAGCTGCTCGCCGCGGAGAAGGTCACCCACGCGCTGATGACGCCGTCGGGTCTGGCGGTGCTCGATCCCGCGCAGCTCGACGACCTGCGCATGGTGATGGTCGGCGGCGAGGCCTGCCCGCCCGACCTGGTCGCCCGCTGGACCGAGGGCACCGTGCCCCGCGCGTTCGTCAACGCCTACGGCCCGTCCGAGACGACGGTCGCCACCAATATCAGCGCCCCGCTGTCCGCGAACGCGCCACTGACCCTCGGCACCCCGCTGCGCGGCATCGCCCAGTGGGTCCTCGACGACCGGTTGCAGCCGGTCCCCGCCGGCGTGGCAGGCGAGCTGTATGTCGCGGGCGCGCAGGTGGCCCGCGGCTACCGCAGCCGCGCCGCGCTCACCGCAGGCCGCTTCGTCGCCTGCCCGTGGGAGCCGGGTGTACGCATGTACCGCACGGGTGACTTGGTCCGCTGGACCGCCGAGGGCAGCCTCGAGTACCTGGGCCGCAACGACGACCAGGTGAAGCTCCGCGGCTTCCGGATCGAACTGGGCGAGATCGAGACCGCGCTGCTCGCACAGCCGTCGGTGCGCCAGGCGGTCGTGCTGGTGCGCGCCGACGCGCACCGCGGTGACCAGTTGGTCGCCTACCTGGTTCCGGCCAACGCCCTCGCTGCCGATCCGCGCGCGGCCGCCGAAGCGCGAGAAGCAGTGGAGTTCGCCGGAATCGATGTCGAGGCGATCGAGGCCGCGCTGCGTGGCTCGCTCGCCGCGCACATGGTGCCGTCGGCGTTCGTCGTGATCGACGCGCTGCCGCTCACCCCGAACGGCAAGCTCGACCGGCGCGCGCTGCCCGAGCCGGTGTTCGCCGCCCGCGCGTTCCGTGCGCCCGCCGCGGGTGCCGAGACCGTGGTGGCGCGGGTGTTCGGTGAGGTGCTCGGGGTGGAGCAGGTCGGCGCCGACGACGACTTCTTCGCGCTCGGCGGCAACTCGCTGGTCGCCACCCAGGTGGTCGCGCGCCTCGGCGCCGCGCTCGGTGTGACGGTGTCGCTGAAGGTGCTGTTCGAGGCGCCGACGGTCACCGCGCTCGCCGCTCGGCTCGGTGCGGGGGAGACGGTTGCGACTCGGCTGCCGCTGGTGGCAGGGGAACGGCCGCAACGGATTCCACTGTCCTATGCCCAGCAGCGCATGTGGTTCCTCAACCAGTTCGACGCGGATTCGGTGGCCGACAATATCGCCGCCGCCATCCGCCTGACCGGCACGCTCGACCACGCCGCCATGACCGCCGCGGTCGCCGCGGTGTTCGCCCGCCACGAGGCGCTGCGCACCCGCTACCCGGCCGTCGACGGCATTCCCTTCCAGCAGGTGCTCGCCGCCGAACAGCTGACGATCACGCTCGAGCCCGAACCCGTCGACCCGGCCACGCTCGGCGACCGGATTCGCGCCGTCGCCGCCGTGCCCTTCGCGGTGGATCAGGAACCACCGGTGCGCCTGCACCTGCTGCGCACCGCCGCCGACGAGCACGTCCTGGTCCTGGTGCTGCACCACATCGCCGCCGACGGCTGGTCGGTGGCCCCGCTGACCCGCGACGTGATGGTGGCCTACGCCGCCCACCTCGCAGGCACCGCGCCCCGGTGGACTCCGCTGCCGGTGCAGTACGCCGATTTCGCCCTGTGGCAGCGCGCCGCGCTCGGCGCCGAGGACGATCCGGGCTCGCCGATGGCGCGCCAGATCGATTTCTGGACAACGGAACTCGCCGACCTCCCCGACCTGCTCGCCCTGCCCGCCGATCGTCCACGCCCCGCGGTCGCCTCGGGACGCGGCGCCCGCCACACCTTCGCCGTGCCCGCCGCGATCACCGATCGGCTGCGCGCCCTAGCCGCCGACACCCATGCCTCACTGTTCATGGTGCTGCACGCCACCTTCGCCGCCACCCTGGCGAAACTGTCCGGCCAGCAAGACATCTCGATCGGCACCCCCGTCGCGGGCCGTGGCGATCAGGCGCTCGACGAGCTCGTCGGCATGTTCGTCAACACCCTCGTACTGCGCACTCAGGTCCGTCCCGGCGCCACCTTCGCCGAACTCGTCGGCACCGTCCGCGACGGTGACCTGCGCGCCCTGGCCAACACCGACGTCACCTTCGACCGGCTCGTCGAAGCGCTCAACCCCGAGCGCTCCACCGCCCGGCACCCGCTGTTCCAGGTGATGCTCGACTTCCAGAACAACTCCCAGACCGAGCTGGAACTGGCGGGCCTGACCGCCGCCGAAATCGAGATCGATACCTACACGGCCAAATTCGACCTCCAGCTGACCCTGCGCGAAACCGCCGACGGCCTGCTCGCCCGCTTCGAGTACGCCACCGACCTGTTCGACCCGCAGACCGTCACAGATTTCGGCACCCGCCTGCTGCGGGTGCTGGATGCGGTGACCACCGATCCCAGCGTCGTGATCGGCGACATCGACCTCCTCGGCGCCGCGGAGCGCACCCGCATCCTCGACACCTGGAATGCCACCGCGTACCCGGTCGACGAGTCGATGACCTTGGTGTCGCTGTTCGCGGCCCAGGCAGCGCGCACGCCGGGCGCGACCGCGCTGACCTTCGAGGGCGAATCACCGGCCAACCCGTCGCCCGACCACCACCCCTCATCGAGTCACGCTGTGACGCTGACTTATTTCGACTTCGCCGAGCGGGTCAACCGGCTCGCGCGCCTGCTGATCTCGATCGGCGTCCGGCCGGACCGCACCGTGGCCCTCGGCATGCGCCGGTCGCCCGACCTGGTCGTCGCGATGTACGCGGTGCTCGCCGCGGGCGGCGCCTACGTGCCGCTGGACCCGGAGCACCCGGCCGAGCGTGTCGCCCACGTCATCGACGCGGCGGACCCGGTGTGTGTGCTGACCCGCGCGATCGACGAACTCGACCTTCCCGCGACGACTGCGGTTCCCGTGCTCGACTTCGAACAGCTCGACACCGCCGACTACTCGGCCGAGCCGATCACCGATGCCGACCGCCTCGCCACCCTCACCTCGGCCGATGCCGCCTACCTGATCTTCACCTCCGGCTCGACCGGCAAGCCCAAGGGCGTCGTCGTCTCGCACGCCGCGATCGTCAACCGCCTGGTGTGGATGCAGGACGCCTACCGCCTCACCGCCGCCGACACCGTGCTGCAGAAGACCCCGGCCACCTTCGACGTCTCGGTGTGGGAGTTCTTCTGGCCCTTGCAGATCGGCGCCCGGCTAGTGCTTGCCCGGCCCGACGGTCATCGTGATCCGGCCTACCTGGCCGACTTGATCGACCGCCAGGCTGTCACCGTCGCCCATTTCGTGCCGTCCATGCTGTCGGTATTCGTGGCCGCACTCGACGCGGCATCCACCGGGAGCGTCGGCGACACGGGTACCGTCTCAGGCGGAGCTTCGGCGAGTGTTCCCGCTGCCGGCGTGCCAGGCATGGTGGCCGGACGCTGCGCTTCGCTGCGCATGGTGTTCGCGTCCGGCGAGGCGCTTCCGCCCGCGCCCGCCCAGCTGCTGCGCCGGCTTACCGGTACGGCTGTGCATAACCTGTACGGCCCGACCGAGGCGGCGGTCGACGTCACGTTCCACGAGGTCGTCGATGCCGATGTGCTCACCGTGCCGATCGGTGAGCCGGTCCACAACACCCGTGTCTACGTGCTCGACCAGCGGTTGCGGCCGGTCCCGGTGGGCGTCCCCGGCGAGCTCTACCTCGGCGGCGCCCAGCTCGCCCGCGGCTACGCGGGTCGCGTCGACCTGACCGCCGACCGTTTTGTCGCCGACCCGTTCGCAGCGTCTGGTGAGGGTCCGTCACACACCGCCGGCGTGCCCCAACCGGTCGACCGCCCCGGGGTGGGCTCGCGCATGTACCGCACCGGTGACCTGGTCGCCTGGACGGCCGACGGTGAACTGGAGTACCTGGGCCGCACCGACTTCCAGGTGAAGCTGCGCGGTCTGCGGATCGAGCTAGGCGAGGTCGAGGCCGCGCTGGCCGGGCTGGCCGAGGTCGCGCAGGCGGCGGTCGTCGTCCGCGACGACCTGCTGGTGGCCTACCTCGTCGCGGCGGCGGATCTCGACGTCGACGCGGTGCGGGTCGCGCTCACCCGCACGCTGCCCGCCTACATGGTCCCCGCGGCGTTCGTCGAACTCGACGCGTTCCCGCTCAACGCTTCCGGCAAGCTGGACCGCAAGGCACTGCCCGAGCCGGTCTTCGAAGCCGCCGTGTTCCGCGCCCCGGTCACCGAGGTGGAGCGGATCGTGGCGACCACCTTCGCCACCGTGCTCGGTTTCCCGGCCGACCGGGAAGTCGGCCTCGACGACGACTTCTTCGCCCTCGGCGGCAACTCGCTCAACGCCACCCAGGTGGCGGCCCGCCTCGGCGCCGCCCTCGACACCCAGGTGCCGGTGCGGCTGCTGTTCGACGCGCCGACCGTGGCCGCCCTGGCCGAACGGTGCGTCGCGCTGCGCGGCACGGGCCGTCGCCTCCCGCTCACCATTCGCGAACGTCCGCAGCGCATTCCGCTCTCGGCGGCCCAGCGCCGGATGTGGTTTCTCAACCGCTACCTCGCCGATGCCGACGGTCCCGGCGACGCTGTCGACAACATCCCGGTCGCGCTGCGACTGTCCGGTGACCTCGATATCGCCGCGCTCGAAGCGGCCCTCGCCGACGTGGTCGACCGGCACGAAACCCTGCGCACCAGCTACCCGGACGGCCCGGAGGGCGCCGAGCAGCTGATCGCCGGCACCGCACGCCTCGGGCTGCGGCCCGAGCCGATCACCGAGGCTGAGCTGCCCGAGTGCCTGTTGTCTTGCGCCGCAATCAGATTCGATCTCACTACCGAAATCCCGCTGCGCGCCGCGCTGTTCGCCGTTGCCGACGAGCACGTCCTCGTGCTGGTGGTCCATCACATCGCCGCCGACGGCTTCTCGCTCGGCCCGCTGGCCGCCGACCTGATGACCGCCTACGCCGCGCGCCGCGACGGCACCGCCCCCGCTTGGTCGCCACTGCCGATCCAGTACGCCGACTACGCGCTCTGGCAGGACGAGAATCTCGGCGAGGCAACCGATCCCACCTCCCTCGCGCACACCCAGCTCGCCTTCTGGCGGCGCGGCCTGGCCGGCCTGCCGGAGCAACTGGAGCTGCCGACCGACCGCCCCCGCCCCGCCGAGTCCAGCTTCCGCGGCGGCGTGCACCGGTTCCAGATCGACTCCGATCTGCACAGCGAACTGCGTGAACTGGCCCGCAAGCACGAGGCCACCCTGTTCAGCACCGTGCACGCGGCGCTGGCGGTGCTGCTGTCCCGGCTCTCCGGCGGCAGCGACATCGCCATCGGCACCCCCGTCGCGGGCCGCGGTGAGGCCGCGCTCGACGGGCTGATCGGCATGTTCGTCAACACCCTCGTGCTGCGCAGCCAGATCGATCCGCGCGCCGAATTCGAGACCACCCTCGACGCCGTGCGCGCCGGTGACCTCGACGCTCTTTCCCACGCCGACATCCCGTTCGAGCAGATCGTCGACGCGGTGGACCCGGCCCGATCCCGCAACCGTCACCCGCTGTTCCAGGTGGCGCTGGTCCTGCAGAACTTCACGGTGCCCGCACTCGAGGCCGCCGGGCTGCAGGTCGCGCCCGTCGACTTCGACGCCGCGGTCGCCAAGTTCGACCTGCAGTTCACCGTCCGCGAAACCGACGACGTCGACGGCCGTGCGGACGGCATGGCCATCGAGATCGCCTACGCCACCGACCTGTTCGACGCGGGCAGCATCGCGGTGCTGGCCCGCCGGTTCACCCAGGTGCTGGCCGCCGTCGTCGCCGACCCGACCGTCGTGGTCGGTGACATCCAGCTGCTCAGCGCCGAGGAGCAGCAGCGCACCCTGCACGACTGGGCCACCACCGGCAGCTCGGTGACCTCGGGCACCGAGACCATGCTGGACCGGTTCGCCCAGGTCGCCGCGGCGAGCCCGCATGCCGTCGCCGTGAAGGCAGGTCGCAGCGCCCTCACCTACGGTGAGCTCGACGCCTGGTCCAACCGGCTGGCCCGGCGTCTCGCCGGGGCAGGCGTCGGCCCGGAAACGCTAGTGGCCGTGGCCCTTCCGCGTTCGGTGGAACTGGCCGTCGCGCTGCTGGCCGTGCTCAAGGCGGGCGGCGGCTACCTGCCGATCGACCCGAACTACCCGGCCGACCGCATCGAGTACGTCCTCGACGACGCCCGTCCGCTGTGCGCGATCGCCAACGCCGGCACCGGACTGGCCCGTGACTGGTTCGGTGGCCCGGTGCTCGACCCCGCCGCCGACACCCTGAGCGGCTACTCGGTCGCACCGCTGACCGACGCGGACCGCCGCGCGCCGCTGACCCCGGCGAACACCGCCTACGTCATCTACACCTCCGGCTCCACCGGCCGCCCCAAGGGCGTGGTGATCCCGCACACGAACGTGCTCGCGTTGCTGGACAACAGCGCACGCCACTTCGGCTTCGGCCCGTCGGACGTGTGGACGATGTTCCACTCCTACGCCTTCGACTTCTCGGTGTGGGAACTGTGGGGCGCGCTGCTGACCGGCGGCTCTATCGTCCTGGTCGACTACTTCACCTCGCGCTCGCCCGAGCAGTTCCGTGAGCTGCTGCTCGCCGAGCGGGTGACCGTGCTCAACCAGACGCCGTCGGCGTTCTACCAGCTCATCGCCGCCGATCTGGCCGCTGCGTCGCGAGCGGCGGGCCCGGAGAGGGTAGCGGAGCGTGACCACGCAGGGTCCTCGGGAGCGGCGCCGTCGGATACTGCTCCCACCGACTACGCGCTGCGCACGGTGATCTTCGGCGGCGAGGCGCTGGAACCGCAGCGGTTGTCGGGCTGGTTCGCCCGCTATCCGCACTCGCCGCGCCTGGTGAACATGTACGGCATCACCGAGACCACCGTGCACTCCTCCTACCGGGAGATCACCCCGGACACCGGTTCGGCCAGCGTGATCGGCAACGCGCTCGCGGGACTGACTGTGCGCGTGCTGGATTCGCGCCTGCGTCCGGTCCCGGTCGGGGTGCCCGGCGAAATCTATGTCTCCGGTGCGCAATTGGCGCGCGGCTACCTGGCTCGTCCCGCGCTGACCGCGAGCCGGTTCGTCGCCGACGCGTACGGCGCGCCGGGCAGCCTGGCCTACCGCTCGGGCGACCTGGCCCGCTGGACCGCCGACGGCGATCTCGAATACCTCGGCCGCGCCGACCAACAGGTCAACCTGCGCGGTTTCCGCGTCGAACTCGGCGAGATCGAAGCCGCGCTGTTGCACAGCTCGGTGGCTCCGCGCGAGGTCGCGGTGCTGGTGCGCACCGATCTGGTCGACGAGCCCCGGATCGTGGCCTACCTGGTCGCGGGTCCGGACACCGGGCGCATCGACGCCGCCGGCCTCCGCCAGGAACTGGCCCGCACGCTGCCCGAACACATGCTCCCGGCCGCCGTCGTGCCCGTCGAGCGCATCCCGCTGACCGTCAACGGCAAGCTGGACCGGGCCGCGCTGCCCGCACCGGTCTTCGAGACCACCGTCTACCGCAAGCCGGCCACGGTGACCGAGGAGATCATCGCGGCTGTCTACGCCGAGGTGCTCGGCCGCACCGCCGCCGACGATCAGCCGATCGGCGCCGACGACGACTTCTTCGCCCTCGGCGGCAGCTCGCTGCTGGCCGCCAAGGCCGTCGCCCGGATCGGCGCGGCGCTGGACCGGCGGGTCGGCGTGCGGACCCTGTTCGAGACGCCGCGGGTCGGTGAGCTGGCCGCGGCCGTGGACGCGCAGGCGAAGGTCGACCGGCCCGCGCTGGTCGGCCGCGCTCGTCCCGAGCGGCTGCCGCTCTCGCCCGCGCAGCAGCGGATGTGGTTCCTGAACCGCTTCGACCGGGCCTCGGTGGCCTACAACATCCCGTTCGCGCTGCGCCTGTCCGGTGAACTCGATATCGCCGCGCTGCAGGCCGCGGTCGCCGATCTGGTCGCCCGTCACGAATCGCTGCGGACCGTGTACCCGGAGTTCGACGGCGCGCCGGTGCAGTCGATCATGACCGCCGCCGAAGCGGTTCCGTCGCTCGAGCTGATCACGGTCACCGAGGTCGAACTGCCCGGCGCGATCCGCGACCTGGCCGCCACCACCTTCGATGTCACCGCCGAGATCCCGGTCCGGCTGCGCCTGTTCCAGGTGAGCGCTGTATCCGATGGTGATGCTCCCGAGCGCCCTGCGGGGTCACACACCGCCGCCGCCAGCACCGCCGCCGCCGCTAGCGCTGCCACTGGGCCCGCCGGAACCACCACGGGCGAATTCGTGCTCGCCGCCGTCCTGCATCACATCGCCGCAGACGGTTCCTCGATCGCCCCGTTCGTCGCCGACCTGATGCGCGCCTACACCGCCCGCCTCGCCGACACCGCCCCCTGCTGGGCGCCGCCCGCCGTGCAGTTCGCCGACTACGCGCTGTGGCAGCGTGAGCTGCTCGGCGACGAAGCCGACCCGGAATCCGTTGCTGCCCAGCAGGTCGGCTACTGGCAGACCCAGCTGGCCGGACTGCCCGATCAGCTGACCCTGCCGACCGACCGGCCGCGCCCGGCCCGGCAGAGCCTGCGCGGCGACAAGGTGAGCTTCACCGTCGACGCCGACCTGCACGCCGCGCTCGTGGCCCTCGGCCGCGGCGCGGGTGCCACGCTGTTCATGGTGGTGCACGCGGCCTTCGCCGCCCTGCTGGCTCGCCTCTCGGGTACCGCCGACATCGCCGTCGGCACCCCCAACGCCGGGCGTGGCGAAGCCGAGCTCGACGAGGTCATCGGCATGTTCGTCAACACGCTGGTGCTGCGGACACCGGTCGCGGCCGACGCGCCGTTCACCGAACTGCTCGGCGCCGCCCGCACCGCCGACATCGCCGCGTTCTCGCATTCCGACGTGCCGTTCGAACGACTCGTCGAGGTCCTCAACCCGGCGCGCTCCACCGCCCGGCACCCGCTGTTCCAGGTCGGCTACTCGTTCCAGAACCACGAGCGCGGCCAGCTCGAGCTGCCGGGACTGACCGTCTCGGACATCGAATTCGATGCCGGTGTAGCTCAATTCGACCTGCACCTGTTCGCCCTCGATCACTACACCGCCGACGGCGCACCCGCCGGTATCGAGATGGCGCTGGGCTACGCGACCGATCTGTTCGACGCGGGCACCGCCGAACGCTTCGTCGGTCAGCTTCGCCGGGTACTCGAATCCGTCACCGCCGCACCGGAAACCGTCATCGGCGAGCTCGATCTGCTCGGCGCGGACCGCACCCTGGTGCTCGACACCTGGAATGCCACCGCCCGCCCGGTCGAGCGGACCACGCTCGCCGATCTCGGCGCGCGCCAGGCCGCGGAGACCCCCGACGCCCTCGCCCTGGTGGACGGCGAGACCGGCGAGTCGCTCGACTACGCGGCCTTCGATGCTCGCGTGAACCGGATCGCCCGGCTGCTGATCGCCGAAGGCGTCGGCCCGGAACGCACCGTCGTGCTGGCCATGCGGCGCGGCCTCGACCTCGTGGTCGCCATGCACGCGGTCGTGCGGGCGGGTGGCGCGTATGTGCCGATCGACCCTGATCACCCGGTCGACCGGATCGCCTACATCGTGTCGACCGCAGCCCCGCTGTGCGTGCTCACCACCGCCGCCGACGGCCTGCCGATCACCGTGGACGCGCCGGTATTCGAACTGGACCACCTTGCGCTGGAGAGACTCTCGGACAAGCCGGTCACCGATACCGAGCGCATCGCACCGCTGCGGCCCGAGCACCCGGCCTACGTGATCTTCACGTCCGGCTCGACCGGGCTGCCCAAGGGCGTCACCGTGCCGCACGCGGCGATCGTCAACCAGCTGGCCTGGCTGCACGACCGCTTCACCATGACCGGCACCGACCGGGTTCTGCTGAAGACTCCCGCCACCTTCGACCTGTCGGTGTGGGAGTTCTGGTCGCCGCTGACCTCCGGCGGCGCGCTGATCATCACCCGCCCCGGCGACGAGCGCGACCCGGATCGCCTGCGTGCCATCATGACCCGCCACGGTGTGACGGTCCTGCACGCGGTGCCCTCGCTGGTCGGCATGCTGCTGGCCGCCGAAACCGCGCCCGCACTGCCGGAGTCGCTGCGCGCCGTGCTCGCCATCGGCGAAGCGCTGCCCGCCTCCACGGCCACCCAGTTCCGCGCCAGTGGCACCGCGGCCCGCCTGCACAACCTGTACGGGCCGACCGAGGCGGCGGTGTCCATCACCGAATACGAAGTGGCGCAGGACCCCGCGCATGTGGTGCCGATCGGCACCCCCGCCTGGAACAGCGCGCTCTACGTCCTCGACGCCCGGCTTCGCCCGGTGCCCATTGGCGTCGCGGGTGAGCTCTACCTGGCCGGTGACCAGCTGGCGCGCGGCTATCACGGCCGCCAGGCGCTTACCGCTGACCGCTTCGTCGCCAACCCGTTCAGGGCTCCTGCACGCGGCGTCGAATCTGCCGCCGCCCTCGGGTCGCCCACATCGGCGACTACTCCCACCGCGGCGGGAATGGTCACAGACAACGCGACCTTCACCGCTGTGGAGAACCCCGATGCTGCGGCGAGCGCGCCCCCCGTGGCGAGCACCACAGCTGCGACCTCCACCGCACCGAGCTTCGCCACTGGTGACCGCGCCCTCCCTTCGGTGTCGGCTGGTGCGGCTGAGAGTTTCGCAGGTTCGGCCGGCGTCGAACCTGCGAGCGGTCACGGTTCCCGGATGTACCGCACCGGCGACATCGTCCGCTGGCGGGCCGACGGCACCTTGGAGTATCTGGAGCGCGCCGACTTCCAGGTGAAGATCGGTGGGTTCCGCATCGAGCTCGGCGAGGTCGAGACGGCGCTGCTGCGGTGTGCCGGAGTACGTGCGGCCATCGCAATCGCCAAGACCGACGAGCGTGCCGGCTCGCGCCTGATCGCGTACGCGGCAGTCGCCGACTTGACCGCAGGCGACGAGCCGGCGATCGCAGCCCGGCTGCGGGGCGAACTCGCCACCGAGCTGCCCGCGTACATGGTGCCCGCGGCACTGGTCGTGCTCGACGCGTTGCCGCTCAACGCCAACGGCAAGGTCGACCGGGCTCGGCTGCCCGAGCCGGAGTTCGCGGAGGCGGCCTTCCGCGCGCCGGTCACCGCGACCGAACAGCTGGTCGCACAGACCTTCGCCGAGGTGATCGGCTGTGCGGGCGCGGGCCTCGACGACGACTTCTTCGCCCTCGGCGGCAACTCGCTGATGGCGACCCGCCTGGCCGCGCGGCTCGGCGCCGCGCTGGGCGCGCAGGTGCCGGTGGCCGCGGTGTTCGATGCCCCGACCGTGGCCGCGCTGGCCGAACGGCTCGGCAGCATCGATCGCTCGGTCGCCCGTCCGCCGCTGACCCGGCGCACCGGCGACGGTCCCGCGGTGCTCTCGCCCGCGCAGCAGCGCATGTGGGTGCTGCACCAGCTCTCGCCCCAGTCGGCGGCCTACCACATCCCTGCCGCCATCCGGCTCACCGGCGACCTCGACCTGCCCGCCCTGCAATCGGCGGTCGGCGACCTGCTGGCCCGCCACGACACCCTGCGCACCCGCTACCCCGACACCGCGGCAGGCCCGGTCCAGCAGGTGATGCCCGCCTGGTCCGCCGCGGTCGAGCTGGCCCAGATCCCGGTCTCGCCCGCCGATGTCGAGGCCAGGATCGCGGCCCTGGTCGCGCAGCCGTTCGACATCACCGCCGCGCCGCCGGTCCGGGTGGCGCTCTACCGCCTCGGCGCGGGCGATTACGTCCTCGTCGTCGTGGTACACCACATCAGCGCCGACGGCTACTCCATCGCTCCGCTCACCCGGGACCTGGTGCGTGCCTACGTCGATCGCACCGAAGGCCGCGAACCCGGTTGGGCGCCACTGGAAATCCGGTACAGCGACTTCAGCGCCTGGCAGCACGAGCTGCTCGGCGGCGACAGCGACCCGGACAGCGTGCTCACCCAGCAGCTGACCTACTGGACCCGGGAACTGGCCGGTGCGCCCGAACTGCTCGCGCTGCCGACCGACCGTCCCCGCGCCACCCGGCGCGAGATGCGCGGTGCGGCCGAGCAGTTCGAGGTCGACGCCGAGCTCACCCGCCGTCTCGACGAGGTCGCCCGCGCCAACGGCACCACCCTGTTCACGCTCGTGCACAGCGCCTTGGCGGTGCTGCTGGCCAAGCAGTCCGGCAGCGCCGACATCACCATCGGCGCACCGGTGGCCGGGCGTGGCGCCCGCGAACTCGACGACCTGGTCGGCATGTTCGTCAACACCGTCGTGCTGCGCACCGAAGTGGATTCGCGGGCGCCGTTCACCGACCTGCTCGCCCAGGCCAGGCGGCGCGACCTCGCCGCCATCGCGCACGCGGACGTTCCGTTCGAGCAGGTCGTCGATGCCATGGGCCGGGCCCGCTCCGGCGCCTACACCCCGCTGTTCCAGGTGATGCTCACCTTCCAGAACATGCCACCAGGCGGCATCGAGCTACCCGGGCTGCGCGTGCAGACGCTGGACCCCGGACTCGGCGAAGCCAAGTTCGACCTGCACCTGACCGCCCTGCAGCGCTACGCCGCCGACGGCGCGCTCGACGGGCTCGACGTGCACTTCGGTTACGCGACAGATCTTTTCGACGCATCAACCATCCGGGTACTGGCCGAGCGGTTCCGCAAGGTCCTCGCGGCCGTCGCGGCCGACCCGGCCGTGGTGGTGCGGGCGATCGACGTGCGCACCGACGCGGAGCAGACACCGCGTCCGCGCACCTACACCATTGCCGATCTGCCGGGCCTTGTCGGCTCGGCGGCCCGGCTCGCGCCGGCGACCGTGGCATTCGCCCACGGCGAGCACGCCATCTCGTTCGGAGCCCTCGACGCCAAGCTCACCGCCGTGAGCAAGGCGATGGGCGCCGCGATGAAACCCGAAGCGCTGGTGAACGTCGCGCTGGCCGGGCTGGTGCCCGGCGTGCTCGCCGCACTCGGCGCGTCCGGACTCACCACCACTTTGCAAACACTGGTGACCGATGCCGCCGCGGTGATCGCCGGGTCGGAATCGGCTGACGACACGGAAGGACAACTCTGATGTCGCACACGGATTCGGTCACGGCCGCTGTCTCGATCGACGCGCTGCTACGTGACCCCGAGGACGAGCGCAGGCGTGACCCGGCGACGCTGCTCGCCGCTTTCACCACCCAGCTCCGCCACGACCCCGACGCTGTCGCGGTCCGTGACGGTGCGACCGAGCTCAGCTACGGCGAGCTCGGCGAACGGGTCGACGCGCTGGCGGCCTGCCTGGCCGCGGGCGGCGTCGGACCGGAAACCACCGTCGCGGTGTCGCTGCCGCGCTCGGCCGAGCTGGTCGTCGCCGTGCACGCGGTGATCGCCGCGGGCGGCGCGTTCGTCCTGCTCGACCCGGACGCCCCCGCCGACGTGCGGCAGCGCACGGTGTCGCTGGCCGCGCCCGTTCTGCTGATCACCGCGCCGGGCGCACCCCAGCCGAACGGTGTCCCGGCGCTGTCGATCGACACCGAACCCGTCGGTGACATCGCGGCCGACGAGCTACCGGGGCCGGGCGCCGACAATCCGGCCTACCTGGTGGTCGATGTGGCGGCCGCGAGCACGGTCGTCGTCGGACATCGTGCCGCCCAAGCCAACTCGGTGTGGCGGCAGCGGCTCTGCGGCGTCGGTCCCGGTGACGCCGTGCTCTGGCACGCGCCGCTGACCTGTCAGGCGACGGTGGGGGAGATGCTGCTCGCCCTGCAGACCGGCGCCACCCTCGTCCTCCCTACGGGGGACTCCCTGGCTCGCTCGATCGCCGAGACCGGCGTCACCGCAGCCTGTTTCGATCCCGATCAGCTGGCCGCGCTCGCCGCGCTGCCCGATGCCGAAGAGCGCCTCGATTCCCTGCGCATCGTGCTCAGCTGTGGCGCACCGCTGCCCGCGAAGACCGCCGCCGCCCTGCGCGCCGTGAGCGGCGCGACCCTGTGGCACGTCTACGGCAGGCCCGAGACCGCGGGGGAGGTCCTCGCCCACGAGGTCACCGGCGCCGACCTCGAGGTGGTGCCGCTCGGCTCGGCCGCCGACGACGTCGAACTGCTGATCCTCGACGAGCACCTGTGCCCGGTCGCCGACGGTGAAGTCGGCGAACTCTACGTCTCCGGTGTGCAATTGGCGCGCGGCTACCTCGGCAGGCAGGCGACCGCGGCGACCTTCCTGGCCAACCCGATCGGCCCGGTCGACGATCGGATGTTCGCCACCGGCGACCTCGTGCGCCGCAGGCCGCCGGGCGACGGCTGGACCGCGGAACTGGAGTTCGTCGGCCGCGTCGACGACCATGACCAGCCCGCGACGGACGCACCGCGCCTGGGGGGACTTCCCGGCGAACTGCTGCTCGACGAGTTCGAAGCGCAGGCCGCCGCAACCCCTTTCGACCCGGCGGTCGTGTACGCCCCGAGCACGGGTGACCCGGCCTCGATCATCACCTACGGCGATCTGGACCGGCGCACCAACCAGCTGGCCCGGCATCTGTCCGCGCTCGGCGTCGGTCCGGAATCGGCGGTGCTCGTGGATGTTCCGCGCTCGGTGGAGCTGGTCGTCGCGATGTACGCCGTCCTCAAGGCGGGCGGAGCCGTCGTGCCCGTCGACACCGCGACGAGTCCGGCCGTCTTACCACCGGTCGCGAACCCCGCGTTGGTGCTCACCGTGCGCGAGCGCGATCACGGTGCGCTGTACGGCATTCCGGCCGTCGTCGTCGACGCGGTGCCGCTCGCCGACTACTCCGACGAGCCGATCACCCGTGCCGAACGCCGCGCGCCCGTGCTGCCACAGCACCCGGCGTTCGTGCTGTATCCGCGCGGCGCGACCCAGGGCATCACGATCAGCCACATCGCCGCGGTGCACCGGCTGACCGGCGTTCAGGGCCGCCACGCCTTCACCGGCCGTGATGTCTACCTGCATCAGGCGGCCATCGGCGAGGTCACCGAATGGCACGGCTATGTGCTGCCGTTGCGGGTGGGCGCCACCGTCGTCCTCACCGAACCACCCGATCCGGTCCGGTTAGCCGGCCTGGTCGCCGATTACGGCGTGACCGCGGCCGACTTCACTCCGCAGCGGCTCGCCGCCTTCACCGAGCACGTCCACCGGGCCGGCCTGCGCGCCGAGATCGCCTCGCTGCGCAGCGTCGTCGTCCTCGGTGCGCCGCTCACCGCGGCCGAGGTCCGTGCCTTCGGTGCGGTGACGAGCGCCCGGCTGCACCACGACTACGGCCGGGCCGAGGCTACTGTCACCCTCACCTATCCCGCCGCACCGCGCACCGACATCCCCGAGCCGCCCGCCGTGCGGGTCCGCGAATGGAACCGCCGCGTCTACGTGCTCGACCGGCGCCTACGGCCCACCAGCCCTGGCGTCGCGGGCGAGCTGTACCTGTCCGGCGCGCAACTCGCCCGCGGATACCTCGACGATCCGGTCGCGACCGCCGATCGTTTCGTGTCCAACCCGTTCGGGATCCCCGGGGAACGCATGTTCCGCACCGGCGAGCTGGCACGCTGGGAAATCGACGGCACCACCGCGGCATTGGTTCGCCTCGGTACCGTTGGCGCGCTGAAATCCGGCGCACTGGAATCGATCCTGGGTCGCGGCGCGAGCATGCGAGCCCGGATCGGCGCCGGGATCGGCGCGCGGATCGCCGAATTGTCCCGCAGGCACGCGGTCCCGCCGTTCGCGGTGGTCCGGGCCGCGATGACGGTCATGCTCGCCTGGCAGGCAGGCACCGCGGTCGCGGGCGCCACCACCCTCGCGGAAATCCTCTGCGCCGAACCAGATCCCGTGGTCTCCTCGGCCACCGCCGCGACCAGCGAATCGTGCGCGGTCACCGGCCCGCTGGGCGAGGTGACACTGAGCTACCTCGACACCGGCGCGTTCGACATCCCCGGTCTCGAACTCACCGCCCTGCGCTTCGACGGATCGACCGTGGCCGACGGCGTGCACTTCATCGTCTCGGCCCACGCCGATCCCGACGGCAACCTCGGTCTCGAAATCGAATACAGCACCGACCGTTTCGACGACCGCACCGCCGCCACCCTGCTGCGCCGCTTCTCCCGCGCGCTCGGCCTGCTCACCGCCGACCCCGACGCCCCGAGCGACTCCTTCGACCTCAGCACCCCCGCCGAAAGGAAAATCTGATGAGCAATCCGTTCGACGACGAGAACGCCCAGTTCTACGTCCTGGTCAACGCCGAAGGCGAACACTCCCTCTGGCCCACCTTCGCCGCCGTCCCCGGCGGCTGGACCGTGGCATTCGGCGCCGCCACCCGCGCTTCCTGTCTCCACTACGTCGAATCCCACTGGCTCGACATGCGCCCCAACTCCCTCATCGCCGCCATGGCCAACGAGAGCTGAGATTCCGTCCCCCGGTTCAGTCCGCGAGCGTCATCGGCGGCGGCTGCCACGTGCCGTCGAGAGCTGCTTCTTTCGGGGCATAGAGGCGGAGGGTGAGGGAGAAGTCGCCGGTGGGTGGGATGGGGAGCCAGTTTCCGGTGGGGACGCGGGGGCGTGGGTCCTCGTATTGGACGGCGATATCGATCGAGCCGTCGGGTGCGGCCACGGGTGGGGGGACGTGGCCTACGGCGTAGATCGCGTTCGGGTTGGGAACCAGGAAGCCCTGGGGGTCGTAGGCGGTGAGGGAGGCGAAGGCCGCTACCGGTGGCCATTCGTCGCGGGCGAAGCGGATGCGATAGCGCAGGGGAAGGCCCTGGTCGTCGGTGGCGGGGGCGGACCAGAGCGTCGCGTAGAGGACGTTGCGGATCGGGGCGACGCCGGGGGAGCGCATCGCTACCGCCGCGCGGCGCAGGTAGTCGGTGCCGTAGTCGCCCAGGTCGATGGGGATTTCCCAGCCGTTGACGTGCCGGGCGGTGGGGTCGCGCCAGTCGGTGATCCGGCGCTGCGCCTGGCGCACGGCCTCGTCGAGCACGTCGACGGGCTGACCGTCGACGGTGCCACCCGGCCGCACCCCGATCGCGGCGAGTTCCCGCATCAGGGGGGCGTCGGCGGGTGCGGGCGGTGTGGTCAGCAGGAGCCGGCACAGGCGATTGAGGTAGGTGCGGCCGTCCATTGCCGCGATCCGCTTCACCGGCGGTTCCGGCCCGCGGTAGATCGGCTGGAAGCGGCTCACGGTGCTGTCGAATTCGCCGCGTTGCCAGGCACTCAACGGGATCAGCTTGATCTGCTGCTGAAGGTCGCTCACCCGGGCCGCGTCTCCCGGCCCGTTGATCTGGATGCGGCCCACGATCGTCGACATCACCTCGGGCATGCGCAACCGGGTGGTATGTGCGGGCACCGTGCCCGACCACCCCGGTCCGGTGATGACGTAGGTGTAGGGCGGCCCTGCGCCATCGGCGGAGGTGCGTGAATCTTCGCTGGTCAGATCGTGCACGGTGTTGGCCCACCCGTCGAGCACCTGGAACAGCCAGAACCGGCCGGGTTCCATCGCCGGAATCTGCAGCACCAGCGGCTCGTCGTCGAGGTTGAGCCAGGCCTGCGAATAGACCATGTCGTGGCTGAGCCGGGCAACGCGCGTGTCCGGATCGGGCAGCCCGCTGTGCTCGACGGTGTTCGTCGGCCCGCTCGCCGCCCGCATCATGTCCAGCATGATCATCGGATAGCCGAAGATATAGGCGTCGATGGCGAGCGCGAGAACGTCCGGCGGCCCGGTGGTCCGCCTCGGCCCCCGCTCCGGCTCGTCACCGCCGCAACCGGGCAGCGCCGCGGCCATCACACCCGCAGCGCCGAGCCCGAGCAGCCCACGCCTGCTCAGCCCGCCGTATTCACCCGCCAGACCATCCATCCACTCTCCGTTCGAGCGCATCGACGGCCACCATAAATCGCTCCCGCCCCGCTCCACCTCACCCGCAGCGGGTGAAATGCGCAGGTCAGCCGGGTCGGGGGTCAGGCAGATCGTATCCGCCTTTCACCTCGGTCGCGGATGTCGAGCCAGGACACGAGATGTTATCGCCGGTTATGTTTGTCTACCCGCCGGTCGTCCGGCGCGCAGATTGCTCGCGAATCTGGCGATATCCGATTGCAGTTCAGGGTAGGCACGTGGGTGTGGCAGCTCGGTCTCGACGGTGTCGAGGACGGACGCGAGCGCACTCTCGACGAGATCATCGGCGTTCCGCAGACCCCATCGCTGCCCTTCGGCTACCAGCTGCGCACGCGTGATCGCCCGGTGCCGGTATTCCTGATCGATGGCCAACGCCATCTCACCGTCGTTGGGCTGGTGGACCTGCGGCACGAAATCGTAGGCCGGAGCCAATCCGGCGGAGCCGTCCGGTGGGTGCAGTAACGAGATGTTCTTCGCGTGCATGTCCAGGTTGCCGACCGCCACAGCCGCCGTCGTCATGCGGAGCAGGCGCGCCACCGGCTCACGGCCGACTGTCGTCATCAGGGTCTTCGCAATGCGCTCGAGAGAAACCCGCCCGCCGAACCGCTGGTACTTCTGGTCGCCGGTTGCGCCCAAGATCTGGCTGAAGTCCTCCTGGTGGATCCGGCCGCCCGGCGCATTCTGCGCCCGGTCGTAGCGCTCGATCACCAACGCTGAAACCCCGTCGAACTCCGCGATCCAGGTCTGGAAATCGGCGAGGTCGGCGGCCCGGACTATTCGAGCGCCGTATTCCTCGTCATAGATGGACGTGGGGTAATCGCGGGACGACACCGCGACCGTAGCGGCGCAGCAATCCGATGGTGTCACGCTCGGCCAGTCCCGCCTCCTGCGCCAGCCGACTCAGCATCCGACCCTCCGGCAGCAACTCGCGAAAGAAGTTCTGGCGGCGACCCTTTCCCGAGCGTGTCGGCACGACAGCGAAGGGGATCGCCAGCGACAGGATGGTGCTGTCCAGGCCGAAGGTCTCGATGGCCGAGGGGGCGGGGACGAACTCGAAGTCCTGGCGGCTGCCGGTCAGCGTGCCCACCCGGGTTTCGTAGAGCTCGACGACGAGGTCAGTCATCGGCGTCGGCCGGGTCGATCGTGGCGGTGAGGTGCATGCCGGTCTCGCGCATCATGGCGAAGAGCCGGTCGGTGTAGATCGACGGTTTGCCCGCCTCCATCTCCCAGACGTAGCGCTGGCTGGTGCCGAGCCGGTCGGCGAGTTCACGCTGGCTGAGGCCGCTGAGCAGGCGGGCTTGTTGCAGGATGCGGCCCAGTGATTCGGGGCTGGTGACTTTGCCGGTGTACGCCATACTGCCTCCCGACTACGATTTGGTAGTCATCACGTGTGACTACCTTATGGTAGTTCACGCTGATGACTACGAAAAGCTCGTCACGGGCATGATGTGCGGGTCAGCCGAGTAGGACCCGGCGCATGAGGTAGGCGACTCTGGCGCGGCAGGCGATGGGGTTGCCGCCGAAGGCCTGGCCTAGGTCGATGACCATGGCGAAGGCCGCGTGGACCAGGAAGCGGGACTCGGCGGCGGAGAGTTCGGGGCGTTCCTCGCGGACCAGGCGGGCCCATTCCTGGACGCTCAGGCGCTGGATATTGCGCAGGACCGCGCGTTCCTCGGCGGGGACGTGCCCGAATTCGGCGTAGTAGACGACGGCTAGTGCGCGTTCGTCGAAGGTGTCGGTCACGAACTGGCCGATCAGGACATCGAGGGCCGCGCCGCTGTCGGGGGTGCCCGCGACGGCGGGGCCGATCGCGCCGGACACCCGGTCCGCCGCGCGGCGGAAGGCGGCGGCGAGGATGTCGCTCTTGCCGCGATAGAAGCGGTAGACCGCCGAGGCGGCCGACAGGCCGGCGGCGGAGGCGATGTCCTCGACGCTCACGTTCGGGTAGCCGCGTTCGTGGAAGAGCTCGACCGCTTTGCGTAGCAGCAGTTCGTGTTTGAACGAGTCCGGGATCTCGACCTGGGTCGGCTGTTCCGAAATCGTTGCCGCGGGCGGCAATCCGCTCTCGGCCAGGGCGAGACAGGCGGCGCCGAGCAGCCGGTTCAGTGTGCGGGCGGGCAGGGCGGCGTGATGATCGGCGATGCTGGTGACCACGCCGAACATCGCGGTCGACAGCACCCGCAGATCCGGCGCGGTCAGCTCGGGGCGCAGCACTGCCAGCTGCTCGTCGAGGGCGATCTGCACGCAGGCGCGCTGCTCGTCGAGCACCAGCCGGTCGGCCGGCTCCAGGTAGCGGCCCTCCCAGCGCACCAGCGTGACCGTCGCCCGGTTCTCCACCGTCGCGCCGACGAGCCCGGTCAGCATGTGCCGCAACCGTTCCGCAGCAGACGGTGTCGCGTCAACGGATGCGGCGACCGAGGCGGTGAAGGCCTGGCCGACGCGCAGCAGCTCCTCCCGGAACAACGCGTACTTGCTCGGGTAGTGCCGGTACAGCGCGGCCGAGCTGATGCCGAGCCCGGCCGCGATGTCCTCCATGCTCACCCCGTGGTACCCGGCGGCGCCGAATGCCATCGCCGAGGTGGCCGCGATCTGCGCCCGCCGATTCTTCGGCCGCCGCCGCACACCATCCTTCGCGCCGACTACCGATCCACGTGCTCCACGAGACTCGCCGACATTCATACCCGGAGTGTATTAGGGCTTGTGGGGCGGGGTGATACGGGCATACCAGTCCAGCAGCGCGGGGTCGTCGACGGCGCTGCGTTCGACGACGCGGGTGGGGTCGGCGCCCTGGAAGAGTTTCTTGATCGGGACTTCCAGTTTCTTGCCGGTCCTGGTGTGGGGGATGCCGGGGGCCTCGCGGATCTCGTCGGGGACGTGGCGGGGGGAGACCTCGGTGCGGATTGCGGTGGCGAGGCGGGTTTTCAGGTCGTCGGTGAGTTCGGCGCCGGGGGCGAGGACGACGAACAGGGGCATCCAGTAGCCGCCGTCGGGTTGTTCGGCGCCGATCACCAAGGCCTCGGCGATCTCCGGGAACTGTTCGACGACCTGGTAGATGTCGGCGCTGCCCATCCGGATTCCGTGCCGGTTGAGGGTGGAGTCGGAGCGGCCGTGCACGACGACGCTGCCCCGCTCGGTCAGGGTGATCCAGTCACCGTGCCGCCAGACGCCGGGGTAGGTGTCGAAATAGGCGGCGTGGTAGCGCTTTCCGTCTTCGTCGCGCCAGAAGCTGACGGGCATCGACGGCATCGGCTGGGTCACCACCAGCTCGCCGACCTCGCCGCGCACCGGTGCGCCCTGCTCGTCGAAGGCGTCGAGGGCGACACCGAGATACGGCGCCGACAGCTCGCCGGGCCAGACCGGCACGGTGGGCACGCCGCCGATGAAGGCCGACACCACATCGGTGCCGCCGCTGATCGAGTTCACCTGCACGTGCTCGCCCGCGTTCTCGTTCAGCCACAGCGCGCTCGACACGGGCAGCGCCGAGCCGGTGATGCCGACGGCGCGCAAGGCCGACAGATCGTGATCGGTGCGCGGCACGGAACCCGCCTTGATGCAGCCGAGGACATAGCCGGGGCTGGTACCGAGGACGGTGGCGCGCACCTGAGCGGCGATGCGCCACAGCGCATCCGGCGCGCCTGCGGTCGGGCTACCGTCGTAGGTGACGATGGTCGCGCCCGCCAGCAGCCCGGCCACCTGGAAGTTCCACATCATCCAGCTGGGGCTGGTGTACCAGAAGAAGGTGTCGTCGGTCCCGATATCGGACTGCAACGCAACAGCTTTCAGATGTTCGAGCAATACGCCCCCGTGCCCGTGCACGATGCCCTTGGGCAGGCCGGTGGTGCCGGAGGAGAACACGATCCACAGCGGATGATCGAAATCGACAGCGGCGGTGCCGATGACACCGAGGCCGACCTCGGCGACGGCATCGGACCATGCCACGCTGTCCGGAACGTCGAGGCCGAGCTGCGACACCACGACGGTGGCACGAAGGCCGGGCAGACCATCCTGCAGCGCGGCGATATCGGCCCGCTTGTCGTGCTGCTTACCGCCGAACCGGTAGCCGTCGGCCGTCACCAGGACGGTCGGCTCGAGCTGGCCGAGCCGGTCCAGCGCCGCCTTGGCCGAGTAGTCCTGCCCGCACGCGCTCCACACCGCGCCGATACTCGCGGTGGCGAGGAAGGCGACGATCGCCTCCGGGATATTCGGCAGGTAGCCGATCACCCGGTCGCCCGCGCCGACGCCCTGCGCACGCAGCGTGCCCGCGAAGGCGCTGACCTGCTCGATCAGCACGGCCCACGAGATCTCTTCCGGCTCGGCGTCCTCGTGCAGGGCGATGACGGCGGGCCGGTCCGGCCGCGCCTGCCGAATGATCTGGTCGACGTAGTTCAGCCGGGTCCCGGGGAACCACTGCGCGCCGGGCATCTCCCGCCCACCGAGCACACCGTCGGCGATGGGACCGAGCTCGAAGTACTCCCACAGCGCCTGCCAGAACCCGGCGATGTCGTCGACCGACCACTGCCACAGCGCGCGGTAGCCGGGGTACGCCTTGCCGGTCCTGGCTCCGACGAAAGCAGCGAAGTCGGTGATCCGTGCCGACGCGATGTCCTGGGCGTTCGGCTCCCATTGCGGTTGCACCGGATGTCCTCCTGTGGATTGCTCGTGTACCGGGGTCCCCGGCGAATGGTTACCCGGCGCGCCGGGGAGTACTCAGCCGGCCCGGCGGACGATCTGCTCGGCGTGCCGCAGAACCGGCGCGTCGACCATGCGGCCTTCGAACGCGAAGACCCCACGATGGTTGGGCACCTCGGCGAGAACCCGGCGAGCCCAATCGATCTCGTCCGGATCGGGCGCGTATCCCTCGCGGATCACCGCCACCTGACTGGGATGGATGGCCACCTTGGCATCGAATCCGACGGCCACGGCGTCGAGCGTCTCCACCGCCAGCCCCTCCAGATCCTTGATGTTCAGAAACACCGAATCCAGGGCGAACCGGCCGACGGCCTTGGCCGCCAGCAGACTCGTCGAGCGCACGTGCCGGGCGACATCGCGGTAGCTGCCGTCGGCGTGCCTGCTGGAGTTGCCGCCCAGTCCCGCGACCAGGTCCTCGGCGCCCCACATCACGCCGATCGCGTTCTCGGCCGCGACCGATTCGGCCACCCGCACCGCGCCGAGCGGCGACTCGACCAGCACGATCACCTCGTAGCCTGCCAGGCTCCGAACCTGTTCGGCGGATTCGCATTTGGGCAGCATGATCCGCCGGTAGGTGGTCTGCGCGAGCGCGGCCAGGTCGGCCGCGTGCTCGTCGGTGTCGGCGGCGTTCACGCGAATCACGGTGTGCTGCGGGTCGAGCGGGGTTTCGATCAGGGCTTTCCTGGCCGCGGCCTTGTCACCCGCGGCCACCCCGTCCTCGAGATCGAGGATCACCACATCGGCCACCGCGGCGGCCTTGGCGAAGCGCTCGGGGCGATCGGCCGGGCAGAACAACCAGGCCGGTCCGCTCGGTTCCCAGGCACTCACGCTGTCTCCCGTCATCGTCATGCTGTGTCCTTTCGGGGGCCGGGGCGCCCGGGAATGGTGCGGCACACCAGTTCCTCCGGGCGTTGTCCGCTCATTCCGCGGGTGCCTTCCTGACCAGGGTCTGCCGGACCGCCTTCGCCACGATCACGCCGTCCTGGTTGCGCGCGGTGTGGGTGAGGCTGACGATGCCCTCACCCGGACGGCTCTTGGATTCCCGCTTGTCGGTGACCAGTGTCTCGGCGTACATCGTGTCGCCGTGGAACAGCGGTGCGGGCAGCGACATCTCGGAGAACCCGAGATTGGCCACCAGGGTGCCCTGGGTGAGCTGGGCGACCGACAGGCCGACCAGCGTCGACAGCGTGAACATCGAGTTCACCAGGCGCTGGTTGAACGGCGGCTGCGCGTCGGCGAAGGCCGCGTCCAGGTGCAGCGCCTGGGTGTTCATGGTCAGCGTGGTGAACAGGACGTTGTCGGCCTCGGTGATGGTGCGGCCCGGCCGGTGCTCGTAGATCGTGCCGACTTCGAACTCCTCGAACCACAATCCCCGCTGGACGACCCGCCTCGCTTCGCTCACAGGCCGAGCTCCCTTGCGATCAGCATCAGCTGCACCTCCGTCGTGCCCTCACCGATTTCCAGGATCTTGCTGTCACGGTAGTGCCTGGACACGGGGTATTCGTTCATGAATCCGTTGCCGCCGAAGATCTGCGTGGCGTCGCGCGCGTTGTCCATCGCGGCCTCGCTGGCGACCATCTTGGCGATCGAGGCGGCCTTCTTGAACGGCTTGCCCGCCAGCATCAGCGCGGCCGCGTCGTAGTAGGCGGTGCGCGCGACGTGGGCCCGCGCCTCCATCCGGGCGATCTTGAACGCGATGGCCTGGTTGCGGCCGATGGCCTGCCCGAACGCCTGGCGCTCGCCGGCGTAGCGCACGCTCTCGTCGACGCAGCCCTGCGCGGCGCCCACCGCGAGCGCGGCGATGGCGATGCGGCCCTCGTCGAGGATGCGCAGGAAGTTGGCGTAGCCGCGGCCGCGCTCGCCGAGCAGATTCTCCTTCGGCACCCGCACATCGGTGAAGCTCAGCGGGTGGGTGTCGGAGGCGTTCCAGCCGACCTTGTTGTAGGCCGGTTCGGCGACGAAACCGGGGGTGGTGGTCGGCACCAGGATGGTGGAGATCTCCTTCTTGCCGCCGGTCTGCCCGGTGACCGCGGTGACCGTGACCAGGCGGGTGATGTCGGTGCCGGAGTTGGTGATGAACTGCTTGGCGCCGTTGATCACCCAGCTCTCGCCGTCCTCGACCGCGGTGGTGCGGGTGCCGCCCGCGTCGCTGCCCGCGTCGGGTTCGGTGAGGCCGAAACCGGCCAGCGCCCGCCCGCTGGTGAGCTGGGGCAGCCATTCGGTCTTCTGCTTGTCGTTGCCGAAGCGGTAGATCGGCATCGCGCCCAGCGAGACGCCCGCCTCGAGGGTGATGGCCACGCTCTGGTCGACCTTGCCGAGTTCCTCGAGCGCCAGGCACAGGGCGAAGTAGTCGCCACCCATGCCGCCGAATTCCTCGGGGAACGGCAGGCCGAACAGGCCCATGTCGGCCATACCGGCGACGACTTCGTACGGGAAGCTGTGCTCGGCATCGTGTTTGGCCGAGACGGGCGCGACGACCTGCTGGGCGAAGTCGCGCACGGTCAGGGCGAGCTGCCGGTATTCGTCCGGCAGTGATCCGGTGGACAGGTAGTCGGTCATGCGGGGGTTCCTTCCGCGTCGGCGGTGTCGGTGGGATGGGCGATGACGCGGACCAGCACCTGGTCCAGCTTCACCTGGGCGCCCGGCTGCGCCAGGAGTTCCACAGTGCCCGCGACGGGCGCGGTGAGTGCGTGCTCCATCTTCATGGCCTCGATGACGATCACCGGGTCGCCGATGTCGACGGTCGCGCCGTCTTCGACCGGCGTCGCGATCACCGAACCCGGCATGGGACTGCGGATTTCGGCGTCACCGACGTGCGCGGCATCGCCACGCGCGCTCTTCTCGGCGACCTCGCGCAGCACGGCGACACTGCCGGCGCTGCTCACCCACAGCTGGCCGTCGGCCTCGGCGACGCGATGCACGCGCCGGAGTCCGTCCACGGTGAGGGTGAGACGGTCGTCGAGCAGGGCGACCGCGAGTGAGCGGGTGTCGGTCTCGTCGGTGGATGCGCCCGGCCGCGCTGCGTCATCGGCTTCCAGTCGAACGGTCGCGGATTCCGGTGTGCCCGTAATGAAGACGTGGCGGACCTGATCGCCACCCGCGAGCCGGATCCCGGTCGGCGCCGGTACGCCCAGCCGCCAGCCCGACGGCACCGACCACGGATCACCATCCGTGCTCGGCCACCGGCGCAGCCAGTGATACGCCGCGGCGGCGATGAATTCGTCGTCGGTGACGGCGGCGGGCCGGAAGTCGGCCACCCGGCGGTCGAGCAGCGCGGTGTCGAGGCGGCCTGCCTGCACGTCGTCGTCGGCGAGCAGGAAACGCAGGAACTCGATATTGCTGGTGACGCCGAGCAGCACAGTCTGCTCGAGTGCGCGGTCCAGTGCGCCGAGCGCGTCGGCCCGGGTGGTGCCGCGGGCGATCACCTTCGACAGCATCGGGTCGTAGTCGCTGCCGACCACGGTCCCCTCGGACAAGCCCGAATCCACCCGCACGCCAGGGCCGTTCGGCTCGGCGAGGGCGAGCACGGTGCCACCGGTGGGCAGGAAGCCGCGACCCGGGTCCTCGGCGTAGACGCGCGCTTCGATCGCATGCCCGACCAGGTGGATCTCGTCCTGCGTACGCGCCAGTTTCTGACCAGCGGCGACCCGCACCTGGCACTCCACCAGGTCGACGCCGGTGACCATCTCGGTCACCGGATGCTCGACCTGCAACCGGGTGTTCATCTCCATGAAGAAGAACTCGTCGGGCCGGTCGGCGGAGACGATGAACTCCACGGTGCCCGCGCCGACATAGTCGACGCTGCGCGCGGTATTGCAGGCCGCGGTGCCGATGCGGGCCCTGGTCGCGGCGTCGAGCAGCGGCGAGGGCGCTTCCTCGATCACCTTCTGATGCCTGCGCTGCAAGCTGCATTCGCGTTCGCCCAGGTGCACGACATTGCCGAACGTGTCGGCCAGGATCTGCACCTCGATGTGGCGGGGCCGGGTGACGAACCGCTCCAGGAACAGGGTGTCGTCACCGAAGGACGCGCCCGCCTCCCGTCGCGCGCTGACCAGTGCGGCAGGCAGGTCCTCGGCCCGGTCTACCCGGCGCATGCCCTTGCCGCCACCACCGGCGGACGGCTTCACCAGCACGGGGTAGCCGACTTCGGCCGCGGCGGTGATCAATTGCTCGTCGGTGAGGCCGGGCTCGGCGATGCCGGGAACCACCGGCACACCGAACGCGGTGACGGTCTTCTTGGCGGTGATCTTGTCGCCCATCACCTCGATCGCCTTGGCGGGCGGCCCGAGGAAGACGATGCCCGCGTCGGCCAGCGCGGCCGCGAACGCCGAATTCTCCGACAGGAAGCCATAACCGGGGTGAACGGCCTGGGCGCCGGAGCGCAGGGCGGCGTCGACGACCTTCTCGATCGACAGGTAGCTCTCGCGTGCGGGCGCGGGCCCGAGGCGCACCGCCACATCGGCCTCCCGCACATGGCGGGCGTCGGCATCGGCGTCGCTGTACACCGCGACCGAGCGAATGCCCATAGCGCGCAAGGTCTTGATGACGCGCACCGCGATCTCACCGCGATTGGCGACCAGGACGGTGTCGAATTCGACGGGGTGGGATTTGTTCAGCATGTCTCTCACATCCGGAAGACGCCGTAGGAAACGGGCTCGAGCGGCGCTTGCGCGCACACCGAGAGGGCAAGTCCGAGCGCGGTTCTGGTGTCGGTGGGCGCGATGACGCCGTCGTCCCAGATCCGCGCGGTCGCGTAGTAGGGGTTGCCCTGGGTCTCGTACTGCTCCCGGATCGGCGCCTTGAAGGCCTCCTGATCCGCCTCGGACCACGGCTTGCCCGCGCTGTCGAGCTGGTCGCCGCGCACGGTCGCCAGCACCGAGGCCGCCTGCTCGCCGCCCATCACCGAGATGCGCGCGTTCGGCCACATCCACAGGAAGCGCGGCGAATACGCGCGCCCGCACATGGAGTAGTTGCCCGCGCCGTAGGAGCCGCCGATCACCACGGTCAGCTTCGGGACCCGCGCGCACGCCACCGCGGTGACCATCTTCGCGCCGTGCTTGGCGATGCCACCCGCCTCGTAGTCGCGCCCGACCATGAAGCCGGTGATGTTCTGCAGGAACAGCAGCGGGATCTTGCGCTTGTCGCACAGTTCGATGAAATGCGCGCCCTTCATGGCGGATTCGCTGAACAGCACGCCGTTGTTGGCGACGATGCCGACCGGGTGGCCGTGGATGCGGGCGAACCCGGTGACCAGGGTCTTGCCGTATTCGGCCTTGAACTCGTGGAATCCGGCCTCGCCGTCGACGATCCGGTCGATCACCTCGCGCACGTCGTAGGGTGTGCGCGGGTCGACGGGAACCACGTCGTAGAGCTCGTCCTCGGGCTTGGCCGGCGGGGTGGTCGGCAGCACCTCCCACGGAGCCTCGGGCTTCGGGCCGAGCGTGCCGACGATCTTGCGGACGATGCGCAGCGCGTCGCGGTCGTCCTCGGCGAGGTGGTCGGTGACGCCGGAGGTCCGCGAGTGCAGCAGGCCGCCGCCGAGTTCCTCCGCCGTGACGACCTCACCGGTCGCCGCCTTCACCAGCGGCGGGCCGCCCAGGAAGATGGTGCCCTGATCGCGCACGATGACGGCCTCGTCGGCCATCGCGGGCACGTAGGCGCCACCGGCGGTGCACGAACCCATCACCGCCGCGATCTGGGCGATGCCCTTGGCGCTCATGTTCGCCTGGTTGTAGAAGATGCGGCCGAAGTGCTCGCGGTCGGGGAACACCTCGTCCTGGTGCGGCAGGAAGGCGCCGCCGGAGTCCACCAGGTACACGCACGGCAGGTTGTTCTGCGCGGCCACCTCCTGCGCGCGCAGGTGCTTCTTCACCGAGATCGGGTAGTAGGTGCCGCCCTTGACCGTCGCGTCGTTGGCCAGGACCAGGCACTCGCGGCCCGCGATGCGGCCGATGCCGGCGATCACGCCCGCGCCGGGGCACTCGTCGCCGTACATGCCGTTGCCCGCCAGCGGGGACAGTTCGAGGAACGGGCTGCCGGGGTCGAGCAGCTGGTCGACCCGCTCGCGGGGGAGCAGCTTGCCCCTGGCCGCGTGCCGCTCGCGCGACTTCTGCGGGCCGCCCAGCGCCGTCGTCGCCAGCCGCTGCCGCAGCTCGTCGACCAGGGCGCGGTGCGCGTCCCGGTTGCTCGTCGCGGCCGCGGTGCCGTTGTCGAGGTCGTGCGTAACGGTCATCACGCCATCCTGCCATCCGGTTAATCGCCAATAACTGAAATTCAGGTTAATCTTGACTAACCAAGTTGTCCAGACCCGGTGGAAGGGAGTCGAGGTTGGCCACGCTCGAGCCCGCCCCGGTGACCCGGCGCGAATTGATGAAGGCCCAGCGCCGGGAGCAGTTGCTCGACGCGGGCGCCCGGCTGATCGCCGATCGCGGATTCTTCGGCGTCCGCCTCGACGACCTCGGCGCGGCGGTCGGCATCAGCGGACCGGCCGTCTACCGGCACTTCGCGAACAAAGAGGCCCTGCTCGTCGAACTCCTCGTCGGCGTCAGTGAGCGGCTGCTCGACGGCGGCCGGGCGGTCGTCGCGTCGGCGTCGTCCCCGGCCGAGGCGCTGGAGGGGCTGGTCGATTTCCACCTCGACTTCGCCTTCGACGATCCCGAGCTCATCCGCATCCAGGACCGCGACCTCGACAACGTCCCCGCCGCCGACCGCCGCACCCTGCGCCGCACCCAGCGCCAGTACGTCGAGGTGTGGGTCCAGGTGCTGCGTGAGGTGCATCCCGGCCTCGCCGAGGACACCGCCCGCGTCCAGGCCCACGCGGCCTTCGGGCTGATCAACTCGACCCCGCACAGCGCGACCCCGGCGAGTGCGACGAGGGCCCGCCCGGTGCTGCGGCAGATGGCGCTCGCGGCATTGTCGGAGTCGCCACAGGCCCCGTCGCGGATTCAGCCTGCTCGCAAGCGCAAACAGCCGGCGACGGAACCGGTACGCGGCAGCGGAATCGTCACCGACCTGATCGACGATCAGCGGCATTGATCGGGTGATGCCCGTTGGCCACAAGCCGGCCCGGGCCTACGGTCCCGGCGCCGAGCGCGTCGGGTCAGGCGAGGGCGGGTGCGGGGACGTCGAGGGTGGTCAGCCGGCCGTCGGTCATCCGGTAGACCGCGTCCATGCGGTGCAGGTGGGTCGGGTCGTGGGTGACCAGGATCGTCGCGGCCCTGTGTTCGCGGGCGATGGTGGTGATCAGGTCGAGGACGGCCGCGCCGCGTTCGGAGTCCAGGGCGCTGGTCGGTTCGTCGACGACGAGCAGGGCCGGGTCGTTCATCAGGGCGCGGGCGATATTGACGCGCTGGCGCTGTCCGCCGGAAAGCTGGGCCGGGCGCTTGCCTGCGTGCTCGGACAGGCCCACCGCATCGAGCAATTCCCGTGCGCGGGACTTGGTCTCGCTGCGTCCGGCGCGTGGCTTGCCGCCGAGGTGGGCGGTGACCTCGAGCTGTTCGAGCGCCGTCAGCGCCGGAATGAGGTTCGGCTGCTGGAAGACGATGCCCATCGCGGTGCGGCGGACCTCGGACGCGGCGCGCCTGCTCAGCGTCGCGAGATCGGTGCTGCCCGTGTCGGTATCGAGGACGACTGCGCCCGAGTCGGGCCGGATCAGCGTCGCCGCCACGGCCAGCAGACTCGACTTGCCCGAGCCGGACGGGCCGGTGACCGCGGCGATCGTGCCGCCGGGGACATGCATGGACACCCGGTCGAGGGCGGTGAGCCTGCTCGCGCCGTCGGGGTAGGTCAGGGTGACTTCGGTGAGGGTCAGTGCCATGGGGAGTCCTTCAGCGGGTCGCGCCGAGCGCGGTCAGCGGGTCGGTGGTGAACAGGAAGCGCAGCGCGACCGCGGCGCCGACGAGGCCGAGCAGGATCAGGGCCAGCGCGGGCACCAGCGTGGTCGACAGCGACAGCACGAACGGCATGGCGTCACCGAGGAACAACGAGGCCACCGCGGTGATGCCGAGACCGATCGTGACGCCGACGGCCAGCACGATCGCGGCCTGCGCCAGTGCGTCGACGGCCAGCGAACCGGTGGTGGCGCCGAGGGCTTTCAACGTGGCGATATCGGGCTGGCGCTGCACGGTCCATACCGTGAAGAAGGCGCCGATGACCAGTGCGGAGATCGCGAACAGCAATACCGTCATCAAGGTGAGCGAGCTGTTCTCGGCCTGGTAGGAGCCGATCGCCTGGACGGCGTCCTGCGCGGGCACCGTGTGCGTTCCGGCCTCGGCGTCGAGGTTGTTGCGCGGTGCGTTGCCGGTCACCGCGAGCACGGTCGCCGCGCCGGAGCGGGGGCTGGCCGCTTGCCAATCCGCCATGCTCGTCCAGATCACGGGGGTATGGCTGTACCACTCGTCACCGGCGACGTCGGCGACGGTGAACTCGTGTCCGGCCAGCACCACGGTGTCGCCGGTGCCCGCGGCGAGTTCGCGGGCGGCGCCGGAACTCAGCACCACCGCGCCCGGTGCGGTAGCAGGGTGATTGCTGAACGCCGACGGCTCGCCGCCGAACAACGCGACCTGTTCCGGGCTCGCGCCTGCGTGTTCGGCGCGGGCCCGGGAGATGCCGACCGGGGTGACCTCGATCCCACCCATCGTGCGCCACTGCGCGATCTGCTCCTCGGTGAGCACCGAGGAGTCGAAGGACGGATCGGTGCCGGTCTCGGCGAACACCACCTGGTCGGCGCGCAGGCCCTGGACCGCGGAGATGTTCTGGTGCGCCAGCCCGGCAGTGAGGCCACTCAGGAAACTGACCAGCACCGCCACCAGCAGGACGACCGTGGTGATCAACAGGAAGCGGCCGCGGGCGGCCCGCAGGTCTCGGAGTGCGACGAACATGCCTCCACTCTCGCCGCGAACGGCCGCCGGGCCATCGCACGGGCGCACGAAACGCGCTCCACCCAAGGTCTGCCCGCGTTTACACCTTTCGATGGATGCCGGTCCGGTTGCCGCACATAAGCTGGTCGGGTGCACTCGTCCCCCCTGACCCCGGTGGTCACCACGCTGCGGCTCGGCCTGCATGTGCTGGTGACGGTGCTGGGTGTGGTGGTCGCGGTGCGGGCGCTGTTGCCCGGTGGCGGTGGGCACGGTGCGGGGGTCGTCGCCCTGACCGTGGTCTGGCTGGCCGTCTACTTCGCGGGCACCGAGCTGCCGCGGCGCTCGGGGGACCGGGTCGCCGCCGGTGTCCCCGCATCGGTCCGCGCGGCCGACGCGCGGGCGGTGCCGGGTGTTGCGCCGGCAGCAGATCGCCGGAGCGGGGCCGGGTGGGATTCGCGGGTGGTGGGGGTGTGGCTGGCCGCGCTGACCGTGCTGTGGCTGGCGCTGCTCGGGCTCACGCCGGACGCGGTGTATCTCGCCTTCGGCTTGTTCTTCCTCTACCTGCATCTGCTGCCGCGGCCGTGGAACCTGATCGCGGTGGTGCTGGCGACGGCCGTCGGCGTCATCGGATTCGCGGCGCACCGTGGCTGGTCGGTGGGTGCGGTGGTCGGGCCGGTGCTCGGCGCCCTGGTCGCCATCGGCATCGGGCTGGGCTATCAGGCGCTGTATCGCGAAGCGGTGGAACGGGAGCGGCTGATCGACGAATTGCTCGGCACCAGAGCGATTCTCGCCGAACAGGAACGCACCGCGGGCAAGCTGGCCGAGCGGGAACGGCTGGCCAAGGAGATCCACGACACCGTCGCGCAGGGGCTCAGCAGTATCCAGTTGCTGTTGCACGCGGCCGAGCAGGCGGCGCCGGATCATCCCGCGCTGGACCGGATTCGGCTCGCGCGCGAGACCGCCGCCGAGGATCTGGCCGAAACCCGCAGGCTCATCGACGAATTGTCGCCCGCCGCGCTGGACGGGCAGTCGCTCGCCGAAGCGCTGGAACGGATCTGCGATCGTGCGCGGTCGTCCTCGCTGTCGACCCAGCTGCTCGTCGAAGGTGAACCGGAGCGGTTGCCGATGCCGGTGGAGGCCGCGCTGGTCCGGATCGCGCAGAGCGCGGTCGCCAATGTGGTCCAGCACTCCGGGGCCGCGCGCATGCGGGTCACCCTCACCTACGACGACACCGACGTGCACCTCGACATCGTCGACGACGGCATCGGCATCGACCCCGCCGTGCTGCGCGGGCCCCGCGCCGGCGCGTTCGGCCTGGCGGCCATGCGCAGCCGCGTCGAGCAGCAGGGCGGCCGGATGACGATCGAATCCGAGCCCGGCCACACCGCGGTCACCGTGTCCTTCCCGCTGGGAGCGGTCGCGTGATCCGGCTGCTGCTCGCCGACGACCACGCCATCGTGCGGGCCGGTCTGCGCGCCCTGCTCGAGGCGGCCGACGACATCACCGTCGTCGGCGATGTCGCCGATGCCGATGCGGCCGTTGCCTTCTGCGCCGCCAACCCCGTCGACTTGGTCCTGATGGACCTGCGCTTCGGCGACGGCCGCTCCGGCGCCGCCGCCACCGCCGACCTGCGCGCCCTGCCCAGCCCGCCGAACGTCCTGGTGGTCACCAACTACGACACCGACGCCGACATCCTCGGCGCCATCGAAGCCGGCGCCGTCGGCTACCTCCTCAAGGACACCCCGCCCACCGAGCTCCTCGCCGCCGTCCGCGCCGCCGCCGCGGGCGAAAGCGTCCTCTCACCGACCGTCGCCTCCCGCCTGATGACCCGCGTCCGGCGCGCCGACACCACGCTGAGCCCCCGCGAAGTCGAAGTCTTGCGGTTGGTAGCAGCAGGTCTGTCCAACCGCGACATCGCCAAACAACTCTTCCTCAGCGAGACCACCGTCAAATCCCACCTGGTCCACATCTACGCCAAACTCGGCGTCAAATCCCGCACCTCAGCGGTGGCGACCGCACGCGAACAGGGCGCGATCTGACACGCGACACCGCTGTCGCAGCGTGGGTTCACCCGGCCGCCCGCCTACCCTGATCGCATGGCCTCACTCGCTGATCCCCAGGTGCGCGAATTCCTTTCCCATGGAACACGAACGGGCAAGGTGGCTTTTACCGGCGCCGACGGTCGTCCGCTGGTCACCCCGGTCTGGTTCATCGTCGAAGGGGACGAGCTGGTCTTCAATACCGGCAAGAACACCGCCAAGGGGCGGGCGTTCGCGCGGGATCCACGGGTCGCCCTGTGCGTCGATCTCGAGGAGCCGCCGTACGCGCTGGTGGAGGTGCAGGGCACGGTGACGCTGTCCGAGGATCTCGACGAGCTCGTCCGGACGGCGACCGAGATCGCCGCTCGCTATATGGGTCCGGACAAGGCCGAGGAATTCGGCAAGCGCAACGGCGTCGCGGGGGAGCTTGTCGTGCGGGTCCGGCCGGCCAAGATCATCGCCCACTTCCAGGTGACGGCGTAGGCACGTCGGGTACCGCGGCGCCGTCGCTGTTCGGATCCACGGCGCCGGGTCCGGGCTCGGTGGGGTCGAACGGCGGTGGGTTGTTGCGATCGAACAGGGGCGACGAGCAGGTCGCGCCGGGTTCCGGGGTGGTGTAGGGGTTTTCGCGCAGCGCGACGATGAACTGGTCGATCCGTGGATCGTCGGCGCTGTCGAGTTTCAGTTGGTGGCCCCACGATTGCAGGGAGATCGGGTGGGCCATGCCGGGGATCGGTGACATCAGGGTGTACGGCTTGTCCGTCACTCGCGCGGCGAGCGCGGCCTGGTCCGCGGCGCTCACCCGGTCGGGGTTGTACGCGATCCACACCGCGCCGTGTTCCATGGAATGCACCACGTTCTCGGTGCGGACGCCCGTGGCGTACACGACGCCGTCGCAGGCCGCCCACCTGCTGTCGTGCGGTCCGCCCAGCGGCGGGATCGTGGGGTAGGCGACCCGCTGGGTGCTGGTCACATGCAGGCCGGGCGGAAACTCGGTGATCACGACGCCGGGGATCTCGCGGGCCGGATCCTGGTTGTCCGCGGTCGGCACGAAGGAGTCCATCGAGGCGGTGGCGGTGCCGTCCACCTTGTCGTCGGTCGTGCAGCCGGCGGCGAAGGCCGCGGCGACCGCGATGCCCGCCGCGGCGGCGCGTGCGCGCCTCGTGCCGATCGTCGTGTTCGAATTCCGCACCGGGGTCCCCTGTCGTCGTGCCGGCCTCCGCCGACGGGTCAGAACTTACTTGCCCGCGATACCTGTCCTACCCGTCTGGTACTCATCCGGTATGGCTATGGCTGATCAAGGGGGTAGTCCGCACGACGCGCTGTGCCGTCGATCTGGTCGAGTTGCGGAAGCGGCCGTTGACACCGGCGGTGTTGGTGATGTTGTACGCGTTGCAGGTGGCAAGTCGCGCTGACGTCGTAGAGCGACTGTTTTCGCTGGTCGATGACGTCTCGGTCATGTTCGGTGGCCCGAACGGTCTCGACGATCTGCAGGCGGTCGTGACGTACATTGGTCGTGTCAGTGACGTTGAACCGGAGAAGTTCGAACCGCTGCTGGACTTGCTGGAACCGCAGGTGAGGGAGGCCATCGTGACCACTGCTGAAATATTGGAAGCCCGTGGCGAGGCCCGCGGCAAATCTGAGGGTGAGGTTCGCGGAAAGGGCGGCATGCTGCTTCAGCAGCTGGGCCTCAAGTTCGGTGCTGTGTCCGAGGCCGTGACCGTGCGAGTGCGGGCGGCGACGCTGGAGGAGCTGGATCGGTGGGCTCTCCAGTTCGTGACGGCGACGACGATCGAGGAAGCGCTCAGCTGACTGCCGAAGGCCGGCGGCTCGGTCCGCCCGAGCGCACAGCGCGGGCTCGGGCGAGCATGCGGCCGTAGACTCGCGCCCCATGGCTGTTCATTTCATCGGGGCCGGCCCCGGCGCGGCCGACCTGCTCACGGTGCGTGCGGTGAACCTGCTGCGCCGGAGCCCGGTCTGCCTCTACGCGGGCACCTACCTCGACCCCGAGGTCCTCGCCCACTGCGCGCCGGACACCGAACTGATCGACACCCAGCGCCTCGACCTGGACCAGATCACCGATCACCTGGTCCGCGCTCACGAGGCGGGCCGTGACGTGGCGCGCCTGTGCTCGGGCGACCCGTCCCTCTATTCGGCGCTCACCGAGCAGACCCGCCGCCTCGACGCCCACGGCGTCCCCTGGGACATCACCCCCGGCGTCCCCGCCTACGCGGCAGCGGCCGCCGCCCTCGGCACCGAGCTGACCGTCCCCGAGGTCGTCCAGTCGGTCGTCCTCACCCGCACCCAGGCCCGCTCCACCGCGATGCCCGCGGGCGAGGCCCTCGCCAACTTCGCCGCCACCGGCGCCACCCTCGCCCTGCACCTCGCGATCACCCGCATCCGGGTCCTCGCCGAGGAACTCGTCGACGAGTACGGCGCGGACTGCCCGGTCGCCGTGGTCTACCGCGCGAGCCAGCCGGAACAGCTGATCCTGCGCGGCACCCTCACCGACATCGCCGACCAGGTCGAGGCCGCCGGCCTACGCCAAGCCGCCGTCATCCTGGTCGGCCGCGCCCTGACCGTCGCGATCGACTGCGCACAGTCGCACCTCTACGACCCGGCCAGGGTGCGAGGCCTCAGCCAGTAGCGCCTGGTAGCCGGTGGCCGGCTGGTCTCTCAGGTCGGCGGAGGCGGTGGATCCGACGCCGCAACAGACCAATTGGTGTGATCCACGCCTCATTCGCTGCGGTGGCGGGGCGGGCCCGCGACGATGTGAGCGCACAGACAAGCATCAGCTAACGGGTCACTGCCGGTCTACCTGGTTCGATGCCGGGTCGCTATGGAGGTGGTTGGTTGCCGGGCGAGCGCACCGGTAGATTGGTGCGATGGTTTGCGAGGAGCACACCGGCGCTGCCGGTCAGACGATCATGAGCGCGGTCTCGGCCGTGTAACACGATCGGCCGGGCCGACAGATAGTGCCAATGGACATTTTTGCCTGATTGATTTCGAGAATTGAACCCGAGACGCAGGCGCCAAGCTAGTTCTGGCTGAGGCGCCTGCGTTCCGGTGTCGTCGGGGGAGCGCCTGCTCGGGTGTTCCGGAAACGAGGTTTGGGTTGGACCGGCTGGATTTCGGCGGAAACGGCGAAACTGGTGACGGACGTGGAGACTCTGCGGAGTACTTCCCGCTCTCGCCCGCACAGCTGGGTATCTGGTACGCGCAGCACGTCGACCCGCTGGTGCCGATCAACATCGCGCAGTTCGTCGACCTGCGTGGTCGCCTCGATGTCGCGACCCTCGAGCGCGCCAGCTCCGCGGCCGCCGCGGAGCAGCAGTCGGGCTTCCTGCGCATCGTCGAGATCGACGGCGAACCGATGCAGACCGTCGACCTCACCCAGGACGACACGCTGATCTATGTCGACCTGCGCGGCGAGTCCGACCCCGAGGCCGCCGCCGCGGAGTGGATGCGCGGCGAGTACAGCCGCCCGCTCGACATCGTCAAGGACCGCCTCGTGCAGGCCGCCGCCCTGCAGCTCGAGGACGAGCGCTGGTACTGGTATGCCCGCGTCCACCACATCGTGCTCGACGGTTTCGGCGCCAACAACTTCGTCACCCGCACGGCACAGCTCTACACCGCGGCCGTCACCGGCACCGAGGCGCCGGCCGACAAGGCCACCGACCTGCGCACGCTCTACGACTCCGAGATCGCCTACCGCGACAGCACCCGCTTCGAATCCGACAGGTCGCACTGGGCCCAGCGGGTGGCCGGGCTGGAAGAGGGCAGTAGCCTCACGGGCCGATCGGCGCCGCCGTCACCGGTCAACGATGTCACCAGCGCGGCACTGAGCCCGGCGCAGGACGCCCTGTTCAGCGACGCCATCACCCGCCACGACACCACCTCGGCCCCGCTGCTGATCGCCGGTTTCGCGGCGTACCTGGCGCAGATCACCGGCACCGCCGACGTCATCCTCAGCCTTCCGGTGACCGGCCGCACCACCGCCGTGATGCGCCGCTCCGGCGGTGTGACCTCCAACATCGTCCCGCTGCGCCTGCGCGTCGGCCACGACACCACCGTCGCCGACCTGCTGCGCGCGGTCACCACCGAGGTCTCCGGCGCACTGCGCCACCAGCGCTACCGCCACGAGGACATCCGCCGCGACTCGGCGGGCGACGGCATGGTCGCCACGGAGTTCTTCGGCCCGTGGGTCAACATCATGCTGTTCGACAACGAGCTGCGCTTCGGTGACATGGACGGCACGCTCAACGTGCTCTCCACCGGTTCCATCGAAGACCTCGGCGTCAACTTCTATCAGTCGCACGGCGGCACCCGCTCGCACATCGACTTCGAGACCAACCCGAACCTGTACTCGGCGGCCGACGCGGCCACCCACCACGCGCGGTTCCTCGAGTTCTTCGACCGCTTCCTGGCCGCCGACGCCGCGGCCCCGGTGTGGAGCCTGCCGGTCACCGGTACCGCCGAGCTGGAGCGCTCACTGACCGAGTGGAACGACTCGGCGCACGAGGTCCCCGCGACCACCCTGCCCGCGCTGCTCGACGCGCAGATCCCGCTGACCCCGGACAAGATCGCCCTCGACTTCGAGGGCCAGACCCTCACCTACGCCGAGTTCGGCGCCAGGGTCAACCGGCTGGCCCGGTTCCTGATCGCCGACGGCGTGGGTCCGGAGTCGCTGGTGGCGCTGGGCATGCGCCGCTCGCTGGACCTGGTCGTCGGCATGCACGCCGTGCTCAGGGCCGGTGGCGCGTATGTGCCGATCGACCCGGATCACCCGGCCGACCGCACCGCCTACATCCTCGAGTCCGCGGCACCGGTCTGCGTGCTCACCACCACCGGCGACGACCTCGACCTCCCGAGCACGGTGGCCAGGGTGGCGATCGACACCCTCGACACCGCCGCGTTCGCCGACACCCCGATCACCGACGCCGAGCGCCTGGCGCCGCTGCGCCCGGACAACACGGCCTACGTCATCTACACCTCGGGTTCGACCGGCCGCCCCAAGGGCGTCGCGGTCACCCACCACGCGATCGTCAACCAAGAGCTGTGGATGCTCGACGAGTACCGGTTGACCGCCGACGACGTCTACCTGCAGAAGACCGCCACCACCTTCGACGTGTCGCTGTGGGGCTACTTCCTGCCGCTGATGGTCGGCGCCGAGCTGGTCATCGCCTCGCCGGACGGTCATCGCGACCCGCTCTACGTCGCGGACATGATCGAACGCCACGGCGTCACCGTGACGGACTTCGTGCCGTCGATGCTCACCGTCTTCGTCTCGCACGCCACGCAGGCCCAATGCGCCACGCTGCGTGCGGTTTTCGTGATCGGTGAGGCGCTGCCGCCGGAGACCGCCGCCGGTCTGCGCGCGATCTCCACCGCGGGCCTGCACAACCTGTACGGCCCCACCGAGGCCGCGGTCTCGGTCACCTACTGGGAGGCCACCGAGGCCGACACCGTCACGGTGCCGATCGGTATCCCCGAGTGGAATGTCGAAGTGTACGTGCTGGATTCGCGGCTGCGCCCGGCCGCGATCGGCGCACCGGGTGAGCTGTACCTGGCGGGCCGTCAGCTGGCCCGCTGCTACCGCGGCCGCCCCGACCTGACCTCGGACCGCTTCGTCGCCAACCCGGTCGGCGCCCCCGGCGAGCGCATGTACCGCACCGGTGACCTGGTGCGCTGGAACGCCGACGGCGTCCTGGAATACATCGGCCGTACCGACTTCCAGGTGAAGTTCCGCGGTCAGCGTATCGAGCTCGGCGAGATCGAGACCGACCTGCTCGCGCACCCGACCGTCAGCCAGGCCGCGGTGCTCGTGGTCGACACCGCGACCGGTCAGCAGCTGGTGGCCTACATCGTGTCCGCGCCCGGCCAGTCCGCCGACCCGGCGACGCTGACCAGGTTCGTGTCCGAGAAGCTGCCCACCTACATGGTGCCCGCGTCGATCATGGTGCTCGACGCCTTCCCGCTCAACACCTCGGGCAAGCTGGACCGCAAGGCCCTGCCCGAGCCCGTGTTCAGTGCTGCCGCAGGTGATTTCCGCGCGCCGCGCACCCCGGCCGAGCAGATCGTGGCGGGCATCTTCGGCGATGTGCTCAGCCAGGAGCGGGTCGGCGCCGACGACAACTTCTTCGAACTCGGCGGCAACTCGCTGGTCGCCACCCAGGTCGTCGCCCGGATCGGCGCCGCGTTCGGCATCCAGCTCGGTGTGCGCGCGCTGTTCGAGACCCCGACCGTGGCCGGGCTGGCCGCGCGCGCCGAATCCGTCTCGCCCGCAGATGTTTCAGCCGCGCGTCCGCCGCTGGTCGCCCAGCAGCATCCGGACCAGGTACCGCTGTCGCTCGCGCAGCAGCGGATGTGGTTCATCAACCAGTTCGACCCCGCCGCGCCGACCTACAACCTGCCCTTCGTCGTGCAGATGAAGGGCCGCGTCGACGTCGACGCGCTGATCGCCGCGCTCGATGACGTTGTCGTGCGCCAGGAATCGCTGCGCACGATCTTCCCCGACGCCGACGGCGGCTTCCAGCAGGTGCTCGGCGCCGACGAGTTCGACCTGGGCATCACGGTGACCCCGATCGACCAGTCGCTGCTGCACGACGAGCTGATCAACTTCGCCTCCACCGGTTTCGACGTCACCCTGGAACTGCCGATCCGCGTGCGGATCTTCCAGGTGACCGGCGGAACCACCAATGGCACACCGGAATTCGCGGTCGCCTTCGTCGTCCACCACATCGCGGCCGACGGCTTCTCCTTCGGCCCGCTGGCCCGCGACGTCGCCACCGCCTACCTGGCCCGCTCGGCGGGCGAGGCCCCCGGCTGGGCGCCGCTGCCGGTGCAGTACCGCGACTACACCCTGTGGCAGCGCGAACTGCTCGGCGCCGAGAGCGATCCGGCGTCGATGGCCGCGCGCCAGCTCGACTACTGGCAGCGGGCGCTGGACGGCCTGCCCGACCAGCTCGATCTGCCGAGCGACCGCCCGCGTCCGCAGCAGCAGAGCTTCCGCGGCGCGCGCGTCGGCTTCGACATCGACGCCGACACCCACGAGCAGCTCGCTGCCCTGGCCCGCGCCAACGGCGTCACCCTGTTCATGGTCGTGCACGCCTCGCTGGCGGTGCTGCTGGCGCGCCTGTCGGGTACCACCGACATCGCGGTCGGCACCCCCATCGCCGGCCGTGGCGAGCAGGCGCTCGACGACCTGATCGGCATGTTCGTCAACACCCTGGTGTTGCGTTCCGACGTCGACCCGACCCAGCCGTTCAGCGAATTCCTCACGCGCACCCGCGAAACCGACCTGAGCGCGTTCGCCAATGCCGACGTGCCGTTCGAGCGGCTCGTCGACGTGCTCAACCCGTCGCGTTCGCAGGCCCGCCACCCGCTGTTCCAGGTGGTGCTCTCGTTCCAGGAGATGTCGCACGGCACCCTGGAACTGCCCGGCCTGTCGATCGACGCCGACGAGGTCGAGGTCGACATGGCCAAGTTCGACCTGCAGTGGACCCTCACCGAGGAGCACACCGGTTCGGGCTCGCTGTCGGGCATGACCGGCGTGCTCACCTACGCCGTCGACCTGTTCGACCGGTCGACCGTCGAGGAACTGCTGCTGCGCTGGCGGCGCGTGCTCGACGCGATCCTGGCCGACCCGGCCGTCACCGTCGGCGCGATCGACGTGCTCGACGACGCCGAGCGCACCGACCTGGTCACCCGCTACGGCGCCCCCGCCGCGGTCGCGCGCACCCTGCCGCAGCTGATGGCGCAGGCCGCCCGCGACGCCGAGGCGACCGCGGTCGTGTTCGAGGGGACAGCTGTGTCCTACGGCGAGCTCGATCGCCGCTCGAACCAGGTGGCGCGCTTGCTGATCCAGCAGGGCCTCGGCGCCGAGGACTTCGTCGCCGTCGCGGTGCCGCGTTCGCTGGAGTCGGTGCTCGCGGTGTGGTCGGTCGCCAAGACCGGTGCCGCGTTCGTGCCCGTCGACCCGAACTACCCGGCCGACCGTATCGCGCACATGATCACCGATGCCGGTGTGTCCGTGGGCATCACGGTCACCTCCGAGGCGGGCGAGCTGCCCGGATCGGTGCGCTGGATCGAGATCGACGATATCGACCTCGACGACTTCTCCGACGCGCCCCTGGCGCCGCGCGAGCTGGTCCGCCCGACCGATCCCGCGCAGCCCGCGTACCTGATCTACACCTCCGGCTCCACCGGTGTGCCCAAGGGCGTCGTGGTCACCCATGCCAGCGTCGCCAACTTCTGCGCCGAGCAGATCGACCTGTACTCGCTCGACTCCGACACCCGCGCACTGCATTTCGCCTCGCCCTCGTTCGACGCGTCGGTGCTGGAACTGCTGCTGGCGCTGGGCCGTGGCGGCACGCTCGTCGTCGTCCCGCCGGGTGTCTACGGCGGTGAGGAACTGCGCGACATCCTCATCACCGAGGAAGTCACCCACGCGTTCGTGACCCCGGCCGCGCTGGCCACCTTCGACGCGCGCGGCCTCGACCACCTGCGGGTGCTCGCGGCCGGTGGTGAGGCGGTCCCGCCGGAGCTGGTCACCAAGTGGGCGGTGCGCCTGCCCGACGGCTCGCGCCGCATGCTGGGCAACGTCTACGGCCCCACCGAGACCACCATCGCCTCCAACCTCTCCGAGGGCCTGATCCCGGGGGAGCGGGTCGTCATCGGTGGCCCGATCCGCGGTGTCCACACCCTGATCCTCGACGACCGCCTGCGCCCCGTGCCGGTGGGCGTCGCCGGTGAGCTCTACATCGGTGGCGTCGGTATGGCGCGTGGGTACCACGCGCGCGCCGCGCTGACCTCGGATCGTTTCGTCGCCAACCCGTACGCGCCCGGTCAGCGGATGTACCGCACCGGTGACGTGGTGCGCTGGACCGCCGACCGCAATGTCGAGTACGTCGGCCGCTCCGACTTCCAGGTGAAGGTCCGCGGTTTCCGTATCGAACTGGGCGAGATCGACTCCGCGCTGGCCTCGCACGAGACCGTCGACTTCGCGGTCAGCATCGGCCACAAGAACAAGGGTGGCAGCACCTCGCTGGTGTCCTATGTCGTTGCGGTGCCGGGCAGTTCGATCGATATCCCCGCACTGACCGAGCATGTCGCGCAGCGCCTGCCCACCTACATGGTTCCGTCGTCGATCATGGTGCTCGCCGCCGTCCCGCTGACGGTGAACGGCAAGCTCGATCGCCGCGCGCTGCCCGCCCCGGTGTTCGAGGTGCGCGAGTTCCGCGCCCCGACCACCCCGATCGAGCAGATCGTCGCGCAGGTCTTCGCCGACGTGCTCGAGCTCTCGCGGGTCGGTGTCGAGGACGACTTCTTCGAGCTGGGCGGCAACTCGCTGATCGCCACCCAGGTCGCCTCCCGCATCGGCATCGCCCTGGACACCCGTGTCCCGGTGCGCATGCTGTTCGAGGCGCCCACCGTCGCGGCGCTGGCCGCGCGGGTGGAGTCCCAGGCCGGTGACGGCGCGCGCAAGGCGCTGGTCGCCCGTGAGCGGCCCGGCGTGGTGCCGCTGTCGCTGGCCCAGCAGCGCATGTGGTTCCTCAACCGCTTCGACACCGCCTCGGCGGTCAACAACATCCCGGTCGCGATCCGGCTGTCCGGTGACCTCGATGTGGCCGCGCTGCAGGTCGCCGTCATCGATGTGATCGACCGGCACGAGTCGCTGCGCACCGTGTTCCCCGAGTCGGGCAACGGCCCGGTGCAGGTGGTGCTCGACGCCGCGCAGATCGTCCCCGACCTGACCCCGTACCGGGTCACCGAGGACAACCTCATCGACCATCTGATCGACCTGGCGTCGATGGCCTTCGACGTGACCAGCGAAGTGCCGCTGCACGCACGGCTTTTCGAGATCAGCGAGACCGAGTACGTGCTCGGCATGGTGGTGCACCACATCTCCGCCGACGGCTGGTCGATGGCGCCGCTGTCGCGCGATGTGATCATGGCCTACGCCGCGCGCACCTCGTGGGAGGCGCCGACCTGGGCCGAATTGCCGGTCCAGTACGCCGATTACGCGCTGTGGCAGCGTGAGGTCCTCGGCTCCGAGGACGACCCGGCGTCGCTGATCTCCTCCGAGATCGACTACTGGACCCGCGAACTCGCCGATCTCCCCGACGAGCTGGTGCTCCCGGCCGATCACCCGCGCCCGCCGGTCGCCACCTATCGCGGCGGCACCTACGGCTTCGTCATCTCCGGCGACACCCAGCGCGCCCTGGTCGAACTGGGCCGCCGCTACAACGCCTCGCTGTTCATGGTCATGCACAGCGCGCTGGCCGTGCTGCTGGCCCGCGCCAGCGGCACCAGCGACATCGCGATCGGCACGCCGGTCGCCGGCCGTGGCGACCAGGCCCTCGACGACCTGGTCGGCATGTTCGTCAACACCCTGGTGCTGCGCTCGCAGGTCGAGGGCGCGACCTCGTTCGCGGCCCTGCTCGACCAGGCCCGCGAGACCGACCTGCAGGCGTTCGCGCACGCCGACGTGCCGTTCGAGCGGCTCGTCGAGGTGCTGAACCCGCCTCGCTCGCAGGCGCGTCACCCGCTGTTCCAGGTGATGCTGTCGTTCCAGAACAACAAGCAGGCCTCGCTGCAGCTGCCCGGCCTGTCGGTCAGCGGCATCGACTACGACTCCCAGCTGGCCAAGTTCGACCTGCAGCTGACCCTGACCGAGGTGCAGGACACCGACGGGGAAGCCGGCGGCATGTCGGCCGAATTCTCCTACGCGCTGGACCTTTTCGACGAGTCGACCGTCGCCGCGTTCGCGCGCAGGCTCGACAACATCTTCGCCGCCATCGTCGCCGATCCCGAGGTGGCCGTCGGCGACATCGACCTGCTGGCGCCCGAGGAGCACGCGCAGGTCCTCGTCGACTGGAACGACACCGCGCGCGAGGTGCCCGCGGGCACTCTGGTCTCGCTGTTCGACGCGCAGGTCGAGCGGACCCCCGACGCGGTCGCGCTCGTCTTCGAGAACGAGTCGCTGACCTACCGCGAGCTCCAGGAGCGGGCCAACCGCATCGCCCGCAGCCTGATCGGCTCCGGCGTCGGCCCCGGTGACCATGTGGCGCTGGCGATCCGGCGTTCCACCGAGCTCGTCGTGGCCATGTACGCGGTGCTGCAGACCGGTGCGGCGTACGTGCCGCTGGACCCGGATCAGCCCGCCGACCGCATCGGCCACATCATCGAGACCGCGCAGCCGCGCCTGGTGCTCACCAGCCGCCGCGACGCGTTCGAGGCCGACGGTGTCACCGTGCACACGGTCGAGAACATCGAAGCGCCCGCCGATTTCAGCGGCTCGCCGATTGCCGACGCCGAACGGACCCGGCCGCTGCGTCCGTCGAACACCGCGTACGTGATCTTCACGTCGGGTTCGACCGGTCGCCCCAAGGGCGTCGCGGTCGACCACGCCGCGATCGTCAACCGCCTGCTGTGGATGCAGCACGAGTACCCGATCGACGCCGCCGACGCGGTGCTGCAGAAGACGCCGGCCACCTTCGACGTCTCGGTGTGGGAGTTCTTCTGGCCCTTGCAGACCGGCGCGCGCCTGGTCGTCGCCAAGCCCGACGGCCACCGCGACCCGGTGTACCTGGCCCAGATCATCGCCGAACGCGGCATCACGACAGCGCATTTCGTGCCGTCGATGCTGTCGGTGTTCGTGTCCACCCTGGGCAGCAACGGCAACGGCGACGCGGTCCGGCTGCGTCAGGTGTTCGCCTCCGGTGAGGCGCTGCCCGCGCCCACCGCGCAGCGCCTGCGCGAGCTGACCGGTGCCCGCCTGCACAACCTGTACGGCCCCACCGAGGCCGCGGTCGACGTCACCTATCACGAGGTCGTCGACACCGACGTGGAGTCGGTGCCGATCGGCCGTCCGGTGTGGAACACCAAGGTGTTCGTGCTGGATTCGCGGCTGCATCCGGTAGCCCCCGGTGTCGCGGGTGAGCTGTACCTGGCGGGCGATCAGCTCGCCGTCGGCTACCTCAACCGTTCGGATCTCACCGCCGACCGTTTCGTCGCCAACCCGTACGGCGCCGCCGGTTCGCGCATGTACCGCACCGGTGACCTCGTCACCTGGACCCGCGACGGCGAACTGAACTACCTGGGCCGCACCGACTTCCAGGTCAAGCTGCGCGGTCTGCGGATCGAGCTCGGCGAGATCGAGGCGACCCTGCTGGCCCAGCCGGGCGTCGCGCAGTCGGTCGTCGTCGTGCGCGCCGACCCGCACGCCGGTGACCAGCTCGTGGGTTACGTGGTGCCCGAAGCGGATTCGAGCATCGACGTCGCCGCGGTGAAGGCGGGCATCACCGCCGAGCTGCCCGCCTACATGGTCCCCGCGGCGCTGGTCGTGCTCGACGAGTTCCCGCTCAACGCCTCCGGCAAGCTCGACCGCAAGGCGCTGCCCGCGCCGGTGTTCGAGGCCAAGGTATTCCGCGCGCCCTCGACCCCGATCGAGGAGATCGTCGCCGAGATCTTCGCCGACCTGCTCGGCGCCGACCGCGTCGGCGTGGACGACGACTTCTTCGCCCTCGGCGGCAACTCGCTGGTCGCCACCCAGGTCGCGGCCCGGCTGAGCAAGGCGCTCGACGCCGAGGTCGGCGTGCGCACCCTGTTCGAGGCGCCGACCGTCGGCGCGCTCGCGGCCCGGGTGGAGTCGCACGCGGGCACCGGCGTGCGCGCCGAGCTCACCGCGCGTCAGCGGCCCGAGCACCCGCCGCTGTCGCTCTCCCAGCAGCGCATGTGGTTCCTCAACCGCTTCGACCTGGGCGACACGGGCGACACCGGCACCTACAACATCCCGGTCGCCGTCCGCCTGCAGGGCCTGCTCGATCTGCCCGCGCTGCGCGGCGCGGTCGCCGACGTCATCGCGCGGCACGAGTCACTGCGCACCGTCTACCCCTCGCACGACGGCACCGCCTTCCAGAAGGTGCTGGCCGCCGCGGTCTCCATCCCCGAGCTGGAGCTGGTCGAGGCCGACGAGACCGACATGGCGACCTCGCTCTACGAGTTCGCCCGCCGCGGTTTCGACGTCACCGCGCACGCCCCGGTGCGTCTGCGGGTCTACGAGCTCGGTGAGCGCGAGCACGTGCTGGTGATGGTGGTCCACCACATCGCCGCCGACGGCTTCTCGCTGCGCCCGCTGGTGCGCGACCTGATGACCGCCTACGTCGCCCGCACCGCCAGCGCCGAGCCGGGCTGGCCGCCGCTGGAGGTGCAGTACGTCGACTACGCGCTGTGGCAGCGCGAAACCCTCGGCGAGGAGACCGATCCCACCTCGCTGATCTCCGAGCAGCTCGACTACTGGCGCGGCGCGCTCGCCGATCTGCCCGACGAACTGCGCCTGGGCCACAAGTCGCGGCCCGCGCAGGCCACCTACCAGGCGGGCACGCACCGCTTCGAGGTGCCGGGCGAGCTCGTCGACGCGCTGAACCGGGTCGCCCACGAGCACGGCACCACGCTGTTCATGGTGGTGCACAGTGCCTTCGCCGTGCTGCTGTCGCGGCTGTCGGGCACCGAGGACATCGCCGTCGGCATCCCCGTCGCCGGCCGTGGCGAGCAGGCGCTCGACGACCTGGTCGGCATGTTCGTCAACACCCTGGTGCTGCGCGCGCAGGTCGACCCCGCGGTCACCTTCACCGAGCTGCTGGCCCGGGTCCGCGAGAACGACCTGGCCGCCTTCGCCCACGCCGACGTGCCGTTCGAGCGCCTCGTCGAGGTGCTCAACCCGGCCCGCTCGCAGGCGCGGCACCCCCTGTTCCAGGTGATGCTCTCGTTCCAGAACCTGGGCCGCACCACCCTGGAACTGCCCGGCCTCACCGTCTCCGAGCTGGGCATCGACCAGCACGTGGCCAAGTTCGATCTGCAGCTGGCGCTCAGCGAGGTGCCCGCCGACGACGACAGCCACATGGAGGCCGAACTCGTCTACGCCACCGACCTTTTCGACGCGGGCTTCGCCGCGACCTTCGGCGCCCGCCTGCTGCGCGTGCTCACCGGCATCGTGGCCGACCCGGCGGTCGCCGTCGGTGACATCGAGCTGCTCGACGACGCCGAGCGCACCCTGGTGCTGGACCAGTGGAACGACACCGAATTCGCCGTCGACGCCGCGCTGAGCACCCCCAGCGACGACGACCCGGCCACCCTCAACGCCCTGTTCGAAGCGCAGGTCGCGCGCACGCCCGACGCGACCGCGCTCACGTTCGAGGGGACGAGTCTGTCCTACGCCGAGTTCGCGGTGCGGGTGCGTCAGCTGGCGCGCTGGCTCAAGGACGCCGGTGTCGGCCCGGAATCGTATGTGGCCCTCGGCATGCGGCGCTCGATCGACCTGCTGGTCGGCATGTACGCCGTGTCCGCCGCCGGTGGCGCGTACGTGCCGCTTGACCCCGATCACCCGGCCGAGCGCATCGAGCACATCCTCGACACCGCGCAGCCGGTCTGCGTGCTGACCTCCGGTGAGAGCCTGCCCGCGGCCGCCGGTCGCGAGGTGCGCATCGACCAGCTCGACCTGTCCGGCCACTCGGCCGAGCCGGTCACCGATGCCGACCGGCATCGCCCGCTGCGCTCGGACAACACCGCCTACGTCATCTTCACCTCCGGCTCGACCGGTCGGCCGAAGGGCGTCGCGGTCAGCCACGCGGCGATCGTCAACCGCCTGGTGTGGATGCACGCCGCCTACGGCCTGGCCGCCGACGACGTGGTGCTGCAGAAGACACCCGCCACCTTCGACGTGTCGGTGTGGGAGTTCTTCTGGCCCTTGCAGGTCGGCGCGCGCCTGGTCGTCGCCAAGCCGGACGGGCATCGCGACCCGGCCTACCTGGCCCGCCTGATCGCGGCCGAGCAGGTCACCACGGTGCACTTCGTGCCGTCGATGATGGCCGTGTTCGTCACCGAACCCCTTGCCGCCGAGTGTGTCTCGCTGCGCAATGTGTTCGCCTCCGGTGAGGCGCTGCCGTCGCCGACCGCGCAGCGCCTGCGCGAGCTGACCGGTGCCGCGCTGCACAACCTGTACGGCCCCACCGAGGCCGCGGTCGACGTGACCTATCACGAGGTCACCGACGCCGACACCGACACCGTGCCGATCGGCGCGCCGGTGTTCAATACCCGTCTGTACGTGCTGGATTCGCGGCTGAAGCCCGTTCCGGTGGGTGTCGCGGGTGAGCTCTATCTCGCGGGCGTGCAGCTGGCGCACGGCTATGTGGGTCGCCCCGACCTCACCATGGACCGCTTCGTCGCCGACCCGTTCGCGCCCGGCGAGCGGATGTACCGCACCGGTGACCTCGTCACCTGGACCGCGGACGGCGAGCTGGAATACCTGGGCCGCACCGACTTCCAGGTGAAGCTGCGTGGTCTGCGCATCGAGCTCGGCGAGATCGAGTCGGCGCTCACCGCGCTGCCGCAGATCGCCCAGTCGGTGGTCGTGGTCCGGGCCGACGAGCGCACCGGTGATCAGCTGGTCGCCTACGTCATCCCGCAGCAGGGCTCGATCGTCGACACCGACGCGGTCAAGGACGCCCTCGGCGCCGAGCTGCCGGTGTACATGGTCCCGGCCGCCTACGTGGTGCTGAACGCCTTCCCGCTCAACGCCTCCGGCAAGCTGGATCGCAAGGCGCTGCCCGCGCCGGTGTTCGCCGCGCGCACCTTCCAGGCACCGGTCACCCCGGTGCAGCAGATCGTCGCCGCCACCTTCGCCGAGGTGCTCGGCGCCGGTCAGGTCGGCCTCGACGACGACTTCTTCGAGCTGGGCGGCAACTCGCTGGTCGCCACCCGGGTCGCCGCGCGTCTGTCCGAGGCGCTCGACACCCAGGTGCCGCTGCGCGCGCTGTTCGAGGCATCGACGGTCGCCGCGCTGGCGGCCCGCGTGGAGACCGCCACCGGTCGCGGCGGGCGCATCCCGCTGGTGCCGCAGCCGCGCCCCGAGCTGGTGCCGCTGTCGCAGGCCCAGCAGCGGATGTGGTTCCTCAACCGCTTCGACAACCGCACCGCCGTCAACAACATCCCGGTCGCGATCCGCCTCACCGGTGATCTCGACGTCGCCGCGCTGGAAGCGGCCATCGCCGATGTGACCGCGCGGCACGAGTCGCTGCGCACCTTCTACCCCGAGGTCGAGGGCGCCGGCTACCAGCAGGTCCTGCCCGCCGACGAGGTCCGCTTCGCGCTGCCCGCCCAGCCGGTCACCGCCAACGAGGTCGTCGCCCGGGTCGTGGAGCTGGCGAGCGTGCACTTCGACGTCACCCGCGAGGTGCCGTTCCGCGCGAGCCTGCTGCGCGTCGACGAGCGCAACCATGTCGCCGTGCTGGTCATGCACCACATCAGCGGTGACGGTTTCTCGCTGCGCCCGCTGCTGCGCGATGTCGTCGTGGCCTACACCGAGCGCGTGCGCGGCGAGGTTCCCGCGTGGGCCCCGCTCGAGGTGCAGTACGCCGACTACACGCTGTGGCAGCGGGAGGTGCTCGGCGAGGAGTCCGATCCGGAGTCGGTCGCCGCGAGCCAGATCGCCTACTGGGCCGAACAGCTGCGCGACCTGCCCGACCAGATCGAGCTGCCCGCCGATCGCCCGCGTCCCGAGATCGCCACCAATGCCGGTGACCTGTACCGCTTCTCGGTCGACGCCAGGCTGCACCAGGCGCTGACCGAGATCGCCCGCGCGCACGGCGTCACCCTGTTCATGGTGATGCACGCGGCGCTGGCCACCTGGGCCGCGCGCCTGTCCAACAGCACCGACATCGCCATCGGCACCCCGATCGCGGGACGTGGCGAGCGCACCCTCGACGACCTCGTGGGCATGTTCGTCAACACCCTGGTGCTGCGCAGCGAGGTCGACCTCGGCGGCAGCTTCGGCGACCTGCTCGACCAGGTCCGCAAGGTCGACCTGTCGGCCTTCGCCAATGCCGACGTGCCGTTCGAGCGGCTCGTCGACGTGCTCAGCCCCACCCGCTCGCAGGCCCACCACCCGCTGTTCCAGGTGGCGCTCACCTTCGAGGCGGCCACCGCCGCCGACACCGGCACCGTCGCCCTGCCCGGCCTCGACCTGAATGTCGTCGACTTCGACCCGGGCACAGCGAAATTCGACGTGCAGCTGACCGTGGGCGAAGCCGCCGACGGCTCGCTGGCCATGTCGTGGAACTACGCCACCGATCTGTTCGACCCCGAGACCGTCGCCGCCTTCGGCGACCGCCTGATCCGCATCCTGCGCAGCGTCGCCGAGAACCCCGACGTGATCGTCGGCGACATCGACCTGCTCGGCGAGGCCGAACAGCGCGACGTCGCGCAGCGCTGGGTGTCCTCCGGAGCCGACGCGATCGCCCTGCCGGTCATCCACGACGCCAGCACCCCGGCGGGCCACCGCCGTGGCCTGTTCGGCAACAAGCACACGACGCTGGTCGACCTGTTCGACGCGGCGGCCGCGGCCTACCCGGACCGCATCGCCGCCAAGTTCGGCGTCGAATCGCTGACCTACGCCGAGCTCGACCGCGGCGCGAATGTGCTGGCGCGCAGGCTGATCGCCGACGGCGCGGGCCCGGAGTCGCTGGTCGCGGTGATTCTGCCGCGCTCGCTCGACCTGGTCGTCGCGCTGCTGGCCGTCGTCAAGACCGGCGCGGGCTATGTGCCGGTGGACCCGACCTACCCGGCCGAGCGCATCGCCTACGTGCTCGAGGATTCCCGCCCCACCAGCGTGGTCCTCGATTCCACGGTCCAGGTGACGGTGCCCGCGCACCTGCCCTCGGTGGTGCTCGACGGTTTCGCCGTGGAGACCGGCAATGTCGAGGACGCCGACGACCTGCCGGTCACCGACGCCGACCGGCTGGCCCCGCTCTCGCCGGACAATGTCGCCTACGTCATCTACACCTCGGGCTCGACCGGCCGCCCCAAGGGTGTCGCCGTCGCGCACCGCAACGTGGTGCGCCTGTTCGCCAACACCGACCGCGATTTCGGCTTCGGCGCGCGCGATGTGTGGACGCTGTTCCACTCCTACGCCTTCGACTTCTCGGTGTGGGAGCTGTGGGGTCCGCTGCTGTTCGGCGGCTCGCTGATCGTCGTCGACTACTACACCTCGCGCTCGCCCGAGCAGTTCCTGGAACTGCTGCGGGTGGAGCAGGTGACGGTGCTCAACCAGACGCCGTCGGCGTTCTACCAGCTCGCCGAGGCCGACCGGATCGCCGGACCCGGCCTGGAGCCGCTGGCGTTGCGCTACGTCGTCTTCGGTGGCGAGGCGCTCGAGCTGCGCCGCCTCTCGGATTGGGTCGCCCGCCACGGTGACAGCTCGCCGACGCTGGTCAACATGTACGGCATCACCGAGACCACGGTGCACGTGTCGTTCCGCGCGCTCGACGCGAAAACCATTGCCGCCGCGGCCGGTTCGGTCGTCGGCCGGGCCATCGCCGGCCTGGGCGTGTACGTGCTCGACAACCGGCTGCGCCCGGTCCCGGTCGGTGTCGCGGGTGAGATGTATGTTGCCGGACCGCAGTTGGCGCGCGGCTACCTCGGCCGCCCCGACCTGACCGCGACCCGCTTCGTCGCCAACCCCCTGGCAGGCCCGAACCAGACGGGCTCGCGCCTGTACCGGTCCGGTGACCTCGCGCGCTGGAACCGCTTCGGCGAACTCGAATACCTCGGCCGTGCCGACGATCAGGTGAAGGTCCGCGGCTTCCGCATCGAGCTCGGTGAGATCGAAGCCGCCGTCCTCGCGCAGCCGGGTATCGCCCAGGCCGCGGTCATCGTCCGCGAGGACCAGCCGGGTGACCAGCGCATCGTCGCCTACGTCGTCGCCGACGGCGACGCCCAGCCCGAGCTCGACGTCGTGCGCAGCGGTGCCGCCGAACAGCTGCCCGCCTACATGGTTCCGGCGGCACTGGTCCGGCTGGAATGGATCCCGCTGACCGTCAACGGCAAGCTGGACCGCCGTGCGCTGCCGGCTCCGGCGGTGCAGGCCCGTGCCTTCCGCGCCCCGGTCACCCCGGTGCAGGAGACCGTCGCCGCGGTCTTCGCCGACGTCCTCGGCCTGGACCGGGTCGGCGTCGACGACGACTTCTTCGACCTCGGCGGCAACTCGCTCATCGCGACCCGTGTGGTCGCCCGCATCGGCGCCGCGCTCGGCGCCACCGTGCCGGTGCGCGCGCTGTTCGAAGCCTCTACCGTGGAAGCCCTTGCGGCGCGGGTGGAATCGCACACCGGCGGCACCGCCCGCGCGGCGCTCGTCGCCCGCGAGCGCACCGACGGTGAACTGGTTCCGCTGTCGTTCGCGCAGCAGCGCATGTGGTTCCTCAACAAGTACGACACCACCTCGGCCGCCTACAACCTGCCCGTCGCGATCCGCCTGACCGGCGCGCTCGACACCGAGGCGCTGTCGCTGGCGCTGGCCGACCTGGTGCGCAGGCACGAATCGCTGCGCACCCGCTACCCCGAGCACGGTGGCACCCCGGTGCAGCAGATCGTTGCCGCCGAACGCATCTCGCTGGATCTGCGCCCGGTCACGGTCGCCCAGGATCAGCTGTTCGGCACCGTCACCGAATTCGTGTCCACCGGTTTCGATGTGGCCGAACAGGTTCCGCTGCGCGCCCGCCTGTTCAAGGTCACCGACACCGAACACGTGCTCGTCGTGGTCGTGCACCACATCGCCGCCGACGGTTTCTCCATCGCGCCGCTGACCCGCGACGTGATGCTGGCCTACACCGCCCGCGCCCAGGGCACCGCGCCCGGCTGGGCGCCGCTGCCGGTGCAGTACGCCGACTTCGCGATCTGGCAGCGCGCGGTCCTCGGCACCGAGGACGACGCCGACTCGCTCCTGTCGCGCCAGGTCGGGTACTGGCAGCGCCAGCTCTCGGGCATCCCCGACGAGCTGACCCTGCCGTTCGACCGGGCCCGCCCGGCCATCGCCTCGCACCGCGGCGCCACCGTGCACCGCGAGCTCGCGCCGGAACTCATCGCCAAGCTCGACGAGGTGGCCCGCCGCCAGGGCGCGTCGCTGTTCATGGTCATGCACACCGCGCTGGCCGTGCTGCTCTCGCGCCTGTCCGGCTCCGACGACATCGCCATCGGCACCCCGATCGCCGGCCGTGGTGAGCAGGCCCTCGACGACCTGGTCGGCATGTTCGTCAACACCCTGGTGCTGCGCACCGGCGTGCGCCCGGCCGAGTCCTTCACCGACCTGCTCGAGCAGTCCCGCAAGGCCGACCTCGACGCCTACGGCAATGCCGACGTGCCGTTCGAGCGCCTGGTGGAACTGCTGGCGCCCGAGCGTTCGCAGTCGCGCAACCCGCTGTTCCAGGTGATGCTGGCCTTCCAGAACCTGGACCGCACCACCCTGGAACTGCCCGGCCTGGCCGTGTCGGCGCTCGATCTCGACGAGAGCGTCGCCCGCTTCGACCTGCAGTTCACCCTCTCCGAGCTCGGTGAGCCCGGTAGTGGCGGCATGGCGCTGGCACTGAACTACGCCACCGAACTGTTCGACGAAGCCACCGTCGACACCATCGCGACCCGCTGGGAGCGCGTGCTCGACGCCGTCGCCGCCGATGCCGCGGTGACCGTCGGAGCGATCGATGTCCTCGACGCCGCCGAGCGGGCCGACCTGGTGCTCCGCGTCGGCGAGCCGCCGGTGCCCGCCCGCACCCTGCGCAGCCTGCTGGCCGAGGCCGTCGCCCTGAACCCGACCGGCGACGCCGTGGTGTTCCAGGGGACAGCCCTGTCCTACGCCGAACTGGATGAGCGCTCGAACCGCTTGGCGCGCTTGCTGATCGCCGAGGGCATCGGTGCCGAAGACCTCGTCGCCGTCGGCGTCCCGCGTTCGGCCGACTCGGTGTTCGCCGCCTGGGCCGTCGCCAAGACCGGCGCCGCCTTCGTGCCGGTCGACCCGACCTACCCGGCCGACCGCATCGCCCACATGGTCACCGACTCCGGTTCACCGCTGGGCCTCACCGTCGCCTCCGTGCGTGAGGGCCTGCCGGAATCGGCGCGCTGGCTGGTGCTCGACGAACTGGATCTGGACGCCTTCGACGGCGGCCCGATCGACGATGCGGAGCTGGTCCGCGCGACCACGCCCGAGCAGCCCGCCTACGTCATCTACACCTCCGGCTCGACCGGTGTGCCCAAGGGCGTCGTGGTCACCCACGCCGGTCTGGCGAACTTCGGCGAGGAGCAGACCGAGCGCTACGCACTCGACTCCGATACCCGCGCACTGCATTTCGCCTCGCCCTCGTTCGACGCCTCGATCCTCGAGCTGCTGCTGGCGCTGGCCCGTGGCGGCGCGCTGGTCGTCGTGCCGCCGGGTGTCTACGGCGGTGACGAACTGTCCGAGCTGATCCGCGCCGAGCGGGTCACCCACGCCTTCATCACCCCCGCCGCCCTGGCCACCTTCGACCCGAGCGGCCTGGATTCGCTGCGGGTGCTGGTCGCCGGTGGTGAAGCGGTGCCCGCCGATCTGGTGAGCAAGTGGGCGGTTCCGTTGGCGGACGGCACGACTCGTGCCTTCCACAACGGTTACGGCCCGACCGAGACCACGATCATGACCAACATCAGCGCCGCGCTGGTGCCGGGCGAGCTGGTCACCATCGGTGGCCCCACTCGCGGCATGCGTTCGCTGATCCTGGATGCCCAGCTCCAGCCCGTTCCGGTGGGTGTCGCGGGTGAGCTGTATCTGTCAGGTATCCAGCTGGCCCGTGGCTACCACGCCCGTGCCGGCCTGACCGCCGACCGGTTCGTCGCCGACCCGTTCGTCCCGGGGGAGCGGATGTACCGCACCGGTGACGTCGTGCGCTGGACCGGCGACGGCACCGTCGAGTACGTCGGCCGCTCCGACTTCCAGGTCAAGATCCGCGGCTTCCGTATCGAACTGGGCGAGATCGACTCGGCGCTCGCCTCGCACGAGACCGTCGACTTCGCGGTCACCGTCGGCCACAAGAGCACCGCGGGCGCGGTCTCGCTGGTCGCGTATGTGGTGGCCGCGCCGGGTCATTCGATCGATGTCGCGGCGCTGACCGCGCACGTCGAGGATCGCCTGCCCGCCTACATGGTGCCCTCGTCGATCATGGTGATCGACCGTGTGCCGCTGACCCCGGTCGGCAAGCTCGACCGAAAAGCGTTGCCGGAGCCGGTGTTCGCCACCGAGGTCACCTTCCGCGCCGCGCGCACCTCGATCGAACAGACCATCGCCGAGGTCTTCGCCGAGGTGCTCGGTGTCGAGCGCGTCGGTGTCGACGACTCGTTCTTCGCCCTCGGCGGCGACTCGATCGTCTCCATCCAGCTCGTCTCCCGGGCCAAGGCCCGCGGTGTGCTGTTCACCCCGCGCCACGTCTTCGAGCAGCGCACCGTCGCCGGTCTGGCCTCGGTCGCCGAAACCGCCGATGTGGCGGCGGCTTCCGCGGTCACGCTGGCCGAGCTGCCCGGTGGCGGTGTCGGTGAGCTGCCGCTGACCCCGGTCGTGCGGTTCATGGCCGAGCGGTCCGGTTCGTTCGACCGGTTCAACCAGACCATGGCGCTGGAGCTGCCGGTCGGCATCGACCGCGCGGGCATCGCCGCCACCGTCGGCGCGGTCATCGACCGCCACGACATGCTGCGCTCGCGCCTGCACCAGGTCGACGGCCGCTGGGTCGTCGACACCGCGCCCGCCGGTGCGGTCGAGGCCGACGCGCTGATCGACCACAGCACCTTCGACGCGACCGCCACCGACGAGGAGCTCGTCGGGATCGCCTCCGCAGCACTGGATGCCAGCCTCGACCGGCTCGATCCGGCCGCCGGCGTCGTCGTCCGGTTCGTATGGCTGGAGCCGACCGTGAGCGCGTCGGCGCCCGCGGTTTCGCTGCCCGCGACCGATGACGTCGCCGCTGCGCCCGCGATCTCGCTGCCCGCGACCGGCGATGCCGCGGGTTCGCCCGTCGGCGCGCTGCCCGGCACCGAAGCCGCGGCTCCGGCGAAGGTCACCCGCGCCGGACGCTTGATCGTCGTCGCGCACCACCTCGTGGTCGACGGCGTGTCCTGGCGCATCCTGGTGCCGGACTTCGTCGCGGCCTGGGGCCAGCTGTCCGCCGGTCAGCAGCCGGAGCTGGTCGCCCCCGCCACCTCCATGCGGGCCTGGGCGCATGCGCTCGCCGACGAGGCGCGCAACCCTGATCGCACCGCCGAACTCGACTTCTGGCGCGAGGTCGTCGCGACCCCGGACCCGCTGCTCACCGAGCGGCCGATGAACCCGGCCGTCGACGTCTCCGGCGTCATCGAGAAGCTGCCGGTGGAGGTGTCCGCCGAGGTCACCAAGGCCCTGCTGACCACCGTGCCCGCCCTGTTCCACGGCGGCGTCAACGACGGTCTGCTCACCGCGCTGGCCCTGGCCGCCGCCAAGTGGCGCGGCACCCGGGTCGCCGCGGGCAACGGCGCCGCGCACGACGACGCGCTGCTGGTCCGCCTCGAAGGCCACGGCCGTGAGGAAGAGGTCGCGCCCGGCGCCGACCTGTCCCGCACCGTCGGCTGGTTCACCGCGATCTTCCCGGTCCGCCTGGACCTGGCGGGCATCGACATCGACGCCGCGCTCGCCGGTGGCCCCGCCCTCGGCCAGGCGGTCAAGGCCGTCAAGGAACAGCTCCTGGCCGTGCCCGACAAGGGCATCGGCTACGGCCTGCTGCGGTACATGAACGCCGAGACCGCGGCGGAACTGCCCACCCAGCTGCCCGGCCAGATCAGCTTCAACTACCTGGGCCGCGTCGCCGACAGCGACGTGCCCGACGCGCTGCGCGGCTTCGGCTGGATCCCCGCTCCTGAGCTGGCCGCCCTGGGCGGCGCCTACGACGCCGACATGCCCGCGATGGCGCCGCTGGATGTCAACGCGATCGTCGTCGGCGACAAGCTCAGCGCCAATATCGGCTACCCGAGCACCCTGCTCGCCGCCGCCGAGGTGCGCGAGTTCGCCGACCTGTGGGTCACCGCGCTGGAAGCCGTCGCCCGGCACGCCAACTCGGCCGACGCGGGCGGCCACACGCCGTCCGACTTCGCGCTGGTGCGCTCCACCCAGGGCGATATCGACGTCTGGGAGAAGCGCTACCCCGAGCTGACCCAGGTGTGGCCGCTGGCCGCGCTGCAGGCGGGTCTGTTCTTCCACGCCCGCCTCGCCGCCAGCTCGGTCGACGTCTACACCGCCCAGGCGGTCCTGACGCTGTCCGGTCGCGTCGACGCCACCCGTCTGCGCGCCGCCGCCCAGGCCCTGCTGGACCGGCACGAGACGCTGCGCACCGCGTTCGTCACCGACCACGACGGCAATGCCGTCCAGATCGTGCTCGACCACGCTCAGGTCGCGTGGACCGAGCACGACCGCACCGAGACCGGTGAGTTCGCCGACCTCGTCGAGGCCGACCGCAACGCCCGCTTCGACCTGGCCGCGCCGCCGCTGATCCGGTTCACCCTGATCCAGATCGCCGAGAACGAGTGGCGCTTCGTGGTGTCCAACCACCACATCCTGCTCGACGGCTGGTCGACGCCGCTGGTCATGCGTGACCTGCTCGCGCTCTACGCCCTGCACGGCGACACGAGCGCGCTGCCCGCCGTCCGCTCCTACCGCCACTTCCTGGAATGGGTTGCCCAGCAGGATCACTCGGTGTCGGTGGCGGCGTGGTCCGACGCGCTGCGCGGCGTCACCGAGCCGACCCTGCTGGCCCGGCCCGACGCCAGCCGCGAGATCGCGGCCCTGTCGGAGGAGTACCTGTTCGACCTGGACGAGCCGGCCACGGCCCGCCTGGTCGCCCTCGCCGCCGACCTCGGCGTCACCCCGAACACGGTGCTGCAGGTCGCCTGGTCGATCGTGCTCGGCCGGATGACCGGCCGCGACGACGTGCTGTTCGGCACCACCGTTTCGGGCCGTCCCGCGCAGCTGTCCGGCGTGGAATCCATGGTCGGCCTGTTCATCAACACCGTCCCGGTCCGCGTGCGCTTCGACGCCGCCGAATCGGTGCGCGCGGTGCTGACCCGCACCCAGGGCGAGCAGGCCGACCTGCTCGACCACCACTACATCGGCCTGGCCGACATCCAGTCGGCCGCGGGCATCGGTGGCCTGTTCGACTCGCTGGTCGTCTTCGAGTCCTACCCGGTCGACGCCGAGGGCATCAAGGCCCAGGCCGCCGACATCGACGGCATGGCCGTCACCGGCCTGGACGCCGCCGACGCCACCCACTACCCGCTGTCGCTGATCGCGCAGCTCGACACCCAGCTGCGCATCCGCGCCGGCTACCTGAGCGACCTGTTCGACGCCGCCACCGTGCACCGCATCGCCGAGCGCCTGATCCGGGTGCTCACCGCGATCACCACGGAACCGGATGTCGCCGTGGGCGATATCGAACTGCTCGATGCCGCCGAACGCGAGCTCGTCGTGCGCGACTGGAACGCCACCGCGCACGAGGTCGACACCACCGCCACCCTGGTCTCGATGTTCGAGGCGCAGCTGGCGCGCACCCCGCAGGCCACCGCCCTCAGTTTCGAGGGGACGAGCCTGTCCTACGCCGAGTTCGCCCAGCGGGTCTACCGCCTTGCGCGCTGGCTGACCGACCGCGGCGTCGGCCCGGAAACCTATGTGGCCCTGGGCATGCGCCGCTCGATCGACCTGGTCGTCGGCATGTACGCGGTGAGCGTGGCCGGTGGCGCCTACGTGCCGCTGGACCCCGACCACCCGGCCGAGCGCACGGAATACATTCTGGCGACGGCGGATCCGGTGTGTGTGCTCACCTCGGGCACCGACCTGGAGATCGACACCGCGCAGGTCCGCATCGACCTGCTCGACCTGGTCGGCTACGCCGACACCCGCGTCACCGATGCCGACCGGATCGCCCCGCTGCGTCCGTCGAACACCGCGTACGTGATCTTCACGTCCGGCTCGACCGGTCGCCCGAAGGGTGTGGCGGTCAGCCATGGCGCGATCGTCAACCGCCTGGTGTGGATGCAGACGCAGTACGGCCTGACCGAGGCCGACGTGGTGCTGCAGAAGACCCCCGCCACGTTCGACGTGTCGGTGTGGGAGTTCTTCTGGCCCTTGCAGATCGGTGCGAGCCTGGCCGTCGCGAAGCCCGACGGTCATCGTGATCCTGCCTACCTGGCCGAGATCATCCGCCTCGAAGGCGTCACCGTCACCCACTTCGTGCCGTCGATGCTCGCGGTCTTCGTCGCCGACGCCGCGGCCGCCCGCTGCGAGTCGCTGCGGATGGTGTTCGCCTCCGGTGAGGCCCTGCCGCCCAAGCCCGCGCACCGCCTGCGCGAGCTCACCGGCGCCGCGCTGCACAACCTGTACGGCCCCACCGAGGCCGCGGTCGACGTCACCTTCCACGAGGTCGTCGACACCGATGTGGACACCGTCCCGATCGGTGCCCCGGTGTTCAACACCGAGGTGTACGTCCTGGACGCGCGGCTGCGGCCGGTTCCGGTCGGTGTCGCGGGTGAGCTGTACCTGGCGGGCACCCAGCTGGCACGCGGCTATGTCGCCCGTCCCGACCTGACCGCCGACCGCTTCGTCGCGAACCCGTTCTCCGACGACGGCGCCCGCATGTACCGCACCGGCGACCTCGTCGCCTGGACCGAGCACGGCGAGCTGGAGTACCTGGGCCGCACCGACTTCCAGGTGAAGCTGCGTGGTCTGCGCATCGAGCTGGGCGAGATCGAGTCGGCGCTGACCGGGCTCGACGAGGTCGCCCAGTCGGTGGTCGTGGTCCGCGGCGACCAGCACACCGGCGATCAGCTGGTGGCCTATGTCATCGCCGCGCCGGGACGCACCGTCGACATCGAGGACGCCCGTGAGGAACTGGGCAACAACCTGCCCGCCTACATGGTGCCCGCGGTGCTCATCGTCCTCGACGAGTTCCCGCTCAATGCCTCCGGCAAGCTCGACCGCAAGGCGCTGCCCGCGCCGGTGTTCGAGGCCGCGGTGTTCCGTGCCCCGACCACCCCGGTCGAGGAGATCGTCGCCGCCACCTTCGCCGACGTGCTCGGCCTGGAACGGGTCGGCCTCGACGACGACTTCTTCGCCCTCGGCGGCAACTCGCTGACCGCGACCCAGGTCGCGGCCCGCCTGTCGGCCTCGCTGGAGACCGACATCGGCGTGCGCGAGCTGTTCGAGGCCTCCACCGTGGCCGGGCTGGCCGCGCGCGCCGAGACGCACTCCGGCGCGGACCGTCGTGCCGCGCTGGTCCCGCAGCATCGCCCCGAGCGGGTGCCGCTGTCGCTGGCCCAGCAGCGCATGTGGTTCCTCAACCGCTTCGACCCCGAGTCCGCGGTCGACAACATCCCGGCCGCCGTGCGGCTGTCGGGTCTGCTCGACCGGCAGGCGCTGCAGGTGGCCGTAGCCGATGTGCTCGCCCGCCACGAGTCGCTGCGCACCTACTACCCGGAGGTCGCCGGCGCGGCCCACCAGGTGATCGTGCCGACCGGCAAGGTCATCCCCGACCTCGCGCCGATCGAGACCACGGGTGCCGAACTGCCGCAGCGTCTCTCGGAGCTGGTGCTCACCGCGTTCGATGTCACCGCCGAGGTGCCGTTCCGCGCCGCCCTGTTCGAGATCAGCCCGACCGAACACGTGCTCGCCCTGGTCGTGCACCACATCTCGGCCGACGGCTTCTCCATGGGCCCGCTGACCCGCGACGTGATGACCGCCTACAGCGCCCGAGTCGAAGGCGCGGAGCCGGCCTGGCGTCCGCTCGAGGTCCAGTACGCCGACTTCGCCCTGTGGCAGCGCGCCGTGCTCGGCGACGAGGACGACGCCAAGTCCGTGATCTCCCAGCAGATCTCGTTCTGGGGTCAGCAGCTGCGCGGCCTGCCCGAGCAGCTCGACCTGCCCGCCGACCGGCCGCGCCCCGCGGTCGCCAGCGGTCGCGGCGCCACCCACACCTTCGAGATCGACGCCGAAACCCACGCGGCGCTGGCGGATCTGGCCCGCGGCCGCGGCGCGACCCTGTTCATGGTCGCCCACGCGGCGCTGGCGCTGCTGCTCTCGCGCCTGTCCGGCGAGCACGACATCGCCATCGGCACCCCGATCGCGGGTCGTGGCGAGCGTGCCCTCGACGACCTGATCGGCATGTTCGTCAACACCCTGGTGCTGCGCACCGAGGTCGACGGCGACGCGAGCTTCACCGACCTGCTCGGCGAGGTCCGCGCGGCCGACATCGCCGCCTTCGGCCACGCCGACCTGCCGTTCGAGCGCCTGGTCGAGATCATCAACCCGGCCCGCTCGCAGGCGCGGCACCCGCTGTTCCAGGTCATGCTGGCCTTCCAGAACACCGGCCAGGCCAGCCTGGAACTGCCCGGCCTCACGGTCAGCGGTGTCGAGTTGCCGATCGACGTGGCCAAGTTCGACCTGCAGGTGGTACTCACCGAGAAGCCCGCCGATTCGCCCTCGGGCATCGTCGCCGAGCTGATCTACGCGACCGACCTGTTCGACGCGGCCACGATGGCGGCCTTCGGGCAGCGGTTCGCGCGAGTGCTCGCCGCTGTCGGCGCCCAGCCGGAGCGTGCGGTCGGCGACGTCGATCTGCTCGACGGCCGCGAGCGCGAGCTCGTGTTGTCGGAGTGGAACTCCAACGAGCTCATCTGCATGGGCGGCGTGGGGCGCGGCACCTTCGTGGTTCCGGCCGATACCGGGGAGACCCTGCTCGACCTGTTCAGGCTCGCCGAGCACGACGCCGACGCGACCGCGCTGACGTTCGAGGGGACAGCTCTGTCCTACGGCGAGTTCGCCGGGCAGGTGCACCAGCTGGCGCGCAAGCTCATCGACTCCGGCGTCGGCCCCGACACCCTGGTCGCCCTCGGCATCCGCCGCTCGGCCGACCTCGTTGTCGCCATGTACGCGGTGCTCGCCGCGGGTGGCGCGTACGTGCCGCTCGACCTGGATCAGCCCGCCGACCGCATCGCCTACGTGCTGGAGACGGCGCAGCCGGTGGCGGTGCTCACCACCGCGTCCGACGCCTTCGCCCCGGCCGGTATCCAGACCCTGGTTGTCGACGAACTCGACCTGTCCGGCTACCCGGCCACCCCGGTCGACGACAGCGAACGTCGTGCGCCGCTGCGGAATTCGAACCTGGCCTACGTGATCTTCACCTCCGGCTCCACCGGCCGCCCCAAGGGTGTCGCGGTGTCGCACGCGGCGGCGGTGAACCAGATCCGCTGGATCACCGACGAATACGCGCTGACCGCCGACGATGTGGTGCTGTTCAAGACGCCGCAGACCTTCGACGTATCGGTCTGGGAACTCTTCGGCACCATCGTCCGCGGCGCCCGCATGGTGATCGCGACGCCGGACGGGCATCGCGACCCGCAGTACCTGGCCGAGCTGATCGCCGCGGAAGGCGTCACGCTCACCTCGTTCGTGCCGTCCATGCTCGCCGTGTTCGCCGGTGTCGCGGCACCGGCGCAGCTGGCCTCGGTGCGCGCGCTGCTCGTCGCCGGTGAGGCGTTCACCTCCGATGTCGTCGAGGCGATCCGCCGGGTCAGCTCCGCCGAGCTGCACAACCTGTACGGTCCGACCGAATTCACGGTGCACGCCACCTACGCACCGGTCGCCGACGACGTGCAGGGCCCGGTGCCGATCGGCCGCCCCGTGCTCAATGCCAAGTCCTACGTGCTGGATTCACGTCTGCACCCGGTCGCCCCCGGTGTCGCGGGTGAGCTGTATCTGGCAGGCATCCAGCTGGCGCGCGGCTATGTCGGCCGCGCCGACCTGTCCGCCGACCGTTTCGTGGCGAACCCGTTCGGCGCCGGCGAGCGGATGTACCGCACCGGTGACCTCGTGCGCTGGAACGCCGACGGCACCATCACCTACCTCGGCCGCACCGACTTCCAGGTGAAGCTGCGCGGTCTGCGCATCGAGCTCGGCGAGATCGAGGCCGCGCTCACCGCGCACGGCACCGTCTCGCAGGCCGTCGTGGTCGTGCGCTCGGATGCCCGCACCGGCGACCAGCTCGTCGGCTACGTGGTGCCCGCCGCGGGCGCGACCGCCGAGATCGACGCGCTGCGTACGCATCTGGCGGCGCAGCTGCCGTCCTACATGGTCCCGGCCGCGTTCGTCGTGCTCGACGCGATGCCGCTGAGCGCCAACGGCAAGCTGGACCGCCGCGCCCTGCCCGAGCCGGTGTTCGAAGCCCGCGAGTTCCGCGCGCCGAGCACGCCGATCGAGGAGATCGTCGCCGCCACCTTCGCCGAGGTGCTCGGCCTGTCCGGTGACCGCGCCGTCGGCCTGGACGACGACTTCTTCGACCTGGGCGGCAACTCGCTGATCGCCACCCAGGTGGTCGCCCGCCTCGGCGCCGCCCTCGACACCCGCGTCCCCGTGCGCGTGCTGTTCGAGGCGCCGTCGGTCGCCGCGCTGGCCGTCAAGGTGGAATCGCACGCGGGCAGCGGCAGCCGCCGCGAGCTCGTCGCCGGGCCGCGCCCGGAGCAGATCCCGCTCTCGCTGGCCCAGCAGCGCATGTGGTTCCTGAACCGCTTCGACAGCGCGACCGGGGTCAACAACATCCCGCTCGCCGTCCGCCTGACCGGCGACCTCGACATCGACGCCCTGCGTCAGGCCGTCGCCGACGTGGTCGACCGGCACGAGGTGCTGCGCACCGTCTACCCCGAGACCGCCGAGGGCCAGGGCGTGCAGGTTGTCCTGCCCGCGGGCCAGGTGCCGATCTCGCTCAGCCCGATCACCGTCGGCGAGGACGAGATCCGCGATCGGATCAGCGAACTGGTGCTCGCCGGCTTCGACGTGACCGCCGAGGTCCCGGTGCGCGCCGCGCTGCTGCGCGTCGCCGGCTCCATGGACGGCTCGCAGCCCGACACCCACGTGCTGGTCTTCGTCGTGCACCACATCTCCGGTGACGGCTGGTCGGTGCGCCCGCTGGCCCGCGACGTGATGATCGCCTACGCCGCGCGCTCGCGCGGTGAGGCGCCGGGCTGGGCGCCGCTGCCGGTGCAGTACGCCGACTTCGCGCTGTGGCAGCGCGAAACCCTCGGCGCCGAGGACGACGCGTCGTCGATGATCACCCAGCAGGTCGCGTACTGGTCGCAGCACCTGGCCGGTCTGCCCGATCAGCTCGACCTGCCCGCCGACCGCCCGCGTCCGGCCGTGGCCTCCAACCGTGGTGGCGTGCACGAGTTCTCGATCGACCCGGCCCTGGCCGCGAGCCTGAACGCGCTGGCCCGCGAACACGGCGCCAGCCTCTTCATGGTCGTGCACGCCGCGTTCGCGGCGCTGCTGGCCCGCCTGTCCGGCAACGACGACATCGCCATCGGCACCGCCGTCGCGGGCCGTGGTGAAGCGGTCCTCGACGACGCGATCGGCATGTTCGTCAACACGCTGGTGCTGCGCAGCGCCGTCGACCCGGCCCAGACGTTCACCGAGCTGCTCGCGCAGACCAGGGAAAGCGACCTGGCCGCCTTCGGCCACGCCGACCTGCCGTTCGAGCGGCTGGTGGAGATCCTCAACCCGGCCCGTTCGCAGGCACGGCACCCGCTGTTCCAGGTGATGCTGTCGTTCCAGAACACCGGCGAGGCCTCCTTCGAGCTCCCCGGCCTCGAGGTCGCCGGCGTGCCGCTGGACGTGGTCACCGCCAAGTTCGATCTGCACCTGAACCTGGCCGACCGGCACCGCGCCGACGGTTCCGCCGACGGCATGACCGCCGAATTCGCCTACGCCACCGACATGTTCGACGCCGACACCATCGCGGGCCTCGCGCAGCGCATGGTGCGGATGCTGACCGCCGTCGTCGCCGCGCCGGATCGGGCGATCGGCGAGGTCGAGCTGCTGGCCCCGGCTGAGTACCGCCAGGTCGTCACCGAGTGGAACGCCACCGCGCATCCGGTCGACCAGGCCGCGACGCTGGTGTCGATGTTCGAGGCCCAGGCCGCGACCAGCCCGAACGCGCTCGCTCTCACCTTCGAGGGGATGAGTCTGTCCTACGCCGGGTTCGCCGCGAAGGTGAACCGCCTGGCCCGCCACCTCATCGCCCAGGGCGTCGGCCCGGACACCATGGTCGCGCTCGGCATGCGCCGCTCGCTGGACCTGGTGATCGGCATGTACGCGGTGAGCGTGGCCGGTGGTGCCTACGTGCCGCTGGACCCCGACCACCCGGCCGAGCGCACCCACTACGTGCTCGAGACCGCCGCGCCGGTCTGTGTGTTGACCACTACCCGTGACGAATTCGACGCGGGTTCGACCACCGCGCTCACCATCGAGAGCCTGGACCTGTCGGGTTACTCCGACGCGCCGGTCACCGATGCCGAGCGGATCGCCCCGCTGCGTCCGTCGAACACCGCGTATGTGATCTTCACGTCGGGTTCGACCGGTCGCCCGAAGGGTGTGGCGGTCAGCCACGGTGCGATCGTCAACCGTCTGGTGTGGATGCAGGCCGCCTACGGCCTCACCGACGCCGATGTCGTCCTCCAGAAGACCCCCGCCACCTTCGACGTGTCGGTGTGGGAGTTCTTCTGGCCCTTGCAGATCGGTGCGCGCCTGGTCGTCGCCAAGCCCGACGGTCACCGCGATCCCGCCTACCTCGCCGAGATCATCGAGACCGAGGGTGTCACCACCGCGCACTTCGTGCCGTCCATGATGTCGGTGTTCGTGGCCGAGCTGGCCGAGTCCGCCGCCGTGGCACTGGCCGACGGTCAGCAGACCAGCAACAGCCTGCGCCTGGTCTTCGCCTCCGGTGAGGCACTGCCCGCGCCGACCGCCCAGCGTCTGCGCGCGCTCACCGGCGCGGCCCTGCACAACCTGTACGGCCCCACCGAAGCCGCGGTCGACGTCACCTTCCACGAGGTCACCGACGCCGACACCACCTCGGTCCCGATCGGCGCCCCGGTGTTCAACACCCAGGTGTACGTGCTGGATTCGCGCCTGCACCCGGTGCCCGTCGGCGTCCCCGGCGAGCTGTACCTGGCCGGTGTCCAGCTGGCGCGCGGCTATGTCGCCCGTCCGGACCTGACCGCCGACCGCTTCGTCGCCGACCCGTTCGGCGAAGACGGCGCCCGCATGTACCGCACCGGTGACCTCGTCACCTGGACCGCCGACGGCGAGCTGGAATACCTGGGCCGCACCGACTTCCAGGTGAAGCTGCGTGGTCTGCGTATCGAGCTCGGCGAGATCGAGTCCGCGCTCACCGCGCTGCCGTCGGTCGCCCAGTCGGTCGTGGTCGTCCGCTCCGACGAGCGCCTCGGCGACCAGCTGGTCGGCTACCTGATCCCGGCCGCCGGCGCGAGCATCGACCTCGATGCCGTGCGCACCGAACTCGGCGCCGCACTGCCCGCGTACATGGTGCCCACCGCCTTCGTGATCCTGGACGCCTTCCCGCTCAACGCTTCCGGCAAGCTCGACCGCAAGGCGCTGCCCGCGCCGGTGTTCGAGGCCAAGGTGTTCCGCGCGCCCTCGACCCCGATCGAGGAGATCGTGGCCGGCACCTTCGGCGACGTGCTCGGCGTGACCCGGGTCGGCGCCGACGACGACTTCTTCGAACTCGGCGGCAACTCGCTGCTGGCCACCCAGGTCACCGCCCGTATCGGCGCCGCCCTGGACACCCAGCTCTCGGTCCGCGACCTGTTCGAGGCGTCCACCGTGTCCGCGCTCGCCGCCCGCGCCGAGCACAACGCGGGCTCCGGCCGCACCCGTCCGCGCCTGACGGCGGGGGAGCGGCCCGCGATCATCCCGCTCTCGCCGGCCCAGCAGCGCTACTGGTTCCTCAACCAGTTCGACACCTCCACCTCGGCGGTGGACAACATCCCGCTGGCGGTCCGCCTCACCGGCAACCTCGACGTCCCCGCGCTCGAGCAGGCCATCGGCGACGTGTTCGCCCGGCACGAGATGCTGCGCACCACCTACCCGCGCTCGGCCGACGGCCCGCACCAGGTGATCCTGCCGATCTCGCAGAGCCGCGCCGTGGTGCACCACATCGAGGTCGCCGAGGCCGACCTGCTCGGCACCGTCATCGAATTCGCGATGACCACCTTCGACGTCACCGAAGAGGTACCGCTCAAGGTCGCGCTGTTCAAGCTCTCGGCCACCGACCACGTGCTCGCGTTCACCGTGCACCACGTCTCCGCCGACGGCTCCTCGATGGGCCCGCTGGCGCGCGACATCATGGCCGCCTACGCGGCCCGCGTGCACGGCGAGGCCCCGCAGTGGGCGCCGCTGCCGGTGCAGTACGCCGACTACGCGCTGTGGCAGCGCGAGGTCCTCGGCGACGAGACCGACCCGGAATCGCTCGCCGCCAAGCAGGTCGCCTACTGGAGCAAGGCGCTGGCCGGCCTGCCCGATCAGCTCGAACTGCCCGCCGACCGGCCGCGCCCGCCCGCGCAGTCGTTCCAGGGCAAGGCGATCCGCTTCGAGATCGACCCGGTCCGCCACGCCGCCCTGCACGACCTCGCCCGGGCGAACAACGCCTCGCTGTTCATGGTCGTGCACGCCGCCCTCGCGGTGCTGCTCGCGCGCCTGTCCGGCACCGACGACATCGCGGTCGGCACCCCGATCGCGGGCCGTGGTGAACGCGAACTCGACGACCTGATCGGCATGTTCGTCAACACCCTGGTGTTCCGTACCGCCATCGACCCGGCGGCCTCGTTCGCCGAGCTGCTGGCCGACGTGCGCGAACGCGACCTGGAAGCCTTCGCCAACGCCGACGTGCCGTTCGAGCGCCTGGTCGAGGTGCTCAACCCGGTGCGCTCGACCGCGCGCAACCCGCTGTTCCAGGTGGGCCTGTCGTTCCAGAACCTGGCCGACGCCACCTTCGAACTGCCCGGCCTGACCGTCAGCGCCGTGGACTACGACGCGCAGCTGGCCAAGACCGACCTGCACGTCACCCTCTACGACCGCTACACCGACGACGGCGCACCGGCCCAGCTGGTCACCGAATTCGGTTACGCCATCGACCTGTTCGACGAGGCGACGGTCCAGAGCTTCGCCGACCGCTTCCTGCTCGTGCTCGACGCGGTCGCCGCCGACGCCACCATCCCGGTGGGCGATATCGACCTGCTCACCACGCCGGAGTCCGCGCAGATCGTCACCGCGTGGAACGACACCGCGCACGCGATCGACACCGACGCCACCCTGGTGTCGCTGCTGGACGCGACCGTGGCCGCGACCCCCGAGGCTGTGGCCCTGGTTGTCGACGAGACCGATGGTCGCCGTGAGCTCACCTACGCCGAGCTCGACGCCGAGGTGAACCGCCTTGCGCGGCACCTGATCGAGCGCGGTATCGGAACCGAAGACCGGGTGGCGCTGGCCATCCGCCGTTCCGCGGAACTGATCATCGCGATGTACGCGGTGGCGCGCACCGGTGCGGCCTACGTGCCGATCGACCCGGACCAGCCCGCCGAGCGCACCGACTACATCCTGGAGACGGCCGCGCCCGCGGTCGTGCTGACCACGGTGAATGCCGAATTCAGCACGGCGGCGGCCGAAGTGGTCGTTCTCGACGAGCTCGACCTGAGTGCCGTCAGCCCGGCCGCGATCACCGAGCGTCGTGGCGCCCTGGTGCCCGCGAACACCGCGTACGTGATCTTCACGTCCGGCTCCACCGGCAAGCCCAAGGGTGTCGCGGTCTCGCACGGCGCGATCGTCAACCAGTTGCTGTGGGAGACGGCCGAATTCGGCATCGGCGCCGACGACGCGATCCTGCTCAAGACGGCGGCCACCTTCGACCTCTCGGTCTGGGAGTTCTGGACCGCCGCCGTCGCGGGCGCCCGCCTGGTGGTCGCCACCGCCGACGGTCACCGCGACCCGGCCTACCTCAACGACCTGATGCGGGCCACCGGCGTCACCACGCTGCACGTGGTGCCGTCGATGCTCGACGCGCTGCTCACCGAATCCGGTGCGGCGCTGCCGCGCACGCTGCGCCGGGTGCTGGCCATCGGTGAGGCGCTGCCCGCGTCCACCGCGCAGCGCTTCCGCACCGCCAACACCGCGGAACTGTTCAACCTGTACGGCCCGACCGAGGCCGCGGTCTCGATCACCAGCCACGCGGTGACCGACGCCGACCAGGTGTCGGTGTCGATCGGTGCGCCGGAGTGGAACAGCCGTGTCTACGTGCTGGATTCGCGCCTGCGGCCGGTGCCGGTCGGTGTCTCCGGTGAGCTCTACCTGGCCGGCGCGCAACTGGCCCGCGGCTACTACGGCCGCGCGGATCTCACCGCCGACCGCTTCGTCGCCGATCCGTTCTCCGCGCTCGGTGAGCGTATGTACCGCACCGGTGACCTGGTGGCCTGGAACGCCGACGGCGAACTGGACTACCGCGGCCGCACCGACTTCCAGGTGAAGATCCGCGGCTTCCGCATCGAGCTCGGCGAGATCGAGGCCGCGCTGCTGCGTCAGCCGGACATCACCTCCGCCGCGGTGCTCGCCCACACCGACCCCGTCGTCGGTGACCGCCTGGTGGCCTACGTCGTCGCCGGAACCGAAATCGACAAGCTGGCCTTGCGCGCCGCACTGGCCGCCGAGCTGCCGTCCTACATGGTCCCGACCGTGTTCCTGCAGCTCGACGCCCTGCCGCTGAACGCCAACGGCAAGCTGGACCGCAAGGCGCTGCCGGAACCCGAGGTCGAGAAGGCCGTGTTCCGCGCGCCGGTCAGCCCGAGCGAGCAGCTCGTGGCCGCCACCTTCGCCGAGGTCCTGCGTCTCGACTCCGACAAGCGCTTCGGCCTCGACGACGACTTCTTCGCCTGGGGCGGTAACTCGCTGCTGGCGACGCAGGTCGCCGCGCGCCTGGGCGAGGCGCTCGACACCCGCATCCCCGTGCGCCTGCTGTTCGAGGCGTCCACGGTGGCCGCGCTGGCCCAGCGGGTCGAGCAGCACGCCGAGACCGGCGATCGCAAGGCGCTCACCGCCGGTCCGCGCCCCGAGCACATCCCGCTCTCGCTGGCGCAGCAGCGCATGTGGTTCCTCAACCGCTTCGACACCCAGTCGGCGGCCTACAACGTGCCCGTCGCGGTCCGCCTCACCGGCGACCTCGACGTGGCCGCGCTGCGGGCCGCGATCACCGACCTGGTGTCGCGCCACGAGATCCTGCGCACGGTGTACCCGCAGACGGAAGCCGGTGCGGCACAGGTGATCCTGTCGCCCGCGCAGGCCGCGCCGGAACTGATCGAGCGCACGGTGGCCGCCGAGGAGATGGAATCGGCTGTCGCGGAACTGATGTCGACCATCTTCGACGTCACCGTCGAGGTGCCGCTGAAGGTCGCGCTGTTCCGCGTCGAGAACACCGATGCCGAACCCGCGGCGCCGGGCTCGGTCTTCGGGCCCGCCCGCACCGTCTCCGGCGATTTCGTGCTCGCCATGGTCGTGCACCACATCTCCGGTGACGGCTCGTCCGTCGCTCCGCTGACCCGCGATCTGATGACCGCCTACGCGGCCCGCTCCACCGGCCAGGAGCCGGGCTGGGCGCCGCTGGCGGTGCAGTACGCGGACTACAGCATCTGGCAGCGTGAACTGCTCGGCAGCGAGGACGATCCGGACTCGATGGCGTCCAAGCAGGTCGCGCACTGGAAGCAGGCCCTGGCCGAGCTGCCCGATCAGCTCGACCTGCCGGCCGATCGCCCGCGTCCGGCCGTGCAGACCTTCGCCGGTAGCAAGGTCGACGTCCAGATCGACGCCGACACGCACCGCGCGCTGGTCGAGCTGGCCCGTGCCGAGGGCGCGACGCTGTTCATGGTCGTGCACACCGCCCTCGCGGTGCTGCTGGCCCGTCTCTCGGGCACCGACGACATCGCCATCGGCACCCCGATGGCCGGTCGTGGCGAGGCCGCCCTCGACGACATGATCGGCATGTTCGTCAACACCCTGGTGTTCCGCACCAAGGTCGACGGCGGCGAGGCGTTCACCGAGCTGCTGGCCCGCCAGCGCGAGGACGACATCGCCGCGTTCGCCAACGCCGATGTGCCGTTCGAGCGCCTGGTCGAGGTGCTCAACCCGGTCCGCTCCACCGCGCGTCACCCGCTGTTCCAGGTCGGTCTGTCGTTCCAGAACCTCAGCCGCGCCACCCTGGAACTGCCCGGCCTGACGGTGTCCGGACTCGACATCGACTCCCAGCTGTCGCAGTTCGACCTGCACCTCATCGCCACCGACCGCTACGGCGACGCCGGTGAGCCCGAAGGCATCTCGGGTCTGTTCACCTACGCGACCGACCTGTTCGACCACGCCACGGTCGAAGGTTTCGTGGAGCGTTTCGTCCGCCTGCTCGGCGCGATCGTCGCCACCCCGCGCACCGCGGTCGGCGACATCGAGCTGCTCGCACCGGCCGAACGCGCCCAGCTGCTCGACGCCCGCAACGGCACCGCCTACAAGGTCGACACCGCGGCCACCCTGGTCTCGCTGCTCGACGCGACGGTGGCCGCCGACCCGAAGGCGACCGCCCTGGTCACCGACGACGGCACCCAGCTCAGCTACGCCGAACTCGACGCGAAGGTGAACCGCCTCGCGCGGCACCTGATCTCGCTCGGCGTCGGCCCGGAGGCACGCGTCGCGCTGGCGCTGCGCCGCTCGGTGGACCTGATCGTCGCGATGTACGCCGTCGCCAAGTCCGGTGGCGCGTACGTGCCGGTCGACCCCGATCAGGCGGCCGACCGCACGAACTACATCCTCGAGACGGCGGCACCGGTCTGTGTGCTGACCAATGCCGAGGCCGAGTTCGACACCACGGTCGCGCCGCTGGTGCGCATCGACGAGCTCGATCTCGACGAGGTCAGCGCCGCACCGGTTTCCGATGCCGAGCGCACCGGGCCGCTGCGTCCGGAGCACACCGCGTACGTGATCTTCACGTCCGGTTCCACCGGCCGCCCGAAGGGTGTCGCTGTCCCGCACGGCGCCATCGCCAACCAGCTCCAGTGGAAGCTGATCGAGTTCGGCATGGACGCCGCCGACGCGGTGCTGCTCAAGACCGCGGCCACCTTCGACCTCTCGGTCTGGGAGTTCTGGTCGGCCGCCGTCTGCGGTGGCCGCCTGGTGATCGCCTCGGCCGACGGCCATCGCGATCCGGCGTACCTGAACGAGCTGATGTCGAGCGAGTGGGTCACCACCCTGCATGTGGTGCCGTCGATGCTCGACGCGCTGCTGGCCGCCGGCATGCCCGATTCGCTGTGGCGGGTTCTCGCCATCGGTGAGGCGCTGCCGGGTTCGCTCGCGCAGCGGTTCCGCACCGCGTTCCCGCGCACCGAGCTGTTCAACCTGTACGGCCCCACCGAGGCCGCGGTCTCGATCACCTCGCATCGGGTGAACGCCGCCGACCAGGGCTCGGTCTCCATCGGCGCGCCCGCGTGGAACAGCCAGGTGTACGTGCTCGACGCGCGGCTGCGCCCGGTGCCCGACGGCGTCGCGGGCGAGCTGTACCTCGCGGGCGCGCAGCTGGCCCGCGGCTACTTCGGCCGCGCCGACCTGACCGCCGACCGTTTCGTGGCCAACCCGTTCACCCCCGGTACCCGCATGTACCGCACCGGTGACCTGGTGGCCTGGCACAACGGCGAGCTCGACTACCGCGGCCGCACCGACTTCCAGGTGAAGATCCGCGGCTTCCGCATCGAGCTCGGCGAGATCGAGGCCGCGCTGCTGGCGCTGCCCGAGATCGCGCAGGCCGCCGTCATCGCGAAGTCCGACCCGCGCACCGGCGATCGCCTGGTCGCGTACCTGGTCGGTGTGGATGTGGATGTGGCGCAGGTGAAGTCGACGCTGGCCGCCGGGCTGCCGTCGTACATGGTGCCCGCCGCGTTCGTCGTCATGGACGCGCTGCCGCTCAATGTCAACGGCAAGCTCGACCGCAAGGCGCTGCCGGAGCCGGAGTTCGAGGCCCAGGCGTTCCGCGCGCCGTCCACCCCGATCGAGGAGATCGTGGCGGGCGTGTTCGCGGACGTGCTCGGCGCCGAGCGCGTCGGCGCCGACGACGACTTCTTCGCCCTCGGCGGCAACTCGCTGCTGGCCACGCAGGTCGCGGCCCGCCTCGGCGCCGCCCTGGACAGCCGGGTGCCCGTGCGCCTGCTGTTCGAGGCGTCGACGGTCGCCGGTCTCGCGGTGAAGGTCGAGCAGGGTGCGGGCGCCGGTGGGCGTCGCGCGCTGGTCGCCGGACCGCGCCCGGAGCAGGTGCCGCTGTCGCTCGCGCAGCAGCGCATGTGGTTCCTGAACCAGTTCGACACCAGCTCCGCGGTGAACAACATCCCGGTCGCCGTCCGCCTGTCGGGCGCGCTGGATGTCGAGGCGTTGCAGCTCGCGGTCGCCGATGTGCTGGCCAGGCACGAGACCCTGCGCACGGTGTACCCGTCGACCGACGGCACCCCGCATCAGGTGATCCTGCCGGTCGAGGGCAATGTCCCGGATCTGACGCCGGAAACCGTTGCGCCCGACCAGGTCCGCGACAAGATCGCCGCGCTGATCTCCACCGGTTTCGACGTGCTCGACGAAGTTCCGCTGCGCGCCAAGCTGATGCAGGTCGCGGACGAGGAGTACGTGCTCGTCTTCGTCGCCCACCACATCAGCGCCGACGGCTGGTCGATGGCGCCGCTGACCCGCGACGTCATGGTGGCCTACGCCGCCCGCGCCGCCGGGGAACGCCCGGGCTGGGCGCCGATGCCGGTGCAGTACGCCGACTTCAGCGTCTGGCAGCGCGACGTCCTCGGCTCCGAAGCCGACGACACCAGCCTGATCTCCCAGCAGGCCGACTACTGGAAGCGCGCCCTCGCCGGTGTCCCCGACGAGCTGAACCTGCCGCTGGACCGGCCGCGTCCGAGCACGCAGTCCTTCGCCGGTGGCCGGGTGCTGTTCCCGATCGGCACCGAGATCCACGCCGGACTCTCGGCCATCGCCCGCGAGCAGAACGCGACGCTGTTCATGGTCGTGCACACCGCCCTCGCGGTGTTCCTGGCACGCATGTCGGGCACCGAGGACATCGTCATCGGCACCCCGATCGCCGGCCGTGGCGAGGCCGAACTCGACGACGTCATCGGCATGTTCGTCAACACACTGGCCCTGCGCACGCAGGTCGGCGGCCAGCTCAGCTTCGCCGAGCTGCTGACCCAGGCGAAGGAAGCCGACCTGGCCGCCTTCGCGCACGCCGACATCCCGTTCGAGCGCCTGGTGGAACTGCTCAACCCCGAGCGCTCCACCGCGCGGCACCCGCTGTTCCAGGTGGCGCTGTCGTTCGAGAACCTGCCCGACGCCAGCTTCGAGCTGCCCGGTCTGTCGGTCTCGGCCGTCGACTTCGACGTCGACACCGCCAAGTTCGACCTGCTGCTCACCGTGCGTGAGGCGCAGGCCGGTGACGAGGCGGGCGCCTACGCCGAGTTCTCCTACGCCAGTGACCTGTTCGACCAGTCGACGGTCGAGAAGTTCGCGCAGCGATTCCAGCGACTGCTCGCCGAGGTCGTCGCCGACACCACCACCCCGGTCGGCGATCTCGAACTCCTCGACGGCACCGAGCGCACCGCACTGCTCACCCGCACCGGCGGTCCCGCCGCGTCGACGAGCACCCTGCCGGAGCTGCTGGCCCAGGCCGTGGCGACCAACCCGGCCGGTCAGGCGATCGTCGCCCCCGGCGAGTCGGTCGACACCGGGCTGGTCCGCGCACTCACCGCGACGGAGTCGGGCGACGTTCGCTCGCTGACCTACGCCGAGCTGGACGCGGCCTCCTCGCGCCTGGCACGCGTGCTGATCGAGCGTGGCGCCGCGCCGGAGACGGTCGTCGCCATCGCCATGCAGCGCTCGCTCGAGACCACCCTCGCCATCTGGGCCGTCGTCAAGTCGGGTGCGGCGTTCCTGCCGGTCGACCCGAAGTACCCGGCCGAGCGCATCGCGCACATGATGTCGGATTCGGGTGCGGCACTGGGCATCACGGTGTCGTCCGAGGTCGATCACCTGCCCGCGCCCGCACTGGGTGACTGGCTGGTCCTCGACGACGCGGCGCTGCAGGCCGAGGTCGCCGAACAGTCCGACGCGCCGATCACCGATGCGGACCGTCGTGGCGCCGTCCGGTCCGGCAATACGGCCTACATGATCTACACCTCGGGTTCGACGGGCCTGCCCAAGGGCGTCGTCGTCAGTCACACCGGTGTGGCCAACTTCGCCGCCGCCCAGGTGGCGCAGTTCGGCCTCGGCAAGGACGCGCGCACCCTGGCGTTCGCGTCCCCGTCGTTCGACGCGTCGATCCTCGAGTTCCTGCTCGCGGTCGGCTCGGCGGGCACCCTCGTCATCACGCCGGTCGGCGTGGTCGGCGGCGAGGAACTGGCCGAGATCATCGTGGGCCAGCAGCTGACCCACGTGTTCCTCACCCCGCTGGTCGCGGCGTCGATGGAACCCGCGGCGCTGGCCGACGTGGAAGCGCTGATCGTCGGTGGCGACAAGGCCCCGGTCGACCTGGTCGCGAACTGGCACAGCGCGGGCACCGACCCGGCGCACCACCGGTTCTACAACGCCTACGGCCCCACCGAGGCGACCATCGCGACCAACCTGTCCGATCCGCTGCTGCCTGGCGACACGATGAACATCGGTGGTCCGATCGCCGGCGCCACCGTGTACGTGCTCGACAACCGCCTGCGCCCGGTCCCCGAGGGCGTGGCCGGTGAGCTGTACCTGGGTGGCGTCGCGCTGGCCCGCGGCTACCACGCGCGCCACGGCCTCACCGCCGAGCGCTTCGTGGCCAGCCCGTACGCCGAGGGCGAGCGGCTGTACCGCACCGGTGACGTCGTCGCCTGGCGCACCGTCAACGGCAAGTCCGTCGTGGAATACGTGGGCCGCAACGACTTCCAGGTGAAGATCCGCGGCTTCCGTATCGAACTGGGCGAGATCGACGCGGTCCTCACCGCGCACGACGACGTCGAGTTCGCCGCCACCATCGGCCGCAAGACCGACGCGGGCGCCACCATCCTGGTGTCCTACGTGCGGGCCACCGCCGACCCGGCCACCCTGGTCGAGTACGCGGCGCAGCAGCTGCCCGCGCACATGGTGCCCGCCGCCGTCATGGTGCTCGACGAGATCCCGCTGACCCCCGCGGGCAAGCTCGACCGTCGCGCCCTCCCCGAGCCGGTCCTCGCCCCGCGCGAGTTCCGCACGCCGACAAGTGAAGTCGAGGCGATCATCGCCACCGTCTTTGCCGAGGTGCTCGGTGTCGACGCGGTCGGCCTGGACGATTCGTTCTTCGCCCTCGGCGGCGACTCGATCCTGTCCATCCAGCTGGTCTCGCGCGCCAAGGACCGCGGCGTGCTGTTCAAGCCGCGCGACGTGTTCGAGAAGCGCAGCGTGGCGGGCCTGGCCGAAATCGCCGTGCTCGCGGGCGACGCCGACCAGATCGTGCTCGAGGAACTGCCCGGCGGCGGTGTCGGTGACATCCCGATGCTGCCGATCATGCGCCAGATCCTGAGCAGCGGCTCCACCTACGACCGGTTCTCCCAGTCGATGGTGCTGCGCCTGCCGGAGAACATCACCGACGAGGTCCTGCACGCCACCATCGGCGCGGTCTTCGATCATCACGATGTGCTCCGCTCGCGGGTGCTGAAGGATGCCGAAAAGGGCTGGGTCTTCGAGGCATTGGCACCGGGTGAGGTCGATGTGGCCGCGCTGGTGCGGCGCGTCGAGGTTCCCGCCGAGATCGGTGACGAGCAGCTTTCCAAGCTGGCCAGCACCGAATACGACGAGGCCATGGGCCGCCTGAACCCGGCCGGCGCGGCAATGGTGCAGTTCGTCTGGTTCGCCTTCGGCGAGTCTGCGGAGGGCACGCGCCGTCGCGACGTGCTGCTCATCGTCGGCCACCACTTCGTGATCGACGGCGTCTCCTGGCGCATCCTGATCCCGGACCTCGGCATGGCCTGGGGCCAGATCGCGGCCGGTCAGCCGGTCGCGCTGCCCGTCAACGGCACCTCGATGCGCCGCTGGGCGCACAGCCTGGTCGAGCAGTCGACCGATCGTCGCGCGGAACTGCCGTTCTGGCGCGAGGTCTCGGCCACCGCCGATCCGCGACTGGGCGCGCGGGCGTTCGACCCGCAGGTCGACACCTTCGCCACCGTCGACCGGGTGCAGGTCACCCTGTCGCCGGAGGTCACAGATGCGGTGCTCACCGCGATCCCGAGCCTCTACCACGGCGGTGTCAACGACGGTCTGCTCACCGCCCTCGCGCTGGCCGTATCCCGTTGGCGCGGCGACGAATCCGGCACCGCGGCGCTGATCAAGCTGGAGGGCCACGGCCGCCAGGAGGAGATCGTCGCCGGTGCCGACCTGTCGCGCACCGTCGGCTGGTTCACCACTGCCTTCCCGGTCCGCCTCGACCTGGCCGGTGCCGATCTCGACGACGCCTTCGCCGGCGGCGCCGTGCTCGGCGAGGTGATCAAGTCGGTCAAGGAGCAGATGCTGGCCGTGCCCGACAAGGGCATCGGCTACGGCATGCTGAAGTACCTGACCACCGAGGGTGCCGATCTGCCGTCCGTCGGCCAGATCAGCTTCAACTACCTCGGTCGCGCGACGGCGGGCGAGATCCCCGCCGAACTCGCCGAACTCGGCTGGGTGCCGGTGGCGGATCTGGGTCAGCTCGACGCCGAGATGGACCTGGACATGCCCGCCAACGCGACGCTGGACATCAACGCCATCGTCAACGACGGCGACGACGGCCCGCAGCTGGGCGCGAACATCGCGTTCCCGACCGGGCTGCTCACCGCCGACCAGGCCCAGGAGTTCGCCGACCTGTTCGTGGCCGCGCTCACCGCGCTGGCGACCCACGCGCGGCGGACCGACGCGGGCGGTTTCACCCCGTCCGACATGCCGCTGGTGCGCGTCGATCAGTCCGACATCGAGCTGTGGGAAGGCAACTACCCGGCCCTGGCCGAGGTGTGGCCGCTCTCGCCGCTGCAGGCGGGCCTGATGTTCCACGCCATGCTCAGCTCGGCCACCGTCGACGTCTACACCGTGCAGGCCGTCCTCGACCTGACCGGCACGCTCGACACCGAGCGGCTGCGCCGCGCCGCCCAGGCCGTGCTCGACCGGTACCCGAACCTGCGGACCGCGTTCGTCACCGACTCGGCCGGTCAGCCGGTGCAGGTCGTGATGTCCGAGCTCGACGTCCCGTGGCGCGAGGTCGACCTGACCGACCTGCCGGAGGACGAGCGGCTGCCGCGCATGCAGCAGCTGCTGCTGGCCGACCGCGCCGACCAGTTCGACATGGCGACGGCTCCGCTGATCCGCTTCGGTCTCTACAAGACCGGTGAGGGCCAGTCCCACCTGGCGATCACGGTGCACCACATCCTGATCGACGGCTGGTCCATGCCGCTGCTCATGCGCGACCTGCTGGTCCTCTACGCGGTGCACGGTGACCTCACCGCGCTCCCGCGTGTGGCCTCCTACCGCAACTTCCTGTCCTTCCTGTCCGGCTGGGATCGCGAAGTGTCGCTGCAGGTCTGGGCCGAAGCGCTGAACGGGGTCGAAGGCCCCACCCAGCTGGCGCCCGCGCCGCGCACCGAGGAGCGCTACGAGCTCGGCAAGGTCATCGTCGAGATCGACAACGACCGCACCAGGGCGCTCGGCAAGTTCGCCGGCGAACTCGGTGTCACCGTGAACACGCTGCTGCAGACCGCGTGGGGCATCGTCGTCGGCCGCCTCACCGGCCGCGACGACGTGGTGTTCGGCGCGACCGTGTCCGGCCGCCCGGCCGAACTGCCCGGCGTCGAGTCGATGGTCGGCCTGTTCATCAACACCCTGCCGGTGCGGATCCAGATCGACGACCGGATCAGCGCGGAGGAACTGACCAAGCGGGTGCAGGCCGAGCAGGCCGACCTGCTCAGCCACCACTTCGTCGGCCTCTCCGACATCCAGCGGGTGGCCGGTGCCGGTGCCCAGTTCGACACGTTGCTGGTGTTCGAGTCCTACCCGATGGACAAGGACGCCGTCACCGCGGCGAGCTCGATCGACGGCATGCAGGTCACCGGTGTCGGCCTCGACGACGCCACCCACTACCCGCTCACGCTGGTGGTGATGGCGGAGTCGACCATCGAGATCACCCTGCGCTACCTGCGCAGCACCTACACCGAGGACGAGGTCCGCACCCTGTCCGCGCGTCTGCTGCGCGTGCTCGACGAGCTGCTCGACAACCCGACCGGCCTGGTCGGCGACATCGACATCCTCGACGCGGGCGAACGCGCCCAGCTGCTCGCCGAATCCGGTGTGACGGCTGCTGTCTCGGCCCCGGTCGCGACAGCGGGCGTTGGTGCGCAGACGGTGGCCAAGGTGCTCGGCGAGGTCGTCGAAGCCGACCCGCAGGCTCCCGCCCTGCTCCGCGGCGACAGCGAAATCGCGTACAGCGCACTGGATCGCAAGTCCTCGCAGCTGGCCCGCGTGCTCATCGCCCGCGGTGCGGGCCCCGGCGATGTCGTCGCGATCTCGCTGCCGCGCAGCGTGGACTCCGTCCTCGCCGCCTGGGCCATCCAGAAGGCGGGCGCCGCGGTCCTGTTCGCCGGCGAGCTGTCCGGCGTCGAGATCGCCGCGACCGGTGCGTCCTACGGCATCAGCGACGCCCCCGTCGCCGGTGTCGCGGGTGACTGGCTGATCCTGCCCGACGTGGAAGCCGAGATCGCTGCCGCCGCGGCGCATCCCGTCTCCTACGCCGACCGGGTCCGCCCGCTGTCCGAGGACCACCCCGCCTTCGTCCTGGCCGCGGCCGGGGCGACCTCGACGCTCACCCAGAGCGCCGCGCTCGCCCTCGCCAAGACCCTGCGCGACACCCACGGCGTCGACTACGAATGCACCACCTTCACCACCCACGCCTCCGGCCCGGCGGCCATCCAGGAATTCCTGGTCTCCGCCACCGCGGGTGCCCTGTCGGTCCTCCCCGACGGCCCGGTCGAAGACGACCTGTCCGACGGTGAGGTCACCCACTGGTTCGTCGCCCCCGGCGACCCGACCGATGCGGCCGAGGGTGAGGTCACGGTGATCGTCGCCGAGTAGTGCTGTGCTGCTCGTCTACCCTGTTTCCCCTGGTAGGCGAGCAGCATCAACGCTTCACGACTGCCCGTCAGCCGCTAGACTCGAATCGTTCGGCGCGAGCGGCGCGCTGTGCTCAACGAATCGGAGGTGTTCGGGTGGCGATGCCATTACCGCACTCCGATCACTGGACTGCCGCGGATCTCGACCAGATGCCCGACGACGGACTGCGATACGAGGTGTTGAATGGCCAGCTCGTCGTGAATGCAGCACCGAAGCCGATGCATCAGTGGTTGATCAAACGCCTGACGCAAGTCCTCGACGCTGTCGTATCGGCCGAGCGTGTGGTCATGGACGGTGTCGGCGTGCTCATCGGTGACGACGAGCCGATTCCCGATCTCATGGTGGCCACCGGTTCGATTGATTGGTATGGGCGCGGGGTGCCGGTGGGTCAGGTCGAACTCGCTGTCGAGGTGGTGTCGAAGTCGACCACCCTGCAAGACCGCCTGGTGAAGCCGGTCCTGTACGCGCAGGCCGGGATCCCGACGTACTGGCGATTCGAGATCAACTCGTTCAAAGGCCAGCTGCCCGGCGAGGCACTTCCGGTTCTGTTCGCCTATTCGCTGGGGGTCGATGGCGAATACGAACAGACCCATCGCGCGTCGGCGGGTAGCCCCGTGACGTTGCGTGCACCGTTCGAGGTCACGTTCGACCCCGCTGCGCTGCTTCCTCGCTAGCCCGCCGATCCTGTCCGTCCACGTCTGCGATATCCAGGGCGTGACGTGCGATCTTTCGTTCCGAAATGTGCGGAACGCGGAACCGGTATAGGGTCCGGTTCTCTACGGGAACAGGAAGGGAGCGGTTGCCATAACGCTTCGGATTTGGCTGAGCAGTGCGGGCGCGGCGACGGTCCAGGTGATGCGGTTGTTGCGCGAGAACCCCGATGGGGTCGATGTCACCGTGTACGCCAGTAATGTGGATCCGAGTGCGGCTGCCCTCTCGGTGTGCGATGTATCGGCGATCGAACCTCGGTATGTCGGCAACGAGGAGTACGCGCAGTTCGCGCTCGACTTCTGTCGTACGCACCGCATCGATGTCCTCATCCCGCCGCGGCGCCTCGACGCGCTCGCGGGCCGGGCCGCGGACTTCGCCGCGGTCGGCACCAGTCTCATGTGTTCGCCGTTGTCGGCGGTGCGGGCGCTGACCAGCAAAGTCCGCACCTACGAGATCGCCGGTGCGGCGGGCATTCCCGTGCCACCCTGGCGGGAAGCGACCGACGCCGACGAGTTCTACGCCGCCGTCGACGAGCTGTCGCGCGGCGGGGAAACGCTGTGCATCAAGCCGAGTGGTGAGTACTCGGCGTTCGGCTTCCGCATCCTCGACGACCGCCCGCTGACCCTGGCGAGCCTGCGGGTCGCGCCCCGGCCGGTGGCCTCGGTCGAGGCGGTAGCGGGGGCCCTGCGGCGGGCGGCCGAGGAGGGGGAGTTCGTGCCCCCACTGCTCGTCATGCCGTTTCTCGAAGGTCCGGAGATCAGCATCGACTGCCTGTCGGCTCCGGGAGGTGAACTGCTGGTAGGTATTCCGCGCGCCAAACAGGGCCGCTTCCGCATGCTGCTGGACGACCCCGCGCTGGTCGACATCGCCCGGCAGCTCGTCCGGCACTTCGAACTGGCCTACCTGACCAACGTGCAATTGCGTTATCACGGTGGACAACCAGTGCTGCTCGAGGTCAACCCACGCCCGTCGGCGGGCCTGTTCCACACCGCCTTCGCCGACGTGAATCTGCCCTGGGCCGCGGTCCGCCTCCTGCTGGAACGGGATTCAGGCTTGCGGCGACCACCGCGACTCGGCGCCTGCCTCGCCGTGGCGGAAGCGGTCATGGAGGTCACCCCGCACCGGGACGATCAGGCGCCGGACAGGGTACGCAGGAGCGCCGACCTCGTACCGGGCTGATCGGAGTAGTCCTCAGCTGCTCGCCTACCGGGGTTGTCCCTGGTAGGCGAGCAGTGCGACCAGTGCCTGGCTCTCGCGCCATGGGTGGTTCGAACCATCAACAAGGCCGTAGCAGCGTGTGATTGCCCAGAGGGGTGCAGCACATTTCCGATCTTCGTTCGAAGATCGAGCGTCTCACCGAAGAGCTGAATGCCGAGCAGCGTTCACTCGTGCGCGAACTGCGACGTGAAGAAGTGCCCGATGTCGATGTCGCGACCTTGCTGAATGTGGCGCGTCAGCGAATCGGTCAGCTGGCGAAATAGGGGCGTCGAAGTGTGTGACAACCCACCTCGGCTGCTCGATGGCGCTGTCGTCGAGATGTTCGCGTCTGCTCGAGGTGCTGAGTCGACCGGGCGCACGCGGCATATCGAGGGTTTGATTTTCGAGCGCGTGTGACGGCTAGGTGGGCCGGCGCAGGTGGTTCAGGCCGTCGAGGAGCAGGTCGAGGCCGAAGGTGAAATCGGCTAGTCCGGAGTGGGTTCCGTCGATGACCAGGGTGGCGAGGGTGTGCATGTGGGGGTGGGTTTCCGGGGGGATCAGGGGGAGGAACCGGGTTGCCGCCGAGGCGTATTCGGAGGGGTCGAGGGGGAAGTTGATGGCTTGCAGGGTGAAGCCGTAGATGTGGCTGTCCAGGGCGTTCCAGGCTCGGTCGGCTTGTTCGTAGGTGAAGCCCGCGGTGATCAGGCAGGCGAGGGTGGCGTCGATGTAGCGGAGCATGGCGGGGCCGACATTGACGCGGGAGCCGAGCAGGCCGGTGGCCCAGCGGTGGCGGAGCAGGACTTCGTGGGCCGAGGTGGCGCGGTGGCGTAGCTCGGCCTGCCAGTCGCCGTCTGCGCGGGGAACGTAGATCTCGGCGACGACCAGGTCGATGATGCCGTCGAGGAGGTCGTCCTTGTTGGCGACATGGTTGTACAGCGACATCGCCTCTACGCCGACCGCCTTGGCGAGTTTGCGCATCGACAGCGCGTCCAGGCCCTCCCGATCGGCGAGGTCGATCGCCGCGCGCAGGACTCGTTCCCTGGTCAGCGGGGTGCGTGGCATGCGGCTCCTGACTGATTCCTTGACTCACTTACGGCGTAAGCGTACCGTCTGACGCGACATACTTACGCTGTAAGTGCGAGATGAGGGACGTCATGACCGATGTGGATACGGCTTCGATGACCGCGTGGGTAGCTCCTCGGTACGGCGGGAGCGAGGTGTTGCGGACCGAGATCGTGCCGCGCCCGGCGGCGGGGCAGCGGGAGGTGGTGGTCCGGGTGCGGGCGGCCTCGCTGTGCAGCGGGGATCTGCACCTGCTCAACGGGACCCCGTATCTGCTGCGGCTCGGGTTCGGGCTGCGCAGGCCCAAGCATCGGATGATCGGGCAGAATCTCGCGGGCGAAGTGGTCGCCGTCGGCGCCCTGGTCACCGAATTCCAGGTGGGCGACCGGGTTTTCGGTGTGGTACCCAGCGGCGCCTTCGCCGAATATGTGTGCGCCGAAGCCGGTTCCTTCGCCATCGTGCCCGCTGCGCTGAGTATGGAAGAGGCTGCGGCGATACCGGATTCGGGGATGACGGCCTTGCAGGGCCTGCGCGATATCGGCAAAGTCGCGCCGGGCCAGCGGGTTCTGATCAACGGCGCGTCCGGCGGCGTCGGCAGTTTCGCGGTGCAGATCGCGAAGGCGCTCGGGGCGCACGTGACCGCGGTGTGCAGTACCCGGCACGTCGAGATGGTGCGCGGAATCGGCGCCGATGTCGTGATCGACTACACCGCAGACGATTTCACCCACACCGATGCCCCGTACGACGTGCTCTTCGATCTGGCGGGCAACCGCAGACTCCGCGATTGCCGCCGGGTGCTGACGGCGGACGGTGTGTTCATCTCTTCCGCCGCCGCCCCCGGCGACAACTGGTTCGGCCCGGTCCGCTGGCTCGGCGAGGTCGCGCTCACCGACCTGTTCGTCCGCCAGACGCTGAAGGCGCTGCTCATGCGCCCCGCGGCCGCCGACCTGCAATACCTGGCCGGCCTGGCCGCCGACGGCGCCGTGCGCCCGGTGATCGAGCGCCGTTTCCCCCTGTCCGACACGGCGGCCGCCGTCGAGGTCTTCGCCCGCGGGCACGCCTCGGGAAAGACCGTTCTCACTACGTTGTGAACCCCGACTCGGCGGCTGTCCTGGGTGCGATCGCCGACGTCCGGAGGTCGGCTGCCAGACCAGGGCGAGGGGTCGGGGTGGGCGCGGCCTCGGTATCGAGTCGATGCGGAAGCCGCGCCCCCTGGTGCGTCACCTCGCGGTGAACAGGGCGGTGATGTCGACCGTGTGGGCCATGACCGCGGCGCCGGCGTCGTTGAGGTGCATGCCGTCGCCGCTGTCGAACTCGGGGCGGATGAAGTCGGGGCGCTCCGGGTCGGCCACCGCGCGGTCGACGTCGAAGACCGAGTCGAAAACATCGGTGGTGCGCAGCCATTCGTTGACAGCGTGCCGGGTCGGCTGGGTTTCCAGCAGCGGCATGCCGGGGTAGACGCAGCCGGCGTAAGGGCCGATGGTCGCGACGTGCACGCGCAGACCGGCCGCGTGCGCGCGCTCGGCGAGTTCGGTGAAACCGGCGATCAGCTGCTCGGTGGTGGCGGAGGGCTGTCCGCCCATCGCGCCGAGGATCAGGTCGTTGATGCCGAAGTTCACCAGGAGGTCGGTGACGCCGGGAACCTGGAGTGCGTCGGAATCGAGACGCGCCAGGCCGGATTCGCCGATCTCACCGGCGGTGAGCCGGTTGCCGGCGATGCCGTTGTTGACCACCCAGCCCCGGGTGAGGCGCGAGTTGACGACGTCGACGGAGCGACGGTTGGCGCTCAGCGTGGTGCCGACACCTTCGAACCAGGAGTCGCCGAACGCCACCGCGATCGGGGGCTGCCCCGAGGTGAGTACGTCGATGCCGGTGACGAAGAACCGGAACGGAACTTCCTCCGCGCCGGGCAGTTCCACGTCGACGGTGCGATCGCCCGCCGCGAGGTAGGAGATCTCGCCGGGCTGGTGGGAGAACGTCGCCGGGCCGGTCGGCCCCGGGAGGTACAGGCTGAGCAGCAGGTCCTCGCCTGCGGCGACGGCCAGGTCCAGCGGATCGCTGACCAGCTCCGCGCCGGGCTCGATGACCGCGATCGGGGCACCGTCGAAGCGGACCTCGGCATCGGTGGCGATCGCCGAACCTTCCTTGCGCAGGGCCAGTCGCGCGGCACCGATCATCAGCGGCGCGGACCCGTACCGATTGGTCAACCGCACCCGCACCGCGTCGCCGCCGCCCGCCATGTGCAGCACCTGCCGCACCGTCTCGTCACTGAACGACCGCGATTCGGCGAGCTTGATCTGCTCGTCCGGGCTGATGACACCCGACCGGAACCCGGCGACCCACGTCTTCTGCATGACCACTCCATTAGTTGCTTCGAGGAATATTGCGTATGCATAGGTCTACTCTGAAGTATTCCTCGCGTCAACTATCCGCATGGCAAGCATCGGCTAGGGTGGTCCCATGCACGAACTGTTCGACGACCCCCGGCTGACGATCTCCGGTCTGCTCTTCGAGGCGCACAGCGGACTGATCGCCAAGGTCGAACCGGCGTGGAACGCGCACGGCCTCTCCGGTCTCGACCTCAACGCCCTCATGCGCCTGAGCCGCTCACCGAACCGCCGCCTGCGCATGTCCGACCTGGCCACCCAGACGGAGCTGTCCACCAGCGGTGTCACGCGCCTGGTCGACCGCCTCGCCAAGGCGGGCCTCGTCGAACGTCAACTCGATCCCACCGACCGCCGCAGCGCCTACGCGGCCCTGACCCCCGCGGGCATCCGGCGCCTCGAAGAAGTCCTCCCGGACTACCTCGCCGCGCTGGAGACCTGGCTCACCGGCCGGCTCACACCAGCCCAACTCGACGGCCTGGTCACCGGCCTGCGCATCATCCGCGACGCCACCAACCCCTCGGCCACCGCCATCGCCGACCCGCCACCTCGGTCATGAGCCCGGCGTCACTGTCGGCGGGCAGTGGTCAGTCGGCGAGTTCGCCTGCGGTGCGCCAGGAGTGGCGTTCGGCGGCGAAGGCTTCGGCTTGGATGGCGCGGAAATCGGTGATGGCGGCCGCGTTGTCGGCGAGGAAGGCGCGGTAGTCGGCGAGGCGGAATTCGCCTTCTTCGGTGAGGATGTCGACTTTTCCGGCGGCGAAGTCGGCACGGAGGTCGAGGAGTTCGCCGGGGTCGACGGGGTGCCAGCGAATGCGGTCGAAATAGCGGAGGAGCCAGGGGGTTTCGGAGTCGGTGCGGAAGCGGTCGACGCCGGGGCCCGCGGTGCCGGTGGGGCGGGCGCGGTGGTTCCAGACCTGGGTGGTGCGGCCGACGAACTGGTAGCCGCCGGGGCCTTCCATGCCGTAGATGCAGAGGTAGGCGCCGCCGATACCGACGGCGTTCTCCGGGGTCCAGGTGCGGGCGGGGTTGTATTTGGTGGTGACCAGGCGGTGGCGGGGATCGGTGGGGGTGGCGACCGGGGCGCCGAGGTAGACGTCGCCGAGGCCGAGGACCAGGTATTCGGCGTCGAAGACGGTGCGGTAGACGTCGTCGACCGAATCCAGGCCGTTCATGCGGCGGATGAACTCGATGTTCCACGGGCACCAGGGGGCGTCGGCGCGGACGCCGTGCATGTAGCGGGTGATCGCCTCGCGGGTGGACGGGTCGTCCCAGGAGAGGGGCAGGTGGACGGTGCGGCTCGGAACGACGAGCTGATCCGAATTCGGTAGTTGCGCTTCGGCTTCGGCGAGCAGGTCGAGGAGCTGCCGGATCGGGAGGACGGCGGGGTCGACGCGGACCTGCAGGGAGCGGATGCCCGGGGTGAGCTCGATGACTCCTCGCGGACCGGCTTCGATCAGATGCTGGTGCAGGGCGTGGACCCGGGCGCGAAGACCGAGATCCAGTGTGAGCGTGCCATATTCGACAAGGACGCCGTCGTCGCCCTGTCTGCGATAGGTCACGCCGGTCTCGTCGTCGACGGCGGTGCGGCGCAGGATGCCGTCGTCGCCGTCGCGCCCCGCCGAGAGCACGGTGCCGAACGACGCTCGGCGGCGCGCGCCGAGTTCGTGTGCGGGAGCGGCGTGCTCGGAGCGAACGGGAACGAAGCGGACCTTGTCGCCCGGCGTGAGCTGGCCGAGCTTCCAGCGGTCGGCCGCGACAACCGTCACCGGGCAGACGAAACCGCCCAGACTCGGGCCGTCGGGGCCGAGGAGAATCGGGGTGTCGCCGGTGAAGTCGAGCGCGCCGATCGAATAGGCGTTGTCGTGGATGTTCGACGGGTGCAGGCCCGCCTCGCCGCCGTCGGTGCGCGCCCACTCCGGCTTCGGGCCGATCAGGCGGACGCCGGTGCGGTCGGAGTTGAAGTGCACCTCGTAGTCGGTGCCGATGATGGTGTCGAAATCGGTGCGGGTGAAGAACTCCGGCGCGCCGTGCGGGCCCTCGGTGACGGCCAGTTCCCAGCGGTGGCCGAAGGCGGGGATGTCGGCCATCGGGACGGCGGGGGCGCGACGATGTGCTGGTTCGCCGAGCGTCAGCGACTCGTCGGCGCGCAATGCCGCGCCGGTGCCGCCGCCGAACTTGCCCAGGGTGAATGTCGCTGCGCTGCTGAGGAATTGCTCGACCTCGATACCGCCGGATACGAGGATGTAGGTGCGCATGCCGGGTCCGCGGATGGCGCCGACATCGAGGACGCCACCGGCCGGCACCTCGACGGTGCGCCATTGCTCGACCGGATGACCGTCGACGCGCACCTCGGCGACCGCGCCGGTGACGCACACCCAGGTCGACTCGGTGAAGCGCAGCGCGGGCCCACCCAGCGTGCACTCCAGCCCCGCCGCGCCCTCCTGGTTGCCGAGCACCCGGTTCCCGAGCCGGAACGACAGGTCGTCCATCGGACCGGACGGCGGAACGCCGATGTGCCAGTAGCCGATTCGCCCCGGCCAGTCCTGCACGGTGGTCTGCATTCCGGGACGCAGGACGTCGATGCACCGCGCGAGCTGGGATGGCGATGTGGATGCCGGGACGCCGGAGTTCCTCGCTACGGCCTCCGGTCGGCGGATGCCCGCCTCGGGAGAGCCGGTAGCCAGTGTCCCGGGTGAGTCGACGCCCGAGCTCGAGGTGGCGGCGGAGCGATGAGTTGTGGTGGCCGCCGCCGTCGCCTGCTGGGCGGTAGCCGTTTCGGCGGCGATCCGGGTGTCGGTGAGACTCATCGGGTCACCACCATGCGGACCGGCGTCGGGTCGAAACCGTTGCAGGGGTTGTTGATCTGGGGGCAGTTGGAGACCAGGACCAGGGTGTCGACCTCGGCCCGCAGGGTGACCTTCTTGCCCGGCGCCGACAGTCCGTCGACGATGCCGAGGGTGCCGTCGGCCTCGACCGGCACGTTCATGAACCAGTTGATGTTGGACACCAGATCCCGCTTGCCCAAACCCCATTCGAGGGCCGCGGTCAGGAAGTTCTCCACGCAGGCGTGCTGGTGACGGGTGTGATGGCCGTAGCGCAGGGTGTTGGATTCCTGGGAGCAGGCGCCGGCGATGGTGTCGTGGTTGCCGACCTCGTCGGCGACGACCGTCATCAGCGGGGTGCCGCGTTCGGTACGCAGGACGCTACCCGTGGTGAGGAAGATATTGCGCTGGGCGGCGACGGTGGCCTGGGCGCTGTAGCGGTCGGTGCGGTCGGCGGCGGAATAGAGCAGGCAGTCGACGGCCTGGTTGCCGTGCAGGTCGATGATCTCGAGCTGATCGCCGGCGCGGACGATCGCCGACCACGGCGCCTGGGCGGGGACGGTCTCGTCGAGGACGACGGTGCGGGTGGTCGTTGTCATGCCAGAACCTCCGTGTTCTGCGCGGCGGCCCAGGCGGCTTCGGTGTTGTCCACGGCCCGCCGGTATTCGGGGTCATCGTTGGGTGTGGCCGCGAGATCTGCCGGCGAGGACCAGGCGAGGACGTCGAGGTCGCCGGTGGGGCGGTCGTCGAGGGGGTGGGGAGCGTTGGCGACCAGGAGGGTCACCGGCAGGTGGATGATCAGGTCGACGGCGGCGCCCGCCGGGCCGTTGCCGGTCGACTCGATCCCACCGTCCGCGGCGACCCGCGCACCGCGGAACAGCGCGATCGACGGGCCGATGTCGCGTGGCTCGAGGCCCTGCTTGGCCCCGGCCAGGTGGAGTTGGTGGCGGCCGTCGGTGGTGGGGCCGCACAGGGTGTCGTGGTGGCCGGCGGAGTCGGCGACCACGGTGGCCAGGACCCGGCCCTGGTCGGACAGCAGCGGGTGTCCCGCACTCAGGTAGGCCTGCCACGGCACCTTCACGGTGTCGGCGACGTTCAGCCGCTCCCAAGGTGATTCGGCGCGCAGCAGGAACAGGTGCGCGCAGGTGGTGCCGGTCGGGTCGGCGAGCCGGACGCGGGTCCCGCGGCCGAGCACGACATTCGCGTAGCTGCCCGGCGGAATTCGCTGTGCAACAACGACTGCCGTGGGGTCGACGCCGACCGGTGTCTCCGGGATGGCCATGGTGGCCGCCGCGGCCTGGGCGCGCGCATGGGCACGGGCGCCGTCGGTGGAGTTGGTACTCGTCATCGTTCTCCTGTGTTTTTGGAGCGCTGGCGCGCTCGAGTCGGCGGCCCCTTGTGTCCCGCCGGTCAAGCACCGTTGCTTGCTCCTTCGTCGCCTACGCAACGGCGCCTGACCGGCGGGACGGCCGCCGACGGCCGCTTCGTGGCCTGCTCCTCCTCGAGGTCGGGGCGTGCGGGGTCGGGAGGGCGGTTCGGGGCTGATTGGGGGTGTGCCAGGTGAATCAGGCTGTGGCGGGTGCGGTTTCGGCCACGGGGAATTCGTTCTTCGTGGCCACCACGAAGCGGTACACGATCGCGCCTGCGGTGAGGATCACGGCGACCGACAGCGGGCCGGCCCACAGCTGCCACCAGTTGCCGCCTGCCGGGGTGTACACCTCCGGGCGCGGCCAGGCCAGGTTGATCACCATGGCGATGCCCCAGATCACCGCGAGCGCGTTGACCGGAATGCCCCAGCGGCCCAGGGTGAACAGCGTCGGGTCGTCCAGTGCGGGCATGCCCTTGATCCTGCGCACCAGCAGTGGCACGGTGACCAGCAGATACGCCAGGTACAGGCTGACGATGCAGACACTGGCCAGGGTGGCGAAGATGGCCGGGTTGCCGAGGTTGAGCACCAGCAGCCCGATGCCGAGCGCGCCGATCACCACGGCGGGCCACACCGGCGTACCGAAGCGCGGGTGCACGGTCGCGAGCGCCGTCGAGAACGGCAGCTTGCCGTCACGCGCCATCGAGAACATCAGGCGCGAGCCCGCGGTCTGGATCGCCAGCGTGCACACGATCACCGCGACCGCGACACAGCCGAGCAGGACCGATCCGGCGGGGCTGTTCAGCTTCGAGGTGATGACGTAAGCCAGTCCGCCGGAAGCCAATTCGCCGTCGGACAGGCTGGGCGCCGCCATCAGCGCGCCGAGCAGCATGAGCCCGCCGCCGAGCGCCGAGACCGACAGGGCGAGCAGGATGGTGCGCGGCGCGACCCGGCGCGGATTCTTGGTCTCCTCGGACAGCTCACCGGCGGAATCGAAGCCGACCATCACGTACGCGGCCATCAGACCGGAGACCAGGAACGCCGCCCAGTACGGGCCGGGCGCGGCCTGGTCGGTCTGCGTGACGACACCGGGCCCGCGCTCGGCACTGGTGAAGAACAGCGCGATGATCGCCAGCACGCCGACGATCTCGATGGTGACGCCGATCGAGTTGATCCGGGCCATCAGGTCGATGCCGATGACATTGATCGTGGTGGTCACCACCAGCAGCACGCTGCCGAGCAGCACCGCGTTCATCGCGCCGTCGCGGGAGGTGAGCGCGGTGTCGGTGCCGACGATCTGGAAGCCGCTCCAGATCGTCGGCAGCACGACCTGCAGGGCGATGGCGGCCGCGGCGGCCGTGACGACCTGCGCGATCACCATCATCCAGCCGGCGAACCAGCCGATCAGCCCGCCCGCCAGGCGGCGTGACCACTGATAGATACAGCCCGAGATCGGATACCGGGCGGCCAGCTCGGCGAAGTTCAGGGCCACCAGGAACTGGCCCGCGAAGACCAGCGGCCAGGTCCAGAAGAACGCGGCGCCGCCGAACGAATAGCCGAAGCCGAAGAACTGGAAGATCGTGGTGAGGATGGAGACGAACGAGAAGCCTGCCGCGAACGACGCGTAGCGTCCCAGCTTGCGATGCAGGACCGGCTGATAACCGAACGCCGCCAGGTCGGCGCTGTCGCGGCCGGAGTCGAGCGGTTCGGCGGGGGAATCGAGAGTCGTGGCCATGTCGGTGTCCTTCGGCGGTGCGGCCAAATATCTATCAGGCGATAGTTTTGCGCTCGCGATCGCTCGAAGGGTGTCCGGCGTGTATCAGGTGTGGGGCCTGCGGTAACTTCTGCGTTGCCCAAGTTTCTATCAAGTGACAGGAATTCGACCGCGCGGCACCTTCGCTGGTGAGCTGCCCGCTTCGGCCCTGGTCGGGGCCCGATGACAGAATCGGGAGGTGGCAAACCTCGGTCCCGGGCGTCCCCGGCTGGAACAGCGGCGCAGGCAGGGAACCACGCCGCGCGCGGAGATCCTCGACGCGGCGGCGGAGCTGTTCACCACCAAGGGCTATGCCAACACCTCCACCCGGGCGGTGGCCGACGCGGTCGGCATCAGACAGGCCTCGCTGTATCACCACTTCGCGGCCAAGGACGACATCCTCGACGCGCTGCTGGCCGAAACCGTCGCCGGTCCGGTCGAATTGGCGCAGCGGATGCTCGGCGAGCCGGAGCCCGCCGCGACCAAGCTCTACGCACTCGCCCTGTTCGACGTGCGCCAGTTGCGCAGCGCGCGATGGAATCTCGGCGCGCTGTATCTGCTGCCCGAACTGCGCACCGAAAGGTTCGTCGTGTTCCGGCGCCACCGGGACGAGTTGCGCGGGCACTACGAACGACTCACCGCCGAATCCTGCGCTGCCGCAGGGCAGTCCGATGAGGTACGCATTCTGCCGTTCCGGCTGGTCGAGACGGTGATCGCCATCCGGTCCGACGAGGGGGCCGCGGCCGTCGAGACCGAGCGTGTCATCCCGGACGCGATCATGCGCATAGTCGGGCACCGTGGCGATGTCGGCGCGGCGGCCGACGCGCTCCTCGCGCGACTGGGCGAGATCGACATCGATCCCGCCTGAGCGGTACCGGCGCGGTGCCGGTGGGTGGCACCGCGCCGACAGTCTCAGTTCTTGATGAACGCCAGGATGTCCTGGATGAGCTCCTGCTGGTAGGCGCCGAAGATGCCGTGCGGAGCGCCGGGGTACACCTTCAGCGTCCCGTTCTGCACGAGCTCGATCGACTTCAGCGCGGCACCCGCGATCGGCACGATCTGATCGTCGTCACCGTGCGCGATGAAGATCGGCACCTCGAGCGCCTTCAGGTCCTCGGTGAAATCGGTCGCCGAGAACGCGGCGACGCACTCGTAGGCGGCCTGGATACCCGCGAGCATGCCCTGGCGCCAGAAGTCGTCCTGCGCGCCCTTCGAGACGGCGGCGCCCTCGCGGTTGAAGCCGAAGAACGAGGGGGCGAGCTCCTGGTAGAAGTTCGAGCGGTCGGCCAGCACACCGGCACGGATGCCGTCGAACACCTCGATCGGCAGGCCGTCGGGGTTGGCATCGGTCGCGACCATGATCGGCGGCACCGCGCCGATGGTGACGACCTTGGCGACCCGGTCCCTGCCATGCTGCGCCGCGTAGCGCACGACCTCGCCACCGCCGGTCGAGTGCCCGATCACGATGACGTCGCGCAGGTCCAGCGATTCGACGAGCTCGGCGAGGTCACGCGCGTAGGTGTCCATGTCGTTGCCCTGCCACGGCTGCGACGAGCGGCCGTGACCGCGGCGGTCGTGCGCGATGACACGGTAGCCGGCGTCGGCGAAGGTCTTGCGCTCCAGCGCCCACGCATCGGAACTGAGCGGCCAGCCGTGGCTGAAGACGACGGGTTGACCGGTGCCCCAGTCGGAGAAGTAGATCTCGGCGCCGTCGGAGGTGGTGAAGTAGGGCATTGCGCTCCCGTCAGAGGTGCGGATGGATAGGTTGCCCATAGTTGTCGGAACGGCGTCGGCTGTCGCCTACCGGAACGGCCGCGGATCCCGCCATTTCGGACAAGCATTAGATTCATCGTCATGTCTCTACCCCCGGATCGTGTCCGCCACAACGCATCTAGTGGGACACGGCGTATCGGGTTTCTCCTGTTCGACGGGGTGAAAGCGCTCGATTACATCGGTCCCGCAGAGGTTTTCATCGAGGCGAATCAATTCGCCGATGCCTACGAGGTCTTGCTGTTCTCACCCAGCGGCGCACCCGTGCACAGCTCGGTCGGCCAGGGGGTTGCCGTGACGGCTGCGGCAGCTGACGCGCCCGCGCTGGACACGCTCGTCATACCGGGGAGCGAAGTCCGTCCCGCCGACTTCGTCCGACCCGATCTCGTCGAGGCCACGCGCGCCCTCGCCGCACGGAGCCGCCGGGTCGTCTCGATCTGCAGCGGCGCCTTCGTGCTCGCCGAACTGGGAATGCTGGACGGTCGCAGCGCGACCACGCACTGGAAGTTCGCCGCCGAACTCGCGCGCCGGTACCCGCGCGTCGACGTGCAGGCGGATCGAATCTTCGTGCAGGAGGCCGACATCGCGACGTCGGCCGGTGTCGCCGCCGGCATCGATCTCGCGCTCGCGCTGGTGGCCGACGATCTCGGCAGTTCCATCGCGCGTCAGGTCGCGCAGGGTCTGCTGGTCTACCTGCAGCGTTCCGGTGGGCAGACCCAGTTCTCGACGCCGCTGCGCGCGGCCGCGTTGCCGCCGGGACCGGTGCGCGCGGTGACCGATCTCATCGCGCGGGATCCGGCGAAGCGGCACAGCGTGCGGGACCTCGCGCGGCACGTCAATGTGAGCCCGCGCCATCTCACCCGGCTCTTCGCCGAGGAGGTCGGGCTCAGCCCGGCCGAGTACGCGGCGAGCGTACGGTTCGATCTGGCCCGCGCCCGGCTCGAGGCGGGCAGCTCGGTGAGCCGGGCCGCCGCTGATGCCGGGTTCGCCAGCGCCGAGGCATTGCGGCGGGCTTTCGTCGCGCGGCTCGGTGTGTCGCCCTCGGACTACCGGCGGAGATTCAAGTCGGGGGCGAGCGCCTAGCTCCGGTGACGGCGTCAGCGCGAGGTCGGCAGTGCGATCTGCCGGTGCGGGTTCAGCGCGCCGGCGATCTCGGGGCAGCGGGTTCGAGTCCTAGGGCTGAGTGGCCTCGGTGAAGCGGGTGGCGAGGGTGCGGAGGTGGGTGATGAGTTCAGGGGGTTCGTGGACTCGGAAGGGGAAGTCGAAGGAGGCGATATAGACGGCCAGTTCGGTGAGATCGTCGGCGCCGGTGCGGAGGAGGCAGGTTTCGGGGTCGAGGGGTTCGATGACCCCGACAGTCGGGGCGATGCGGTCGGCGGCGACAGTGGCGGGGACCGCGAGAGTGATGGTGGCCTGGTACCGATAGGGGGAGGTGGTGATGCCTCGGGTGAGGTAGCCGCCCAGGTCGAGGTCGGGGGCTTCGCGGGGAGTGAAGCGGGGGCCGGTGGGGACGCGCGGGGTGAGGCGGTCGGCGCGGTAGGTGCGCCAGTCGGCGCGGTCGGTGTCCCAGGCGATGAGGTACCAGTGGCGGCCGGTGTGGGCCAGGCGGTGGGGTTCGACGGTGCGCAGTGTCGCTGTGCCGTCGTGGGCTCGGTAGTCGAATCGGAGGCGATGGTTGTCGCGGATGGCGCCCGCGACGGCGGTGAGGACATCGGGATCGACGGGAGTGGTGGCGGCGGGGACCGTGACGGTGACCGAGTGCAGCAGGCTGACCCGGTGGCGCAAGCGTGACGGGAGGACCTGCTCGAGTTTGGTGAGGGCCCGCAGGGAGCTGTCCTCGATACCGGCGACGGTGCCGCCCGCCGCGGTTCGCAGGCCGATGGCGACGGCCACCGCTTCGTCGTCGTCGAGCAGGAGCGGCGGCAGCTTCGCGCCCGCGCCGAGTCGGTAGCCGCCGACGCCGGGCGTCGCGTCGACCGGATAGCCGAGTGCGCGCAGCTTCTCGATATCGCGGCGCACCGTGCGCGCGTCGACTTCCAAGCGCTCGGCGAGTTCGGTGCCGGTCCAGTCGCGGGGAGTCTGCAACAGCGACAGCAGGCGGAGCAGGCGGGCTGATGTCTCCAACATGAAAGAAATTCTGCCCGACAGCTAGGGCGGAACCTGTCCTAGGTGGCTCCTATCGTTGTATTCATGAGCGACGAGATCCAGCGATTCCGTATCGACATTCCGCAACAGCAGCTCGACGACCTGCGCAACCGGCTCGACACCGCGCGCTGGCCCGCCGCGCTGCCCGGCGACGACTGGGACACCGGTGTGCCGACCCGCTACCTGCGTGAGCTCGTCGACCACTGGCGCACCGGTTACGACTGGCGTGCCGAGGAAGCGAAACTCAATGCGCACGAACAGTTCACGACCGTGATCGACGGACAGCGCATCCACTTCCTGCACGTGCGCTCGGCCGAACCCGATGCGGTGCCGCTGCTGCTGACACACGGCTGGCCCGGTTCGGTCGCGGAATTCCTCGACCTGATCGGCCCGCTAACCGACCCCCGCGCACACGGCGGCGACCCGGCCGACGCTTTCCACGTGGTGATCCCGTCACTGCCCGGCTTCGGGTTCTCCGGACCGGTCACCGAGGGCGGGTGGACCGTGCGCAGGATCGCGCAGGCGTGGGCCGAGCTGATGACCCGGCTCGGGTACCAGCGCTTCGGGGTGCAGGGCGGCGATATCGGCGCGGCGGTGAGCCCGGAAGTAGGGCGGGTGGCGCCGGATCGGGTGATCGGCGTGCACGTCAACGGTGGCGCGGGCTCGGTCCCGCAGCTGCCGCTGTCCGAGGAGGTCAGCGCGAGCCTGACCGAGCTCGAACGCGACCGCATCCGGCGGATCGAGGCGTTCATGAACGAGGAGTTCGGCTACATCGCCGTGCAGTCCACCCGTCCGCAGACTCTCGCCTATGGGCTGGTCGACTCGCCGATCGGGCAGCTGGCGTGGATCCTGGACAAGTTCCGGGAGTGGACACACCCGCGCGAGACCCTGCCCGACAAGATCATCGATCGTGATCGGCTGCTGACCGATGCGATGATCTACTGGCTCACCGGCACCGCGGGGTCCGCGGGCTATGTCGGCTACGCGCAGCCCGGGGAATGGGGTGCGGTGCCGGAGAATTCGGGCGTGCCGACCGGTGTGCTGGTGCTCGCCCACGATGTGGCGATCCGCCGCTTCGACGAGGCGGAGAACACCATCGTCCGCTGGAATGACGTCGATCGGGGCGGGCACTTCGCGGCGTTGGAGGAACCGGAACTGCTCACCACCGATGTGCGTGAGTTCTTCCGCACGCTGCGCTGATCATTCGGTGAGTTCGCCCGCCGAGCGCCAGGATCGGCGTTCGGCGGTGAGCGCCGGGTCAGCGCGACGTCGGCGGTGCGATCTGCCAGTGCTGGTTCAGCGCGCCCGCGATCTCGGGGAGCACGGTGATCGGGACCCGCTTGGCGCGCAGCATCTCCCGGATCTCGGTCACCTGTTCGCGTTTGCGCATGTCGTAGGCGCCTGCCACCGGGCCGACCACCGGCGGGATGGACAGCAGGACCAGTTCGTCGGTGGTCTCGCCGGTCAGGTCGAGCGCCAGCGCCCAGCGGGATCGCTCGTCGAGGGTGAAGCGGCCCGCGACGACGCGATCCCACGGCACCGTCGACGAGCGGAACGGGGTCCTGGCGTAGATCGCGTGCTCGGTGAGCTCGACGACATCACGCACGAACAGCGCGACGCCGGCCGCGACCCCGGCGATCGCGCCGACGAGGATCCCGGTGACGACCCGGTTCACCCCGAACATCGCCAGGAACAACCCGACGACGCCCGTGGTGGCCAGCAGCCCGATCAGGCAATAGAACAGGCTCCGACCAGCGGGCACGACACCGGCACGCACGACCGACATGCGAACCTCCCTCTCCACGACTCGCGGCCCACCCTAGCGGTGATCACCGCGCCGAGCTCACGAGCCGAGCGATACCGCCGCTTCGGAGGTCTCCACGAGGAAGGTGAAGCTCTCCTGGAAGTACAGCTGCACGGTCTCGGCGTCGTGGCTGAGGTAGCCGATCGACAGGTCCTGCCCGAGGGCCAGTTCGAAGTCGCCGCCGCGGGTGGTGAGCGCGAAACCGCCGCTGATCGCGGGCGCCCAGATGATCTCGCCGTCGAGCAGCCGCTCGATGTGCGTGCGAATCGGGTGGCCGTGATCGGAGGTCTCGCTGACCTGCGTGTACAGCTCGGCGCTGAGCACCACCGAGTACGGGCCCTGCACGCCGGCCAGGCGCAGCCCGGTGAGCGCGTGCGAGATCGCGTCGGGAATGTCGACGACATTGCTCGGCAGCTCGACCGGTTCGTTGGAGGCGGCGTCGCGGATGCCGGTGATGCCGGCGGCGGCGTAGCTCTCGAAGATCGCGCGGTCCTCGGCGAAGGCGATCTTCTGGGCGGCGGCCTTGAGGTTGTCGAAGTCGGCGTCGCCCGCGCCGCGCTCGATGTCGTCGAGTTCGCTGCGCTGCAGGGTGAACGGCACCCGGAGTTCGACCAGCGGCTGCACCACCCGCTGATGCGCCTGGACACCGTCGTCCGGGGAGGAGATCTTGGTCAGCCTGCCGCGATTGAGCGCCGAATAGGCGACTCCGTGCGGGCCCGACACGTCGACGACCCGGCGGCCCGCGATATTGCGCTTGAACGTGCGGGTGGCTTCCTCTTCGATCTGCGCCCAGGCTTCGCCGGTGATCGGCGCGAGTTCGCGATGCAGGTTGTTCATTCAGATACTCCTCTTCATCGAGCCGATGGCGAGCGAGCCGTCCGAGCCGGTGGCGGCGGCGTCGGCCCGTTCCACCGGGGTGAACACGGGCAGCGAATCGGAAATTTCTTCGGTGGCAACGGACTCGGGAGCGTCGGGCAGATCGTCGAGGAATTCGACGGTGGGCGTGAAGAACAGCGTGCCGGTGACCGCGAACGAGAAGTCGAGGATGCGGTCGTAGGCCGCCTCGCCGGTGCCCAGGAACATCCGCTCCAGCATGCGCTCGGTGACGCTCGGGGTGGCGGCGTAGGCGATGTAGTAGGTGCCGAACTCGCCCTGGCCGACGGTGCCGAACGGCATGTTGGCGCGCACGATCTGGCGTTCGGTGCCGTCGGGGTCGACCAGGGTGTTCACCGCGACATGGGAATTGGCGGGCTTGATGTCGTCGGGCAGTTCGTAGTCGCCGAGCTTGGTCCGCCCGATCACCCGCTCCTGCTCCTCGATCGAGAGCGCGTTCCACTGGTCGAGCGGGTGGGTGTACTTCTGCACGATGACGTAGCTACCGCCGGTGAAATCCGGGTCCTCGGCGCCGATCAGCGCCGCCGAGGCCGCCGCGCCGCCCTCGGGATTCTCGGTGCCGTCGACGAAGCCGAGCAGGTCGCGCTGTTCGAAGTACCGGAAGCCGACGGTCTCGTCGACGATGGTGGCGGCGCCGCGCAGGCGCTCGCCGATCGCCATGGCGAGTTCGAAGCAGGCGCCCTGGGTCTCGCCCTTGATGTGGAACAGCAGGTCGCCCGGAGTGGTCGGCGCGCTGTGGATTTGCCCGTTGTAGCCGGGGAATTCGTGCAGCTCAACGGGTTTGGAGCCGGTGAAGAGCCGGTCCCAGGCCGTCGAGCCGATCGAGATGATACAGGTCAGGCCCTCACCGGGTACCCGGAAGCCCACCGAACGGCGCAAACCGGAGATGTTCGACAAGAGGTCGCGGACCGCCGGCTCGCCGCCCTCGTCGATGGTGGCGACGAGGAAGATGGCGGCCGGCGTGAGCGGTTCGAGGATCGGCTGTGGCTCACCCATGCCGTCCAGAGTAGAGCGCCGCGCAGACAGGTCCGCGGCACGCCCTGGCGTGTCAGCGACCCTCTGGCAACCGCTATTTGGCGACGGTCAGCAGAAACGCCACGTCATCGATGGCTTTGACGCTGTGCCGGGCGCGCGGGACCACGATGAGATCGCCGGCCGAGCCCTTCCATTCGTCGGTGCCCGCGATCAGGATCAGCGTGCCGGTGAGGACCTGGATCGTGGCGTCGCCCGCGTTGTCGTGCTCGGCCAGGCTCTGGCCCTCGGTCAGGGCGACGACGGTCTGCCGCAGCACATGAGTGTGGCCGCCGATGACGGTCTGCGAACTCCGGCCGCTCGTCGAGGTGGCCGCCAGCTTCAGCTGTTGACGGGCCACCGCGGTCAGCGATTTCTTGTCCATGACATCGCGCCTTTCGCAGGCTATCGCGGGCTGGTCTCCAGGAGTATGCCCGAGACCGTGCCCGCGGTCGGGCGTTTGCGCCGACCGTTAGCCAAGCGTTGTCAGTGCCGGGTGTAGTGGCGAATGCGGTACCGGAGACCGGTTTTCGACTCCTGCCACGGGGTTTCCGGTGCGTGCCACTCGGGTCCGATGGCCGGGGCGAAGGCATCGCCCTCGACGGTCGTGTCGACCTCGGTGACCAGCAGTGATGTGGCCAGCGGGAGCGCGGCGCGGTAGATCTCGCCGCCGCCGGCCACCCAGACGTCGACATCGCCTGCGATGGCCAGCGCGTCGGGCAGCGAGGTGGCGCGTTCGGCGCCGTCGGCTGCCCAATCAGTCTGGCGGGTGACCACGATGTTGCGGCGCCCGGCCAGTGGACGGAACGACGCGGGCAGCGAATCCCAGGTGCGCCTGCCCATGATCACCGGGTGACCCATGGTGGTGTCCCGGAAATTGGCCATGTCTTCCGGCAGACGCCACGGGATGGTGTTGTCGACGCCGATGACGCCGTCGGCGGTCTGCGCCCAGATCAGGTTGATACCGCGACTCACACCGCCACCGGCGCCTTGATGGCCGGGTGGTGCTGGTAGCCGGTGAGTTCGACGTCGTCGTAGGTGTAGTCGAACAGGCTCGGCGCCGCGCGCAGGTGCATGGCCGGGAACGGGTACGGCTCCCGGGTGAGCTGTTCGCGCACCTGCTCGACGTGGTTGTCGTAGATGTGCACGTCGCCGCCGGTCCAGATGAACTCGCCGGGCTCCAGTTCGGTCTGCTGCGCCATCATCAGGGTGAGCAGGGCGTAGCTGGCGATATTGAACGGCACGCCGAGGAACAGGTCGGCGCTGCGCTGATACAGCTGGCACGACAGCTTGCCGTCGGCCACGTAGAACTGGAAGAAGGCGTGGCACGGTGCCAGTGCCATCTTGTCCAGGTCGGCCACGTTCCAGGCCGAGACGATCATCCGGCGCGAATCCGGGTCGGTGCGCAGGGTGTGCAGTACCTGGGCGATCTGGTCGATGTGGGTGCCGTCGGGGGTGGGCCACGACCGCCACTGCACGCCGTAGACCGGGCCGAGCTCGCCCTTGCCGTCGGCCCATTCGTCCCAGATGGTGACGCCGTGTTCGCGCAGCCAGGACACATTGGAGTCGCCGCGCAGGAACCACAGCAATTCGTAGACGATCGACTTGAGGTGGACCCGCTTGGTGGTGATCAGCGGGAAGCTCTCGGCCAGGTCGTAGCGCAGCTGATGACCGAAGATGCTGCGGGTTCCGGTGCCGGTGCGATCGGCTTTGGGCGTGCCGTGCTCCAGCACGTGCCGGAGCAGGTCCTCGTACTGTGTGTCAGGGGTGGCCACGCCTGGCGATTCTACGGTGCACGACACCTGGCAAGCTCTCCGCGTATGCGCAAGCTCTACGTGATCGGCATCGGTGCCGGAGACCCCGACCAGGTGACGATGCAGGCAGTCAAGGCCATGCGACACGCCGACGCCTTCTTCGTCATCGGCAAGGGCGCCGAGAAGCAGGAACTGGTCGACGTGCGCACCGCGATCCTGGCCGAGCACGTCGACGGACCGCACCGGATCGTCGAGATCACCGACCCGCCGCGCGACCGCACTCCCGACGACTACGCCGGTGTCGTCCAGGACTGGCACGAACGCCGCGCCGAACTGCTCGAGGCCGCGTTCGACGAGGTGGACGGGGTCGGCGCGATCCTGGTGTGGGGCGACCCCGCGCTCTACGACAGCACGTTGCGGATGGTCGAGCACGTGCTGGCCCGCGGCCGCACCGCGTTCGACTACGAGGTGATCCCCGGCGTCACCAGCGTCGCCGCGCTGGCCGCGCGCCACCGGATGGTGCTGCACCGGATCGGTGAGCCCGTCCACGTCACCACCGGCCGCCGGTTGCGCGAGGAGGGCCTCGGTGCGGGCTCGACGGTGGTGATGCTCGACGGCGACTGCGCGTTCACCGAGATCCCCGGCGACGACGTGCACATCTGGTGGGGCGCCTACCTGGGCATGCCCGACGAAACCCTGATCGAGGGCCCGCTGCGCGAGGTGGAACAGCGGATCGTGACCCGCCGCGCGGAACTGCGCGCCGCCAAGGGCTGGATCATGGACGTGTACCTCCTGCGGGGCAGGTGAGCGATAAACTGGCCGGGTGCCCGAGCTACCTGAGGTAGAGGCGCTGGCGCAGTTCCTGCGGGATCATGCGGTCGGCGCGGTGGTGGGGCGTGTCGACGTGGCGGCGCTGAGTGCGGTGAAGACGTTCGACCCGCCGGTCACGGCGCTGTCCGGGCGGGATGTCACCGGGGCGGGGCGGTGGGGGAAGTTCCTCGGGATGGATTGTGGCGGGCTGTGGTTGATCACGCACCTGTCGCGCGGTGGCTGGCTGCGGTGGGTCGACGAGCCGAATCCGTTGCCGCCCAAGCCCGGTGGCAAGTCACCGCTGGCTTTGCGGGTGCACTTCTTCACGCCGGAGGGCGCGACGCCCTCGATCGATCTGACCGAGGCGGGGACCAAGAAGCGGCTTGCGGTCTATGTCGTCGACGATCCGAAGGCGGTGCCCGGTATCGCGCGACTCGGGCCGGACGCCCTGGCGGTGACCGAGGACGAGTTCGCCGCGTTGCTGAAAGGCACGTCGCAGCGGATCAAGACGGCGCTGGTCGATCAGACGCTGCTCGCGGGTATCGGCAACGCCTACTCCGACGAGATCCTGCACACCGCCAAGATCTCCCCGTTCGCCACTACGAAAACGATGTCGGCGGAAACGGTGTCGCAGCTGTACACCGCCATGCGCGAGGTGCTGCTCGATGCCGTGGACCGGTCGGTCGGGCAGGACGCGGCCCGGCTCAAGGGCGAGAAGCGTTCGGGCATGCGGGTACACGCGCGGACCGGGCAGCCGTGCCCGGTCTGTGGTGACACCGTGCGCGAGGTGTCCTACGCGGAGCGGTCCTTCCAGTACTGCGCCACCTGCCAGACCGGCGGCAAGGTGCTCGCCGACCGGCGGATGTCCCGTCTGCTCAAGTAGCTGAACGCTTTTCGCGCCACGCTTCCAGCAGGCGCAGCCAGAACTCGCTGACCGCGGGAAACGCGGGTACGGCGTGCCACAGCGTCTCCAGCGGGACCCTGCCGACCACCGCGATGGTCGCCGCGTGCAGCTGTTCGCCCATGTCGGGGCCGACGAAGGTCGCGCCGAGCAGCCGGTCGGCGGCGGTGTCGACGACGAGTTTCGCGCGGCCGTGGAAGTCGTCGCGGGACAGGGCCGAGCCCGCCACGGCGATGTCCATCTCGACAGTGTCGACGGCGTGACCCGAGGCGCGCGCTTCGTGTTCGGTGAGGCCGACGGACGCGAGTTCGGGTGCGGCGTAGATGACCTGGGGTATCTGCTGATGATCGGCGCTCGCGGTGAAGCGCAAACTGTCCAGGGGCCTGCCCTCGGCGCGGGCGGCGATCACGTCACCGCACACCCTGGCCTGGTACTTGCCCATATGCGTCAGTGCCACACGGTGATTCACGTCGCCGATGGCGTAGAGCCAGTTGCCGGGCACGCCGCGGACTGTCAGCTGGTCGTCGACCTCGACATAGCCCGCGGGCAGGCCGACCGTCTCCAGGCCGAGCGCTTCGGTGGCGGGCGTACGGCCGGTGGCGACGATCAGTTCGTCGACCTCGAGCTCCCCGTCGTCGAGGACGATGGTGACCGGACCGCCGTGGATGCGGCCGACGCCGGTGTCCTCGGGGTCGCGCCGGGAGACGAGGTGCGGTTCGGTGTGCAGCCGGACCGTGACGGCGCCGGTGTCGCGCAGGCCCCGCAGCACCAGCTCGGAGGCGAAGGGTTCGGCGCGGGGGAGCAGGCGGTCGCCGCGGACCAGCATGGTCACCTCGGCGGCGCCGAGTTCGGCCAGCCAGGTGGCGGCCTCGCAGGCGACGACACCGCCGCCGATGATGGCGACCCGGCGGGGGACCACGGTCAGGTTGGTGGCGTCGCGGGAGATCCACGGCAGTGCCTCGCGGACGCCGGGTATGCCGGGTATCGCGGCGGTGGTGCCGGTGGCCAGCACGACCGCGTGCCGGGCCCGCAGGACCTGGACGCCGTCGTCGGTGACGACTTCGACGCGCCGTTCGCCGACGAGCCTGCCCGCGCCGCGGACCGGGTCGATGCGGGCGGATTTCGCCCAGTCGACCTGGGAGGTGTCGTCATGGTGATGCACGAAGGTGTCGCGGCGCGCGAGCACGTCGGCGACCTGCGGACCGCTCGCGGTCAGGCCGGGCATCGCCTGGCCGAGGCCGAGGACGGCGCCCGGGCGCAGCAGCGCCTTGCTGGGAATACACGCCCAGTAGCTGCATTCGCCGCCGAACAGTTCCCGCTCGACGAGCGCGGCCGTGCGATCGCTGCACGCGATGGCGTAGGCAGCGGCGTTTTCACCCGCCGGGCCCGCGCCGATGACGATGACGTCGTATTCGGCGTCGGTCACTGCAGATAGCCCTCGACCTCACGTGCGGAACGCAGCGTGGTGTCGTCGGGTGACTCGGTGGAGCCGAAGCGGGCGCGGCGCTGCCGCAGCAGATCCCAGGCCTGGTCGAGCATCACTTCCAGCTGGGCCAGCTGCCGACGTTCGGTGGCGGGCTCGATCTCGCCCGCGGTGGCCTTGGCTCGCAAGGTGTGCTCGTCGTCGACCAGTTGTTTGATACGCGCCAGAATGTCCTGATCGTTCATGTGCTCACCACTTCGATGGTCGGAGGGGTAGTGCCTGAACAGCGACCCGCGTGGGGGTCTCGGTCCATGCTACGACCGTGCCACGTCGTGGCGCGGTCATGTGCGCCGCGCTCGTGCGGCGGCGAGGCAGTCGGCGGCGATCGGCACCGCCCTGGCCAGCTCGGCGGTGCCGAGGGCCGTATAGCCGATCGCTACCCCGAACTGGTGTTCTTCGGCCAGGTGGTGGCGGGCCAGGCCGTCCAGCAGCACACCGCGGGCGCGGGCCGCGTCGACGGCGTGCTGTTCGGCAGCGGCGTCGGGGAGTTCGACGACCACGTGCGAGCCCGCGTCGTCGCCGACGACCGGAAGCCCGCGGCGGGCGAGCGCGTCGACGACGAGGGCGCGGCGCGGCGGCACGACCCGGCGCAGGCGGCGCAGGTGCCGGGCCAGATCGCCGTGCCGGGCGAACTCGCTGAGCACCCGCTGGCCGGCCGGGCTCGGTGCGGTGCCGGTATGGGCGCGATGGGCCAGTACCGCGTCGGCGATGTCGGGGCGGGCGACGAGCCAGCCGGCGCCGAGGGTGGTGGCGATGATCTTGCTGGTGGTGCCGAGGTGCACGACCACATCGGGCGCCATCGAGGCCAGCAGTGGCAGCGGTGCTGTGTCGTAGCGCAATTCGCCGTCGTAGTCGTCCTCGATGACGAAGCCACCGGTGGCTCTGGCGAATTCGATCAGGTCGACCCGGCGGGCCGCGGGCATCCTGGCGCCGATCGGAAACTGGTGCGCGGGTGTGCAATACACCGCGCGCACACCCGCCGGGATCAGGTCTACGCGCAACCCGTCGCCGTCGACGGGCACCGGCAGCACGCGAACACCGGCCGCCTGGAAGGCGCCGACGGCCCGTTGATAGCCGGGGTCCTCGATCGCGACGGTGTCGCCGGGGCGCAGCAGTGCCGAGGCGAGCTCGCCGACCGCGGAGCTGGTGCCCGCGGTCGCCAGCACCACCGAGGCGGCGCCCGCGGCCAGCCCGCGATGCCGCAGCAGGTGCTCGGCGACGGCCACCCGGAATTCCGGCTCGCCCGCCCGGTCCTTGCGGGTATCGGCCGGGCGATCGCCCGCTGCCCGCCAGGCACGTCGCCAGGCCGCCGGGTCGACGGCATCGGCGCACGGCGCACCGGGAACGAGATCGAGCAGACCGGCGTCCGGATCGGTGCCGGCGCCGGGATCGGTGCTGGGTGGCGCGGCGGCGGGGGCCGTGCTCAGGTAGGTGCCGGAACCGCGGCGCCCGGTGATCCAGCCCTCCGCGTGCAGCTGGTCGTAGGCGGTCGACACCACCGCCCGGCTCACCCCGAGCCGCTGCGCCAGCGCGCGCGAGGACGGCAGCCGGTCGCTGACGCGCAGGACACCGCCGGTCGCCGCGGCCCGCAGGGCATCGGCCACCTGCACCGACAGCGGTTCGGCCGCCGTCCGGTCGAGCGGAATCGGAAGGTCGTCGAGCATCGCCCACCTCGAATTGGCCTGTTGATCTAATGTCGAATTGGACCTACTCGCAGTCCATTTCTTCGGCGAAGCTCATCTTATGACCACGCACGACGCCACCCGGACCCCCTTGTCGCCGACTCCGCGCACCACGCTGACCCGTTCCAGGGAACGCGGCAGGACCGACCGGGCCGAGCTGGACGCGGTGCTCGACGCGGGCCTGGTCTGCCACCTCGGTGTCCTGCTCGGCGGGTCGCCCGTGGTGCTGCCGACCGTCTACGGCCGCGAGGGCGACACGCTCTATCTGCACGGCTCCACCGGCGCGGGCAATATGCGGGCCGCGATCGGCACCGACATCTCCGTCGCGGTGACCCACGTCGACGGGCTGGTGTACGCGCGCTCGGCCATGCACTTCTCGATGAACTTCCGGTCCGCGGTGATCCGGGGCCGAGCGGAGCTGGTCACCGACGAGGCCGAACGCGACAACGCCCTGCGGGTGATCGTGGAGCACGCGGCGCCGGGGGCCTGGGATCGGGTGCGCCCGCCCAGTCGCAAGGAGATGGCGGCGACGATGGTGCTCGCGCTCGATCTCACCGAGGCCTCGGTGAAGGTCCGCGCGGGCGGTCCGAGCGACGACGCCGACGACATCGCGACCGGCGGTGTGTGGGCGGGTGTGCTACCGCTGCACCAGGTCTGGGGTGAGCCGATCACCGCTGCCGACCTGGAACCCGGCGTCGATGTGCCCGCCGATGTCATGGCGCGGGTGACGCCGAGTCCGGTGACCGTCGGCTGACCGGTCGGCGCCGGTGAAATACACCGGCACCGAGACCGCGGCGATCGATCCACCTTGCTGCGCGTGCGCCATCCGGGCGTGGTGAAGATCTCTGTGTACCGTAGTCATCGTGGCCGCGTGCGGTCCCCGGTTCGGGCGTTGACGTGCATCTATGGACGTGCATCTATGGAGGTCGGCGATGACGAGGGTTAGCGAATTGTCGTTGCTCACCGGGTGGCTCCCGGTGGTGCTGACGGTGCTCGGCGTGCTGGGTGCGGTGTGGTTGATGTTCCCGCGTGCGCGTCGCTATCGAACGGCGACGATGCCGGTCGCGCTGCTCGGCGCCGCCGTGCTGACCGTCGCGCTGTACTTGTTCGTGGAAGAAGTGTGGCGGCCGTTTCCCGATCCGATCGCGCTGTCGGTGTACACGCTGATCGGAATCGGCCTGGCCCCGATCCTGCTGCTCGTCCCGCGGATCCGGGTGCGCCGGACGGTGTGGACCGGGGTGGTGACGGTGTTCGGGGCCGTCGCTGTGCTGGTGGCGGTCGGTACCGGGCTCAATCTGGTGTACGCGTCCTATCCGACGGTGGGGGCCGCGCTCGGGGTCGACGCCGTCGAGCGGGTCGACACCGATCAGCTCACCCAGCTGCGCGGGCAGGTGATCAGTGGGCGGCCACTGGAATCGGTGTGGTCCGCACCCGCCGGACTGCCCGAGGGCGGCAAGGTACTGACCGCGGCGGTGCCGCCGACCGCTTCTGGCTTCGGTACCCGCGACGCCCAGATCTACCTGCCCCCCGCCTATTTCGCGGATCCGCGGCCGTTGCTGCCGGTCTTGGTGCTGCTCGCGGGCGAACCGGGCGCCGCGCAGGACTGGTTCGTCGCCGGGCAGCTGGCCGAGACCATGGATGAATTCGCCCGTGCGCACCGCGGTCTCGCGCCCGTCGTCGTGGTCGCCGACGGCACCGGCGGTCAGCTGGAGAACCCGCTGTGCCTGGATTCGCGGCTGGGCAATGTCGCCACCTACCTGGCCGTCGACGTGCCGGCCTGGACCAGGGCGAACCTGCAGATCGACCCCGATCCGCGGGCCTGGGCGGTGGGTGGCCTGTCCTACGGTGGCACCTGCGCGCTGCAACTGGCGACCAACTATCCGCAGGTGTATCCCACCTTCCTCGACATGTCCGGCCAGGACGAGCCGACGCTCGGCGACCGGCAGCGCACGGTCGAAGCCGCCTTCGGTGGCGATACCGCCGCGCTGCTGCGGGTCAACCCGCTCGATCTGATGCTCAGCCGGACCTACCCGGATTCCGCGGGCGCGTTCGTGGTCGGGGCCGACGACGAGCAGTACCGGCCGCAGGTCGAGCGGATGTTCCAGGCGGCCAAGGTCGCGGGCATGGATGTCCGGCTGCAGATCGTGCCCGGCGAGCACAACTTCGCGGTGTGGTCCACCGGGCTCCGTGTTCAACTCCCTTGGCTGGCCACGCGGCTCGGCATCGCGCCGTGACGGGCGAGGAGCGCGGCGAAGGCGAGTAGCCACGCGCTCCACAGGAGGTAGCCGAGGAAGTTGGTGAGCCCGGCGGCTTCGACGCCGAGCGGAACCAGGACGCCGGTGGCGATGGCGGCGGCGCTGACGTAGCCGAGGACGGCGAACCAGCGCGGGGTGCGCAGGGCGGCGACGACCAGCGCCGTCCACAGTGCGGTGAGGATGTACCCGGCGGTCTCGCCGATCAGGGTGCCCAGGACGGTGTTGACGGTCTCGAAGGTGTGGATCGCGGAGGAATCGGGGCCTTCGGTGGCGATGCGGCCGGCCAGGCCGGGGACGAGGACGGGCCAGCGCAGCAGGCCGATCGTCTGCACGATCGCGGCGGCGACGCCTGCCCGTACCGCCCAGCGCATGGTTGTCGAGTCGTCGAGCCTGCCGGCCAGGACGGCCAGGGGTGCGAAGGCGCAGGCCGCGGCGGCGAGCAGGCCGAAGAGCACGACGACAGTGGTCTGCTCGGCGCGGAATTTCGCCAGCGCTTCGGTGGCGGGCAGTTGCAGCACGTCGGGGTAGTCGAACGACACACCCAAGCCGGTGAACGCGAGGTTCATCAGGATCGGGGCGGAGATCAGCAGCGTGATGGCGGGCCATGGCTTGGTGCGCATGAGAATTCCGTTCTGGCTGTACGGGGTACAGGTAGCTGTACGGGGTACAGTCCAGCGCATGTCGGACGAGAAGTCAACAGGTCGGCGGGGTGCGCCGCGGCCGAGCCGGCGGTCGTTCACCGAGGAGCAGATCGTCGACACCGCGCTCGACCTGCTCGACGACGGCGGGCCGAGCGCCCTGTCGATCCGGGCGGTCGCCGCGCGGCTCGGGGTCAACCCGAACGCGGTGTACACCTATGTCGCCAGCCGGGCCGACCTGGAGCGCGCGGTGATCGAGCGGGTGCTAGCCGCGGTTCCGCTGGGTCCGCTGTCCGATCCCGGAGTGGAGTGGACCGCCGCGGTCGTCCAGTTCGCCCTCGGGCTGCGTGACCAGTTGCTCGCCCATCCGGCGGTCGCGACGCTGATGATGTCGGGTCCGATGGACGGGCCTGCGGCGCGCGATGTCGGCGAGGCGATGTTCGGCTGCCTGGCGCGTGGCGGTCTGCCCGCGCCGACGCGGGCGCGCGGGGTGTACGCGGTGATCGTGCAAGTCCTCGGCGCGGTCGCCCTCGAAGTCGCCGAAACTGATGGGAAGCCGCCGCTGCCACCGGAATCCGAGCGTATCGCTCAGCGCCGGGCAGCCCTGGGCGAGGTCGACGCGGCACGCTGGCCGCGCACCGCGGCGCACCTGGACGAGATCGCCGCCTGGAACTCGGTGGATCAGTTCGTGTGGGGGCTGCGGGTATTGCTCACCGGGATGACGGCGGCATGATCACCACGATGCGGTGTGGTGGCCGGTCGCGTGTTCATCGCGATGCGCTGCGCAGGCTGGCGGTGGGCTACTCGGGTGTGGCGGGTCAGTCCATGGAGATGCCCGGTGTGGCGGACGCGCCGACGAGTGCCCGTGGATTCCCGCGCAGGCTCGCGGTGTGATCACCAGGTCCTTGCGCGTAGCCCGCCGGTCGTGCAAGCGCGATCTGTTGCGGCGTCGAGTGTTTCACGGTCGCAGGACAGGCTGACCAGGGCGAGCGCGTAGGTGTCGGCGAGCCGCGACAGATAGCCGGAGAGCCGGGTGCGGGGAAACTCGGTGAGGCCGGGGTGGATTGCGCGGGCCGCGACCCGATCGCAGTGGTGTGTGCCGACGGTGCGCAGGGCCTCCGGGAGCGTTCCGATGTTGGAGCACAAGATGTCTCGTTCACCCGCGCCCTTGCTCAGGGCATAGGCCCAGCGATCGGGGAGTACCTGGAGGATCTCTTCGGGCAGGCCGGCTGGGCTCGACATGCGGCGCAGGTAGGCGGTGCGGGCCTTGTCGCGGATCGTCGCGGGGGTGTCGGAGCGGTCCATAGAGATCTCGGTCATGGCGAGGTCGTTGTCGACGCGCGGTTCGTCGCGGGTGTCGACGGGCAGGCTCGCGGCGATCACCTGCTGCTGGAATCCGATCTCCCACAGGATGTTCGCGACGAGGTGGATGAACAGACTGTTCGGGGTCCCGCCGGATGCGGCAGCGGTGGCGTCCCACTCGGTGGCATCGAAGGTGAGCAGGATGCTGTGTGCGGCCCGGTTCGGCGACGGGTCGGGAGTGCTGGTGGCGGGTGGCCGGGGAATGCCCCGCCGCAGGGCGCGTGCGGTGCCGCCGATGATGGTGGCCCACTGCGTCCGGGCATCGGACCAGTCCGAAGGCGATGTACTCCATAGCTTTTCGAAGGTGGCCGCGCCCAGATGCGGAAGCGGTGCGGACACGGTGGCGGCGGTCGGCGCAGGTGGCGGGGCGGATGCGGGGCTGACGGTCGGCGGAGGTTGTGGCGGTGTGAATACGTCGGAGGCCGCGAGTGTAGGTGGTGGCGGTGTGGCGGCGGAGCCTGTTGTCAGGACGGGCGGATGGTTGGTGCCCTCGGCGAGTTCGTCGAGGGCTGTGGCGATGGCGTGGATGAGGCCGCGGGCGTCGGCGAGGGCGTGTGAACAGGTCAGGGCGACAACGGTTCCGCCGTCTTCCAGCGGTGCGGAGGACAGGCGCCAGCCGGGCCCGAACTCAGGGTCGAGGTCGGTGCCGAGGGTGTCGGCCCAGGGCAGGATCGCGTCCTCGGGCAGCGGGGAGCCGATGTGGTCGAGCGGATGGGCCAGGGTGTTCAGCCGCCAGGCCCGGCGCGCTCCGGGAACCCGGGCGCAGACCACCCGGCGGCCGAGGTCACCGACACGCAGCCGGTCGTGAATCGCCTGTAGCAGTGCGGGTTCCATCGCGTCATCCGTGCGCCAGAGCCCTTGGAGGGCGATGGGTGTGCCCATCCCGCGATGGGTGCGCAGGAAGATCTCGTCGACGACGGTGAGCCGCTCCATCACCGGTGTTCGGCGCTACCGTGCCTGCCCGCGCCCGCGGCGAAGCGGGCGGCGCCGTCGAGCGCGCCGTCGGTGAGGGCTGCGAGTCCGTGCTGGAATTCGATCCGCATCGCCTCGTCCTCGGGGTGGCCGTGCTGGTCGTAGAGCGCGGCGCGGTCGGAGCGCAGGCAGGTCTGGGGGAGGACGGCCAGTTGGCTTGCCAGCTCCTCGGCGGCCCGGCGGGCGTCGCCGGGCCGGACGACGCGGGTGACCAGGCCCATCTGCAGCGCTTCGGGCGCGCTCACAGCTCGCCCGGTGAGGATCATGTCCAATGCCCGGCCCTCGCCGACGATGCGCGGCAGGCGCACCGTGCCGCCGTCGATGAGCGGCACGCCCCAGCGGCGGCAGAAGACGCCGAAGGTGGCGTCCTGCTCGGCGATGCGCAGATCGCACCACAGCGCCAGTTCGAGTCCGCCCGCGACGGCGTAGCCGGAGATCGCGGCGATCACCGGCTTGGACAGGCGCATCCGGGTGGGGCCCATCGGGCCGTCGCCGTCCTCGGTGGCCTGATTGCTGTTCTCGGTGCCCAGCGATTTGAGGTCGGCGCCCGCGCAGAAGGTGCCGTGTTCGCCCCACAGCACCGCCACCGAGGCGTTCGGGTCGGCGTCGAACGCGCGGAAGGCGTCGGCCAGGGCGCGGGCGGTCGGACCGTCGACGGCATTGCGGGCTTCGGGCCGGTCCAGGATCACCGTGGTGACCGGGCCCGTGTGTTCCACGCGTACAGACATATTTCGACCATACGGCCAGATGCCCCTTGTGTGAAGAGGTGAATCGGTGGTTCACTTCTTCGTATGGTGTACCGCAGAACCCCGGCCGTGCAGGCCCGGCTCGACGCGCAACGGGCGCTGATCGTGCAGGGCTCGACCAGGGTGCTCTCGCGCGACGGGTTCGCCGGACTGTCGATGGCCGCGGTCGCCGCGGAGGCGGGCGTCGCCACCGGCACCGTGTACAAGCAGTTCGAGAACAAGGCCGAGCTCGTCGCCGCGGTGTTCGAGACCGTGGTCGCCCGCGAGGTCGACGCGGTGCGCTCCGCCGTGGCCGAGGGCGATGTCCTGCAGCGGGTCAGCGCGGCGGTGGAGACCTTCGCCGGGCGCGCGCTCAAGAATCCGAAACTCGCGTACGTGCTCCTGGTCGAGCCGGTCGACGCGGCCGTCGACGCGCAACGGCTGGAATTCCGGCGTGCCTTCGCCGCCTCGTTCGAGGCCGCGATCGCGCACGGCATCGCCGAGGGCCGCCTGCCCGCCCAGGACCCGTCCGTCGGCGCCGCCGCGCTCGTCGGCGCGATCGGTGAGGTGCTGGTCGGACCGCTGGCCGCGGCGCCGCACGCGGAAACCGTCATCCCCGAATTGGTTGCTTTCGCCGTGCGCGCCCTCGGTGCGCGCCCGGAATCGCTGTAGTCGAAGGAGTTCCGGCCATGCAGACCCATGAAGTGTTCAACCAGGCGCCCCCGCTCGTCCCCTTCGACGCCGCGCGCAACCCCGCGCTGATCGAGGGCCTGCACCGCGAAGGCGCGGGCTGGGCCGAGGCCGAGGTGCGTGAACTCGGCAGGCTCGCAGGCGATGTCGCCGCACAGGAGTGGGGCAGGCTCGCCAACGAGTACCCGCCGGTGCTGCACATCCACGACCGCTGGGGCCATCGCGTGGACGAGGTGGAATTCCACCCGCACTGGCACGACCTGATGAATGTCGCCGTCGCGCACGGCCTGCACGGTTCGCCGTGGCTCGACGAGCGCCCCGGCGCGCACACCGCCCGCGCCGCCAAGTTCTACACCTGGGGCATCGCCGACGCCGGGCACATGTGCCCGATCTCGATGACCTACGCGGTGGTGCCCGCGCTGCGCCACAACCCGGAGCTCGCCGCGAAGTACGAACCGCTACTCGGTTCGCGCACCTACGATTTCGGCCTCCGCGAGCCGTCGACCAAGGCCGGGCTCATCGCGGGCATGTCGATGACGGAGAAGCAGGGCGGCTCGGACGTGCGGGCCAACACCACCACCGCCGCGCCGCAGCCGGACGGTTCGTACCGGATCGTCGGGCACAAGTGGTTCACCTCCGCGCCCATGTCGGACATGTTCTTGACGCTGGCCCAGGCGCCGGGCGGGCTGTCGTGTTTCCTGCTGCCGCGCGTGCTGCCCGAAGGCGCCCGCAACCCGATCCGCATCCAGCGGCTCAAGGACAAGCTCGGCAACAAGTCCAACGCGTCCTCGGAGATCGAGTACGAGAACGCCACCGGCTGGCTCGTCGGCGCCGAGGGCGCGGGCGTGAAGACGATCATCGAGATGGTCAACATGACCCGCCTCGACTGCGTGATCGGCTCGGCCACCGGCATGCGCCTCGGCACCGTCACCGCGGTGCACCACGCCCGGCACCGGGAAGCGTTCGGCGCCAAGCTGATCGATCAGCCCGCCATGCGCAATGTGCTGGCCGACCTGGTCGTGGAATCGGATGCGGCCACGACGGTGATGATGCGACTGGCCGGTGCCACCGACCGCGCGGGCAGCGACCCGGCCGAGGCCGCGCTGCGCCGGATCGCGCTGGCCATCACCAAGTACTGGGTGTGCAAGCGCGCGCCCTCGCATGCCGCCGAGGCGCTGGAATGCCTGGGCGGCAACGGGTATGCCGAGGAATCCGGCATGCCGCGGCTGTACCGGGAGGCGCCGCTGATGTCGATCTGGGAGGGCTCGGGCAATGTCGCCGCGCTGGACGCGTTGCGCGCCATGGGCCGTCAGCCCGAGACCGTCGAGGCCTACTTCGCCGAGGTCGGCCTCGCCCGCGGCGCCGACCCGCGCCTGGACGACGCGATCGACCGGGTCGGCAAGGAACTCAGCGACCTGTCCGGCATCGAGTACCGGGCCCGGCGGGTCGTAGAGCTGATGGCGCTGGTCCTGCAGGGCGCGCAGCTGGTGCGCCACGGCCATCCCGCCGTGGCCGACGCGTTCTGCGCGACCCGCCTCGGCGGCGACTGGGGCATCGCCTTCGGCACCCTGCCCGTCGGGGTGGACACCGGCGCCATCATCGAGCGGGCATTCGTCGACGTGCAGTGATCCGGGCTCGGATGGTCGGTGAGCCGCGTTGTCCTCGCGGGCAAAGGACTCACCGAGCCTCCGGCGGCGACCGGACGATCAGCTTTACTCGGACGTCACCTACCAGTGGTCGCGACTCCACCTGCGCTGCGATGCGCAGGCCAATGCCGGTGCCGGTCACGACGACACCTCGGCTTGGTGCGTCGTCGCCTAGGGTGATCCGGTGACCTCGGCGAGCGGCATCCTGTCGGTGCGCGACTTGGCTCGGCGGATTCCGCGGGACGCCGCGCCAGGGCAGCGCTTCCTGCTCGGCATCGCCGGGCCGCCCGGTGCGGGTAAATCGACGCTGGCCCAACGTCTCTGCGCGGAACTCAGCCGGTCGGGGCGACCCGCCGTGGTCGCCCCGATGGACGGTTATCACCTGCGCAACGAGGTGCTGCGCGCGCGAGGAGCGCTGGCCCGCAAGGGTGAGCCCGACACCTTCGACACGGCCGGGTTCGTCGCCGATCTGCGGGCGCTGCGGGAGACCGCGATCGGCGTACCGGTGCCGTGGCCGCTGTTCGACCGGGCCATCGACGAACCGACCGCGGCGGGGGTCATCGTGTGTGCGGAGGACATCGTCGTCGTCGAGGGCAACTATCTGCTGCTCACCGATACGGAGGCACCGGGCTGGGCTGAGGTCGGCGGACTGCTCGACGCCTGCTGGTATCTCGACGCCCCCCGTGCGCTCCTCACCGAACGACTGCTGCACCGGCACACCGTTGGCGGGCGGTCGGCGGCCGAAGCATCCACGAAGGTCACCGACAGCGATCTGCGCAATGCCGACCTGATCGCCGCGAGCAGGCACCGCGCCGATCAGGTGCTGACGGCGGCGGACGCCGGCTATCGGATCGGCTGACCACGGCGCGCGTACCGCGGAAATCGGCGTCGGCGGGCAATCATGGAGCGATGACGCGAGATCGGCGAGTGTCGATGCCAGGGCATGCGTTGCGCAACGGCGGCGCGGCGCTGTTCGCGCTGCTGCTCTACTACAGCGTGCCGTTGGACGGGGTGTTCGAGCTCGACGACTGGCCGGGGCACGTGCTCGGGATCGTCACCTTCGTCGCGGGTGTGGCCGGACTGATCTGGCTGGTCTGGCGGCGGATCGAGCACTACCTGAACGCGCCACCGTCGGCGGGCGGCCGCGTCGACGGGGTGCTGCTCGTCGTCTGCATCGTCTGCGTGGTCTTCTCGCTGTTCTACTACCGGCTGCAGCAACATCAACCGGACCAGTTCGCCGGCCTGGTGACCCGCACCGACGCGCTGTACTACACGATGTCCACCCTCGGCACCATCGGCTTCGGCGACGTCCACGCCGTCGGTCAGGTGGCCAGGATCGCGACCATGGTGCAGATCGCGTTCGACCTGGTGGTGATCGGCACCCTGGCGACCATCGTGACCAGCAGCGTCACCCGCAGGCTCGCCGCCATCCGCCCGGAACCCCCGGCGGCCGGCGAGGTCAGCGGCGGTGCGCCCGATACCACTCGATGAGCTCGTCGGTCGACGAATCGCCTTGCGTCACCGGCTGCTCCGGCTCGCTGAGCAGCGGCATCAGCGCCAGCGCCTGCTGTTTGCCCAGCTCCACACCCCACTGGTCGAAACTGTCGATGCCCCAGACGATGCCCTCGACGAACACCTGGTGCTCGTAGAGCGCGATCAGCTGACCCACCGTCGACGGGGTGAGCTCCGGCGCCAGGATGGTGGTGCTCGGCCGGTTGCCCGGCATCACCTTGTGCGGCACCAGCTTCGGGTCGGTGCCCTCGGCGGCGATCTCCTCGGCGGTCTTGCCGAATGCCAGGACCTTGCTCTGGGCGAACAGGTTGCTCATCAGGATGTCGTGCATGCTGCCGGTGCCGTCGCGGGTCGGCAGGTCGTCGGTCGACCTGGCGAAGCCGAGGAAATCGGCGGGGATCAGCCGGGTGCCCTGGTGCAGCAGCTGGTAGAAGGCGTGCTGGCCGTTGGTTCCCGGCTCGCCCCAGAAGATCTCGCCGGTCGAGGTGGTCACCGGGGTGCCGTCGGCGCGCACCGACTTGCCGTTGGACTCCATCGTCAGCTGCTGGAGGTAGGCGGGGAAGCGGGCCAGATCGTTCGAATACGGCAGGACCGCACGCGATTCCGCGCCGAAGAAGTTCGTGTACCAGACGCCGAGCATGGCCAGCAGAACCGGACCGTTCTGCTCCAGCGGCGCCGTCGCGAAATGCCGGTCCACGGCGTGCATTCCGCTGAGGAACTCGGCGAACTGCTCCTTGCCGATCGTCACCATCACCGACAGGCCGATCGCGGAGTCCACCGAGTAGCGGCCGCCGACCCAATCCCAGAACCCGAACATGTGCGCGGGGTCGATCCCGAAGCCGGCCACCCGTTCCGCGTTCGTCGACACCGCGACGAAATGCTTGGCGACGGCGTCCTCACCGAGCGCGCCGACCAGCCAGCGGCGGGCGGCGGTCGCGTTGGTCAGGGTCTCCAGCGTGGAGAACGTCTTGGAGGCGACGATGAACAGTGTGGTCGCCGGGTCGAGGCCGGTGAGCTTGGCGACCAGGTCACACGGGTCGACATTCGAGACGAACCTGGCCTCGATCCCCGGGTCGGTGTAGTGGCGCAGGGCGCGATACACCATGTCGGGTCCCAGATCCGAGCCGCCGATGCCGATATTGACCACTGCCGTGATGCGCTGACCGGTCGCACCCCGCCAGGCGCCGGAACGCACCGAATCGGCGAATTCACCCATCCGGCGCAGTACGTCGTGCACCTCGGCGTCGGCGTCGGTGCCGTCGATACAGAGCTGATCGCCGTCCGGCAGACGCAGGGCGATATGCCCGACCGCGCGGTCCTCGGAGGTGTTGATGTGGGCGCCGGAGTACATCGCGTCACGGCGCTCGGGCACACCGGCGGTGCGCGCGAGATCGACCAGCAGATCCAGGGTTTCGCGGGTCACGCGATGCTTGCTGTAGTCGATGTGCAGGTCGGCTACCCGCAGGGTCAATGCACGGCCGCGCGCCGGGTCGTCGGCGAACAACTTCCGTAGGTGCAGGGGCGCGACACTGCGGTGATTGTCCGACAGTGCCTGCCAGGCCGCCGTCGCGGTGATGTCGCTGCTCACGACAGCCGACATTACAGCGTCATCGACGCATCGGCGCGTGGGTATCGACGACCCCGACAGGCCACCGGTACGGTCTGAAAGTGTCGGGCGCGAGGCGACGAAATGATCGAGCGAGTACATGGGTAACTCCCCTGCCACCTCCCACCGTTGCACCCCCGACGCACGACCGAGAGCCAACAGTCGAGCTCCCGGACGACACGCTGAGTTCTCGGAGAGGCGGATCAGTGTCCGAACGTGACGTACTTGAATTCGTACCGAAGGGTTTGTGGATCGGCTCCGGGCCGGTCGAGGCGACGGGCGGTGGCACCTTCGCGGTGCGCAATCCGGCCGACGACTCGGTGCTCGCGCAGGTCGCCGATGCCACCCCGGCCGACGCGATGCGCGCCCTCGACGCGGCCGTCGCGGCGGGCGAGGCGTGGGCGGCGACCCCGTCCCGCGAGCGGGGTGAGATCCTGCGCGCGGTGTTCGAGCAGCTGACCGCGCGGGCCGAGGAGTTCGCGTTGCTCATGACGCTCGAGATGGGCAAGGCCCTGTCCGAGAGCCGCAACGAGGTCCGCTACGGCGCCGAGTTCTTCCGCTGGTTCAGCGAGGAGGCGGTGCGGGTGCACGGTCGCTACCTGCACGCGCCATCGGGCGCGGGCCGGATCATGGTGGCAAAGCAACCGGTCGGTCCGTGCCTGGCGATCACGCCGTGGAACTTCCCGCTCGCCATGGGCACCCGCAAGATCGGGCCCGCCCTCGCGGCAGGCTGCACGATGATCGTGAAGCCCGCCTCGGCGACCCCGCTGACCATGCTGGCACTGGCCAGGCTGTGCAGCGAGGCCGGTCTGCCCGACGGGGTCCTGTCGGTGGTCACGACGTCGCATTCCGGTGCCGTCACCGGGCCGCTGATCGACGATCCACGGCTGCGTAAGCTCACCTTCACCGGCTCGACCGAGGTCGGCAAGAAGCTCGTCGGTGCCTCGGCGAATCGCCTGCTGCGCACCTCGATGGAGCTCGGCGGCAACGCGCCGTTCGTCGTGTTCGACGACGCCGATATCGACAGCGCGGTCGCCGGCGCGATGCAGGCGAAACTGCGCAACGGCGGCGAGGCGTGCACGGCGGCCAACCGCTTCCACGTCCAGCGCGGTGTGGTCGCCGAGTTCACCCGGAAGCTGGTCGCCGCGATGACCGACACCGTGGTGATGGGGCCTGGCACCGATCCGGCCAGCACCCTCGGCCCGCTGGTGAGCGAGGACCAGCGCGAGATCGTCGGCGAGCTGGTCGACGATGCCGTCGCGAAGGGCGCGCAACTGCTGCTCGGCGGCAAGGCGCCCGGCGGGCCGGGGTGGTTCTATCCGGCCACCGTCCTCGGTGATGTCCCGCCGACGGCCCGCATCCTGCACGAGGAAGTGTTCGGCCCGGTCGCCCCGATTGTCGCGTTCGACACCGAGGAGGAGGGCATCGCCGCCGCCAACGACACCGAATACGGCCTGGTCAGCTACCTCTACACCCGCGACCTCGACCGTGCGCTGCGCGTGTCCGAGGGGCTGGAGACGGGCATGGTCGGCGTCAACCGCGGCGTCATCTCCGACCCGGCCGCCCCGTTCGGCGGCGTCAAGGAATCGGGCTTCGGGCGCGAGGGCGGCATCGAGGGCATCGAGGAATACCTGAACACCAAATACATCGCCCTGACCTGAGACACGAAACCGCCCCGGGGATGGTGTCGCACCCGGGGCGGCTTTGTGGCAGCGGCGAACTGGTTGCGCGCCGCGTGGTGTGTGGGCCTAGCGGCCGAGGCGACCTCGGCCGAGACGGAGCAGGAGCATGGCGAGGGTGTGACCCTCCTGGCCGAGCTCACTGAAGCGCTCGAGCACCTTCATCTCGCGGCTGTGGACCAGGCGCGGACCGCCGGAGGCCATCCGGGTTCGGCCGATGATCCGGGAGATCTCACTCCGGCGCTTGATCGCGGCGAGGATCGTGGCGTCGAGCTGGTCGATCTCGAGACGGAGCTTCTCGATTTCCGCCTCGGATTGCGGCAGAGCCGAATCGGACCCGGTGGTCGTAGCAGGGGTGCTCATCATTCATCTCCTCGTGTCAGAACTGGGATCGGTCGGGCCGTACGGCCTGTTACCCGATCTGTTCCTTCACCCTGAAACTTTCCCGATGGGCGGTACGAAATCCCCCCGGGAGTGCGCAAAGAGCTGCGCTCGCCGTCACGATATCGGATCGGGTGCCGATCCGGGCATGCGGAGAAGCACTGACCATGAGCCCCAGTGTGCCACGGGCCCCTAGCTATGCAAAACAGTTGTGTTTGTGAATCAGCTGAGAAGCCGGCGGTTCGCCGCCTGTCGGTGGCCGCCGGTAGCGTGGACAGACGATGGATATCACGGTCGCTCCCCACGCCTCAGCCGCCGATCCCAGCGAACCAGCTTCCGCCCCGGCGGAGCTATCGCGTCGGGACGGTGGTGGTTCCGGCGCGTCCGGTGGTGGGCTGGCCGAGGCGGCGGCCCGGCACAGCGCCGAGCAGGAGCAGCGCCGCAAGGAGCGCGAACACCAGCGCGCCGAGGAGACCGAGCGCCTGCTCGACGGACTCAATCCGCAGCAGCGCGCCGCCGTCGTGCACGCGGGATCACCGCTGCTGATCGTCGCGGGTGCGGGCTCGGGCAAGACGGCGGTGCTCACCCGCCGCATCGCCTACCTGCTCGCCGCGCGTGGCGTGCACACCGGGCAGATCCTGGCCATCACCTTCACCAACAAGGCCGCCGCCGAGATGCGCGAGCGGGTGGCCGGGCTGGTCGGCCCGCGGGCGGCCAGTATGTGGGTCTCGACGTTCCACTCCAGCTGCGTGCGGATCCTGCGGATGCAGGCCGCGCTGCTGCCCGGCCTGAATTCCAATTTCTCCATCTACGACGCCGACGATTCGCGCCGCCTGCTCACGATGATCAGCCGCGACTTCGACCTTGATACCAAGAAGTATTCGGCGCGATTGCTGGCGACCGCCATTTCCAATCTGAAGAACGAGCTGATCGGGCCCGCGCAGGCCGCCGCCGACGCCGAGGCCGACGAGACCGAGCTGCCCGCGCTGGTCGCCCGGGTCTACGCCGAGTACCAGAAGCGGCTGCGCGCGGCCAATGCCATGGACTTCGACGACCTGATCGGCGAGACGGTCGCGCTGCTGCAGAACCATCCGCAGGTGGCCGAGTACTACCGGCGCCGGTTCCGGCATGTGCTCGTCGACGAGTACCAGGACACCAACCACGCCCAGTACGTGTTGGTGCGTGAGCTCGTCGGCCACCACAGCGCCGAGGCGGGCGAGGAGTCCGGCGTCGAGCCGAGCGAACTGTGCGTGGTGGGCGACGCCGACCAGTCGATCTACGCGTTCCGCGGCGCGACGATCCGCAATATCGAGGAATTCGAACGCGACTTCCCCGACGCGGAAACGATTCTGCTGGAACAGAATTACCGTTCCACCCAGCACATTCTCTCCGCCGCCAACGCGGTGATCTCGCGCAACGAAGGCAGGCGCGAGAAGAAGCTGTGGACCGATTCCGGCGAGGGCGAACTGATCACCGGTTACGTCGCCGACAACGAGCACGACGAGGCCGCGTTCGTCGCCAAGGAAATCGATCGGCTGGTCGATGCGGGCGACGCCAACTACGGCGATGTCGCGGTGTTCTATCGCACCAACAACAATTCGCGTGCGCTGGAAGAGATTTTCATCCGGATGGGCCTGCCGTACAAGGTGGTCGGCGGCGTCCGGTTCTACGAGCGCAAAGAAGTCCGCGATGTCGTGGCCTATCTGCGGGTGCTGGAGAATCCCGACGACGCGGTGAGTCTGCGCCGTGTTCTCAACACCCCGCGCCGCGGTATCGGTGATCGCGCCGAGGCGTGCGTCGCGGTGCACGCCGAACAGCGCGACATCGGCTTCGCTGCCGCGCTGCGCGATGCCGCCGACGGCAAGGTCGCGCTGCTGAACACCAGGGCGCAGCGGGCCATCGCCGGTTTCCTCGATCTGCTCGACGAGATCCGCGCGGCCGGAAAGCGTGCCGACAGCGAGTATCCCGATGTCGGCAATGTCGTCGACGCGGTGCTCGACCGCACCGGGTACCGGGCCGAGCTGGAAGCCTCCGACGATCCGCAGGACGGCGCCCGCCTGGACAACCTCAACGAACTGGTCAGCGTGGCACGCGAATTCAGTTCCGAGGCGTTCAACAACGCCGAGGCCGCGCGCGAGGAAGGGCTGCTGCCGGAGGCGGGCGACGGTGAACCGGAACCCGGCTCGCTGGCCGCGTTCCTCGAGCGGGTGTCGCTGGTGGCCGACACCGACCAGATCCCGGACGAGGGGTCGGGCGTGGTCACCATGATGACGCTGCACACCGCGAAGGGCCTGGAGTTCCCGGTGGTCTTCGTGACCGGCTGGGAAGACGGGCAGTTTCCGCACATGCGGGCGCTGGGCGATCCGACCGAGCTGGCCGAGGAGCGCAGGCTCGCCTATGTCGGCATCACCAGGGCGCGGCAGCGGCTCTACCTCTCGCGGGCCGTGGTGCGGTCGGGCTGGGGGCAGCCGGTGTCGAATCCGGAATCGCGGTTCCTGCAGGAGATCCCGCAGCATCTGCTGGACTGGCGTCGGCTGGAGCCGGTGGTGTCGCCGGTGCAGCGCGGGCGCAGGCGCGAGGACAGCGGGTTCGATCGCGACTGGACCAGGGGCGACGGCTGGGATCAGCGTCCCGGCGTGCGCGGTGGTACCGGGCAGCGCAGGCCCGCACCGGGTGGCGCGGTCAAGCGGAACAACACCGATCTGGTTCTCGCCGTGGGTGATCGGGTCAGCGACGACAAGTACGGCCTCGGCCGGGTGGTCGCCGCGGACGGTGTCGGCCCGCTCGCGACCGTCACCATCGACTTCGGCACCGCGGGCAAGATCCGGCTGATTCCCCAGTTCAGCCGGACCATCGTGAAGTTGTGAGTGCGGGGACCAACCCACTGATCTCGCAAGAACATGGGTAACTCCCCAACCACCTCCCAGCCCTACTCGCCCGATGCGAGCCCGATTACCAACAGTCGAGCTCCCGGACGACCCGCTGAATATTCGGGGAGGCGGAACAGCACGCTTAATTCTCGGGGAGGCGGGGGAGCAGGTCGTTCAGGGCCTCGTCGAGGGTGGGGTAGCGGAAGGCGAAGCCTGCCTTGTGCAGGACTTCGGAGGTGGCGTGGCGGCCGGTGAGGCCCAGGGCGGGGTCGGTGCGCAGGACGACCGCGCCGACCTTCAGCATTGCCGACGGGGTCGGGGGTGACGGTGGGCGGTGGAGGATGCGGCGCAGGGTGGCCATGAGTTCGGTGTTGCGGACCGGGAATTCGGTGGCGGCGACGAGGATGCCGTCGGGCAGCGCGAGGTCCGGGTCGAGGCCGAGGGTGGCGCGGACGATGGCCAGCCAGTCCTCGATGTGGATCCAGCTGAACCATTGGTCACCGGGGCCGACGCGTCCGCCGAGACCGGCCTTGGTGAGTTGCGCGAGACGTTTGAGCGCGGGGGCGTCGGGGTCGAGGACGATGGAGGTGCGCAGGATCGTCCAGTGGTCGGCGCGGGCCGGGTCGAAGGCCTCTTCCCACGGCTGGGCGACGCCGGTCATCTGGGGGAGGCCGACGGGCAGGGGAGTCGTTTCGGTGCAGCGGGTTTCGCCGGCGTCCGACCAGATCGCGGTGGTGCTGGCCTGCACCCAGTAGTCGACCGGGGTGTCGCGCAGCCCGGCCGCGGCGACGAGCGCGGCGGTGGAATCGACGCGGCTGGTGCGCAGTTCGGCGATATTGCGTTCGGTGGGCCTGCAGTCGACCAGCTTGCCCGCCAGGTTGATCACCGCGATCCTGCCGGGTTCGCGCAGTTCCGCGGCCCAGGCGCCGACCGACCGGCCGTCCCATTCGGTCTGCCGGAACGGCAGTGCGGGGTTGCGCCGCCGGGTGAGCAGGGTGACCCGCTGTCCCCGGCAGGTCAGGTCGGCGGCGATCTGCGTGCCCAGCGCGCCGGTACCGCCTGCGATGACCACGGTGAGCGCGTCCTCGGCGGGGACGAGCCCGGCAAGTCGAGCCAGCCGCGAGAAGTTCACGCGCGCATCGGTTTCGATGAAGGGACGAACGACCGCGCGAGCCGCCGCGGCGGACGGCCCGGTGAACCGCAGTTCCTGGCTGATCTCGGTGCCGCCGTCCCGCGGCGTCAGCCGCCAGGTGAGGTGCATGGTCCCCGCCGGTTCGGGCTGCTCGATGCTCAGCTCCCGATCCGGAACCACCGAGGTGACAGTGAACGGCTCGGCGAACCGCCCATGGATCCGCGCCGAGAACTTCCCACTGGGCAGATAGTCACCCGTGGCTCCGACGGCGACCGGCCCGTGCATCCGCACCGACCGCACCCCCGGATTCCACTCCGGCCACTGCTCCAGATCCCCCAACACGCTCCACACCAATTCCGGTGCCAGCGCAATGAACTGCGTGTACTTCGTCGTACCACCCATACCGAAACGCTAGCCCGCCACCGACCACACCGAAACGTGCTACTCCTCACGCACCGACTGACATACGCGAGAACATGGGTAACTCACCGACAACAGCAAACCCACGCATCTCCAACCTGCCAGCCGCCAACGCAGCCCAACCAGCACCTAAGTCTGGCCAAAATACGCGGGGAGGCGGGGGAGCCTAATCGCGCTGGTAGCCCAAACTGATGCCGCGAGTGGCCAGCCACGGGACCGGGTCGATCTTGTCGGTGCCGTTGAGCCATACCTCGAAGTGGCAGTGCGGACCAGTCGAGAACCCGCGGTTACCCATGGTGGCGATCTGATCGCCCGCCATGACGCGCTCGCCCTGGGAGACGGTCGCGGTGTCGATGTGGCCGTAGATGGTGACCGTGCCGTCGTCGTGCAGGACGCGGACCCACATGCCGAAGCCCGACGCCGGGCCCGCCTCGATGACGGTGCCGTCGGCGACCGAGTAGATCGGGGTGCCGATCGGGCCCGCGACGTCGATGCCGAGGTGCTGCACACCCCAGCGGGCGCCGAAACCGGAGGTGTAGTTGCCGGAGGTGAACTTGGCGAACAGCGGCCGCAGCTTGGCGGATTCCTGCGCGGCCAGGTCTTCGGCGAACTTCTGGCCCTTGGCGAGGATGTCGTCGAAGTGGCTCTTGTCGGCGACGGTGGTGGCGTCGAGCACCTGCGGCGAGGCGCCGGTGCCCTCGCCGGCGACGTCGGCCGTGCTCATCGACTGGGCGGCGATCTCGTGGATCTGGCCCGCTGCCTCGTAATCCACGCCGTGGACGGGCTGACCGGGATCGGCCATCGCAGCCTGGCCTGCGGCGACGACCGCGCCCGCGGCGACGGCGATGACCGCGGCGCGGCCCTTCAGCGCGGCGGGTGGTGCGGGCACGCGGTGCGCGCCACCACGACGTTCGGCGCGACGCGGTTCGGGCGCGGCGGGGGTGTCTTCGGTGGGGGTGGACTGCCAGGTGTTGTCGTAGGCGCCGGTGTCATAGGACTCGTCGGCGGTCCATTCGTCCTCGGCGGGCGTCCACGCGGAATTGCCGGACCAGCCGCTCTGGTCGTGCCAGGCGTCCTGCTGCGGCCACGCGGTCTCGGGCTGCGCGGCGGGGGTGCGGCGACCCTGCGGATGCGACGTGTATTCGTCGGCATACCGGTAACGGTGGCCGGAGTTGGTGCGATCTTCGACTGTGAAGGTGGAGCGGTGGTTCATCGGCCGTGCCGAATCGCCGACGGCTGTTCCAAGCGAGTGCTGAAGTGCCTCAAGCTTGTCGTCCTCCTCAGTCCTGACTTGCCAGTCGTGACCTGGTTGTCGTGACCTGGTTGTGACTTCGACCGCATTGACGGTAACGAAGCGATTGCAGAGTGGCAAGCGTTGCTTGAAAACCTACACGCGTGTGTGAGATTCGTCACCGTAACGCGATGGATTAACTCACCGTTTTCGGGCGTCCCGGGTGAGGTGTGTCGACGACATAACGTAGTAGATCGTGAGGTGCCGCGGCTTTAGGTGTTCCGACCTGCCACGGTGTCGGAAAAGGCCGAAAAACTACTCGCCAGTAGCCTTGGCCAGCGGTTATTCCGACCTCCCGTAACACGTCGTGACCTGCGCCACTTAGGATGAATGTGGCCGATTGGCCCTCCATGTGACTGGTTAGAGTCCGACCCGACCCGCTACCGACGTCGGGCCGCCAACAAAGACGTTGTCATAGCAACGCAGACGAGACGGTGAGTACATGGATCTCTTCGAATATCAGGCGAAGGAGCTCTTCGTTAAGCACGGAGTGCCTTCGTCCGAGGGTCGTGTTTGCGACACGGCCGAAGAAGCTCGCGCGATTGCCGAGGAAATCGGCAAGCCGGTGATGGTCAAGGCGCAGGTCAAGGTGGGCGGCCGCGGTAAGGCGGGTGGCGTCAAGTACGCCGCCACCCCGGAGGACGCGTTCACGCACGCGCAGAACATCCTGGGCCTGGACATCAAGGGCCACATCGTCAAGAAGCTCCTTGTCGCCGAGGCCAAGGACATCGCGGAGGAGTACTACATCTCCTTCCTGCTCGACCGCTCCAACCGCACCTACCTGGCCATGTGTTCGGTCGAGGGCGGCATGGAGATCGAAGAGGTCGCGGAGAAGACTCCCGAGCGCCTGGCCAAGGTCCCCGTTGACGCCGTCAAGGGTGTCGACCTGGCCTTCGCCCGCTCGATCGCCGAGCAGGGCCACCTGCCCGCCGACGTGCTCGACGCCGCGGCCGTGACCATCCAGAAGCTGTGGGAGGTCTTCGTCAAGGAAGACACCACCCTGGTCGAGGTCAACCCGCTGGTGCGCACCCCGCAGGACGAGATCCTCGCCCTCGACGGCAAGGTCACCCTGGACGAGAACGCCGAGTACCGGCAGCCCGGCCACCTCGAGTTCGCCGACGTCGACGCGACCGACCCGCTCGAGCTCAAGGCCAAGGAGAACGACCTCAACTACGTCAAGCTCGACGGCGAGGTCGGCATCATCGGCAACGGCGCCGGCCTGGTCATGTCGACCCTGGACGTCGTCGCGTACGCCGGCGAGAACCACGGCGGCGTGAAGCCGGCCAACTTCCTCGACATCGGCGGTGGCGCTTCGGCTTCCGTGATGGCCGCGGGTCTGGACGTCATCCTGGGCGACGCGCAGGTCAAGAGCGTGTTCGTCAACGTGTTCGGTGGCATCACCGCGTGCGACGCGGTCGCCAACGGCATCGTGAAGGCGCTGGAGATCCTCGGCGACGCGGCCACCAAGCCGCTGGTCGTCCGTCTCGACGGCAACAACGTCGACGAGGGCCGCAAGATCCTCGCCGAGGCCAACCACCCGCTGGTGACGCTGGCCCAGACCATGGACGAAGGCGCCGACAAGGCCGCCGAACTGGCCGCGGCCAAGTAAGGAATCACGAACATGTCCATCTTCCTGAACAAGGACTCGAAGGTCATCGTCCAGGGCATCACCGGCGGCGAGGGCACCAAGCACACCGCGCTGATGCTGAAGGCGGGCACCAACGTCGTCGGCGGCGTGAACGCGCGCAAGGCCGGCACCACCGTCACCCACACCGACGCCGCGGGCAACACCATCGAGCTTCCGGTGTTCGCTTCCGTCGCCGAGGCGATGGAGAAGACCGGCGCCGACACCTCCATCGCGTTCGTGCCGCCCGCCTTCTCCAAGGACGCCATCGTCGAGGCCATCGACGCGGAGATCCCGCTGCTCGTGGTCATCACCGAGGGCATCCCGGTGCAGGACTCCGCCTACGCGTGGGCCTACAACGTGGAAAAGGGCGAGAAGACCCGCATCATCGGCCCGAACTGCCCCGGCATCATCACCCCGGGCGAGGCGCTGGTCGGCATCACCCCGAACAACATCACCGGCAAGGGCCCGATCGGCCTGGTGTCGAAGTCGGGCACCCTGACCTACCAGATGATGTACGAGCTGCGCGATTTCGGTTTCTCGACCGCGATCGGCATCGGCGGCGACCCGGTCATCGGCACCACCCACATCGACGCCATCGAGGCGTTCGAGAAGGACCCCGAGACCAAGATCATCGTCATGATCGGCGAGATCGGTGGCGACGCCGAAGAGCGTGCCGCGGCCTACATCAAGGCCAACGTGACCAAGCCGGTCGTCGGCTACGTCGCCGGCTTCACCGCGCCCGAGGGCAAGACCATGGGCCACGCGGGCGCCATCGTCTCCAGTGGCGGCGGTACCGCGCAGGCCAAGCAGGAGGCGCTCGAGGCCGCAGGCGTGAAGGTCGGCAAGACGCCGTCCGCGACCGCCGCGCTGGCGCGCGAGATCCTGGAGAAGGCGTCCATCGCTTCTGCCTGATCTATCGCACACCTTATGAAGGCCGCCTCCAGGTTTGACGGAGGCGGCCTTCGTCGATTCTCCACAGGGCCGTGGTTATCCACAGCCCGATCGGTAGGTGGTGACCGGGAACGTGACGTGCAGTAGCGTCAAGTACCGATCAGCACCAGTCAGTTCGACGCGACCGATGCGCACGACTCGACAAGGAGACGACGACATGTCATACCCGACCGGGGGCTCCGGGTACAACACACCCGCGACACCCGCCGCGCCCCAGGGCCCGAGCACCGGAGCCGCCGCGGCTGCACCATCGACCACGGCCGATGCCGGTGCCAAAGGGCTGCCGTTCATTCTGACCGCGGCGACCGCCGGACTCGGCGTGCTGACCTTCCTTCTCGGCTTCCTGCCGTTCGTCGGCGCCAAGCCGGTGACGCTCGGCGGCACCACGGTGAGCAGCGACGAGACCGACAGCTTTTTCGCGTACTTCGGTGGCTCGGCCTCCCTCACCATCGTTCTGGTGGCCGGTCTGCTGGCCGCGGTGTCGTTGCTGCCCAAGCAGAATCTGCTCGGCGCCGCCGCGGCGACCGCGGTGGCCGGGCTCTTCGGCGTGCTCGCGCTGACGTTCTCGGTGCCCGAGGGCGCCGAGCTCGAATTCGGCGCCTACATCGTGATCCTGTTCGCGCTGCTGACCGCCGCCGCCGCGATCGTCGGCCTGCTGTTCGGGCTCGGCATCATCAAGGCGCCCGCGCCCAAACCGGCCCAGCCGCAGCAGCAGCCGGGTCAGTACGGCCAGTACGGCCAGCAGGGTTACGGGCAGCAGGGTTACGGCCAGACCGGCCAGTCGCCCTACGGCCAGACCGGGTACGGCCAGAGCCAGACCGGCGGTCAGTACCCCGCCCAGCAGCCGTCGCCGTACGGCCAGCAGAGCCAGCCGTCGGTGCCGCAGGCGCCGCAGCCGTCCTACGGTCAGCCGGGCCAGCCGCAGTCGCCCTACGGTCAGCCGCAGCAGTCGCCGTACGGTCAGCAGTACGGTGCGCCGCAGCAGCCCTCGCCGTACGGTGCCGCGCCGCAGGCGCAGCCGCGTCCCGACGAGAGCGCGACCCAGAACTTCGGCGGCCAGCAGCAGGGCCAGCCGTTCGGTGCGCCGACCTACGGTGGCGCGCAGGCCGGTTCGCCCGCGCAGCCGCAGCCGGGCCCCGGTCAGTCGCAGCCGTTCGGTGGTGAGCAGAACGCCGATCCGTCGGCCGACGCGACCACCGCGTTCCGGCCGAACGACGACAACAAGTAGGAAACCGACGGCCGCCGCGCGTGGCACAGGTTCGATCGCGAGCCCACAGGTGTGCCTGTGGGCTCGCGGCGCGCCTGACCCGCGCCCGCCGGGGAAGCTGCCACGCTGAATTGTCATGAGCTCCCGTAACGCCCTCGTGCGCCGGACCTCCGGGTCACGCGGCGACGGGCAGGCCACCGCACCCCCGTCCGGGCACGGTCACGAACCGCCCTGGTGGTCGCTGTCGCCCGAGCGGGCGCGGACCCTGCTGCTCGTCGCGGCCCGGCCGACGATCTGCGCGCTGGCGGTGACGGTCCTGCTGGTCCTGGTAGTCATGCTGACCACCGGCACCGACCTGACCAGCGCGCCCGGCGCGGTCGCCGCGACATGGCTTGCCGCCCATCAGATTCCGCTCACCGTCGGCCGGACCACGCTCGGTCTGCTGCCGCTGGTACCGACCGCGATTCTGGTATGGGTGGCGGCCCGCGAATGCGCGCGGGCGGTGCCCAACCGCCCCACCCCGATCGAGCTGGGCTGGCTCACCGGCGCGGTACTGGCAGGTCCGCTGCTGATGACCGCCGTGTGCCTGGCCGTCACCGGTGACGCCGCCGGCGTCACCCCGCTCGAACCGCCGGGCCCGGTCACCGCGTTCGGCTGGGTGATCGTGCTGTATCTCGGTGCGGCCGCGGGCGGAATCGCCGGTAAGGCCTGGTCTTCGCTGTGCGCACTGGTGCCGGTCGAGATCCCCGACTGGGTCGTGCTCGGCGCCCGCGCCGCCCGCCGGACCGTGCTGCGGATGCTCGGCTGTGCCGCGCTGGCCACCGCCGTGTCGTTCTTCATGCACCTCTCGCGCCTCGATGGTGCGTACCACCAGGCGCACAACGCCACCGACGTCCTCGGCATGACATTGCTGTCGCTGCTCTACCTGCCCAATGTGGTGATCGCCGCGGCGGGTCTGCTCACCGGCGCCGCCGTGCAGTTCGGCGCCGGTTCGGTCGGGCTGTTCGGGGTCACCGCGGGTCAGGTGCCCGCCCTGCCCGCGCTGATCCCACTGCCGGAGGGCCCGTCCGCGACCTGGTGGCCGGTGCTGCTGCTGGTGCCGATCGCGGTGGGTGTGCTCGGTGGCATCGAGCTCGGCCGCACCAGCGACGACCGGCCCGGCGCACCGTGGGCGACGCTCACCTCCGCCGCCCTGTCCACGCTGACGTTCCTGGCGCTGGCGATCCTCGGCGGCGGACAGCTCGGCGCCGTCGGCTGGGTCGGGGTCGACCTGCTGATGCTGGTCGTGCTGATGGTCACCTGGTTCGGCTTCGGCGGCTTCGTCGGCATGGTCTTCGCCCGCCGCTTCCTCGCGCCCGCCGCACCGGCCGACGACTACGACGATTACGACGACGACATCGACTACGACGACTACGACGACGAGGACGACTACTACTACGACGACGACGAGGACGAAATCGACGAGGACGAAATCGAGGACTACGACGACGATCCCGCCATCGAACTCGACGCCGAACTGATCACCGACATCGACGACGACGTCGAGGTGAGCATCGCCGCCCCCGGTTCCGCGGCGCCGCCCGCCGACGACATCGTCGACGCCGAGGTGGTCGAGCCGGACCTGCCGGAAGGTGACGACAGTACCGGTCGTTAAGCTCGACCCGGCGGTATCGCCGATCGCCGCCACCCGACCCACACGCAGGAGTAGAGCGCTGACGTCCTCGTTTGCCCAGTGGAAGCCCGCAGGGACACCGGCCACCGTCGTCGTCCTCGCCTCGGGCACCGGCTCGCTGCTGAACGCGCTGCTGGCCGCCGCGCGCGAGCCCGGGTACCCCGCCAAGATCGTCGCGGTCGGTGTCGACCGGGTGTGCCAGGCCACCGAGTACGCCGAGGCCGCCGGTATCGAGCACTTCCGCGTCGCGGTGAAAGACTTCCCCGATCGCGCCGCCTGGGATCTCGCGCTGACCGAGGCCGTCGATGCCTTCCAGCCCGATCTGGTCGTCTCCGCGGGCTTCATGAAGATCGTCGGCCCCGCGTTCCTGGAGCGTTTCGGCGGCCGGTTCATCAACACTCACCCCGCGCTGCTGCCGTCGTTCCCCGGCGCGCACGGTGTGCGTGACGCGCTCGCCTACGGCGCCAAGGTCACCGGCTGCACGGTGCACCTGGTCGACGGCGGGGTCGACACCGGCCCGATCCTCGCGCAGGAGGCGGTCGACGTGCTGCCCGGCGACGACGAGGCCGCCCTGCACGAGCGCATCAAGGTTGTCGAGCGACGGTTGCTGGCGGAGGTCATCGCCGCTGTCGCGACCCGAGGCATTGTCTCCGACGGACGAAAGGCAGAAATTCCAGATGAGCGAGCACGCCGGTGAGTGAACGTAAGGCGATCCGCAGGGCGCTGGTGAGCGTCTACGACAAGACCGGGCTCGTCGAGCTGGCCACCGGACTGCACGCCGCGGGCGTGGAGCTGGTGTCGACCGGTTCGACCGCGGGCAAGATCGCCGAGGCGGGCATTCCGGTCACCAAGGTCGAGGACCTGACCGGTTTCCCGGAGACCCTCGACGGTCGCGTCAAGACGCTGCACCCCCGCGTGCACGCGGGCATCCTGGCCGACACCCGGCGCGCCGAGCACGTCGAGCAGCTCGTCGAGCTCGGGGTCGAGGCGTTCCAGCTGGTCGTGGTGAACCTGTACCCGTTCACCCAGACCGTGGCCAGCGGCGCGAGCATCGACGAGTGCGTCGAGCAGATCGACATCGGCGGTCCGTCGATGGTGCGTGCCGCCGCCAAGAACCACCCGTCCGTCGGTGTGGTCGTCGACGTCACCGACTACGACGACGTGCTCGCCGCGGTGAAGTCCGGCGGGTTCACCCTCGCCGAGCGGACCGCGCTGGCCGCCAAGGCCTTCCAGCACACCGCGAGCTACGACGTGGCCGTCGCGAGCTGGATGGGCTCGGTCGCCGTGCCCGCCGTGCAGCCCGAGACCGAGCAGTTCCCCGGCTGGGTCGCCGGTTCGTGGGAGCGCGCCGCGGTGCTGCGCTACGGCGAGAACCCGCACCAGGCCGCCGCGCTGTACACCGGCAACGACGGCACCGTCGGCATCGCGCAGGCCGAGCAGTTGCACGGCAAGGAGATGTCGTACAACAACTACACCGACGGTGACGCCGCCTGGCGCGCCGCCCACGACTTCGACGAGCCCGCCGTCGCGGTGATCAAGCACGCCAACCCGTGTGGCATCGCCGTCGGCGCCGACATCGCCGAGGCGCACCGCAAGGCCCACGCCACCGACCCGGTCAGCGCCTACGGCGGCGTGATCGCGGCCAACCGTGAGGTCAGCGTCGAGATGGCCGAGCAGGTCGCCGAGATCTTCACCGAGGTGATCGTTGCCCCCGGCTACGCGCCCGGTGCGGTCGATGTGCTGCAGCGCAAGAAGAACGTGCGTGTGCTGGTCGCCGAGCCGCCGCGGCGCAAGGGTGTGGAACTGCGTCCGATCAGCGGCGGTGCGCTGCTGCAGGACCGCGACATCCTCGACGCCGCGGGCGACGACCCGGCCAACTGGACCCTCGCCGCCGGCGATCCGGCCGACGCCACCACCCTCGCCGACCTCGAATTCGCCTGGCGCGCTTGCCGTGCCGTGAAGTCGAACGCGATCCTGCTGGCCGACGACGGTGCCGCCGTCGGCGTCGGCATGGGCCAGGTCAACCGCGTCGACTCCTGCAAGCTCGCCGTCGAGCGTGCGGGGGAGCGGGCCAAGGGTTCCGTCGCGGCCTCCGACGCGTTCTTCCCGTTCTCCGACGGCCCCCAGATCCTGGTGGCCGCGGGCGTGCGCGCGATCGTCCACCCGGGTGGCTCGATCCGCGACAAGGACACCGTCGAGCTGTGCAAGGAAGCCGGCGTCACCCTGTACCTGACCGGAGCGCGCCACTTCGCGCACTAGTCACGTCGAACCCGAGCGGGTGTCGCACCGAATCCTCGGTGCGGCACCCGTTTTCGTTAACCGGCGTCGACGACCTGACGGTTGGCCAGTGGCGATGTGAGGGTGATCTCCATGGTGCCGAAGACGGCGTTCATGGTGCACATCTTGCCGACGGCATCGGCGCGGGTGCCCGCGCGCAGCGCGACCGAGACCGCGGTGGCGGACTCGGTGACGGTGGCGTCGACGCCGAAGCACTCCGGGTTACCGGTCTGGAAGTTGACGCCGATCGTGTTGTCGCCCAGGCGAGTCCAGGACGTGAAGGGCAGGGGGTTGGGGTTGACGATGGTGGGATCGGGTGTGAAGCGGTGGCCGATGCTCGCGTTGCCGTCTTCCGGGCGTGCGCTCGGTGTCGTCGAATTCGACTGGGGCGCAGCGTCATCAGAGCTCGAGCAGGCCGTGAGTGGGCTGAGCAGCACGGCCATGGCGGCCGCGGCGGCGGTGAAACGCGACGTCGTTCGCATGATCGCGAGCCTAGTCGGCGTGGCGCACGCGCACGTGCGGGCGAGCGGGGCATTCTAAACGCGACACTCCCCACAGTGAACGTTCCGCGAACCCTGCGCGTAACTCACCCATTTCGGCTCGGCGGGGACTACATTCGCTTGCGATGCGACGCCGTGGCATACGGCGAGCATCGTTGAAGTTGGATGCTCTGCAACTGGATCTTCGAAAGGACGAACGTGGGCGACACGCTGCGCGTAGGCGAAGAACTGGGACTGGGACAGTCCCTGACCGGCGGTGCGTACACCCTGGCTTTGCAGCCAGATGGCAATCTTGTGGTGACCGAGCCCGACGGCAACGTCGTGTGGGCCGCCCAGACTCACGGGCAGGACGTGCAGCGCGCGGTTCTGCAGGACGACGGCAACTTCGTCCTCTACAAGGGTGACGGCTCGGCCGCCTGGTCGACCGAGACCAACGGCAACAACGTCGAGAAGCTGGTCATCCAGCCCGACCGCAACGTCGTGCTCTACGGCACCGACGGTTCGGTCGCGTGGGCCACGGCCACCAACACCGACAACCCGCTGCCTGCCCCCGAGCCGGAGCCGGTCGCCGCCGCCCCGATCGCCGAAGAGGTCCCGCCGCCGCCGGCCGTGCAGACCTACACGGTCGAGCCGGGCGACACCCTGTGGGCCATCTCCGAGCGTTTCTACGGCGACGGCAACCGCTACCACGAGATCGCGTCCGCCAGCGGCATCGACAACCCGGATCTGATCAACGCGGGCCAGGTTCTCACCATCCCGTGATGACGTAGTCGCAGCGTTCATCGCCTGCACAACGAAAGTGGCCCCGAGGCAACAGCTTCGGGGCCACTTTTGTGCGACGGCTACTTGGTGGTGGTGAAGGGCAGCAGCGCCATCTCGCGCGCGTTCTTCACCGCGACGGCGACCTGACGCTGCTGCTGCGGGGTCAGGCCGGTGACGCGACGGCTGCGGATCTTGCCGCGGTCGGAGATGAAGGTGCGCAGCAGGTTGACGTCTTTGTAGTCGACGACTTCGATGCCCGCGGCGATCAACGGGTTCTTCTTCGGCTTACGGCCCTGCTCGGCGCGTGCCTTCTTGGACGGTGCTCGCTTCACTGCCATGCGATGTTCCTTCTCACGAGATCAGTGGGTGTCTACCAGCTCGATTTGTGGACCCCAGGGAGCTCGCCCCGGTGGGCCATCTCGCGCACACGAACACGGGAGAGGCCGAACTTCCGGAGATGGCCGCGTGGCCGGCCATCGGCTGCATCCCGATTGCGCAATCGTACCGGACTGGCGTCGCGGGGCTGGTTGCGCAGTTCGGCCTGCGCGGCGGCCCGCTCGGCGTCACCGGTGGACGGCTTGCGGATGAGCTCCTTGAGCTCGGCGCGCCGGGCGGCGTAGCGCTCGACGATCGCGCGGCGCTGCTCGTTGCGGGCGATCTTGGACTTCTTCGCCATCAGCGCTCCTCGCGGAAGTCGACGTGCTTGCGCACGACGGGGTCGTATTTGCGCAGGACCAGCCGGTCGGGGTCGTTGCGGCGGTTCTTGCGGGTGACGTAGGTGAAGCCGGTGCCCGCGGTGGACTTGAGTTTGACGATCGGCCGGATATCGGTCGACTTCGAGGCCATGAGTGCTCCTAGATCTTGTCGCCCCGGGTTCGGATCCGGGCCACCACGGCCTCGATCCCGTCCCGGTCGATGGTCTTGATGCCCTTGGCGGAGACCGTCAGCGTGATGCGGCGGCCCTCGCTGGGCAGGTAGTAGGTCTTGCGCTGGATGTTGGGGTTCCAGCGCCGGTTGGTGCGCCGGTGCGAGTGCGAGACGGCTTTTCCGAAGCCGGGCTTGCGACCGGTGACCTGGCAGTGGGCCGACATGCGACCTCCCTCCATGGGTATGACAACCATTTTCGACAACAGGTATTCCGCACTGTACCGTTACGGGAAAGTAAATGAAAATCGTTATCGAAAGGGGTACCCGGGTGCTGGACCAGTCCGACCGGAGAACGCCCGTCGTGCTGCTCGCCGGCTTCTCCGGACCTGCCATGACCGGCGTCGAGCACATCGCGGCGACACTGAGCGAGGACGCGGGCACCGTGGTCGTGCACCACGACCTCGCCGAACTGCGCGAAGGCGTCGTACGCCGCACGGTGCGCACCGCGGGCACCGTCACGACCACCGTGCTCGAGCTCGCGCACGGCTGTGTGTCGTGCACGCTGCGGGCCGATCTGCTGCCGATGCTGTGCACGCTCGCCGCCCGCGAGCAGGTGCGCCGCATCGTGCTCGCGCTCGACCCGGCCATCGAGGCCGAGGCGCTGTGCCACGCGATCGACACGGTCGAGGTCACCGGCGTCGCCGACCGGGTCGACGGGCCCGCGAGCCGGAACGTGCGGATCGAGGCCACGCTGACCTGCCTGGACGGGCAGCAGTGGCTCGCCGACGCCACGGGCGACGAGGCGCTGGCCGACCGCGGGCTCGCCGCGGCCGACGACGAGCGGACCGTCGCCCAGGTCGCTGTCGGCCAGGTCGACTTCGCCGACGCGCTGGTGGTGCTGACCGCCGGCGTCGACGCGCTCGACCGGGGACGGCTGCGCGCCGTGCTGGCGCGGATGGCGCCCGCGGCACCGGTGGCCTGGCTCGACGAACTCCCCGCCTTCGACGCGATGGAGATCGGCGCCCTGCTGACCAGGATTCCCGCCGACGCGCGCCGCGGCCGGATCTTCGGCGCCCACGCGCCGCTGCTGCGCGGTCAGCCGCCGCTGACCACCGACTGCGGTGTCGCGCTCATCGAGTTCGCCGCGCGCAGGCCGTTCCATCCGGCCCGGCTGCACGAGGCGCTCGACGTGCTGTTCGACGGTGTGGTCACCGCGCGCGGCCGGATCTGGCTGGCCACCCAGCCGGATCAGGTGGTCTGGCTGGAGTCGGCGGGCGGTGGCCTGCGGGTCGGCGGCGCCGGTCGCTGGCTGGCGGCGATGAGTGCCGAGGAGCAGGCGGACGCCGAGCCGGACCGCAGGGCGATGGCCGCGCTGCGCTGGGACGAGCGATTCGGCGATCGCGATGTGTCGCTGGTGATCCTGGCGCACGACGCCGACCCCGCCGAGATCCGCCACGCCCTGCACTGGGCGCTGGTGGAGGACGACGAGCTGCTGCTGGTCGACCGGGCGCCGGAGCGAGTCGCGTTGTGGGAGGACCCCTTCGGCGAGTGGCACGAAGACCCCTGCGCCGATTCCGCCGAGGCATCCGCCGCGGCGAGCGAGCGCATCAACCCGAGAGGAGAAACAGCATGAAGGCGGGCATCCACCCCGACTACCACCCCGTGGTGTTCGAGGATTCGAGCACCGGTAAGCGGTTCCTGACCAGGTCGACCTCGACCAGCGACCGCAGCGTCGAATGGACCGACGGCAAGACTTATCCGCTGCTGATGGTCGACGTCACCTCGGATTCGCATCCGTTCTGGACCGGCACCCATCGCAACCTCGACACCCAGGGCCGGGTCGAGAAGTTCGAGCGCAAGTACGGAAAGCGTTCGCGCGCAGGCAAGGAGGGCTGACCCGTGGCTGTCCCGAAGCGCAGGATGTCGCGTTCCAACACCCGCAGCAGGCGTTCGCAGTGGAAAGCCGCTGTTCCGCAGCTGGTTCCGGTCACCGTGGGTGGCGTCGAGTACCAGGTGCCACGTCGTATTCTTGGTGCCGTGCGACGGGGCTTGATCGATCCCTCGCGGATCTGAGTCCGCCGCACATCGGAGTTCGAGAGCTGGTTCGCCAGGGGTCAACCCGGATCGGGGATCGGGCAACGACAACGGCCTGCCGGTTTCCCGGCAGGCCGTTGCTTTTTCGCAGGTCTCAGCCTTCTTGGTCGGCCAGCTCGACCAGGGCCGCGGCCAGCTGGAAGAACTTGTTGTTGCCCAGGTCGGCGATGGACTTGATCTTCAGCGCGTCGAGCAGCTGCTTGTCGTGCGCCGCGGTGAGGCCGGCCAGGGCCGACGGCGGCGCGGCGAGGATTTCCTTCAGCGTCTTGTTCTCGAATTCCTTGTCGAGCACTTTGTCGAGCACCACATTGACGGCCATACGAACTCCTTCGAACGAACCTTGGATGTGCTGGGCGAGACGAATGCGCCCTGCGCGACGATAACCCGATGGCGGGCGGTGTGGGGGTCGAACTCGCCGTCGGTGGTCTGTTCTTCACCCCTGCTGTCCAGGGGTCTTGCTGGGCAGCGGTCCTACCTGCCCAGGGGCTCGTGGAGGGGTCCATGGCAATCGCCCGGTTAACGGTGTGACACATGCCACTTGGGGTGGATGCACCCGTAGGCTTGCTGGGCGATTGCCGAAAAGCTCATTACCGACTCTTGGTTTGTTTTGTGGCGCAAGAAAATTCCCCGACGACTGATGCGGAGTCCTTGGCGGGTATGTACTCTCGTGCGGGAGGGCGGGTTCTCCGGTAACGGAGAACCCGCTCATCGCCACTTCAGGGGTGGTTTTCGGGGCCGATCCGCCCCGATCGCGCGCATTCGGCGAACGGGGCGGGCGCCCACAAAGAATCAGACAAACCGGGCGTTAGCTGGTTACGGTCGCCGCGTGCCGACCGGCTGCCGCTTCGGCTGGGGTGCCGGCACCGCGTCGCGCCGATCCGGCGCCACCAGTACCGCGGTGATCGGTACCGTCAAACCCAGCGCGCCGAGCACGAACATCGGGAACACCAGATCGAACAGCTGCAGCCCGCTCGGCGTCCGGCTGCCCGGATCGATCGAGAACGCGAGCGCGGCGACCGCCGTGTAGTACACGGCCGCGACGCCCAGCGCGAACAGCACGGACGCCCCGACCCGCACTGCCACCACGCGGACCACCTGGGAAGCCCACAGCGTGGCCGTGCACACCGCCATCGACAGCAGCACGGCAACCCCGATGAGCCCCAGTGACTCTTCGACCTGGCCCTGCACTTCGAGCGCGTCCAGGGTCAGATAGGTCGACAGGCCGGCGCTCAGTCCCATCGTCAGCCCGCCGACGATCAGCCGCGGCAACTGCGGTGTCCGCCCGCCGATCAGCAATCCGGCCAGCACGCCGAGAACCGCGATGGCCAGCGACGCCGCGCCGAGCGCGGCGTTGTACCGCATGATGCTGTCCTGGACCCGGATACCGAGCAGCGCCACCGAATTCGCCAGCCACAGCCCGACCCCGCCGAGCGAGACCGCCGCCATCGTCAGCCAGACGAGCCGGAACCGCGCCGAGTACTTCGCATGCCGCACACAGGCGAATGCCACCAGCGCGCCGAGCCCCGACATGTCCAGCGCGAGCCAGGCGATGCCCGTGCCACGCCCGAACGTCTCGGCGCCGGTCGCGGCGAGCAGGTCAACCACGCCGGCCGGCCCCCTCGAACTGCTGCGGCTCCAGCTGGGCGATGGCGTACTCGGTCACCGCGGCCAACGCCTGCCGCACCTCGACGGCATTGCGCGCGTCGATGTCGACGATCGGGATGCCCTCGCGCACCGAGAGCGCCTCGCGCAGTTCGGCGATCGGGAAGCGCGGGGCGTTCGGGAAGCGGTTCACCGCGATCAGGAACGGCAGACCGCGCGCCTCGAAGAAGTCGACCGCGGCGAAACTGTCCTCCAGCCTGCGGGTGTCGATCAGCACCACCGCGCCGATGGCGCCGCGGATGAGGTCGTCCCACATGAACCAGAACCGCTTCTGGCCCGGGGTGCCGAACAGGTACAGCACCAGGTTGCCCGGCAGCACGATGCGGCCGAAGTCCATGGCGACGGTGGTGGTCTCCTTCTCCGGCGTCTCGGCGAGATCGTCGATGCCGTCGGAGAAGTGGGTCACCATCGCTTCGGTGCGCAGCGGAACGATCTCCGATACCGCTCCGACGAAAGTTGTCTTGCCTGCGCCGAATCCACCGGCCACGACGATCTTGGTCGACGCGACCCGCTGATCGGGGTTCGGCGGGCGCATGCCCTCAGAGGCCACGGAGTCCACGCAAAGTCCTCTCCATCAGTGATCGGCGTTCGTCGTAGCTCGCCTGCTCGGTCAGCGTCGAATGCACTCGAAGAATCCCGCCGACAACGAGATCGCCGATCATCACCCGGACCATACCCAGTGGGCGGCCAAGGTATGCAGCTATTTCTGCGACGGACAGTCTATGTGTGCCAAGACGCACTATTTCGGTGCGCAAATCCCCTGCGGGCCATTCCAGGTGCGCGGTATACGAGACCGTTTCCACGACTGCCTCGAGTGGCAGCGAGATCGCGGGCTCGGTTCGGCCGGAGGTCAGGGCGTAGGGCCTGACCCGGGTCGTCGGCCGGTTTTCTGATCCGTACGGGCTCGACATCTCACCTCAGCCGGCGGAGCGGGCGGTGGCGGTGACCGCCGAGCCCACTCGGTCGACGAGCAACGCCATCTCGTAGCCGATACGGCCGATGTCGTGGCTCTTGTTGGCCAGAACCGCCAGGTGCGAGCCGTTTCCGACACTCATCACCAGCAGGTACCCGCGCTGCATCTCCACGATCGACTGCATCACCTTGCCGCCGTCGAACAGATGCGCCGCACCCATCGACAGGCTCGCCAGGCCCGCGGTCACCGCGGCCAGCTGCTCGGCCCGGTCCGACGGCAGGTGCGGACTGGTCGCCTGCAGCAGACCGTCGGCCGAGACCAGCACCGCGTGCGAGACGCCGGGCACGTCGCGGGTGAAGCGGGCGACCAACCAGTTCAGATTCTCGTCCGTGGGATGCGCGTTGCTCATTCGAGGCCTCCGTCGTTGTACTGGATCTCGGCGCGGCCACTGCGAACGCCGCTGAGGTGTCTGGTCAAGTTGTTGCGGATCTCCTCGGGATCGCGGGCGCCTGCTTCCTCGGCGGGGGTGAGTCCGCCGGGGACCAGCTGGGCGCCCGGTTTACGGATCGGCAGCCCGCCGACGGTGCGTGAGGAAGTCGGCGGATTGCCCGCGCTGGCCGCTGCCGACCAGCCCGCGTCGCCGGGGGCACTCCATGATGCGCCGTTTCCGCCGGATTCGGCAGTGGCGGAAGCGGGTTCGACGAGCCATTCCGACACCATCCGCTGGTAGATGGGGGTCGGCGCCTCGCCGGGAACCGGTGCCAGCCGGGTGGACGACGTCGGCATCGGGTCGGCGTCGGCGACCGGCGCCGGTTCGGGCTCGGGTGCCGGCGCGGGGAGCCGCGGCGTCTGCCTGGCCGCGGCGAGCTCGGTCAGCGCGGAGGCGGGAACGCGTTGCGGCAGGCCGATGGCGCCGGCTGTGGTGCCGTTCGACGCGGTGGTGGTGGCAGGCGCGACCGGCAGATCGTCGGTGTCGTGCTCGTGCTCGGCCCACAACCCGGTCGGTTCCTCGGGTTCGGGCGAGGCGGCGGGCACCGGCTCGGCCGCGGGCGCGTTCGCCGGACGGCGTTGCGGCAGACCGGCACTGGTGAGCGGCGCCATGGACAGCTCGGACCGGTCGGCGTCCAGGCCCGGTGCGACGGGTCCCGTCGGCACCAGCGGGTTCGGTCCGGTCGGCACCAGCGGGTTCGGTCCGGTCGGCAGCGGGATGCCGATCGGACCGGTGCCGGCCGGCGGCATGATCGGGTTCGGGCCGGTGATGTCGGCCGGGGTCAGCGCGTGCGGGCCGATGGCCGATGGCGCCAGTGCGTGCGAACCGGTCGACACGATCGGGTTGGGGCCGGTCGCCGGGCCCGACGACGCGGGCGGCGGGGAGACCAGCGCGCTGGGCAGATGCACGCTCGCGGTGATGCCGGGCTGCGGCGCCTGGGCGGCGGTACGCCGCAGGCTGACGGTGATGGTGTGCCGCTTGGCGAGCCTGCCGACCACGAAAAGACCCATCCGGCGGGCGGTCTCGATGGTGACCTCACCACCGGAGGCGAGCCGGTCGTTGGTCGTCTGCAGGTCCTCGGCCGACATGCCGAGACCGCGGTCGGTGATCTCGATCAGGTAGCCGCCGTCGACCGCGCGCCCGACGATGACCGCCACCGAGGTGCTCGGCGGCGAGTAGCGCAGCGCGTTGTCGATCAGCTCGGCGAGCAGATGCTCGATGTCGACCGCGGATTCACCGGCGACCACGCCGTCGGGCACATTGCCGATCTCGACCCGCTGGTAGTCCTCCACCTGGGAGACCGCACTCCAGAGCATGTCCGACAGCGGCACCGGCGGCAGATGACCGCGGCGCAGCGCGGTGCCCGCGAGCACGAGCAGGTTGTCACCGTTGCGGCGCATGCGGGTGGCGAGGTGGTCGAGCCGGAACAGCGTCTGCAGGCGCGACGGGTTGTCCTCGTCGTGCTCGAGCTCCTCGATGAGCGCGAGCTGCTGCTCGACCAGCGACTGGCTGCGCCGCGACAGCGTCTCGAACATGTTGCCGATCTGCAGGCGCAGGCGGGCCTGATCAGCGGCCAGATTAAGCGCCTGCTCGTGGATCTCGTCGACGGCACGGGCGAGCTGACCGACCTCGTCGGTGGAATGCACGCCCACCGGTGCGATCTCGGGCGTGGCGCCGCCGCTGCGGACCACGGCCAGCTCCTCGGGCAGCTTCACGTGCGCGACCTCGAGCGCGTCGCGGCGCAGCCTGCGCACCGGGACGACGAGCGTGCGGGCGACCGCCAGCGCCAGCGCCAGGCCCGCCAGCAGCATGCCGAGCACCAGGGTGGTCTCGCGCAGCGCCGCGGTCTGCGCGTTCGCGGTGTTCGTGTCGAGCGTGCGGTCGATGTTGTCGAGCAGGGTGGCGATGCTCGACGCGTAGGTGTCGGCGCTGACCTGCAGGGTGTTGAGCACCGCGGCGTTGGTGGTGGGATCGCCGTTGTTCTGGCTGAACACGCTGATCCTGGTCTGCACCGCGTCCAGCAGCGCGGCCATGCTGCCCGCGTTCTGCGGCATGATCATGCCGTAGGTCTTGATCATGGTGGACTCGGAGCCGAGCTCGACCAGCATCTTCGCCCGCGCGCTCTGGCTGCGGCCCGCGTCGGGGGAGACGACCAGCGTGCGCTCGCGGGTGAGCACCCTTCTGGCCTGGTGCAGCGCGGTGATCTGGAGGAAGTAGCGCTGGACGACGAAGTCCTCGACCACCGGGGTCTTGGCGAGCGCGTTGCCGATCCGTTCACCGATCTCGTCGGTCTGCTCGCCGACCATCGCCGGGGAGCCGCCGCGCACGGTGTTGCGCAGGGTGGAGCCGGTGGCGGTGGCCGCGGTGAGTTCGGACGCGACGGCGGGGTCGATCTGCGCCGAGCGCAGCGCGTTCTGGACCTCGGCGAGCGACTGGTCGTAGGTGGTCAGCGCGGCGTCGGTCTGCGGGTCGGCGATCGCACCCCAGTTGGCGGTCGCCGCGATCGCGAGTTGTTCGGTCGCGGTGGCGAATTTGACGACGGGACGGATGACGGTGGCTTGCTCGGTGGCCGCGCCGAGCTGCGTCATCGTTTGCAGCTCGTTGTTGATCCGCAGCACGGCGAACGTGGTCGCCAGCATCACCGGCAGCACCAGCACCACACCGACCTTGCGCGTTACCGACCAGTTCGACAGGCTGAATTGCCAGGAGCGCGATGCAGGTTCCATCCGCGTGCGTTGCCTCTGCTTCCACGTGTGACCCCGGCCCGCGCGGGGAGGTCGCGGAGTGATGCGAGCGCAGAACCAACTGGAGGTCTTCTTTTATCGCAGGAAAGATACCGTGCTGGGTGGTCAACGGCAATCCGGGCCACTCGGTCTGTAATTCGCCGAATATGCGCTGACACAAAGACGATTCACGTGGATTTGTCAAGGGCGACAGGTTGTGCTGCCGCGCCGCTACCGATCGCGCTCCGCCACGCGGGGCGCGACCCTCTCAGTGCGTTCTCAGTCGATCACGGCAAACTGAGCACATGCGCATTCTGGTAGTCGACGACGATCGCGCCGTGCGGGAATCTCTGCGCCGGTCGCTGAGCTTCAACGGCTACACCGTCGACCTGGCGGTGGACGGCATGGACGCGTTGGAGAAAGTCACCGCGGCCAGGCCCGATGCCCTGGTTCTCGATGTGATGATGCCCAGGCTGGACGGCCTGGAAGTGTGCCGCAGGCTGCGCAGCACCGGCGACGATCTGCCGATTCTGGTTTTGACCGCGCGGGATTCGGTCTCCGAACGCGTCGCAGGCCTCGACGCGGGCGCCGATGATTATTTGCCGAAGCCTTTCGCGTTGGAGGAATTGCTGGCGCGTTTGCGCGCGTTGCTGCGCCGCCGAGCGCCCGACCCGGGCGAAGCATCGGAAGCGATGGTGTTCGCTGACTTGTCGCTGGATCCGGTGACGCGTGAGGTCTCGCGTGCCGAACGCGCCATCAGCCTCACCCGAACCGAGTTCTCGTTGCTCGAGATGTTGATGGCCAATCCGCGCCGAGTGCTCACCCGCGGGCGCATCCTCGAAGAGGTCTGGGGCTACGACTTTCCCACGTCGGGAAATGCGCTGGAGGTCTACATCGGTTATTTGCGGCGCAAGACCGAGGCCGACGGCGAGGAACGACTGATCCACACCGTGCGTGGCGTCGGCTACGTGCTGCGCGAGACTCCTCCGTAGGCGGCGAGGATGGCACCCAAGGAACCCGTGGTCGCGGTATTGCGGCGGCCGCCGGACGGCGGCGAGATGCGGCCGCCGATGCCGCTGACGCGCTCGGTGTCGCTGCGCTGGCGGGTGACGCTGCTGGCGGCGTCGGTGGTGCTCATCGCCGTCGCGGTCACCTCGATCGCGGCCTACGCGATGGTGGCGCGCGCGCTCTACGCCGACGTCGACGCCCAGCTCGAGGCGCGCGCGGCGACGATGATCAACAACAACTTCGAGACGCTCGGCTTCCAGACGATCGTGCTGGCCGGGTTGTTCTCCAACGATGTCGGCGTGGCGCTGATCTACGCCGACCACAAGCCGTACATGCCGCCGCAGCAGACGATTCCGCCGGTGGGCGCCCAGGAGCTGGCCGTCGCCGACGGCAAGTACAGCTCCTCGCTGCGCACCGTCGGTGACCAGCGGGTACTCGCGGCGCGCACAAACAGCGGCGCGACGCTGATCATCTCGCAGAAGCTCTACCGCACCAGGGAGGTGCTCGACCGGCTGGCGTGGCTGCTGTTCGTCGTCGGTGCCTGCGGCGTCGTGCTCGCCGCGGCGGCGGGCACCGCGGTGGGCCGCACCGGCCTGCGTCCGATCGCCCGGCTGACCGCGGCCACTGAGCGCGTCGCCCGCACCGACGACCTGACCCCGATCCCGGTCACCGGCGACGACGAACTGGCCAGGCTGACCGACAGTTTCAACACGATGCTGCGGGCGCTGGCCGAATCCCGCGATCGCCAGCGCAGGCTCGTCGCCGACGCGGGCCACGAACTGCGCACTCCGCTGACCTCGCTGCGCACCAATATGGAACTGCTCATCGCCTCCGGCAGGCCGGGCGCGCCCCAGCTGCCCGACGAGGACATGGCCGAGCTGCGCGCCGATGTGGTCGCCCAGATCGAGGAGCTGTCGACGCTGGTCGGCGACCTGGTCGAGCTGGCCCGCGAGGACGCGCCCGAAACCGTGTACGAGCGGGTGGATCTCGGCGAGGTTGCCGAGCGGGCGCTGGAGCGGGCCCGCCGCAGGCGCACCGGCATCACCTTCACCGCCGAACTGCGTCCCTGGTTCGTCTACGGCCACGAGGCCGGGCTGGAACGCGCGGTGCTCAACGTGCTCGACAACGCGGCCAAGTGGAGTCCCGGCGATGCCGAGGTGCGGATCACCATGCGCCCGGCCGGGCCCGGCCTGCTGGAGCTGGCGGTGGCCGATGCCGGTCCCGGCATTCCGACGGGGGAGCGCGAGCTGGTCTTCGAGCGCTTCTACCGGACGACCGCCTCGCGCTCGATGCCCGGCTCCGGGCTGGGGCTGGCGATCGTCAAGCAGGTGGTCACCAAGCATGGTGGCACGATTGCGGTCGACACCTCCGACCGCGGCGGCGCCCTGGTCCGGATCGTGTTGCCCGGTGAGGCGCCGACGGTTCCGGACGATCCCGACGCCGGATCGGTGTGATCGGCCGCGGAGTCTCGGTGAACTGACGGCGCGATCTCAGCCACCTCTCAGTACCCGTCACGAAGCTGGTCGGCAAGCGTGAGGAGACAGACACCATGACCGACGATCCCCAGCAGCGACCTGCTGACCGGCCCGCCGATCCCGGATCCGGCAGCGCGGATCATCCCGCCGAGGCCCAGCACGGGCAGCAGGCCCCGTTCCCCGGCCAGGCGCAGCCTCAGGGCCCGGCGCAGCCGTACGGTGGCGAGCAGCCGCCCTACGGCTCGGCGCAGCATTACGGCGCGCCGGAGTCACCCGGCACCGCTCCGCTGCCCGGCGTGTCGGTTTACGGCGCGCCGCACGGTCACCAGGCGCCGCCTCAGCCGCCTTTCGGGGCACAGCCCGGTCCGTTCGCCCCGGCGCCCGCACAAGCGCCGCAGCGTAGGCCGCTGCGGCTCGGCCTGGTCGCAGGCGCGACCGCGCTGGCCCTGGTCAGCGGTGGCGTCGGCGGTGTGGTCGGCGTGCTCGCTACCGGCTCGGACTCCGCGACGGTGACCAACGCGCTCGATGTCCCCAAGCCCGCGGTCAACAACGCCGTCAACGCGCCCGCGGGCTCGACGCAGGCGGTAGCTCAGCGGGTGCTGCCGAGCGTCGTGATGATCAAGGTGGCCGGTACGCGCGCCTCCGGCGAGGGCTCCGGGGTCGTGTTGTCCTCCGATGGGCTGATCCTCACCAACAACCACGTCGCTGCCGGCGCGGGCGCCTCGGCGAAGATGGAGGTGGTGTTCAGCGACGGCAGCACCGCCCCGGCGACCATGATCGGCGCCGATCCGGTCTCGGATCTCGCCGTCATCAAGGTCTCCGGCAAGAGCGGGCTCACGCCGATCGAACTCGGCACCTCCGACGGTCTCGCGGTGGGTCAGCCGGTGATCGCGATCGGTTCGCCGCTCGGCCTCGCCGGCACGGTCACCACCGGCATCGTGTCCGCGCTCAACCGCCCGGTCTCCACCAGCGGCGAGGGCACCCCGAGCCAGGTCAACCCGGTGATCGACGCGATCCAGACCGACGCGGCGATCAACCCGGGCAACTCCGGCGGCGCCCTGGTCGACGCCCAGGGCAAGCTGATCGGGATCAACACCGCCATCGCCAGCCTCGGCGGCGAAGCGGCGGGCGCGCAGAGCGGGTCGATCGGCCTCGGCTTCGCGATCCCGGTGGATCAGGCCCGCCGGGTCGCCGACGAACTGATCAAGACCGGGCACGCTACCTACGCCCAGATCGGCATCAAGCTGCGGCCGCTGGACACCGCGGCCCGGGTTCTCGAGGTCACCCCGGACGGCCCCGCCGCCAAGGCGGGCGTCCCGGCGGGCGCGATCGTCACCCGGCTCGACGACCGGCCGATCGATTCCGGCGACGCGCTGATCGCGGCGGTCCGCTCGCATCAGCCGGGCGACAAGGTGAAGCTCACCTATACCGACGAGCAGGGCGGCAACGCCAAGACCGTCGAGGTCACGCTCACCGCGGCCGCGACGGAGGGCGGCCGATGATGCGTTCGAGCGCGGCGCTGCCGACTGTAGGCGCTACGGTGATGAGCATGGACATCGATGCTCCCGTGGCAGGGCGTGCACTGGTTGTTGTCGTCGACGATCGGACGGCGCATGGCGGCGTGGATTCGTTCGGCCCGCTCGTCACCGAACTGCTCAGCGAAGCGGGCTTCCTCGTCGACGCCTCGGTGACGGTGCAGGCCGAGGAGGTCGAGATCCGCAACGCGCTCAACACCGCGGTGATCGGCGGCGTCGACCTGGTGATCTCGGTGGGCGGCACGGGGATGTCCCCGCGCGATGTCACCCCCGAGGCCACCGCACAGGTGCTCGACCGGGAACTGCCCGGCATCACCGAGGCGCTGCGCGCGTCCGGCCGGGTGGCCGGGTCGCTGGACGCGGGGCTCTCGCGCGGCGTCGCCGGTATCTCCGGCAGCACCCTCGTGGTGAACCTGCCGGGTACCCGGTCGGCGATCCGCGACGGCATGGCGACCCTCGGCCCGCTCGCGAGCCGGGTGATCGGCGAGCTCTCCGGATTGGACGAGTGAGGGCAGTGGCTACGCCGGACAGCACGTCGCCGCGGGATCCGGAGGCGGCCAGGCGCAAGGCCGCCGAGGCCGCGCGGCTGGCGCGGATCTTCGGCGATGTGCTGCCCGAGACCACCGGCGACGAACGCGGCGATGGCGGCGGGCGCTCGGATAACGATGAATGGTTACGTTCGCAGGTACCGCCGCATCACGGGTGACCGTACCGTTATCTACGTAGCTGCTACGTAATAAGTGCTCACCGAAATGCCGTTTTCGGTGTGATTGCGAACGGGTGACAATTCCTCAGGACCACGCGAAAGCGTGGTCCTTTGTCGTATAAGTGTTCGAAACCGGCCAGTAGCCAACCTGCGGTCCATCCCCGTTGACGCGGTGGGTCTCGGATGCATTTATGCACGTCAAAGCATGTGGCGATGTGCGCACCTGTGGCTGGGGTCACAATGAAATTTACGAACTCTTTCGTTGCCGGAACGATGATGCAGCGTTTAATGTTCGCCATCGAGCCATCAACTATTGGTCCCCGCAGTACCCCACTTCTATGCGTTGAACCACCCGGTGGAGCCCTGGCTCGGGTTCGTCACACCGGCCCCGGCCGTATCGTCGAAATAACAGTTGGTTACGTAACGGCAACAAAGGGGCGACACACTGAGCTGGGCCTGTGAGGTCCACCCGTTCGGTCTCGAAAGTCGAGGCCGGCTGCTAGACACCTGATGAGGGGAAGTATGAGCGAGAACCGCACCACCGGTGTGCGCCGCGGAGCCCGTGCCGCGGGCGTCGGCGCTGCCGCGGCCGCCGTGGCCTTCGGCCTGCTGTCGACCGGTGCCGCCAATGCCGACACCTTCGTGCCGTTGCCGGACGGCCAGAAGGTCAGCCCTGCGGGCGTAACCATCACCCGCACGGGTGAGCACGCCCTGATCTCGCCGTCGCTGGCCGCCAATGGCGCGGGCCGCGTCGTCTGGGTCTCGGGCTCCGCGATCGCCGAGGTCGCCGACACCCCCGAGGGCGAGGTCGGCCCCTGGAACGGCCCGACCGGCCGTCCCGGTTCCAACAACTCCTCCACGCACGGCACCTCCCAGCTGAACACCGGCTACATCGTCGGTTGCCAGGTGAGCATCGCCGACGACGCCATCGGCGCCGGTGTATCCGGTGGCGTGAGCACCGGCGGCGTGAGCGCCGGCGGTTCGATCGGCGTCAACCTGGGCCCGGGCGAGGTCAAGTTCGTGCAGATCAGCTCGAAGGACATCCAGAAGGCCGGCACCTACGCGATCGATTACCAGGACGCCGAGATCGAGATCCAGGGCTGCGCCGGCTACGCGCAGGCCCGGGCGTACACCGTGGTCGAGATCATCGGCGACCACTACTCGAAGACCACCCTCTACGGCATGCCGTTCAGCATCGGCTGACGTCTTTCGAACTGTACGAATCTTCTTCTCGCTGCGGCGAACTCAATCTTCGAGGGATAAATCCTATGATCAACCGTAAGTTCATGGCGCGGATGGCGGGCGTCAGCGCTGCGGCCACCGTGGCCGTCGGCCTGTTCTCCACGGGCGCGGCCAATGCCGACACCTTCGTTCCGCTGCCTGGCGGACACATCACCAAGGTCCTGTCCGACGGCACCGTCGTCGACATCAGCCTGGTGGGCGAGTCGGCCAACATCAACCCGTCGCTGGGCTCCACCCCGGTCCACCGCAACGCGTGGGTCTCGGGTAGCGCGCAGGTCACCGTCTCCGACGGCGGCAGCGGCAAGATCTTCCCGGGCTACACCGTGGGTTGCCAGGTGAACATCGCCGGCGGCGGTGTCTCCGGCGAGGGCACGGTCGAAAGCGACTGGGAGGGCAACGCTGCCGGTGGCATCGGCACCGGCGGCGAGCTCTCGCTCGGCCCCGGCCAGGCGAAGTCGTTCTACGTGCTCGACATCGAGAAGGCCGACGACTTCGGCAGCGAGTCGCACGGCAAGTCGAACAAGTTCAAGAACGGCAGCGGCTCGGTGACCTGGTCGGACACGACCATCGGCCTGAGCGGCTGCGCCGGCTACGCGCAGGCTCGCGCCTTCGTGAGCGTCGAGGTCGAGACCGACAACGTCATCAGCTGGGTGACCCTGTGGGGTCAGCCGTTCAGCCTGGGCTGATCTGTTCGATTCCCGAACACACACGGGCCGGTCGCTTCCGCGACCGGCCCGTTGTGTTGTGCCCGCACGGTGGCAGGGCTGGACTTTGCCAGGCCGGCTCACTATCTTTGTCTCGAATCGACTGCCCGACAGTCGATATCGCCACGAGTTTCGTGCTTTTCAGCTTCTCGATATACCTCCCGGCTGGGCGTACCTGCCCTGTTGCCAGCGGTGTGGTCTGCGGACCCGCCTGGGCTGGGTCCGGGGCGCAGCACAGATGTCGACCTCGACGGTCGAGGTCGATTTTTGCGTACACCTCGAGGGGAAGTATGAGCGAGAACCGCACCATCCGCGTGCGTCGCGGCGCCTGGAGCGCCGGCGCCGCGGTGGCCGTGACGATCGGCCTGCTGTCGGCCGGTGCTGCCGATGCGGATACCTTCATATCGCTGCCGGACGGTCAGAAGCTCGGCCCCGGCGTCACTCTCACCCGAACCGACGAGCATGCCGTCATCTCCCCGTCGCTGGTAGCCAACGGTGTGGGCCGCGTCGTCTGGGTCTCGGGCAATGCCAGGGCCGATGTGCGGGTCACGCCGGAGGGTGAGGTCGGCCTCTGGAACGGCCCGACCGGCCGTCCCGGCTCCGACAATTCCTCGACGCACGGTGCCTCGCAGCTGAACACGGGCTACATCGTCGGTTGCCAGGTGAGCGTCGGTGACGATGCGCTCCGCGCCGGTCTGCAGGGTCTGGTGACGACGGACGGACCGGGTGTGGCCGGGGCGATCGGTCTCGACCTCGGCCCCGGTGAGGTGGCCTTCGTCCAGATCGGCGCCAAGGACATCCTGAAGCCGGGCGTCTACTCGGTGGAGTACCAGGACACCGAGATCGAGATCCAGGGCTGCGCCGGCTACGCCCAGGCCCGCTCGTACTCGGTGGTCGAGATCATCGGTGACTACTACTCGAAGACCACTCTGTACGGACAACCGTTCAGCATCGGCTGACGGGTTCGGCGCCGAAACAGCCTCCAGCCCACCGAGATCGGGGTGGGTTCTACCGAACCTGCCCCCGATCTCGCTGTGTGCGGAGCTCAGTGCTTGTGCTCGCCGTCGCTTCCGGCCGGTTCTGTCAGCATGCCGTGCTTGCCGCTCGACGTGGTCCCCTGTTGAGCCTGAGCCAGCAGATCCCGGATCTCGATGAGCAGTTCGTTGTCGGAGAGCTGCTCGTCTTCCTTCGAGAACCGCTTCCTCGCCATGGTCGCCGGCAGGATGAGGACGAAGTACAAAATTGCGGCGATCAACAGGAAGTTGACGGCCGCGGTGATGATGGGCCCGATCGCGATGAAGGTGGCCGGTTTGCCGGCGACGAGCTGGACGCCGAGCCCCATCTCGTTGCTCCCGCCGAATACCGCGAGCACCGGGTTGACGATCCCGTCGGTGAACGCGGTGACGATGGCGACGAACGCGGTACCCAAGACGACGGCGACCGCCAGGTCGATCACATTGCCGCGGAGCAGGAAGTCTTTGAAGCCTTTGAGCATGCCGATATCCCCTTCGTCTAGGAGCCGGCCGGAGGCGCTGTGCTCCATGTTCGAATGCTGCGAAACGGTCGTGCTGTGTGTGTGATGCTAACCAGAGCTCTGGCAATTATCTCGCGAACTCTGGCCGGGTGGCACCGACGACCCGTGCCAGGGGCGTCAATGGAAGACGACAGTGAGCGCGGTGCGCAGCGAGGCACCGGCCACCGCGGTGGCGTATTCGGCGTCCAGCGCGACCAGGACCACCCGTTCCGCACCCGAGCGCCGCTCGCCCGTCGCGGTGACGAGCACCACGGCGGCATCGGTGGCGAGGGTGCGTGCCGGCTTCGTCGCGCCGGGGCCGCCCGCGTCCTCGACGCCGACGACGTCCACCCGATCGCCCGCGCGCAACACATCGGCCACCGCCGAATCGGCCAGCCGGATGGGCACGATCCGCGCGTCGGCGCTGCCCGCCGCGGCGGCGGCCAGGCGCGGACCGACCACGCGCAGATCGGTGAAGGTTTCCCCGGCGCGCATCGCACCGGTGAGCGTCGCGCCGAGCAGGGGAGCGGACTCGGTGGCGGAACCCGAAGGCAGCGAACGGGATTCGTGATGGTCGACGCGCAGATCGTCGGCGGTGAGCAGCCTGCCAGGCGCCAGATCGCGGGCCGCGACCACGACGGCGCGCCGGGAATCACCGGGATCGCCGCGGACGAACATGGCCAGCGCGAGCAGGGCCAGGACGGCGGCGGCGAGGCGGCGCGCGAGCAGGGCATCGGCCCACGCCGGGCGGTTACCGAGGGCGAAACGCCAGGAGCTGCCACGTCCCAGATCGGCAAGACTGCGAGTCATGCTCCGAGCCTAGGAGCGGGGCAGCGGGGAACAGCCCCCGAAAGTCCAGGTTGTGGACAACTACGGGGCTGTGGATAACTCCGGGGAGATCAGCTGGCGGCGGCGGGCGCCGAGCTCGTGCTCGACGCGGGGGTGCTGGTGCCGCTGCTGCCGTCCGAGGACGACTTGGCGGGCTCGCTCGCGGTGGACGCGCCACCACGGCTGTCGGTGCGATAGAAACCGCTGCCCTTGAATACGATGCCGACCGAGTTGAACAGCTTCCGCAGCTTCCCCGCACACTGCGGGCATTCCGTCAGTGTGTCGTCGGAGAAGGACTGAACGATGTCGAAGCGGTTGTCACACTGGGTGCACGCGTATGAATAAGTTGGCACAGGATCCTCCGCAAGTCTCGTCGATCTAGCACTCTACCGCCGACACTGCCAACGTTGCGAATCGCCGTTTCATTCCGGCGAAACGGGCAGCTCTCGGCCCAGTTCACGCAGACCGTGGCCGGGCGTCAGCGCCCAGCCCATCCGCCGGTCGTGTGGTTCTTCCGGCAGGCGGTCGACGAGTTCATTATCCCGCACGACGGCGATGAGCCTGGTCCCGTCTCCGACGGCGCCCAAGGTCCGGTCGTAGTAGCCGGCCCCGCGCCCGAGCCGTACCCCGCGCAGATCCACCGCGAGCGCGGGAACCAGGACCGTCGACGCGGTGGCCACCGTGTGCGGCGGCAGGGTTGTGGTCGTCGGTTCCAGCAGCCCGAAGCGGGCCTTGCGCAGGGAATCGGGGCCTTCGTAGCGCGCCCAGCTCAGCGGTCCCGGCTCCCCGGTCACCGGCAGCAACACCGTGGCGTTGCGCACACGCAGCGCGTCGAGCATGCGCAGATCGCCGGGTTCGCCACGCATCGGGACATAGGCGCAGACGACCTCGTCGGCCCCGGCCAGCGGCCCGATCGCGCTCGCGAGCTCGGCCGCTTCGCGTGCGTGCTCGGCTGCCCCGACCAGGGCGCGCTCGGCCAGTATCTGGCTGCGCCACGCATATTTGGTGCGCTCACCGGGCATCTCCACAGCGACCACCCTAAGCTCTTGCCGACGCCGGATCGTCGCGACGGGCGATCGGACGGCACGCTGAATGGATAGGGTATACGCATGACAGACAAGACTTCCGGTTTCCGCACTGCGGTGGTACCCGCGGCCGGACTCGGGACGCGGTTTCTGCCTGCCACCAAGACGGTGCCCAAGGAATTGCTGCCGGTCGTCGACACTCCCGGCATCGAGCTGGTCGCCGCCGAGGCCGCCGATTCCGGTGCCGACCGGCTGGTGATCGTCACCTCGCCGGGCAAGGACGGCGTGGTCGCCCACTTCGTCGAGGACCTGGTGCTGGAGAGCACGCTGGCCGAGCGCGGCAAGTTCGCGCTGCTGGAGAAGGTCCGCAAGGCCCCCGGCCTGCTCGATGTGACCTCGGTCGTCCAGGAGGAGCCGCTCGGCCTCGGGCACGCGGTCGCCCAGGCCGAATCGGTGCTCGACGACGACGAGGACGCCATCGCGGTGCTGCTGCCCGACGATCTGGTCCTGCCGTGCGGCGTGCTGGAGACGATGAGCCGGGTGCGCCGGGAGCGCGGCGGCTCGGTGCTGTGCGCCATCGATGTACCGAAGTCGCAGGTCAGCGCCTACGGCGTGTTCGACGTGGAGGATCTGACCGAGGGCGCCGAGGCCGACGTGCTGCGGGTCAAGGGCATGGTCGAGAAGCCCGAGCTGGCCGATGCGCCGTCGACCCTGGCCGCCGCGGGCCGCTACCTGCTCGACCGCGTGATCTTCGACGCACTGCGCCGGATCGAGCCGGGCGCCGGCGGGGAACTGCAGATCACCGATGCCATCGCCCTGCTGATCGCGGAAGGACACCCGGTCCATGTGGTCGTCCACCGTGGGTCGCGCCACGATTTGGGTAACCCGGGCGGCTATCTTCGAGCTGCTGTCGATTTCGCCCTCGAGCGGGAGGAATATGGTCCGCAACTGCGCGAGTGGCTGAAGTTCCGGCTGAGCCCGGAGTGGGACCCCCAGTCTCCGAACGCGTAAGCGCGGCAAGCGGTAGCACACAGGCAGGCAGTCGCCGATAGACACAGGAGCTCGATGCGCTCGGTTGAGGATCAGCTGATCAAGGTCACCGCGGCCGCGGTCGCACCCAGGCCGGTCCGGGTCGCGATATCCGAGGCCCAGGGTTTGCTGTGCGCGGAAGACGTCGTCACCGAACGCCCGCTGCCCGGCTTCGATCAGGCCGCCATCGACGGTTACGCGGTGCGCAGCGTCGATGTCACCGCCGCGGGCACCGATGTGCGCGACGAGGAGGGCGAGCTGATCGACCTCACCCTGCCGGTGGTCGGTGAGGTGGTGGCCGGTTCGCGTCAGCCGATCCGGTTGCAGCCGCGCCAGACCGTGCGGGTCGACACCGGCGCGCCGCTGCCGACGCTGGCCGACGCGGTGCTTCCGGTAGAATTCACCGACGGCGGCCGCGCCAGGATCAAGGTTTTCGAGCCGGTCCGCTCGGGCGATTACGTCCGCCGGATCGGTGACGACGTGCAGCCCGGTGACGTGGCGGTTCGCGCGGGCACCATCATCGGCGCGGCCCAGGTGGGCCTGCTGGCGGCGGTCGGCCAGGACAAGGTGCTGGTGCATCCGCGGCCGCGGCTGTCGGTGATCTCCATCGGTGGCGAGCTGATCGATATCGATCGCACGCCCGGACCCGGTCAGGTCTACGACGTGAACTCCTACGCGCTGGCCGCGGCCGCGCGCGACGCCGGTGCCGATGTGAACCGGGTCGGCATCGTCAGCGCCGATCCGCGCAGGCTGCGTGATGTGGTCGAGGGGCAGTTGGTGCGCTCGGAGGTCGTCGTGATCGCCGGCGCCGTCGGCGGCTGGGCCTCGGAGCAGGTGCGCGAGGCGCTGGACGGACTCGGTGAGCTCGAGGTCGACCGGGTGGCCATGCATCCGGGCTCGGTGCAGGGTTTCGGCCGGCTCGGCCGCGACGAGGTGCCGACGTTCCTGCTGCCGTCGAATCCGGTGAGCGCCCTGGTGGTCTTCGAGGTGATGGTCCGTCCGCTGATCCGGATCGCGCTGGGCCGCAGGCAGCCGATGCGCCGAATCGTCAACGCCCGCACCATCACTCCGGTCTCCTCGATGCCGGGCCGCAAGGGTTACCTGCGCGCGCAGCTGCTGCGTGACGAGGCGACCGGCGACTACCTGGTGCAGCCGCTCGGCAACGGCAACGGCGGGTCCTCGCATCTGCTGGTGACGCTGGCCGAGGCGAACAGCCTGATCGTCGTCGAACCCGACGACACCGATTTCCGGACCGGTGACGAGGTGCGGGTCGCGTTCTTGGCGCAGCGCGGCTGAACGTGGAGTCGATGAACGTATTCCGGGCAGGCCAGCATCCCGGCTGGCCCGCGCGGCTCGGTCCGGTGGTCGTGGCGGGCGGACAGGTGACCCTGCGGCCGGTGCGCTTTCGCGATGCCGCCGCGTGGAGCCGCATCCGGCTGCGTGACCGCGACCATCTGGAGCGCTGGGAACCGACCGGGCGCGGCAGCTGGGAGGCGCGCAATCACGCGTCGAACTGGCCGTCGCTGTGGACGAGCCTGAAGGCCGAGGCGCGGCGGGGCGCGATGATCCCGCTGGTGATCGAGGTCGACGGGCAGTTCAGCGGGCAGCTGACCATCGGCAATATCGTGCGCGGCGCGCTGCGCTCGGCCTGGATCGGCTACTGGGTGGCCAAGGACCTCGGCGGTCAGGGCGTGGCGACGGCCGCGCTGGCGCTGGGGCTGGATCACTGCTTCGGGCCGGTCGGCCTGCACCGCGTCGAGGCGACGGTGCGGCCGGAGAACCTGGCCAGCCAGGCGGTCTTGCGCAATGTCGGCTTCCGCGAGGAGGGCATGCTGCGCCGCTACCTCGATGTGGACGGCGAATGGCGCGATCACCTGCTGGTGGGCTTGACGGTCGAGGAAGTCATGGGCACGGTGGTGGACCGCCTGGTCAGGGAGGGTCGAGCGGCGCTGCCGTGAAATTTCTGTTACTCATGTGGCAGGTGTGCACGGCGCGCCTGCCCCGCGGGCAGGCGCGCCCGAATTAACCTACGGACGTCGGTAGTGCGTCCACGGATGGACAACACGCAGGCGGGGACGGGAGGTGATGACCGCGATGCCGAATTCGATCCTATGGATCGGACTCGTCGTGCTCTGGGTCTTCGTCCTGTTCCCGATCCTGGCGGACCGGCATCCCCGGATCCGCCGCACCACCGATGCCGCGCTCGCCACGCGCGTGCTGCACCGTGGCGGGGCCGAACGGCGGATCCGCATCGGGGCGGCAGGCGGTCACGAGAGTGACCCCGACTACCGCCCCCGTGTGCTGAGCAAGCGCCCCCACCGTACTGATTCGGAGGATCGGATGACGACATCGGCCGACGAGCCCGTCACCGAAGCTGACGACGAGAAGCTCACCCCCACACCGGAACTCGAAGCTGCGTCCGAGACCGAGGTCGACCTCGGCGACGACGCGGCCGACGACGAGCCCGAAGAGCGCATCGAGACAGCCGATTCCGCGGATGCCGAACTCGATGACGCTGCGGCGGAGCCGGACCCGGACATCGCGGAGGACGACGACGAGGCCGAATCGTCGGGCGCCGCGCGCATTCCGCCCGCGCCGCCCGCCCGCCTCGACGACGTCGCCGAGGACGTCACCGAGGACGACTTCGACGAGGACTTCGTGCCGAGCAGGCGCGGCCGCGGCGGCTACGACCCCGAGGCCGACGCCGTCGCCCGCGCCGCCCGCTACAGCTTCCGGCAGCGCGCGGTCATGGGCCTCATCATCGCCACCATCCTGTTCGCCGCGTTCGGCCTGCTGCTGAACGCGATGTTCTGGTCGGCGTGCGGCCTGTCCACGGCCGTGCTGGTGGGCTACCTGGCCTACCTGCGCAAGCAGGTCCACGTGGAGGAGGAGATCCGCCGCAGGCGCGCGGCCCGCCTCACCCGCGGCAAGCGCCGCGAGGCCACCGCCACTCCCGAGGCCGCGACGACCCGGCGCACGATGGACCGCGACACCGCCCGCGCCCTGCGCCGCCGCTCCACCCTGCTCGACACCGACGACGAGGATCCGATGTTCGAGCACCTGGAAACCTTCGATCCGGCCACCGCACGTGCCCTACGCACCCGGGTCGAGGACCTAGGCCGCGCAGTCGGCGAATAACTGGTCGAACCACGCAGAACAGCAGGTCAGAGTACCGATTCGGTATCCGGGCGCAACGCCTGATACAGTGTCACAGCGCGGTTCACCAGAGCCGCACGGGGCTATAGCGCAGTTGGTAGCGCGTCTCGTTCGCATCGAGAAGGTCAGGGGTTCGATTCCCCTTAGCTCCACTTCACCCGTAGACGGCTCATGCTCATGGAGAGCATGGGCCGTTCTCGTTTCCTCGTGTTTGTGGGGGCGGAACCCCCACAGCCCCATCCGGCGGACCCCCTCCCCAGCTCGCCTGCCGTGCGGGCTCGTTAGCCTGGACGAGGTGGGAGTTGCGGATGCTGGCTGCGGGCCCGATGTGGGATGGGATTTCGCGGGTCCGTCCGCTGCCGCGCCGTCGGGTGCCGCGATCATCGGATATCGCGATGTGGGTGGCGCTGGGTTGGACTTGCGGGTTGCCGCGACGACGGCGGTCGCCGTGGTGATCGAGTTCGGGGGTCGCGAGCTGATTGTCGACGACGCTGGTGGGCGGCAGGCATCGGGCGGTTTCGTCGTGGGACTTCCCATGGCGGCCATGCGCATTCGTAGCAGGCACGCCGCGTGCGTGGAGGTTCGCTTGTCGCCGATCCGGGCGCACTCCCTGTTGGGTATTGCCGCAACCGATCTGGGTCGTGGCGTTGTCCCGGTGGAGGAGCTGTGGGGATCCGAGGTTCGGCGACTGCGGGAGCAACTCGCGGACGCCGGGACCTGGGCGGAACGGTTCGCGCTGACGAAATCGTTTCTGGCACAGTGCGACAGGCCAATGCGAACGCCGGATCCCGAGGTGATCGCCGCCTGGCATCGCATACTCGCCTCCGGTGGCCAGGTGAAGGTCGGCGAGCTCGCCGAATCCCTCGGTTGGAGCCGTAAACGGCTGTGGGCGAGGTTCGAATCCCAGATCGGTCTGACACCCAAGCGGGCGGCGATGCTGGTCCGATTCCGGTGCGCGGTAGGCGGTTTGCTGGCGGGCAGGCCCGCCGCCGACGTCGCCGCGGTGTGTGGGTACACCGATCAGGCTCATCTGTGCCGGGATGTGGCGATCTTCGCGGACCGCACACCGGGGGCGCTGCACGCGGACAATCTGCCTGTCATCGCCCTGGATCGGTACCGGGCCTGGGGAACATTTTTCCAATCCCCGGGGTGACCGACCGGTCGATAGTGGTGTTCATGGAAGCCTCAGCACAAAGTACTGGAGAGCGGTCGGCGGCGATGAGATTGCTGCTGGCTTGCGGTGTCATTGCTCCGCTGCTCAACATTGTTGTCATTCTCGTCCTCGGGGCTGTCCGCCCTGACTACAACGCCTGGGTAGTCCCCGACAGCAACCTCGAGCTGGGGCCTGGTGGGTGGATGCAGATAACCAACTACATCGTGACCGGAGCGCTCCTGCTCGCTTTTGCCATCGGGATGAGGCTGCTGCTGCGCACCGGACGTGGTTCCACCTGGGGGCCGATCCTGCTCGGTATCTATGGCTTCACCTTCGTCGCCATCGGGCCTATCCTTCCCGACCCGTCGCTGGGTTACCCAGCGGGAGCGTCGGAAGCGCTGACCATTCACGGAGCCATTCATAGTCTCTTGGGTCTGGTTCAGTTCACTTCGCTGACTGTGGCTTGCTTCGTGTTGGCACGGCGCGAGGAGGCGCTCGAAAGTCGCGGCTGGTCCCGGTATTCGGTGGCCACCGGCCTGCTGGTCGCCATCTCTTATGTCGCCTTCGTCCTCACCGCCAAATTGGTGGACGGGGGACCGGCAGGGCTCATCGAACGAATGGGGATCATCGCCGGCGGCATCTGGGTTGCCCTGTTGGCGATCCGCCTGATGCGCAGACCGGTCCCACGCGTGTCTGCCGAATGAATGGGGATCAGCCCAGGTGGGCGCTCAGCAGCCAGGCGGGAACCGATTTGCGGCCACTGGGTTCGTCGCGCATGCCCTCGAACCGGAACCCCGGGCCGTCGGCGGTCGGCCCGAAGCCGCCGACCGGCATGTTGCCATGGATTCGCGCCGGCTTGATCTCGTCGATCACCCAGTACTTCTCCACTGCCTCGCGAAGCTCGTCGGCGGTGACCGGCGACGGCCCAGGAACGGGTGCTTCGGGCAAGGCCGCCCGGTCGAACACCAGCGCGAAATACGACGCGCCCGGTGCGGCGGCGCGCACGATCGACTGCTGGTAGCCCGCCCGCGACTCGACCGGTATCGAATGGAACAGCGTGCTGTCGACGATGGTGCCGAAGCGGCCGTCGTAGCCGGTGAAGGAGGTGACATCGGCGACCTCGAAGGAGGCGCCGGCCAGGCCGCGGCGGGTGGCCTCGGTGCGGGCCAGCTCGATCGCGGTCGGCGACAGATCCAATCCCACGGTGGTGTAGCCCCGCTCGGCCAGGTACAGCGAGATCGCTGCCTCCCCGCATCCGACATCGAGGACATCGCCATGGAATTTGCCCTGCTCGATCAGCGCGGCGAGTTCAGGCTGGGGTTCCCCGATACTCCACGGCGGTTTGACGCCCGGCCCGAACGGGCCACCCGTGCCTCGATAGACAGCTTCGAACTCGAAATCATCCGGCACAGTCATAGCTAATGGGTATCAGCGCGCTCGGTGCCTGTCAACGTCCTCGATGGAGCGGGCAGTGGGACCGGTTTTCGAGGGGAGTGCGATAAAATTGATCATGCCGCGGAGTTCCACCTCGGAGTGACCTGCGATGGGCGATCGACCGGCGGGCGATGCAACCGCTGCCTTCGATCCGTTGGCCGATCGGGCAGCGAGCGATGAGTCGCGGCTCGTGGACGTGGTCGAGGCGTTCACGGCAGCATGGGAATCGGCTGAAACGCCACCCGATCCGGCGAAGTTTGCGCTGGCGGGCGACACAGCCCGCCGGGCCTCGCTGATCCGGCTGATCAAGGTCGACCTGAAGTACCGCTGGCTGCGCTACGACCGTCCGAAGCGGCTCGCCGATTACCTGGCACGGTTTCCGGAGCTGCGATCCGGTCCGATGCCCCGGCAATTGCTCTACGAGGAGTTCCACCTTCTGCGTCACGCCGGCGTCCAGGTCGACGTCGACGAGTACGTGCGGGAATACCCCGAGTACGCCGAGCAGCTCGAGGAGATCCTCCGGCCGGGCGAGCGGTACGAAAGCACGCTCACGGAGCGGCCGAGCGTGCCGGTCGCCGGCGAGGAGCTCGAGCCCGGGGACCGGATCGACGACTTCGACCTGCTGCTCGAGCTCGGCCGCGGCGCGTTCGCCAGGGTGTTTCTGGCGCGGCAACGCTCGATGCAGCGGCTGGTGGCGGTGAAGATCTCCGCCGACCACGGCACCGAACCCCAGACCCTCGCCCAGTTGGAACACGAATACATCGTTCGGGTCTACGACCAGCGGGTGCTGCCCGACCGCGCGCTGAAACTCATGTACATGCAGTACCTGCCTGGTGGAACGCTGGCATCGGTGCTGCAACGGGTCCGCGAGACCGCGCCGGAGCAACGCGGTGGACGGCTACTGCTGGACGCCATCGACGAGGCGTTGGCGGAGAAGGGCGAGATGCGTACCTCGAGCGGCGGAGTGCGTGACGAGATCGCCGCTCTGTCGTGGCCGGAGACGGTGGCCTGGCTCGGACGTCGGCTCGCCGAGGCGCTGGACTACGCCGAGCGGCGGGGTGTGCTGCACCGCGACGTCAAGCCGGCGAACGTCCTGCTCTCCGCTGACGGTCTGCCGAAGCTGGCCGATTTCAACATCAGCTTCAGCGACCACCTCGCTGGCAGCAGTCCGGTGGCGTACTTCGGCGGGTCCCTCGCCTACATGTCGCCCGAGCACCTCGAAGCGAGCCACCCGGCGCTGCCCGGCACGGTCGACGACCTCGACACGCGCAGCGACATCTACGCCCTCGGCGTCGTGCTGTGGGAGTTGCTGACCGGGCGACGACCGTTTCCCCGGATCGAGTCGAAGGATTCCCAAGCGTACGTCGAACAGCTGATCGAGCTGCGGCGCCGCCCGATCGCGCAGGAATTCCTGGACGACCTCCCCGCCGACTGCCCGGCCTCGCTACGCCGAGTGCTGCTGACCTGCCTGTCGCCGCGGCGGGAGGATCGATGGGCGCACGGTGCGGAGCTGGCCCAGCAATTCGAGCTGTGCCTCGACCCTCGGGCACGCGATCTGGTGGATGCGCCGCCGCGCAGCCACCGGCCGAGCGGGCCGCTGTGGCCGATACCGATTCTCGCGCTGGCGATCGCAGTACCGAACGTGGTGGCCGCCGGGTACAACTACTACTACAACAAGACTTTGATCGTCAGCAAACTCACGACCGAGGCTCAGCAGTCCTTCAACTATGTCGCGGGGGTGCTGTATCCGCTCGCCATTGCGGTCGCCGCGATACTGATGCTGTACGTTTCGCGCCGCCTCATCCTGGTACTCATAGGCCTGCGCCTCGGATGGAACTTTCTCGATGCGACTTTCACCCGTGCGCGTATCGACGCGCTACGGCTCGGCAACCGGGTGGCGGGGATCGCCTTCGGGTTCTGGGTTCTCGGCGGCCTGGTCTTCCCGGTGCTGCTGAATCTGATCGCCGGGGACGTTCCGCGCGGCACGTACGCGCATTTCCTGCTGTCGGTCGTCGTGTGCGGCGCCATCGCGGTGGCGTATCCGTACTTCGCGATCACCTGGTACGTGGTGCGGCGCCTGTATCCCATTTTCCTGGTGCGCGGGCGATCCGACACCGCCGATGTCGACCACCTCCGTAAGCTCGCCGGGCGCACCGGTTTCTACCTCACCGTGGCAGCCGCGATACCGCTGATCGGCGTCACCGGTATCACCTTCCTGCCAGGGACAGAGATCGAATCTGTTGTCTGGGCGGTCCGCATACTGGGTGTCGGCGGCATCATCGGCTTCGTGCTCGTCTATTTGCTGTTCGACGTCATCGAGAAGGATCTCCAGGCGCTCGAACGCGTTGCCGGCATCCAGGTGACTATTCAGTGAGCGGCGTCAGCGCTTGTCGTGCCCGCGTTGTTCGGCTCGGTGGGTGAGGGCGTCGACGATGCGTTGCCAGGACGGGGAGGCTTCGGAGATTCGGGACGAGATCAGTGCGCGGGTCGTCTTCCTGCCGGTGTCTCGTTCGTGGGCGATTTCCCAGGCGTCCAGATCGTCGATGAGCTGGTCCAGGCGTGGATCGTGGGGGTCCCAGCCGACGGAGTGGTCGACGGCTACGTAGAGGCGAGTGGTCTCGGGGTCGTCGAACTCGGCGTTCTTCTCGCGGATGCGCTGGGGTACGGCGTCCGGGTCCAGTGCTTGCAGCAGGATCCAGGAGTCGCGTTCGAGCAGTACCCGTTGTTCGCCGATCCCGAGACCGCGCATGCGGTTCAGGATCGCGACGACATCGGGTGGCAGGACGAGACTTTCGCCGCCGGCCAAGGCTGCGATCCGGCCGCGGTATTCGGTGAGCTGGTCGATCTTGCGCTGGAGTTCGGCGTCGATATCGGTGATGGCCGCGGCGAATTCGGTGGGTTGGGCGTGCAGCAGCGCGTCGATTCGGGCCAGGGGGACACCGGCGTCGGCGAGGGTTCGGATCCGGATGAGATCGACTGCGGCTTGCGCGCGGTAGCGGCGGTAGCCGGAGGCGTCGCGTTCGGGCTCGGGGAGCAGGCCGACGTGGTGGTAGTGGCGGACGGTACGCACGGTCACGCCCGCGGTCGCCGCGAGCCGGCCGATCGTGAGCACCGTCCTCCTCGGGTCTACGCCGAACATGATCGCGTCGAGTCTAGGCGCGCGCGGCTCGGTCGACGACATCGCGAATCGCCTGGACCACGGCATCGGGACGGTCGAAGCAGAGCCGGTGGTGCACGGTGTCGGCGAGGACGCGGTGCTCCCCGTGCGTGAACCCGCGCATCAGGGCCGCGTCCATTCGCCGCCGGCCGTCGTGCAACTGGCGCAGTGTCTCCGGTGACTGGGTGGGATCGGGGCCCATCGCGCTGAGCGCGATCACGGGGACATCAGGAAGGCCCGGTCCGGCGTGCAGTTCGGCGGCCGGTGCGGTCAGATTGCTGCGCTCGGCGATGCCGACGCGGGTCCATTCGTCGCTCTCCTTGGCCTCGACCAGCGATCGCCGGATGTGCTCCGGGTAGGCCGCGAGCAACTCGGTGTGCATCGCGCGCAGGGCAGGGCGCAGCTGTGCGAGCTGCTCCGGATCGGTGCCCATCCGCTCGGCCGCGGCCAGCCGCATCGCGGGCGGCATGAAGTCGTCCCAGTCGCGGTGCAGGCCGTCGATCCAGACCAGTCCGGCCACGTCGTGCGGGTACAGCTGCGCGAACCGGTGTGCGTAGAAGCCGCCGAGCGAGTGCGGCGCGAGAACATAGGGGCCGGGGATGTGCTGGGCGCGCAGCAGTTCGCGCAGTTCGGTGGCGACCGCGGCGGCGGTGCGCGGCAGCGGGAGGGCGTCGCTGTAGCCGGTGCCGCCGCGGTCGTACACCACGGCGGTGGTGAACTGTGAAACCTGCTGCTGGACACCGAAGTAGTCCAGACCGACCGCGCTCGCGCCCGGCAGGAACACCACGGCAGGCCCGCCGCTGCCCGAGCGGTACACGAAGATGCGGTGGCCGCCGACTTCCTGGAACCCGCCGATCGGCGCAGCAGGCCGAGCCTGGGGAGTGCTGTTGTTCGTCATGCGACAACCCTGCAACCTTGACGTACGGTCAATGTCAAGATCTTTCAAATGAAAGGCTCGTTTTGCAATTCACGCGCTGACTTTATCAATTCGGGGCAATTATAGATGCCGCGCGCAATGTATCGCCGATATCACTTGTTTACCCGGCCGAGCCCGGTCTAATCACAGCGAACCGCTATTGGTGTGCGGTGTATTTGCGGACCCTGTCGGCAGCCACTAACGTTTGTAAAACTGAATCCGAGCAGGATCTCGGGCGCTCGCGCTCATCAAGTTCGCTGCCGGGGAGGAATCGGTTCACCAGCGAACAGAGCGTGACGCCACCGCGGGGTGGGGCGTCGAACGTGTCTGTCGGAAAGCGTCAGGGGCAGTTCATGACAGCGGTCGTCGCGGTTCGCGCCGCGCCCGAAAACATTCCGGAAACCGACCCGTCGTTCGCTTTTCGCGGCGTCGCGCTGATCGCTTCGATCGCCGCGATAGCGCTGACCGTGACGGCGGGAAGGTACGAATTCTTCGGTGACGAGCTCTATTTCCTTTCCGCCGGACGACGGCTCGACTACACCTACGCGGATCAGGGTGTAGTGGTGCCCCTGTTCGCCTGGATCGCGGACCAGCTCGCACCGGGATCGGTGACGGCACTGCGGTTCCCCGCGGTCGTGATGGGCGTCGGTGCGATCGTGGTGGCGGCGTTGATCGCCTACGAGCTCAGGGGCAGCCACCGTGTCCAGCTGCTCGCCGCGGGCACCTATGCGACGTCCTATCTCGTGGCCACCCAGGTCGTGTTGAGCACGTTCTCCTTCGACGCCACCCTCACGGCCGTGATCACCTGGCTGTTCATCCGCTGGGTTCGTACCCGCCAGGACTGGCTGCTCGTCGTAGCGGGACTGGTAGCCGCCGTGGACATGCAGGTGAAATGGATGATCCCGATCGTCTGGGCGTGCCTCGGCCTGGCCGTCATCCTGTGCGGTCCCCGGGAAATCCTGCGTCGCCCCGCGCTGTGGGTATCGACCGGCATCCTCGCCTCGTCCGTGATCCCGATTCTCTACTGGCAGTCGCACAACAACTGGCCACAGCTGGCCATGGGCCCGATCATCGGCGCGGAGCAGGATGCCACGGGCTACGGTCCGCCGGGGTTCATTCCGCAGTGGCTCGGCTTGGCCGGTTTCCTGGGCGCATTGCTGATCGCCGTCGGATTCTGGGCTGTGTTCAAACAACAGTCACTGCGTCCGTATCGCTTTATCGCGGTCGCGCTGGTGATCATGACCACATTTGTCATCATCACGCACGGTCGGCCCTATTATCCGACGGGCTTTTTTCCCGCCATGTTCGCCATCGGCGCCGTCGGCCTGTGGCAGTACGATCGGAAACGGTGGATGAACCTGGCGTTGATTCCGATCGCCGGGCTCTCGGTGCTGACGTTCATCGCCATGATTACCGTCACGCCCCTGCCGCCCAGTTGGCGTACCCCGGCCGAGAACGCCATCGACCTCGGCATCCGGTCGGCGTTTTGGGGAACCACCAATTGGTCGGACATGGTGTCCGCCATCGATACCGGGTACAACACTCTGCCGCCGGCGGAAAAGGCGAACGCTGTCATCATGGCCCAGGGTTACTGGCAGGCGGGCGCTGTCGAGCAGTTCGGCGGGCAGTACGACCTGCCTGCCACCTACAGTCCGAGCCGGGGCTTCGGCTTCTTCGGCCCGCCACCCGACTCGGCGACCTCGGTGATCTATGTCGGATTGGATACTGCCGAGCCCGAATTGCGATCCCGCTTCGCCGAGGTGGAGCGCGTGGTGCACCTCGATGATCCCATGGGGATCCCCGGCATCGACCGCATGGTCGCCGTCTGGCGATGCACAGGGCCGAAGCAGCCGTGGTCGATCATGTGGGACTCCATGACCACGCTCTACTTCGATCTGGGCCTCTGGCATGACCCTCGGGCCACTACTCGACCCACGCACTGAGGCTCAGAACACCAGGCCGCGCAGGGCCAGGAAGCGCAGACCGCCCGCCGCCGCCATGACGGCGAGCACGGCGCCGGCCTGCGCGAGCCGGCCGAGGCCCGGTGCCAGGGACTCGAGGCCGGCCAGCGCCGCGGTGCTGACCAGCAGGCCGATCAGCGCCAGCCCGCCACCCTCCCACTGCGCGGTGAACCAGCCGACCCGGCCGGCCGCGCGGAAGGTGAGCTGCCGGTGCAGTTCGTTCGCGATCACCGTGCTGACGATCGAGCCGATCGTATTGGCGGCCAGCGGGCCGAACCCGTCGCAAGCCAGGAACAACAGCACATAGGCGATATTGCTGGCGCCGCCGACCAGCGCGAACCGGATCAGCTGTGCGACAGCGTGATCGCCGCGCAGAAACCGCCGCACGCGGGCGAGTCGATCCGGCCATTCCGCGCGCAGCATCGGGTCGAGGGCGGGACCGAAGGCCGGATCGGCGAATGCTGTGCTGTTCACACGAAACACTGTCGGCGGCCGCGCTGACGTCGGCCTGACACACCACTGGCACGGCGGTGTCAGGGCGGTGTCAGCCCGGTATCAGTCGCACCGGCGACGGTAGTCCCCATGAACAGCACAGCAATTGCGGCCTCCGGGCTGCGGAAGTCTTACGGGGACAAGACGATCCTCGACGGCATAGACCTCACTGTCGGTGCGGGCACGATCTTCGCGCTGCTCGGTCCGAACGGTGCGGGCAAGACGACGACGGTGAACGTACTGACCACGTTGTCGAAGGCCGACGGCGGAACGGCCCGCGTGGCAGGCCACGACCTGGATACCGAGACCAAAGCGGTGCGCGCGGCGATCGGGGTCACCGGCCAGTTCGCGGCGGTCGACGATCTGCTGACCGGCGAGGAGAACCTGAGGCTGATGGCGGATCTGCACCGTCTGCGCGGCACGGCGGGCAAGCGGGTGGTCACCGAACTGCTGGACCGATTCGACCTGGTGGAGTCGGCGCGCAAGCCGGCGTCGTCCTACTCCGGCGGTATGCGCCGGAAACTGGATCTGGCGATGACGCTGGTCACCAGGCCGGAGATCGTCTTCCTGGACGAGCCGACCACCGGCCTGGATCCCCGCAGCAGACGAACCATGTGGGAGATCGTGCGGGAGTTGACCGCTGACGGCGTGACGATCTTCCTCACCACCCAGTACCTCGAGGAAGCCGATCAGCTGGCCGACCGGATCGCGGTCCTCGACCAGGGCCGCATCGTCGCCGAAGGCACCGCCGATGAGCTCAAGCGCCGGGTCCCCGGCAGTCACATCCAGCTGCGGTTCACCGACGCCACGGAACTGGCGGCGGCGGCGCGGATCCTGCCCGGCTCCACCACCGACGACGAGGCACTGGCTCTCAGCGTCCCGGGCGACGGCGGCTCGAAATCCCTGCGGGCCCTGCTGGATCGGCTCGCCGCCCACTCGATCGAGGCCGACCAGGTCTCCATCCACACCCCTGATCTCGATGATGTCTTTCTTGCCCTGACCGGGCACGCCACCACGGAGGCCGAAGCACGATGAGCACTCTTTCCGTATCCGATGCCCTGTTCGACGCATCGGTCATGTTGCGCCGCAACTTCACCCACATCGCCCGTACCCCGGTCACCATCTTCAACGCGGCGCTGATGCCCGTGGTGATGATGCTGATCTTCGTGTACGTGTTCGGCGACGCGTTCGACGTCGGCGAGAACTACATCGACTACGCGGTGCCCGGCATGCTCATGCTGGCCATCAGTTATGGCCTGTCCGGCACCGCGGTCTCGGTGAGCTCCGACATGACCAAGGGCGTCATCAACCGGTTCAAGGTCATGGATGTCTCCCGGGGCGCGGTGCTGACCGGCCACGTCGTGGCCAGCATCCTGACCAATGTGGTGGCCATCACCGCCGTTCTCGGTGTCGGTTTCGCGCTGGGATTCCGTTCCCCGGCGACCGCGCTGCACTGGCTCGGCGCGATCGGCGTCATGGTGGCGACGGCCTTCGCCGCCGCCTGGCTCACCGTCGCGCTCGGCATGGCCGCCAAGACCCCGGAAGCGGCGGGAATGTCGGTGGTGCCGTTGATCATGCTGCCCTTCGTGAGCAGCGCGATCGTCCCCGCCGAGAAGATGGGGCCCGGCGTCCGGCAGTTCGCGCAGTACCAGCCTTTCACGCCGATCATCGAATCCCTGCGCGGATTCCTCGCCGGTACCCCGTCCGGCGGCTACACCGCCGCGGCGCTGGCCTGGTGCGCCGGGTTCGCCGTCGTCGGATACCTGTGGTCGCGTGCCACGTTCAGCAAGCGAGCGTGAGTGCGACCAGGTCCGGCCTGCTCGCCAGCGCACCCTCCCGCATCGCCTCGGTGAATCCCACGTCACCGAGGCGATGTCGTGCTGTCTGCTCGATTCTGGCCACATCCGGCTGGGAACGATCGGGCAGCCCGCGCGTCGCGGTACTCGCCGCGAGCAGCCGCGCGGCCTGTTCGTACTGTTCCGCGCGGAGCGCCAGATCCGCTATGCCGACGAGCACCTGGGCCATCAGGGGAGCGTGGCCTGCCGCGGACGCCGCCTGGAAGGCTGAAGTGTGTTGTGCGCGAGCCTCATCGAGTTCCTCGGCGAGGTAGCCGAGCAGGACGTGCACCATCGCACTGACATTCGGATGTTCGGCATCGCGGCCGAGCAGCGTGCGCGCGAGGTCGATCTGGCGGTGCGCCAGCTCGGTGTCACCGCGCCAGCGGGCCAGTTCAGCACGCGCCAAGGCGATTTCGGCCAGTGCGGTCGGCCAGCCGGTCCGGTCCGCGCAGCGCTGCGCTTCGGCCAGGGCGGCGGCACTCGCCTCGGCATCGTCGAGCAGCCAGTACAGCTGAGCCTGCCGTGCGCGCATCCCGACCACGTCCTCGATCGCGCCGACCTCGGTGACCACCGCGATCGCCTGCTCGTACAGGTCACACGCAGCGGCGAATTCGCCGCGCAGGGCGGTGCGGTTCGCCAGTTCGGTCAGCGCGAACGATATCCCCCAGCGCTCGCCGAGGGCACGGAACTCGGTGAGCGCCTGTTCGAGATACTCGTCCGCCTCCGGCCCGTCGTGGCCGAGCACGGTGCGCAGCTTGCCCAATTGCAGCCGCGCCAGGGCCCGCGCCCAGGGGTCGTCGTCGGTGAGCACCGCTTCGAAGGCGGGCAGATATTCGTCCGGGCCGCCCAGCATGCGTTCCAGTGCGGCGGTGAAACGCAGCGACGGATGGCTGCCCCGGCTGTCCCGGCCGACGCGGTACGCCCGGTGGATCCATTCCGCCACCTGGTGTTCGTCATTGCGTCCCGAGGTTCCGAAATGCACGACCAGCCCGTACACCGTGGCCCTGGTCTCGTCGTCGACCTCACCGGGCACCTCGGCGGCCGCGATGACCAGCTCGGATCCCTCGGCCTTGTACCCGCCCAGCCACCAGTACCAGCCCGCTGCCGCCGCGAGTCCCATCGCCCCGGCCGCGTCATCGGACGCGAGCGCGCCACGCATCGCGGTCGCGATGTTGTCGTGCTCGGCGTCGAGGACGGCGAGCCACTCCAATTGCTCGGCGCGGCGCAGGTGCGGCTCCGCGGTGGCGGCCAGGCCGGTGAAGTACGCCAGATGCGCCCGGCGCGCCGAATCCGCGTCTCCCGCCTCGGCGAGCCGGTCGGCAGCGTACTGCTTGATCGTCTCGAGCATGCGGTAGCGCGGGACCTCGTCCTCGGTGACGAGCAGCAGGGACTTCTCGGTCAGGGCGGTGAGCAGCTCGAGCACCTCCCACTGCTCGACCGCGGCGTGCCCCGCGCAGACCTGTTCGGCCGCTTCCAGACTCGCGCCGCCGGAGAACACCGCGAGCCGGCACAGGACCATCTTCTCGGCGTCGGTGAGCAGTTCCCAGCTCCAGTCGACCACCGCCCGCAATGTCCGGTGCTGCGGGATCGCGGTGCGGCTGCCGCCGGTCAGCAGCCGGAACCGATCGTCGAGGCGGTGCGCGAGCTGATCGAGAGACATGGTGCGCAATCTGGCCGCGGCCAGTTCGATCGCCAGCGGTATCCCGTCGAGCGCCCGGCAGACTCGCGCCATGGTGGCCAGGGTGCCCGCATCGGTCGCGAGATCCTTGCGCACCGCGCCCGCCCGGTCCCGTAGCAGCGCGACGGCGGGGGAGGTCTCGATCTCGCGGGCGTCCGCGTCGTCGGCGGGCAAGGTCAGCGGCTCGACCTGCCACAGCGCCTCGCCGGTGATGCCGAGCGGTTCCCTGCTCGTCGCGAGGATCCGCAGTCGCGTGCACTCGCCGAGTATCCGGTGGGCGAAGGCCGCCGCGGACTCGATCACATGCTCACAGTTGTCCAGGATCAGCAGCGTCTCGCGGTCGCGGATCGCCGCGATCAGCCGCTCCATCGGGTCGGCGTTCGGGGCGTCGCCGAGCAGCGCGTCCCGGAGTCCGAGCGCGGCGAAGGCCGATTGCGCCAGGTCGCCACTGCCGTCGGTGGCGGCCAGTTCCACCAGCCAGGCGCCGTCCGGCAGATCGCCGAGCATGGTGCGCGCGGTTTCCACGGCCAGCCGGGTCTTGCCCGATCCGCCGGGTCCGGTCACGGTGGTGAGCCGGTGTGCCGCAATGAGTTCGCGGACCGCGGCGATGTCGGCGCGCTTGCCGACGAAGCTGGTCAACTCGGCGCGCAGGTTCGTCGTGCGTTCCGCCGGTCGTGCTCCCACCTCGCCGCGCAACAGGGCGACATGCAAGGCGGACAGCTCCGGTGACGGGTCGACGCCCAGTTCGTCGGCGAGTGCCTCCCGGGCGCGCTGGTACACGATCAGTGCCTCCGCGCCACGGCCCGCGGCGCCCAGCGCCCGCATCAGCGCGGCCACGAGCCGTTCCCGCACCGGATGCCGGGTCACCAGTTCGGTCAGCTCGGCGACCACCTCGGGGCCACGGCCCAGCCGGAGCTCGGCTTCGTAGCGATCCTCCATGGCGGCCAGGCGCAGACCGTCGAACCGGGTGATCACCACGTCGAAGGCCGTGCTGTCGCCGATGTCCTGCAACAGCGCACCGCGCCACAGGTCGAGGGCTTCGCGCAACAGCCGCGCCTGCTGCGCGTCGTCGCCGCCGCGGGCCTGGTCGAGAAGGTGTTCGAACCGGACGGCGTCGACCGCGCGTGGTTCCACCGCCAGCCGGTATCCGCCCGCCTGCACCTCGATGGCGCCGTCGGGCAGTGCCCTGCGCAAGCGGGAGACCAGTGCTTGCAGGGCGTTCGCCGCGTCGGCGGGCGGCTGCTCGTCCCAGATCCAGTCGACGAGTTTCGATTTCGGGACCGCGCGGCCTGGTTCGAGTGCCAGGGCGATCAACAGCGCCCGCAACCGAGCGCCCGGTACCTCTATCGATCCACCGTCCTCTGTTCGGATCTCCAGCGGTCCAAGCATCCCGATCTGCACCCGGCCCATTGTGCCCCGGGCGTCGACGGGTGGCGCGACCCGCGGTGGATATGCGCTTGCGCAGGCCGGACTTCGTGTCAGTGGGTGCGTCAGGTCGGTGTCAGGTCGGTGTCAGCGGCGCTCGCGACAGTAGTCGCATCAACAACGCAGCAGCACCCACCGAGGAGATCCTGATGTACACGTTCCAGACCCCCGCGCCGATCGCCGTCACCGTCGATGTCCTCTCCGCCGGCGTCACCGTCATCGCGTCCGACCGCACCGACACCGTCGTCGAGGTCAAGCCCGCCGATGCGGCCAAGAAGGCCGACGTGCGCGCCGCCGAGCAGACCAAGGTCGAGTTCGGCGACGGCACCCTGACCGTGACGGCATCGAAGAACTGGCGCACCCACACCCCGTTCGGCGGCAACCCGTCGATCGAGGTGACCATCGAGGTGCCGACCGGCTCGCAGCTGACGGGCACCGCCGGAGTGGGTCACCTGCTCGGCGCCGGTGAACTCGGCCGATGCGACCTGTCGGTCTCGCTCGGCGACATCACTGTGGAGCGTCCGCAGGGGTCGGTGACCGCGAAGACCGCCAAGGGCAACATCCGCATCGGTGAGGCGTCTCGCGGTGAACTCCGGCTGGAGACCTCCTCGGGCGAGCTGGAGGTCGGGATCAGCCCCGCCAGCGCGGTCCGGCTGGAAACCAACACCACGCTCGGCACCGTGCAGAACCTGATGGAACCGGTCGCCTCGGCGCACAGCGGGGCCGACACCGTGCAGGTGTTCGCGCGCAATGCCCTCGGCAACATCACCATTCGGCACACCGCCGCCGCCTAGTTACCGCGCACCAGAGCTACTACTCGACAAGGAAAACCCGATGAGTGAAACACTTCCCGTCCCGCACGGCCTTCCGCAGCATCGCGACGCGGGTCCCTTCGATCCGCCCAGCGAGATCACCCGGCTCCGCGAGACCCGTCCCGTCAGTCCGCTGATCTTCCCCGACGGTCACGAAGGCTGGGTCGTCACCGGCTACGAGGCGGTCCGCCGGCTCCTGGCCGACACCCGGTTCAGCTCCCGCCAGGATCTCGGGATCGTCCACGTGGCGTACGAAACTCCCGGCATGCCCGTGCAGACCGAGCCGTCGCCGCAGATCCCGGGCCTGTTCGTCGCCATGGACCCGCCGGATCACACCCGGCTGCGGCGCAAGCTGACCGGCGCTTTCACCGTCAAGCGGATGAAGCAGCTCGAAGAGCACATCATCGAGATCACCGAGCGGCGGCTCGACGAGATGGCGCGGCTGACTCCGCCGGTCGACCTGGTCACGGAGTTCGCGCTGCCGGTGCCCTCGCTGGTGATCTGCGAACTGCTCGGCGTCCCGTACGAGGACCGGGCGACCTTCCAGGTCAACTCGGCCCAGTTCCTGGTCAAGGACCAGGAACTGGAGCAGAAGATGGCCGCCTACGGTGCGATGACCTCGTACCTGGCCGAACTGGTCATGCGCAAACGCGCCGAACCCGGCGAGGACATCCTCTCCGATCTGGCCCGCGACGAGGACCTCGGCATCGAGGAGCTGGTCGGCATCGCCTTCCTGCTGCTGCTGGCAGGCCACGAGACCACCGCCAACATGCTCGCGCTGGGCACCTTCGCGCTGCTCGAGCACCCCGAGCAGGCGGCCGAACTGCGCGCCGACCCGGAGCTGGTTCCCAACGCCGTGGAGGAGCTCATGCGCTACCTGTCCGTCGCCGACATCTTCTATCGCTACGCCACCGAAGACATCGAACTGTGTGGGGAGACGATCGGCAAGGGGTCGACCGTCGTCGTCTCACTGCTGGCCGCCAACCGTGACCCCCTGCGCTTCGACAACCCCGACGCCCTCGACGTGCAGCGCACGGCCCGCGGTCACGTGTCCTTCGGTCACGGCGTCCACCAATGCCTCGGCCAGCAATTGGCCCGCATCGAGATGCGCGCCGGCTTCGCCGGACTGCTCCGCCGCTTCCCGACCCTCGAACTCGCCGTTCCCGCAGGTGAAGTGAAGCTCAAGACCGACATGAACATCTACGGAGTCCACGAACTGCCGGTCACCTGGACGGACCGCTAGTGATGACGACGATGCGAATCTCGGTGGATCGGGAGCGCTGCATCGGCGCGGGCATGTGCGCCCTGCTCGCGCCGGCGGTCTTCGACCAGGACGATGACGACGGCCGGGTGCGATTGCTCGACCCGGCACCGCGGGGCGTTCACGCGGCGGTGCGGGAGGCCGTGGAAGCGTGCCCGTCCGGTGCGCTCACGATCGGCGAGTCCTGAGACACCCACGCCAGGGTCTCAGAGCCGCGCTACGCAGACGACGAATTTGCGCTGGTTGTAGACGAATCCGAGATTGCCCGACTCGCATTGGTTGGCATCGGCAACGCCATGCTTGACCTCCAGCACCTTCACGCCCTCGGTGGTGCCCCCGGTGGCGCAGTCGATGTGCGTCGGCTTCTTCTCGCCGAGCTCCAGGCAGCCGCCGACCACCCAGTCGATGTCCATGCACAACGCACCCTGCTCGACCGAGCCGACACGCTCGCTGTAGGTCTGATCGGTGTCGGTCGGGCAGGTGCCGCCCGCGGCCGCCTTGTCGAAGATCTTGTAGCTGGAAGGGGCACTGCCGCAGGTGGTCTTCTCGACCGTGACCTGCTCGCCCGCACCGTCGGCCACCACGCAGTCACCGACGGCCAGCTGGATCGCGATCGGCGTTTTGGCGGCCGAGCTGAGAGTGGCGACGGGGGCGGGTAGCTGAGGTTCGACCGGCGCCGATGGCGTGTTCGTACCCGATGCGGCTGCCGCAGTCACGTTCTCGGCCGGATGCCCGCTGCCCGCGATGTCGTCCGAGGTCAGGGATATCGCGGCCACCATCACCACGGTTGCGAGCAGAGCGGCTGAAGCGATGAAGACCGTCAGGACTAAACCGGCTTGAACACGTTGGCGTGACACGGACAGTCCTCCAGAGCTTTACTGTTGCACCTCGAATCAAGCAAATGCTTACACCATGTGACGCGCGCTCGTCGAATCACCAGTTCGGTCAAACGGATTCGGTCAAACGACTAGGTCACGATCCGGCAACGATGCGCGGCCAGGTCTGGCCGATTGCCATTCTCTGCCACAAGCTTCGGACGCTGTACAGCTGCTCGCCATTCGGTCATGCCGACCGGAGGTACCCGAGAAGGAAATGTCAGTATGAAGTTCGGCCCGTTGATCCCGGCGACCCTCCTGGCCGTCGCGGCCGTTGGCATCGCTGCGGGGACTGTGAATGCGAAACCGCAGGACAATCAGGATGTTTCGACGTCCGGCGTCGATCATGGCGTCGCCTACCACACCGTTGTCTCCGATTTCTCCAAGGTCGTCACGACCACCGTGGACCACGGCAAATTCGAACTGACCGACAACGGTGGCAAGGTGTCGTTGAAGTCGGATAACGGTGTCGTGATTACTGAAATACCGCTGACTTACATTGTTTCCGAAAGTCGCATGGCGGTAGCGCAGGAAATCAGCGACGACGGCCGAAAACTCACCCTTACCCCGAAAGTGACCGCGCAAAACATCGGCGAGATGCAGCCCATCAACTCGATGGGACGCCTTGCCGCCGAGGTCAATCAGAACGTGGTCGGCGTCGTCGTCGGCGGACTGCTCGGCGCCCTGATCGGAACCGTGCTCGGCTTCGGTTTCTTCAGCATCATCACCGGGCCCGTCGGCCTGGTGGTCGGTGCGATCGCCGGTGGCGCCATCACGGGTGGCCAGTCGTTCATGGATGCGGTGACGGCGGTCGTCAGCGGCCAGCCCTGATCGCGTCACCATACGGAAACTGCCACCCCTGGCCGCATCGGGACGCGACCAGAGGTGGCAGTTTTCGCAGGGGTTGTCAGCTCTTGACGAGTTCCGGCGACTCGGGTTCGCCGGACTGTTCCGGAGCATGAGCACCGTGCGGGTTGTCGGAGCGGTTCGGCAGCAGGACCGCCATCGCGATGACGATCAGGGCCAGGCCTGCCGAGACCAGGAAGGCCAGGCGCATGCCCTCCAGGGTGGCGGTGGTCGGGTCGGTGCCGTCGGCGATGAGCGAGGTGCTGCGGGCCGACATGACCGTCACGACCAGGGCGGTGCCGAAGGCGGCCGCCACCTGCTGCAGGGTGCCCAGCATCGAGCTGCCGTGCGAGTACAGGTGCATCGGCAGGGCGCCGAGGCCGAGGGTGAACACCGGGGTGAACGCGGCGGCCAGCGAGACCATCAGCAGGATGTGCAGACCCAGCAGCTGCCAGTACGGCATGGTCATCGAGATCTGGGTGAAGCCGGCCAGCGACACGGCGATGCCGATCGAACCGGGGATCACCAGCGCGCGGCCGCCGAACTTGTCGAACAGGCGGCCGACGGTCGGGCCGAGCAGACCCATCGCCAGACCACCCGGCATCACCAGCAGACCGGTCTCCAGCGGGGTCAGGTGCCGCAGATTCTGCAGGTACAGCGGCAGCAGGATCATCGAACCCATCATCGCCAGGAACGCGATGGCCATCAGGACCAGCGCCTTGGCGTAGGTGCCCGACAGCAGGACCCGCAGGTCCAGCAGCGGGGTGCCGTTGCGCTGCAGCTGCACCTGACGCAGCGCGAACGCGGCGATCAGGGCGACGCCACCGGCCACGATCAGCGCCGGGGTGGTGTAGCTGCCGCTGTGGAACTTGCTCAGACCGAACACGAGTCCGCCGAAGCCGACGGCGGCCAGGAACACGCTGGGAATGTCGAGCACGCCGGGCCGCGGTTCACCGACGTTCTCGAGCTGCCGCAGACCCAGCCAGGTGACCACACCGGCGATCGGCAGCATCACCACGAACAGCAACCGCCACGAGTCGAGCGCCGGGATACTGATCTGCAGGATCAGGCCGGAGATGACCGGGCCCATGGCGGGCGCGACCGAGATGGCCAGCGTGACGTTGCCCATCACCCGGCCGCGATCCTGCTCCGCCACGACGGTCATCAGGGTGGTCATTAGCAGCGGCATCATCACCGCGGTGCCACCCGCCTGGATGATGCGGCCGATCAGCAGCACCGCGAACGTCGGCGCGAGCGCCGAGAGCACGGTGCCCGCGATGAAGACACCCATCGCGACCGCATAGGCCTGGCGGGTCGTGACCCGCTGCAGGAACCAGCCGGTGGTCGGGATGATCGCGGCCATCGTCAGCATGAACGCGGTCGAAACCCACTGCGCGGCGACCTCGGTGACGCGCAGATCGCTCATCAGCCGCGGGATCGCGTTGATCATGATGGTTTCGTTGAGGATGACGACGAAGGTCGCGAGCACCAGCACCCGGATGACGGTCGGTGTCCGGCCTTTCGTCATCGGCGGGGATAGTTCGGCTGGCATCGGGTACCTCCAGAAGCAGGGGTCGGCAGGGCGAGCGGTGGCCCGAGGCCGAGTCGACTGTGTCCAACTCATCGGGCGCGGGCCAGTATTCCGCTCACCACCGACACAAATCACCTTGTTTTCGCCGCGAGCACCGCGACGGCATGGTGAAAACGCGCTGCTCGAGTGGGCTTCTCACCCGCCGATCCGGCTGATGGTGAGCCTGGTCACTCTCCCAGATCCTGCGCCGGGAAAGGACTCGCCAAAACGCGTGTGGCTGAGTGTGTGCGCCGACCCGACGGGGTATACCGGATCAGTGACTACATCGAGAGTGTGGCTTGCTGTGGTGTGCGCGATCGTGGCCTCGCTGGGCGGTGTCCAGGCGAAGGCCGATCCGGGGTCGTACGTGGCGGGGGAGGCGCCGCTCGGCGGGCCGGCCGCCCGGATCGATGTGTACTCGCCCGCGATGGGCCGGGTGATCCAGAACCGGGTGATCAAGGCGGCGGGTGCGGGAGCGCCCACGCTGTACCTGCTCACCGGCTTGGGCGGCGGCGACGACGGGATCTCCTGGTGGGACGACACCGATGTGCGGCAGTTCTTCGCCGACAAGTTCGTCAATGTCGTCATGCCGGTCGGCGGCGCGTTCACGCTGTACACCGACTGGATCGCCGACGACCCCGGCGTCGGCCGGGTGCGCTGGGAGACCTACCTGACCGAGGAACTGCCCGGCGTGATCGACGGCGCGCTGGGCACGAGCGGACGCAATGCCATCGCCGGCGTATCGATGAGCGCGTCCTCGGCGCTGGATCTGACCATTCGCGGCGGTTCCCGATTCGCCGCCGTCGCCGCGATCAGCGGTTGTCCCTGGGCGGCGGACCCGCTCGGGATCGGCATGGCCAGTGCCCAGGCCGTCCGCGGCGGCGGCAACCCGGGCAACATGTGGGGCGTCCCCGGCGGCGCGGTCTGGCGCGAACACGATGTCTTCGCCAACGCGGGCAGGCTCGCGGGCAAGACGATCTTCCTGTCGGCCGCCACCGGCCTGCCCGGCGGCATCGACCGGGGTCTGCCCATGCCGCCGGTCGAAGCGATCGCGGGGGCGTGCACAGCCGCCTTCGCGAGCCGCCTGGGTCAGCTCGGTATCCCGGCTACCTACGTCCACCGGCCGACCGGCTCGCACACGTGGGGCCAGTGGGAGGCCGACCTGCACGAGGCCTGGCCGCACCTGGCCGCCGCCATCGGGGCCTGAGCTCAGGCCTCGACGGTGGCCGGTCGTTCGACCGGCGCGGGCGCCTCGGCAGCGGGTGTCGTCGGCGCCGGTTCGGGCGCGATCTCGGTGTCGCGCTTGCCTCGCCGGAACCACCACTGCAGGACACCGATGCCGATCAGCGCCAGCAGGGCGCTGGTGAGGCTGATCGACAGGCCCGGCGGCCGCCAGGTGACGGTGAGCTGGGCGTTCTGGGTGCCCGGCGGGATGTCGACGGCGACGAAGGTGCCCGCGACCGCCTTGGTGGGGATCTCGCGATCGCCGAGCGTGGCGGTGTAACCCGGCCAGGCCAAGCGGGACAACACGACCCGGCCGCCGGTGCCGGAGGACACGGTGGCCCGGTTGGTCAGGCCCGCCTCCGGCATCACGGTCGCGTGCACACCCGACTCGTGCGCGATGAGGTCGCCGGGGGAGGGCAGCGGGTTGACCCGCTCGAGCACCCAGATCTGCTGTTCATGACCGGGGTAGTGGACGAACTTCCAGCCCGCAGGAGCGGGCTTCTCGCCCGCGTCGGGGTACTGGGCGCGTTGCAGGACAACACGATCCAGCCGCATCAGATCGACGACCGGGGTATCGGTCGACGGCTCGACCGCGAACACCTTGCGATACGCCTCGGGGCAGGTACCGCCGTCCCAGGCCATGCACAGCAACCCGGCGAACGCCGCGTGCCCGACGGGGGTGTAGCCGTTGACGTACTGCAGGCCGAGGTTCTTGGCATAGCTGCCGAGCGCGATCGAACCGTAGGTTGCCGCGAGTGTGCGCTCCTCGTCGCGCACCATGATCCGGTCGGCCAATTGCAGTGTGCGGCCGCCGAAATCGGGGAACGCGGCGGTCATCTCGGAGCGGCGTTCGGGGAACCCGTACGACATCGGCGTCGCGGGCGCCGCGGCCACCTGCGCGTAGGCGATGGGGAAGGTCGCGACGATGGTCAGCGCGGCGGCGGCGGCGACTCCGCGGGTACGCGCCAGCCAGACGACGCCGGCGCCCAGCGCGACCACCACGACCACCGCGAGCACATGCCGTTCGAGGAGTTTCGGTGCGGCGGAGAACGATCGGACGAACAGCAACCCGATCAGCGCGCCCGCGGCCGCGTACCGGCGCCGGGACGCGGCGAACACGCCGTAGCGGCTGACCAGCACGCACACCAGTACCAGCAGCGCGATCGCCAGCATCGGCAGCACCCTGGCCGGCCAGCGCAGCGGACCGATCGCGCCCGGCCCGGCCGTCCACATCAGCGCGGCGACGGCGAACAGCGCGATCCCGCTCCAGTCGGCGGCGGCGCGCGCGGCGGCCTTCCAGTCGATGAAGGCCAGCGCCGGGATCACGAACCACGCGATGTAGACCATCGGCAGCGGCTGCACATGGCCCCACCAGGCGGTGAACGCGGGCACCGTGCTCGGCAGGCTCGCATTGAGCGATTCCGACCACGGCACGGTCAGGAACGGGTCGTTGTGGATGGTGGAGACGTCACCGCGCCAGGTGGCCTGCGAGGACAGCAGGATCGGCAGGTTGGCCACCATCGCGGCCAGTACCGCGAGACCGGACGCGGTGAGCAGCCGCAGCACCGGCGCCCACCGGCGCTGGTACAGGTACTCGCCCGCGGCGACGGCGACGATCATCAGGCCGGATTCGACGGCGGGGAACGCGTATTGGATCGTCAGCGCCAGGTACAGGAACACGAACAGCGGGATCGGCCCGGTCCGTCCCCGCGCGTACAGCACGGCCGAGGCCCAGGCGTGCACGAGCCAGGCGGTGCCGGTGTGCGAGGTGAACCAGCTGGCCTCGTCGAAGAACAGGAACCAGCCGCTGAACGGGAACGCCACGCCCGCCACCGCGGCCCAGGGCGCGCGGGCGCCGTAGGCCAGGCAGATCCGGAACACGCCGAGCGCCGCGATCGCGGAGAACACCAGCTTCACCGCGGTCGCGTACACCGCGAGATTGTCGAACGAGGGCGCGAGCAGATAGACGAGCAGCTGCGGCGGGTTGTAGAGCCCGGCCTCCTCGAGGCTGTAGTTGCCCGCCATCCATTCCCACGGCACCATCGCCGGGAACCGGCCCGCCCGCAGTTCGGTACCGAGCAGCTGCCACATCGGCACGTATTGCGCCTCCGTGTCATCGGTGTAGAAGTGCCGCGGGTCGCCGAGCAAGACCGCGAGATAGCCGGCCAGTACCGCGATCACGACGATGATCGCCCACTGCACCACTAGCTTTCGCGGTTCGAATGCCGCGCGTACCCACACGAGCGCGGGAGCATAGGGCATAGACGTGAATCGAACAATACGTAGGGATCTCACGGCGTGGTGGTGGACGTTTGTCCAGCTCAGGTGTGGTTAGGTTGGGGTAAGAACAACTCGGTGTGTCACCGCTGTCGGTGATCGAAGTTGATAGCATGGCGCAACCGAGCCGACCCTTCGAGAGAGTCATCAATGCAGTTCGAAATCGTCGAGCGGGACGAGACATGGGTGGCCGGTCTACCGGTCCGTAGTCCCAAGCGCGCCCTCGGTGAGCTGCGCGACCGGGATCTCGAAGCCGCGTGGTCGGCCGTCCTGCACCAGGACCTCGGCGGACCACTGGCCAGTGCCTACACCGACTACACCGGTGAGCTGAGCACCTACAACACCCAGATCGTCGGCTACCAGTGCGATTCGCTCGACCAGGTGACCCGCGGACATCTGGCGGCCCGCCTGCCGCGCGGCACCTACGCGCGCTTCTCCTCGGTCGGTAACTTTCCGCAGGTGATGACGGATCTGTGGACCCAGATCGCCTACGCCGAGGAGCACAACCAGATCAAGCGCACCTTCACCGGCGATTTCGAGTGCTACCCGCACGCGTACAAGATCGACCTGTATCTGGCGGTCGATCCGCGATGACCTACACGATCGTCGTGCGCGGCAGCGCACTCTACGGGGGCCTGGCCGTGCCGCGGGTCCATCCGAGCTTCAAGGTCAGCAACAGCGATCTGATCGAGTTCCTCAAGGACCGCCTGCGCGACCGGCCCGGCGGCGGCGAACCGCTGCACACGGTCTATGTCCCCGACCCGGCGGGCAACTGGAACGCGCTGGTGGCGCGGGAATACGCGACCCCGGACGACGTCCCGGTCGGCGATCTCATGGTGCGGGTGCCCCGGGGCATCTACGCGCGATTCGCGCCCAACGGCGATTACCACGATCCGGTCGAGGACGTGTGGGCGCAGGTCGACGACGCGACGGCGTCGGCGGAGATCTCGCGCGCCTATCGCGAAGAGATCGAGGTCTGGCACGGTCCGGACACCGTAGAATTGTTCGTTTCGATCACGGCCGATAGCTAGAAAGTAGCCAGATTCGAACCGGTCGGTCTCGATTATGCCAGTATCGCTCTGAGCACCCATTCTGACCTGCGGAGACTTCACCGGTAACACAGGGTTTTCGGAAAATTAGCCACTCGCCTGGTGGATTCCATTCGGATGACGGATACTGCACGGGTCGGCATCGGTAGGACGTCGGCCGCGCGCGGGCGCGTAGCACGGAGCTAGGAACACGATGGCTGTCGAAGCAGCGCGCAACGACGCGTGGTTGCGGCGCGTTCACCGCGGCGCCGGACGACCCGCGACGACGCGGTTCGTGGTTCGGACCCGTCGATGATCGAACCGGACCCGCTGACCGCGGATTACCGCCCCTTTGTGCTCGATCCGGCCGATCACGCCGACGCGGCAACCTTGCGGCAGCTGGCACAATCGGCCGGCATCCGCCGATACGACCTGCGCGCCGGTCTACGCGCCGAACTGGCCGAGCTCACCGGGCCGCCGCCCGGACTCGATCCGGGCGAGGAACGGTGGGTCTACTACCCGTGGCGGCACGCGCTCGTGGCGGTCCTCGGCCCCGCCGCGTTCCGGGCGATCCGGACCGACCGCAACCGCAACAAGCTCACCCGCGGTGAACAGCAGCGCCTGGCGCAGCTGACGGTCGGTGTGGTCGGGCAGAGCGTCGGCCATTCGGTCGCGTACACGCTGGCGCTGGAAGGCGCGTGCGGACTGCTGCGGCTGGCCGACTTCGACACCATCGAGCTGTCGAATCTGAACCGGGTGCCGGGCGGGTTGTTCGACGTCGGCGTCAACAAGTCCGTCGTCACCGCCCGCCGGATCGCCGAACTCGATCCGTATCTGCCGGTCGAGATCTGGCCGACCGGCGTGCTGATCGACACGGTCGACGAGTTCCTCGACGGGCTCTCGGTGGTGGTCGAGGAATGCGATTCGCTCGACATCAAATTCGCGGTCCGCGAGGCCGCGCGCAGGCGGCGGATCCCGCTGCTCATGGACACCAGCGACCGCGGCCTGTTCGACGTCGAACGCTACGACCTCGAACCCGGCCGCGAGCCCTTCCACGGCCTGCTCGGCGCGACCACCGGCGCCCAGCTGGCCGACCTGGACACCAAGGCCAAGGCGCCGCACGTGCTGCGCATCCTCGACCCGGGCCAGCTCTCCTCGCGGATGGCCGCCAGCCTGGCCGAGGTCGGCGAGACCATCACCACCTGGCCACAATTGGGCAGTGACGTGCAGCTGGGCGCGGCCATCGTGACCGCGGCCGTACGCCGGATCGGGCTGGGCGCCAAGCTGTCCTCCGGCCGGACCCGCGTCGACCTCGAGGCAGCGCTGGACTCGCTGGCCGAACCCGGCTACCTCGACGAGGGCATCGACACCGTGCCCGAGCTCCCCGCCGACGAGCCCCCGGCCGATCCTGTCGCGGCGATCCTCGCCTGCGCCCAGCGCGCGCCCTCGGGCGGCAATGTGCAGCCGTGGCGATTGCGCGGCGAACCGGGGCTGATCGAGATCGCCCTCGATCCCACCGGTTCCACCGCGATGGACATCGAGCTGCGCGGCAGTGCCGTCGCGGTCGGCGCGGCACTGCACAACGCCCGCGCCGCCGCGGCCGCGCACGGCCTGCTCGGCGAGCCGCACTGGCGTGTCGACGACCCGGCCGCACCCTTGCTCGCCCGGCTGCGGCTGCGCGCGGGCACCGACCCCGACCTGGCCGCCGACTATCCCCTCGCCCTGGATCGGCACACCAATCGCCGTCTCGGCGCGACGACGCCGTTACCGGGGACTGTGGTGCCCGCGCTCGGCACCGCCGCCGCGGCCGAGGACGCCACCGTGTACGCGATCACCGGCGCGGACGCGCTGGCCGAGGCGGCCGCGCTGCTGGGCGCCAGCGACCGGATCCGCCATCTCACCCCCCAGCTGCACGGGCAGCTCTACGCCGAATTGCGCTGGCCAGGCGACGATCTGCGCACCGGCATCGACGTGCGCACGCTCGAACCGGCGCCGGACGAACTGGCCAAACTCCAGGTCGGCCGCCGCACCGATGTGATGGACCGGCTGCGCGAGTGGTCGGCGGGCGCCACGCTCGGGGAATCCACCGTCGACCGGGTGCGGGCCAGCTCGGCTCTGGTGGCGATCGGCTTCCGCGCTCGCGCGGGGGGTATCCCGGATCTGGCCGACTACGCGCGAGCCGGTGCCGCGGTGGAAAGAGTGTGGCTACGGGCGCATCTGCTGGGGCTGGCGGTGCAGCCGGTGTCCCCCGTGTTCCTGTATGCCGACCGACGCGAGGATTTGCGCAGCGTTTCTCCCGAGTTCACAGATACACTTGCCAGCATTCAGAGGCGTTTCCAGGACCTGATGGGACTCCCTGAGGATGAGAACGTGGCATTGGTTCTTCGTCTGAGCTACGCCGCGGCTGCGAGCGTTCGCAGTCGACGGTTGCCGGTGCCCGGCAGTAGGAACGACGGATAGCGCGGATCGGAGACAACGTGCCTCGGCAAACGCTCGACTCACTGGTGACGCAGGTCGCCTCCGAGTTGATGGGTGTCGACGCCACGACCATGGTGGCGGCGAGCGAGCGGGTGCTCGCCTCCCTTGTCGATCATTTCGACGTCGACGTCAGCTATCTGCGCCACACCGACCGGGCGCGGCGCGCGACCGTCCTCATCGCCGAATGGCCGCGCAGGCTCGACGTCCCCGATCCCGACCCGCTGCACACGGTAGAGTTCGAGCACGCCGACTCGGTTTTCCGTGCCCTCGAATTCGCGACCGAGCCGCTGATCGTGCGCCCCGGCCACGACAGCGCCGACTACCAGGAGACGATCCGCAAGTCCTCGGGCATACCCGAGGTGGCCATGGCCTGCGTGCCGCTGGTCTCGCGCGGCGAGTCGACCGGTGTCCTCGGCTTCGTGAAGATGGGCGACCGCGCCTGGTCCAAGCGCGAACTCAATGTCCTCAAGGCCATCGCCGCGCTGTTCGCCCAGTTACAGGCGCGCGTGGTCGCCGAGGAGAAGCTGCGCTACATCGCGCTGCACGACGATCTGACCGGCCTGGCCAACCGCCGCGCCCTGCTCGAATACATGGAGGAGCGGCTGCGCGCGGGCGAACCGGGCCCGGTCGCCACGTTCTTCCTCGACCTGGACCGGCTCAAGGCGCTCAACGACTTCCTCGGCCACAGCGCGGGCGACAACTTCATCCGCACGCTGGCCCGCAGACTCAAACAGAACCTCGAGCCCAGCGACATGATCGCGCGGCTCGGCGGCGACGAGTTCGTCATCGTGCCCGCGGCGCCGATGGACGCGGTGGCGGCCGAACTCGAGGCGACCCGGATCCAGCAGCTCATCGGCCGCCGCGTCTCGGTGGGGCAGGAGTCTGTCAGCCGCGGGGTGAGTGTCGGTGTCGCGCTGGGCATTCCGGGGGAGACCTCGGTGTCGGACGTGCTGCGCCGCGCCGACCATGCCCTGCTGTCGGCGAAATCCGGTGGCGGCAACGGCGTCGCGGTGTTCACCGACGCCATGCGCGCGCAGTTCGAACTCCAGGACGATGTGGAGCTGAATCTGCGCAGCGCGGTGTCCGACGGCTCGCTGGTGCTGCACTACCAACCCGAGGTCGACCTGCGCACCGGCCGGATCGTGGCGCTGGAAGCGCTGGTGCGCTGGCAGCACCCGACGCGTGGACTGCTGCCGCCGGGCGCCTTCGTCTCGGTGGCCGAGGCCACCAACCTGGCCGGTGAACTCGGCCGGTGGGTGATCCGTTCGGCCTGTTCGCAATTCGCCGACTGGCGCCGCCGCGGGCTGGCCGCCAATGTGGTGATCCGGATCAACGTCTCGCCGGTGCAGCTGGTCAGCGCCGATTTCGTCGAGCGCATCGAGGACATCCTTCGCCTCTTCGGGATCGACGGCAGCTCGGTCTGCCTCGAGATCACCGAGCACGTCGTCGTGCAGGACCTCGTGCGGACCAGGCTCACCCTGCGCGGCCTCAAGCGGATGGGCGTGCAGATCGCCATCGACGACTTCGGCACCGGCTACAGCTCGCTGTCGCACCTCAAGGCGCTGCCCGTCGACGCGGTGAAGATCGACCGCGGTTTCGTGCAGCGCCTCGGCGACAGCAACGACGACCTGGCGATCGTGAAGTCGATCATCGGCCTGGCCGGCTCGTTCGGGCTCGGCGTGGTCGGCGAGGGCGTCGAGACGCCGATGGCGGCCAGGACGCTGGTCGGCCTCGGTTGCTATCGCGCGCAGGGCTTCCTCATCGCCCGGCCCATGCCGGCCGAGGAAGTCGAGGCGCAATTGCGGGAAGGGCGCATCCCCCTCGACCTCGATCTGCCACGCGCGGGACGCGGCGTGGCGCCGAACTGATCGCGGCGATGCCCGCCGGGGAGTGGCTGCTGATCGAGACCCTCGTCGAGGAGCTCGACCCCACCGTCGTCGCGGACGGCGCGCAGGTCAGGCAGTGGGCCGGACCGGTGTGGCTGCACCGCAAACTCGGGCAGGCGCGCGCGGGTGTCGCCGCCGCGGCGGTGCAGCGCTGCCGGGCCGATCAGACCTCGGTGCGGGAAGAGACCGACGGCCTGCTGGTACTGGCCGAGCCGGTCCGCTGCGCGTTCGACGGGGTCCACGGTGTCCAGCTGTGGGCCGGACCGGTGGCGGAGCCGGTGCCGCCGCGGCGGCAGGTGGCGGCATGGGACTGGGAGGCCGACACCGAACTCGCCTACCACGGACCGGGTCTGGAGGAGCTCATCTTCGCCCGCCATCCGGCCGAGGTGCGGGTGGTCCGCACGCCGCCGGACGCCTTCGGCCGGATGGTGCGGTTCGACGGCAGGGTCGAGTACTTCGCGATGGCCACCGGGCTCGTGCCCGGCGGTCACTGGCAGGGCGAGGTCGACATGCTGGGCGACGACGACGCGGTGCGCAGGTTCCAGATGATCGCCAGGGCCGCACCGCGGCTGCGCCGGGTGAGCGGCCTGATGCACGCCGTCCCCGAACACGACGGGGTGCCCGACCCGGATGTGACCATGCTGCGCGCGGTCTCGCAGCGCAGCGGTGTCGGTGTCGGCCTCGTCGAGCTGTCCAGCGCGATCATCTACGAATGGGCCGCCGAACCGCTGCCCCCGCTGGACCGGTGGGCGGTGGAACGGCCCACCGTCGACCCGGGCGACCTGGCCGCGTTGCGCGCCGCCTGCACCGATGTCGCGCGCGAGCCGGGGACGGCCAGGCGGCTCGCGCTGCGGGTCCGCTTCGCCGAGGGCGAGTGGATCACCGCGCAGGCCGAACTGGTCGCGATGACCACCGCCGCGTCCGGACACGGCCTGCTGCGGGTCTGGTTCGAGGACGCGCCGGAGTCCGGTTAGCCGCATCTTTCGCGGCTGTTCACGCGCTGTTCCACGGGCCGGTTCCAGGGGGCACCCGCGTCGCTGAACGATCGGGGAGTGCGCATCGTGCAGCTCGCCAACTTCTACGGCCCGCGATCGGGAGGGCTGCGCACCGCCTTGCACCACCTCGGCGAGGGATATGTCGCGGCGGGCCACGAGGTGGTGCTGATCGTGCCGGGGCCGCGGCGCAGCGAGGAAGTGCTGTCCACCGGCGCACTGCGAATCACCTTGCCCGCGCTGGCGATTCCGTGCACCGGTGGTTACCGCGCGGCCGATCCGCGGCGGGTGGCCGATGTGCTCGGCGGGCTGCGGCCCGACGTGCTCGAGGTCTCCGATCGGCTCACCCTGCGCGGTTTCGGGCGCTGGGCCGGGCGACGCGGGGTCGCGAGCGTGATGATCTCGCACGAACGGCTCGACCGGCTGCTCGGCCAGTTCCTCCCCGGGCCCGCCGCCCGCCGCTTCGCCGACGTCGCCAACCGGCGCACCGCCGCCGACTACGACATGGTCGTGTGCACGACCGACTTCGCCCGCGAGGAATTCCAGCGGATCGGCGCACCCAATGTGGAGTTGGTCCCGCTCGGCGTCGACCTCGACCTGTTCAGCCCGCGCCGCCGTGACCACCGGCTGCGCGCCGACCTCGGCGTCGCCGGGCATCCGATGCTGGTGCACTGCGGCAGGCTGTCGGTGGAGAAGCGGGTGGATCGCAGTATCGAGGCGGTCGGCGCGCTACATCGGGCCGGTGTCCCCGCCCGGCTGGTCGTCGCGGGTGACGGCCCGCGGCGTGAGTCGCTGGAACGCCGCGCCCGCGCCATGCCCGCTCTCCCCGGCGGCGAACCGTCGGTCCACTTCACCGGATTCATCAGCGACCGCGCGATGGTCGCGAAACTCCTTGCCACCGCCGATGTCTCACTCGCCCCCGGCCCCCACGAGACCTTCGGCCTCGCCGCCCTGGAAGCCCTCGCCGCAGGCACCCCCGTCGTCGCCAGCCGCTCCTCGGCCCTCGCCGACATCGTCACCGCCGACTGCGGCGCCATCGCCGCCGACCGCCCCCGCGCCTTCGCCCAAGCTGTCACCGACGTCCTCGCCATGCCCACCACGGGCCGCCGCAAAGCCGCCCGCACCCGCGCCGAACAATTCACCTGGCCCCGAGCGGTCGCAGGCATGCTCGCCGTCCTCGACCGGTGAGCTGTCCGGACTACTCGGCTGAACGTGCGGCCAGTACTGCTTCGTACAGGTCCTTGCGGGAGGCGCCGCGGCCTGCGGAGACTTCGGCGCAGGCGTCCTTGAGGCGCATGCCGCCCGCCACGAGCGTTTCCACCTCGGTGACCAGGTCGGCCGCGTCTGCCGAAACCGGTTGGGCGCCTTCGAGGACAACAGTGATCTCGCCGCGGGCGCCCTCGACTGCCCAGGCGGCGAGTTCGGCGAGGGTGCCGCGGACGACTTCCTCGTAGGTCTTGGTGAGTTCCCGGCAGACAGCGGCGCGGCGGTCGGGGCCCAGGACCGTGACGGCGTCGGCGAGGCAGTCGGCGAGGCGGTGTGGCGCCTCGAAGAAGACGCAGGCGCGCTGTTCGGAGGCCAAGGTACGCAGCCACTCCCGGCGCTGGCCGCCCTTGCGCGGCGCGAAACCGTCGAAACAGAAGCGCTCGACCGGCAGGCCGGACAGTGCCAGGGCGGTGGTGACCGCGGACGGGCCGGGCAGGCAGGTGACCGGAAGATCGCGTTCGACCGCGGCGGCGACCAGCCGATAGCCGGGATCGCTGACCGACGGCATGCCCGCGTCGGTCACCAGGAGCACGGTGAGCCCGCTCGCGATGTCGTCGAGCAGGGCGGGGATGCGGGCCGTCTCGACATGGTCGTAGAAGCTGACGATCCGGCCGGTGATCTCCACCCCGAGCGCCTTCGCCAGCGACTTGGTCCGGCGGGTGTCCTCGGCGGCGACCACATCGGCCGAGCCGAGCGCGTCGCGCAGTCGCTGCGACGCGTCCCCGATGTCGCCCATCGGTGTAGCCGCTAAGACCAACACAGTGTTGTCCAGCCTCTCCGGTATTTTGGCCGTACCGATCGAGTGCGGCGGCGGGGCGTGCGTGCGGTGTTCGGCCATTCTGTCAGGCGGGCCCGTCGCGCCGGATCGCGCATCTACAGGGAAACGAGGGGGGACGGTGTCGGGTCGGACTTCGGTGGGCGCACCGCCTACGATCGGGGCGTGATCCCGGTGACCGAAACGCGCGCGATGCCACCGTCGCGGTCGGCGGCGTTGGTCGCGCCGGCTCCGCTGCGGCCTGCCCCCGACTTCGGCCCGCTCGACACCGCCCGTGGCTGGGCGGTCACCGCCGTGCTCACGGTGATCGCGGCGATCACCCGCTTCGCGAACCTGAACTACCCGACCGACGCGCGCACCCCCGTCTTCGACGAGAAGCACTACGCGCCGCAGGCCTGGCAGATGGTGACCGGCGGCGGCGTGGAGGACAACCCGGCCTACGGGCTGGTGGTGCATCCGCCGGTCGGCAAACAGTTCATCGCGATCAGCGAGGCCCTGTTCGGTTACAACGCGTGGGGCTGGCGCGGCACCGCGGCCCTGGCGGGCACCGTCCTGGTGCTGCTGGTGATCCGGATCGTGCGCCGCATGTCGCGCTCGACGCTGATCGGCGCGTTCGCCGGCATCCTGCTCATCGCCGACGGACTGACCTTCGTCTCCTCCCGCATCGGCATGCTCGACATCTTCATGGCGCTGCTGGTGACCGCCGCGTTCGGCTGTCTGATCGTCGACCGCGACGAGGTCCGTGCCCGGATGGCCGACGCCGACCTGGCAGGCCGGATCGGGATCACCGACTGGGGACCGCGACTCGGCGTGCGCTGGTGGCGCTTCGGCGCCGGTGTGCTGCTCGGGCTGGCATGCGGCACCAAATGGTCGGGCCTCTACTTCATCATGTTCTTCGGGCTGCTGAGCGTGGCCTTCGACGTGAGTGCCCGGCGCGCGTACGGGGTGCGCAGGCCGTGGGTCGGCACGCTGGTCCGTGACGTGGGCCCGGCGCTGTACGCGCTGGTCGTCATTCCGCTCGTGGTGTATCTGTCCTCGTATTGGGCCTGGTTCGCCAGCGAGAACGGGGTGTATCGGTACGCGGTCGGCAACCAGATCGGCACCGGCGGCCCGTTCTCGTTCGTGCCCGGCGCATTGCGCTCGCTCTGGTACTACCAGGGCGAAACCCTGGACTTCCATTCGAGTCTCACCAACTCGGCGGGCAACCACCATCCGTGGGAATCCAAGCCGTGGACCTGGCCGATGGGCCTGCGCCCGATGCTCTACTACTACGCCGACGGCACCGTCACGGGCTGCGGCGAGGCGCAGTGCGTGAAGGCCGTGATGGCGGTCGGCACGCCCGCGCTGTGGTGGCTGGCGCTGCCCGCCCTCGGCTGGATGGTGTGGCGCTCGGTCGTGCGCAAGGACTGGCGCTACGCGGCCGTGCTGGTCGGCTACGGTGCCGGCCTGCTGCCCTGGTTCCTCACCCTCGACCGGCAGATGTACTTCTTCTACGCGGTGGTGCTCGCGCCGTTCCTGGCGATGGGCGTCGCGCTGATCCTCGGCGACATCCTCGGCTCGGCCCGGCCGGCGGGGATACCGCGCAGTCCGACCGGAACCTACCTGCCCGCCCCCGTGAACGAGCGGTACGCGCTCGGGCTGCTCATCGTCAGCATCTACCTGGGCTTGGTGATCGCGAACTTCGTCTGGCTCTGGCCGATCCTCACGGCCCAGCCGATCAGCCCCGCCAGCTGGCAAGACCATCTCTGGCTACCCAGCTGGCGCTAGCGCTCAGCTGTCCAGTGTGCGCCGGACGAACTCGAGTGCGTCGGCGTCGGTGAGACCCAGGCGGCGGATCGTGTTCACATAGTCGACGGCCGCGCGGCCCGCGATATCGCGGGTGGGGTCGCCGGAGGAGGCGATGAAAGAGCCTTGGCGGCCCCGGGTTTCGAGGACGCCGTCAGCCTCGAGTTCGCGGTAGGCGCGGGCGACGGTATTGGGGGCGATGCCGAGATCGGCGGCCAGCGCGCGGACGGTGGGGATCTTGGTGCCCGCGGTGAGCGTGCCCGCGCGGACCTGTTCGATCACGGCCGTGCGCAGCTGCTCATACGGCGGCTGAGCGGAATCGGCGGACAGCTCGACGTGGAACATGATCGCTCACACCTCCTCTCGGGCCAGTGGGCAGGACATGCAGCGCGGACCGCCACGGCCGGAGCCCAGCTCCGACCCCTGGATCGTGAGTACCTCGACCCCGGCGTCGGTCAGGCGCGAGTTGGTCATCTCGTTGCGTTCGTAGGCGACGACCACGCCGGGCGCGAGGGCCAGGGTGTTGTTGCCATCGTCCCACTGCTCACGTTCGGCGGCCGGCCCGTCGCGGCCGGTGTCGATCACCCGCAGGCGCGCGATGCCCATGGCGGCGGCCGCGGCGGGCAGGAACGGCTCGGGTCCGGTGATGCTGATCCGGTCCAGGTCGCCGCGCCCGGAGAAACCGTCTTCACGGCGGATCGTGAAGGCCTGCAAGGATTCCCGCACGCCCGGATACATCACCACCGCGTCGGTGTCGACCATCGTGCACACGGTGTCCAGGTGCATGGTCGCGCGGTTCTGCGCGATCGGCACCACCAGCACGGTGTGGGCGAGATCGTCGTCGAAGAGGCTGCGCGCCAAGGCTTCCGCGCCCGCGGGCGTGGTCCGCTCACCGACGCCGACCGCCACCACGCCCGGCGTGAGCAGCAGTACGTCACCGCCCTCGATCGGCGCGGTGTGCGATTCGTAGGCCCGGCGCACGCCGAGGAAGCGCGGGTGGAAGGCGTAGACGAGATCGGTGATCGAGGTCTCGCGGTGCCGGGCGGGCAGGGCGAGCGAGGTGATCGCCACCTTCGGCCCGACCCAGAACGAGGAGTCTCGGGTGAACAGCAGATTGGGCAGCGGGTCGATGACGAAATCGGCGCCGTGGTGCATCCGGCGCACCAGCGAGGTGGTGTCGGGGCCGAAGGGCAGTTCGTCGAAGGTCATCCCGGCCATCAGGATGTCGGCGAGCTCGCGCGCCTCGAATTTGCGCAGTTCGGCGGCGAGCTGGTCGGCCAGGCCGTGCCCGAGCCTGCGGGCATCGACGGCGGCGGAGATACCCTGGATTCTGGCCGCCCCGCTCACCTCGAGCGTGTCGGCCAGCAGCTCGGACAGCAGCAGCACCTCCACGCCACGTTCGCGCAGCAGGGCGGCGAAGGCGTCGTGCTCGGCTTGGGCGCGTTCCACCCACGGAATGCCGTCGAAGAGCAGCTGATCGTTGTTGCTCGGGGTGAGCCTGCGCAGTTCGTCGCCGGGCCGGTGCAGCAGCACCGTCCGGAGCGTGCCGACCTCGGAGGTGACGGCCAGGCGGGAGTCGGGGGCGGTTCCCATGCGGAAACCGTAATGCGAGGAGCCCGTGTCGGCATGGAAGACCCGCAGACCTGGCCAGGGAGAGTCCAGCCGTTTTCGTACACGACACGAAAACCTCAAGTATTGTTGAGGGCGAAAACGGGAGGAGCGCAGATGACGACGGCCGATTGGCAAACGAAGGAGCTGACCCCCGGGCAGCTATCCGAGCGTAGTGGAGTTGCAGTGTCCGCGTTGCACTTCTACGAACGCGAAGGTCTCATATCGAGTCGTCGAACCAGCGGCAATCAACGTCGCTACGCTCGCGAAACTCTGCGCCGGGTCGCCTTCATCCGGATCTCGCAGCGGGTGGGGATCCCGCTCAGTGAGATCCGGTCGGCGCTGGACCGGCTCCCCGAGGGGCGCACCCCCACCCGTCGCGACTGGGAAACCCTGTCCACCACGTGGCGCGAGGACCTCGACGACCGCATCACCCAGCTCACCCGCCTGCGCGACAACCTCACCGGCTGCATCGGCTGCGGCTGCCTGTCGCTGGGCTCGTGCAAGCTCGTCAACGAACACGACCGCCTCGGCTCCGAAGGCCCCGGCGCGCGCGTGCTCGATGTGCAGCTGAACTGCCCGCCGCGCACCGGCTGCGTCTAGTCCGGCGGCACGGACGCTCGCGGTGCGGCATCATCGCGGTATGACCTCTCTGGACGCGAAAGCGAAGACTCTGCTCGAACTGCACCAGCCGGGTGACCCGGTGGTGCTACCGACCGTGTGGGACGCGTGGTCGGCGAATATCGCTGTGGCCGCGGGTTTTTCGGCATTGACCATGGGTAGTCATCCGGTTGCCGACTCGGTCGGGCGCAGTGACGGTGAGGGGATGACCTATGACGAGCTGCTCGCGCGCGTCACCCAGGTGACCGGGGCGGTGGACGTGCCGGTGTCGGTCGACATCGAATCGGGGTACGGGCTCGAGCCAGGGCGGCTCATCGACGGACTGCTCGCGGCGGGCGCGGTCGGGCTCAATATCGAGGACACCGTGCACAGCGAGGGCAAGCGGCTGCGCACTCCCGAGGAGCACGCCGAGCTCGTGCGCGGGTTGCGCGTGGCCGCCGACGCGGCGGGGGTGCATGTGGTCGTCAACGCGCGCACCGATCTGTTCCTGCGCCAGGACGGTGCCGAGGCCGACCGCGTCGACCGCGCGATCGCCCGGCTGACACTGGCCGCCGAGGCAGGCGCCGACGTGCTGTACCCGGTGGGCAGGCATGCCGACGACGTGCTGCGCAGGCTCACGAGCGAACTGCCGTTGCCGGTCAACGCGATCGGGCAGCCGGGGACTCCGGCCAAGGACCACTTCGCCGAACTGGGCGTCGCCCGGATCAGCTTCGGGCCGTTCCTGCAGGCCGCGCTGGGCGCCGAAGCGAGCAAGCTGCTCGCCGCCTGGGCCTGACGCGCGGAGGTGGGGGGCCGCGGGCTGGGGGGGGCCCCCCCCGCTTAAAGCATGGGGGGGGCCGTGGGGGGGGTCCCCCCCCGCGCCGGGGGGCGGGGGCGGAGAGGGGGGC
>NZ_JBHVHX010000001.1:0-377958 GCF_042799895.1 Nocardia sp. NPDC057663 | reverse complement strand
TCCCCCAATTGGGGCGCGCCCGGTTTCAGTGGGGGCCCGATCCGCCTGCCCGCGGGGGCCGCCTCCGCTCGCCTGTGGCCGGCCCCCGCGGCTTCCCCGCGGGCGGGGGCCCCGGGCGTCTGCCCGGGCCCCACCACGTCTTACTCCTTGGGCTCGACGTAGCGCGGGAACACCGGCTCCGGCGCGGGCAGGTCGATACCGGGGACAAGGGGAGTGGCGATATCGGCGAAGGTGCGCCCCTCCTGGGCGAGCAGGTCCAGGATCTTGGCGGCCGAACCCGGCATCACCGGCTGCACCAGGATCGCGACGATGCGTACCACCTCGAGGGTGACGTAGAGGACCGTGGCCATCCGGGCCAGGTCTTCCTCGGTGCCCGACTTCCGCAGCGCCCACGGTGCGTTGGCGGAGAAGTAACGGTTGGTCTCGCCGAGGGTCAGCCAGATGGCCTCCAGCGCGAGATGCATCTGCTGGGCGTCGTACTCGGCGCGGCACTTGTCCAGCAGAGCGTTGGCGCGATCGAGCAGGGCGCGGTCGTCCTCGGTGCACTCACCGGGCGCGGGGGCCTTCGCGTCGCAGTTCTTGTTGACCATGGTCAGGCTGCGCTGCACCAGGTTGCCGAACTCGTTGGCCAGATCGCTGTTGATCCGGCCCGCGATGGCGTCGTTGCTGTAGCTGCCGTCCTGGCCGTAGGAGATCTCGCGGAGCAGGAAGAAGCGCACCTGGTCCAGGCCGTAGGTGGACACCAGCGCGAGCGGGTCGACGACATTGCCCGTCGACTTCGACATCTTCTCGCCCTTGTTGTACAGGAACCCGTGCACGAAGACGCGGTCCGGCAGCTCGATGCCGGCCGACATCAGGAACGCGGGCCAGTACACCGTGTGGAAGCGGGTGATGTCCTTGCCGATGATGTGCAGGTTCGCCGGCCAGAACTTCTGGAACTTCGCCGAGTCGGTGTCGGGGAAGCCGACGCCGGTCAGGTAGTTGGTGAGCGCGTCGACCCACACGTACATGACGTGGTCGGGGTGGCCGGGCACCGGAACGCCCCAGTCGAAGGTGGTCCGCGAGATCGACAGATCCTTCAGTCCGGCCTTGACGTAGCTGACGATCTCGTTGCGCCGGGTCGCGGGCGCGATGAACTCGGGGCGCTCCTCGTAGAGCGCCAGCAGCTTGTCCTGGTACTCCGAGAGCTTGAAGAAGTAGTTCGACTCCTCGGTCCAGGTGACCGGGGTCTGGGTCTCGGTCGAGACGCGGGTGCCGTCGTCGAGGAGGGTGGTCTCCTCCTCGGTGTAGAAGGCCTCGTCGCGCACCGAGTACCAGCCCGAGTAGTTGCCCAGGTAGATGTCGCCGTTGGCGAGCATGCGCTCCCAGATGGCGACGCTGGCGGCCTTGTGGTCCTCGTCGGTGGTGCGGATGAAGCGGTCGAACGAGATGTCGAGCGCCTTGTCCATCGCCTCGAAGACGTCGGAGTTGCGGGCCGCGAGCTCCTGCACCGGAATGCCCTCGGTGGCCGCGGTCTGCTGCATCTTCTGGCCGTGCTCGTCGGTGCCGGTCATGAAGAACACGTCATAACCGTCGAGTCGCTTGAACCGGGCGATCGCGTCGGTCGAGATGTACTCGTACGCGTGCCCGATGTGCGGCGCACCGTTCGGGTACGCGATGGCGGTGGTGACGTAGAAGGCGGGCGCCTCGGCGCCTTCAGATGCGCTCATGATGCGAACTACTGTAATCCGCGTGCCAAACACGAATCGTCCGGCTCCGCCTGTTCCGCCCCCGCTCGCGCCGCTGATCGATGCGCATACCCACCTCGATGCCTGTGGTGCGACCGATGCCGAGTCGACCGCGGTGATCTTGGACAGGGCTGCCGCGGCAGGTGTCGGGCACGTGGTGACGGTCGCCGACGACCTCGCCGCGGCGCAGTGGGCGGTCGAGGCGGCGAACTGGGATCCGCGGGTCTACGCCGCCGTAGCGCTGCATCCCACGCGGGCGAACGCGCTGGACGACAAGGCCAAGGCCGAGCTGGAACGCCTGGCCGCCGACCCCCGGGTGGTCGCGGTCGGCGAGACCGGTCTCGACTACTACTGGCCGGGCAAGCTCGACGGCTGCGCCGACATCGAGACCCAGATCGAGGGTTTCCGCTGGCACATCGACCTGGCCAAACGCGTCCGCAAGCCGCTGATGATCCACAACCGCGAGGCCGACCACGACCTGCTCACGGTGCTGCTCGACGAGGGCGCGCCGGACACGGTGATCTTCCACTGCTTCTCCTCCGACGCGACCATGGCCGAGGCCTGCGTGGCGGAGGGCTATGTGCTCAGCTTCTCCGGCACGGTCAGTTTCAAGAACGCGCACGAACTTCGCGAGGCGGCCCAGCTGGTGCCCGACGATCAGATCCTGGTCGAGACCGACGCGCCGTATCTGACGCCGCACCCGTATCGCGGTGCGCCGAACGAGTCGTACTGCCTGCCGTACACGGTGCGCGCGCTGGCTGAGGTTCGCGAGCAGGACCCGGCGGAGCTGGCCGAGATCACCACCGCGAACGCGCGACGGCTGTACCGCATCCGCTAGTCCGTTTCGTCTGATCGGTAGGGGGCTGGACGGCAAACGTGATTCGGCTCACTTTCTCCTGCCCAGGTTGTTATCTACCAGCGATGTCTATACCGAATCGTGATCTGCGATCCCGCTGATCGGGCGCATCGGTGTTGTCTGGCGCAAACCTTGTCGTTATCGTTCTGTAATCATGTCGGCTTTTGCGCGGATCAACTCGTCACGCTCGCCGCTGCTGTACGCGGCGGTGGCGGCTTTGCTGTTGACTCTCCTGGTCGGCGCCTCGATGGCCATCGTGAACCACAAGACGGTCGCTCTCGTCGTCGACGGTGAGCGCACCGAGCTCACCACCATGGCCCGAGATGTGCGTGCCATCCTGGCCGACGCGGGCTACGAGCTCTCCGAGCACGACGAGGTGAGCCCCGCCGGGCGCGCCAAGGTCGGCGACGGTGCCACTATCACGCTCCACCGCGGCCGGGAGATCACCATCACCGTCGACGGCACCGAGCGCAAGGTGTGGACCACCGGCACCACCGCGGGCGACGCGCTCGCCCAGATGCAGATCCCGTCCGACACCCACGTCGTGCCGACCCGCACCGAGAAGCTGCCGCTGGCCGGTGCCGCGCTCAGCGTCTACACCCCGCGCACCGTCTCGCTCGTCGACGGCGTCGCCGACCCGGTCGACGTGCGCCTGGCCGCCCCGACCGTCCGCGAATTCCTCGCCGCCGCAGGCATTCCGCTCAAAGACCAGGACTTCGCCGTCCCGGCCGCCGATGCCCCGCTCACCGACGGCATGCAGCTCACCGTCACCCGGCAGCGGATCGAACAGCGCACCGAGACCCTGCCGCTCGATCCCACCGAGCTGGTGATCGAGGACGTCACCATGAACATGAGCCGCACCGTGGTCGAGAACCCGGGCGCGCCGGGCCTGCACGAGGCGACCTTCGCGGTCACCATGACCAACGGCGTCGAATCCAGTCGCGTGCAGACCAACTCCAACGTCATCACCCCCGCCCAGCCCAAGACCATCCGCAAGGGCGCCAAGCCGGGCACCGAGGTCCCCCCGGTCCGCGACGGCGCGATCTGGGACGCACTGGCCCGCTGCGAGTCGACCGGCAACTGGGCGATCAACACCGGCAACGGGTACTACGGCGGCATCCAGTTCGACCAGAGCACCTGGGAACGCCAGGGCGGCTTGAAGTACGCGCCGCGTGCGGATCTGGCCACCCGCGAAGAGCAGATCGCCATCGCCGAAGTGACCCGCGCCCGTCAGGGGTGGGGCGCCTGGCCGGCCTGCACGGGGCGTCTCGGCCTGAGCTGAATCTTTGGAGCGCTGGCGCGCTCGAGTTCGCGGCCCCCTAGTCCCGGCCGGACCCTCCTCGGGGTCGGGTCGTGCGGGGCTGGGAGTGCGGTCATGGCGGTCTTCAGTCGTGGCGCGGGGCTGGGAGTGCGGTAGGTCGCGACTTCGCGGTGCGCTCGGCGGGTCGGGTTGACCAGGTGGCCGTGCAAGGTACCGTGCACTCGGTTTCGCCGGGTCCGCTTGTGCTCGTGCGGTGGTCTCGGGTCGTCGACGAGTCGAGGGTGGTTGTGATGCTTGGGGTTTCGGCCTGGCGGTGGGCGGCTGCCACGGTGGTGCTGGACGCGATCGACGATCGGGTCGCGGATCTGAGTCTGGGACAACTGCTCTCGCGTTCCCTCTCCGGAAAACCGTTGCGCTCGGCCATGGCCGACTACATGTCCGTCCCGACCAGCGGCTACGACGCGCCGAGCTGAACCAAGCGATGATCGCCGCCATCGATGAATTCCTGGCCCGGGCACGCTGATCGGCCCGAAAGGTGACCCCCTGATGCCGAAGACAATGAGCCGCGCTGTGATCGCGGCCGCCATCACCGCTGCCGCCCTGGTGACCGCCGCCCCCGCCGCGGCGGAACCGGGCAGCGTGCTCGCCACCGAATCGCGGCCCGTCGGCTGGCACGGCCTGGCCCGTGGCTCGGTGATCGAGTACACGACCACCGATTCGGCGGGTGCCGAGCGTCCGGCCAGCGGCGCGCTGTTCCTGCCCGAGGGCGATGCGCCGGCCACCGGCTGGCCGGTCATCGCCTACGACCACGGCACCCTGGGTTCGGGTCCGGGCTGCGGCGGCCAGGCCGATCCCGAACTCGCGCCGCTGCCGGTCAATCGTGCTGCCGAGAACCAGCTGATCGCGCGCCTGGTCGAGCAGGGCTACGCCGTCGTCGCCCCGGACTACCTGGGCCTCGGCCGATTCGACACCGGCCCGCACCCGTACCTCGAGGTCCGCAGCGAGGCGACCGCCACCATCGACCTCGTGCGCGCCGCCAGGGCGGCCAACCCCGACCTCTCGCGCACCTGGACCGCCGTCGGCGCCTCGCAGGGCGGGCACGCCGCGCTGAGCACCGGGTCCGTGCAGCGGAGTTACGCGCCCGAGCTCGACTTCCGCGGCATCGTCGCCGTCGACCCCGCCTCCGATGTCGAGAAGGTGCTGCCGCTGCTCGGCCCCGCCTTCCCGGAGATCGAGGGCACCGCGGGCCTGACCGGCTTCACCGTGAGCATCCTGGCCGGCCTGCGCGCCACCCACCCCGAGGCCGAGGTCGACTCCTACCTCACGCCGAAGGGCAAGCAGATCCTCGACGCCGCGGGTGGACAGTGCATCGACACGATCGTCGCGAACGTCAAGGGGCTCGCGTTCGGCGACCTGGTCGCCCGGCCGCTGTCGGACGGCCCGCTGCGAACCGCGCTGACCGAGTACATGACCGTGCCGACCAGCGGGTACGACGCGCCGATCCTGTTGCTGATCAACGCGACCGACACGATCGTGCCGTCCCCGCTGCACGCCGCCCTGGTCGCGCAGTTCGCGGCGGGCGGGGTCGACTTCCAGACGGTGACCGGATTCGGTCAGCACACCGTGCTGAGCCGGCGGATGTGGGATGCGCTCGACGGATTCATCGCGCGTGTGAACGCGACGCCGCCACGGCGCTGACCGCTGAATAGTGGAGGAGCGGAACGGTCGCTGATCTGTACACTCGTCCAGGACGTATGTTGCCTGGTGGAGAGCTGGATCCGTTGCCGAAGACACCGATGCGCGCGGCGGTCCTCGCCGCTGTCACCGTGAGCGCGCTGCTCGCCGCAGGATTCGCCCCCGCGGCGGCGGAAGCGCCGGGCGCGATCATCTCGGTGCAGCCCGAACCCGTGGGCTGGCACGGGATGGCTCGCGGGTCGGTCGTCGAGTACTGGATGACCGACTCGGCGGGCACCCCGCGCCCGGCCAGCGGCGCGCTGTTCCTGCCCGAAGGCGACGCGCCCGCCACCGGCTGGCCGATCCTCGCCTACGACCACGGCACCTCGGGCTCGGGTCCCGGCTGCGGCGGCCAGGCCGACCCCGAGCTCGCGCCGCTGCCCCTGCATCGCGGCGCCGAGGACGCGTTCATCAAGCGGTTCGTCGACCAGGGCTACGCCGTCGTCGCCCCCGATTACCTCGGCCTCGGCCGCTTCGAGACCGGCCCGCACCCGTACCTCGAGGTGCGCAGCGAGGCCACCGCCACCATCGACCTGGTCCGTGCCGCCCGCGCCGCCGACCCCGACCTGTCGCGCACCTGGAGCGTGTTGGGCATCTCGCAGGGCGGGCACGCGGCGCTGAGCACCGCGCACGTACAGCAGAGTTACGCGCCCGAGCTGGACTTCCGTGGGACCGTCGCCGTCGACGCGGCCTCCGATGTCGAGAAGGTGCTGCCGTTCATCGGTCCCGAGCTGCCGGAGCTCCCGGTGCTGTCCTCGGCCACCTCGTTCGTCGTCAGCATCCTGGCCGGGCTGCGTGCCACCCATCCCGAGGCCGACGTGGACTCCTACCTGACGCCGCTGGGCCGCTCGCTCGTCGACGCCGCGGGGGACCGGTGCCTGGACGAGATCATCGCCTCGGCGCGGGGTCTGTCGGCGCGTGATCTGCTGGCGCGCCCGCTCGCCGGGCTGCGCGACGTGCTCGCCGCCTACATGACCCTGCCGACCAGCGGATATGACGCGCCGATCCTGCTGACCATGAACGTCACCGACACGATCGTGCCGTCCCCGCTGCACGCGGCGCTGGTCGCGCAGTTCGCGGCCGACGGCGTCGACCAGCAGGTGGTCCCCGGCAACGGACAGCACGGGTCGATCTCGCCGGAGCAGCGCGCGGCGATCGACGCCTTCCTCGCCCGTGTCCATGCCGCCCCGCCACAGCGCTGAGCTGCTCGATCGGCCGGGTTGGTAGGTTCTAGCGGTGCCCGAACCAGAGATTCCCGCGCGCGGTAGCGCCGCACTGCTCGGTCCCGCCGAGGTGCGGACGCTGGCCGAGCGTTTCGGCGTCCGGCCGACCAAGCAGCTCGGGCAGAACTTCGTGCACGACGGCAATACGGTGCGCCGCATCGTCGCGGCGGCCGGCGTCGGCGCCGAGGACACCGTGCTCGAGGTCGGGCCGGGTCTCGGCTCGCTGACCCTGGCGCTGCTCGATGTGGTCGACCGGGTGGTCGCGGTCGAGATCGACCCGGTGCTGGCCAACTATCTGCCGGAGACCGTCGCCGATCGGGCCCCCGCCCTGGCCGACCGCTTGCAGGTGGTCGAGGCCGACGCCCTGCGGGTGCGCCCCGACCAGCTGCCCGTCATGCCGACGGCGCTGGTGGCGAACCTGCCGTACAACGTGGCTGTCCCGGTGCTGTTGCACCTGCTCGCCGTGCTGCCGAGCATCACGGTGTCGCTGGTGATGGTGCAGGCCGAGGTGGCCGACCGGCTCGCGGCCGAACCGGGTAGCCGGGTGTACGGCGTGCCGAGCGTCAAGGCCGGTTTCTTCGGCAAGGTGCGCCGGGCGGGCGCGGTCGGCACGCAGGTGTTCTGGCCGGTGCCGCGCGTCGAGTCGGGCCTGGTTCGTGTCGATCGCTACGCCGAGCCGCCGTGGCCGATGGACGAGGCGCATCGCCGTCGCGTGTTCGAGGTGATCGACGCCGCGTTCGCACAGCGCCGAAAGACGTTGCGCGCGGCTCTGTCCGGCTGGGCAGGTACACCCGCGGAGGCGGAGCGCAGGCTGGTGGCGGCGGGGATCGCGCCCACCGCGCGGGGCGAGACGCTGGATACGGCCGCTTTCGTCCGCCTGGCGGCGCAGAGCTGAATCGCGGGTTCCGGCACGGGAACCCGCAGTACACCGGCTGTTCATCGGTCCACGGAATTGCGGCCTGTGAAAGCAATTGTGGACAACCGGTTTTCGCCGCTCCCGGAGTTGATCATGGTCTGTGGGCCGCGTGCCCGGTAGCGGGCGAATATCCGCTCCGTCGCGCTCGTCGGCACAGATGTGGATGACGCTGTGGATGATTCGCGGCGCCCGCGCGGTGGATGAACCGCTGGTGAACGCGCGTGCGGCCCGCGCCGAGGGCGCGGGCCGCAGATGACTTCGCGGTGGTGGGGTCAGCGCGCGAGCTCGTAGCCCGCCTCGTCGACGGCGGCCGCGACATCGGTCTCGGACAGCTCGCTCGCGCTGTCGACGCGGACGAGACCGCTCGCGAGGTCGACGTCGACGCTGGTGACACCGTCGATCTTGCCGATCTCCTGCTTGACCGAACTCACGCAGTGTCCGCAGGTCATCCCCGTGACGGTGTAGGTGGTGGTGGCCATGGCCGACTCCTTCGCTGTTCGATCATACGGTCCTGGGGTATGCCCCCGGCACGTATGAACATACCCCCCATGGGTACCTTGCGCAACCCGGTCTCGCGTCGGTGTGTGTGGGATCGCTTGTCCCGGTCGATCGAGCCGGGCATTCAGCGTGCGTACTCGTCGGTGTAACCCGTTACGCTTGGTGATCGTGCTGTCAGTTGTGCCCAGCCCGGTCGTCGTGCGCGCGCCTTCGAAGGTGAACCTGCATCTCGGAGTCGGTGATCTGCGCCCGGACGGCTATCACGATCTGACCACCGTCTTCCAGGCGCTGTCGCTGTCCGACGAGCTCGAACTCGCACCGTCGGCCTCGCTGACCGTGCGGGTCAGCGGCGAAGGCGCCGCCGAGGTGCCCACCGACCGGACCAACCTCGTCTGGAAGGCCGCGGTGCGGCTGGCGCATCTGGCCGGGCGCGCGCCCCTGGTGGAGATCGCGATCGCCAAGGGCATTCCGGTGGCGGGCGGTATGGCGGGCGGCAGTGCCGACGCCGCCGCGACGCTGGTCGGCCTGAACGAGCTGTGGGACCTCGGCCTCGGCCGCGACGAGCTCTCCGCGGTGGCGGCCGAGCTCGGCAGCGATGTGCCGTTCGCCCTGCACGGCGGCACCGCACTCGGCACCGGCCGCGGCGAACGGCTGCTCCCGGTGTTGTCCCGCAGCACGTTTCACTGGGTGCTCGCACTCGCCAAGGACGGCCTGTCCACCCCGTGGGTGTTCCGCGAACTCGACCGGCTGCGCGCCGAGGGCGATCCGCCGCGCCTGGGCGACCCGCAGAAGCTCATGCAGGCGCTGGCCGCGGGCGATCCGCAGACGCTCGCGCCGCTGCTCGGCAACGACCTGCAAGCCGCGGCGCTGTCGCTGAAACCGGAACTGCGGCGCACGCTGCGGGCCGGTGTCGGTGCGGGCGCGCTCGCGGGTCTGGTGTCGGGGTCGGGGCCGACCTGCGCGTTCCTATGTGACACCGAGGAAGCGGCGATCGCGGTCGCGGCAGAACTGGCGGGCGCCGGGGTGTGCCGCAGTGTGCGGACCGCGAGCGGCCCGGTGCCCGGCGCGCGCGTGCTCGACACCGAGGCCCACGGCAAGCGCTGACCGGCGGTCCTGCGAGGTCACCGAGCCGGCCGGCGTTGACAGGTGACGTCGCCGATTCGGTGGCGGGATCGGCTGATGATGTCGGCGCGGCGGTCGACCTGGTTCGCGTGGTTGTCGCCGTGGCCCCACCTCGTTCGTAGCGCAAGGCGGAGCGGACCGGACCGGCTACGACCGGGGCAAGTAGGCTCGGACGGCCGGATAGTCACGCGGAAGGCGGGCGAGCAACACCCATGTCCAACCTGATCAACCTTGAACAGGTCTCCAAGAGCTTCGGCGTCAAGCCGCTGTTGGACGACGTCTCGCTCGGTGTGCACGCGGGAGAGCGGATCGGGGTGGTCGGTCTCAACGGTGGTGGCAAGACGACGCTGCTCGAGGTGCTGACCGGTCTGGAGGCGCCCGACAGCGGCCGGGTGAGCCGCGTGGGCGGCCTGCGGATGGCCGTGGTCACCCAGCGTGGCGTGCTGCCCGACGGCGCCACCATCGGCTCCATCGTACTCGCGGGCCTGTCCGACGATCTGTCGACCGCCGACATCGCCGAACACGAGTGGGCCGCCGACGCGCGCATCCGCTCGGTGCTCGACGGCATCGGCATCGCCGACCTCGGCCTGGACACCCCGGTCACCAACCTGTCCGGCGGCGAACGCCGTCGCGTCGCGCTGGCCGCCGCGCTGGTGCGCGACCTGGACCTGCTCGTCCTCGACGAGCCCACCAACCATCTCGACATCGAGGGCGTGCAGTGGCTGGCGCGGCACCTGGTGGATCGGCGCACCGCGCTCGTCGTCGTCACCCACGATCGCTGGTTCCTCGACACCGTCGCCACCCGCACCTGGGAGGTCGTCGGCGGCAAGGTGGAGACCTACGAGGGCGGCTACGGCGACTGGATCTTCGCCCGTGCCGAACGCGCCCGCCAGGCCGACGCCACCGAGTCCCGCCGCCAGAACCTGGCCCGCAAGGAGCTGGCCTGGCTGCGCCGCGGCGCCAAGGCCCGCACCTCCAAGCCGCGCTACCGCGTGGAGGCTGCCGAAGCGCTGATCGCCGATGTGCCGCCGCCGCGCGATTCGGTGTCGCTGGCCGCGTTCGCGCGCAAGCGGCTGGGCCGCGTGGTGATCGAACTCGAGGACGCCACCCTCACCACCCCTGACGGCCGCGAACTGGTCGGCGACCTGACCTGGCGGCTCGCACCGGGCGAGCGGGTCGGTCTGGTCGGCGTCAACGGCTCGGGCAAGACCACGCTGCTGCGCGCGCTGGCCGGTGATGCCGAACCCGCCACGGGCAAGCGCGTCCAGGGCCAGACCGTGCAGATCGGCTGGCTGCGCCAGGAACTCGACGATCTGCCCACCGATATGCGGGTGCTCGAGGCGGTCCAGCAGATCGCCCAGCGAATCATGCTCGGCGACAAGGAGATCTCGGCGGGGCAGCTGGCCGAGCGGCTCGGTTTCACCCCCGCCCGCCAGCGCACCCCGGTCGGCGACCTCTCCGGTGGTGAACGCCGTCGCCTGCAGCTCACCCGCATCCTGATGGCCGAACCCAACGTCCTGCTGCTCGACGAGCCGACCAACGACCTCGACATCGACACCCTGCAGCAGCTCGAGGACCTGCTCGACAACTGGGCGGGCACGCTCGTGGTCATCAGCCACGACCGCTACCTGGTCGAGCGCATCTGCGATTCCACCTGGGCCCTGTTCGGCGACGGCAAGCTCACCAACCTGCCCGGCGGCATCGACCAATACCTCACCAAGCGCGCCACCCTGGCCACCTCGGCCAAGCCGGCCACCGCGAAACCGGCCGCAGCGACGACGGATTCGGCCGACCGCCGCGCCGCCCGCAAGGAACTGTCACGCCTCGAGCGCACCATCGCCAAACTCGACGAGCGCGAACAGAAACTCCACGTCGCCCTCGCCGACGCCGCCACCGACCCGGACAAGCTGGTGAAACTCGGCGGCGAACTCAAGGAAGTCGTCGCGGAAAAGGAAGCCGCCGAGGAACGCTGGATGGAACTCGCTGAGCTGGCCGAGAGCTAAGTCGCGGTTTCTCGGCTGTCGCCGATGACTACGGGTAGGCAGGTCTGGACGAAGTCGGCGCCGAACTCGGTGAGCAGGATGCTGCGGTAGCTCACCTTGGTGCCGAAACCGCGCTTCATCGCGTCGCGGACCTGCTCCTGTGCCTCGATTAGCTGGTAGCGGCTGGGGTTGCCGACCGGTTCGCGGGTGAACTCGATGAGTCCGAGCCTGCGCAGGTTGGGCAGGTACTGCGGGACGCGGTTCGGGAAGCGCAGGCCGGCATGCTCGCCGATCAGGGTCAGGCCGCTGATCAGGCGTTCACCGCCGAACGCGCGCTGACGCCCGGTGCGGACGTCGAGTGCGGGCTGCGGACCGTCGACGTGCATGAACCGCAGGATCCGCGCCTCGTCCGGGGTGATCTCGGCGAGGATGCCGGGGTAGGCGGGGTGCGTATCCGGCTGGGACGCATGGGTACTGGCGGACAAGCGCAGCAGGTTGGCGCCCTGTTCGCGCAGGGTCGGCGTGGCGGGGTCACCGTGGTGCTCGGCGCCGGTCGGCAGGCCGAGCGCGTGCCGGAGCCGGTCGCGCACTTCGCCTTCGGCTTCGGCGAGGACTTCCTTGGGCGGGTTGCCTGCGATGCTGCCGCGCAGCACGGTGACGGTCACCCCGAGCGCGGTGTCGAGGGTCCACAGCGTCACGCCCGAGGCCGCGGTGAGCGCGACCCGCGCGACACCGGTCGCCGCCCGCACTGTGCGCACCGGCGAGACGGGCAGCACGCCGCGTCTGTCGCCGGTGGTTTCGATCGCCGGTACCGGCCGTCGCACCAGCTCGGTGGACGGGGTCCCGTCGTCTACATCCATGTCGTCGCTACTCCTGTTCCGAAGACCAGGATGTGAGCGTATCCGGCGAGCAGCCCCAGCGCGCCGCCATGGACGAAAAGCAACCATTCGTCCTGTTTGATGGCCGAACGCAGCATGTCCACGAAGTCGTGCGGCGAAAGTGCGGACATTTGCCGGGCGATGTATTCGTTGACCTGCCTGCCCTGTTGGACGTTGAACGCGGGATCGGCGAAGGCCATCGGGGCGATCGTCATGGCCTCGGCGGTGATCGTGGACTGCAGCGAATCGTATTCGCGGCTGCCGAGCATGAATTTCACCGCGGGCCTGGCCGGGCCGAGCGCGCGATCGGCGGCCGGGCGCAGGGTGTCCTCGAGCATCTGCAGGGTGCGGTCCGAGCGCGGACCGTTGAGCAGCTCGTCGCCGATATTGGCGACGGTGACGACCTCGGTTGAGACGAGTTCGGCGTAGCCCGCGGTGATCTCGGGCTGGCGCTTGATCAGCAGACCCTGCCGCCACGGGCACCACCACTTGGGCAGCGCGGGGGCGAAGATCATGTTGATGCCGACCCAGTTCACCACCCAGCCGATGATGATGCCGCCGATCGGCAGCACGATCAGCGGCGAGAGGCCGGTGGTGTGCAGCGCGAGGACGAGCAGCAGGCCGCAGGGCGCGCCGAAGTAGAAGCCGAAGTTCTGCATGAACCGCAGTTCCTTGGCGCCGAGCACCTGGAACAACTGGTTGAGCAGTTGCGGGCGGGCCTGGAAGTAGCGGATGACCATCTGCTTGACATCGAGCAGCTGATCGATGTTGGTGCCGAGCTCGATGGTGAGTTCGCGCAGGATCTCCGGCAGCTGCGAGCGCACCCGCTGATGCACCATCTCGCGCACCTGGGTGGGCAGGTTGTACCAGAGCTGTGGGTGCTCGCGACGCAGGATCACCTCGACGATGTCGCTGATCTGCGCGTCGGCGACTTCGGCCAGATGTTCGGCCAGCTTCTCCGGATCGAGCTCGCGGTAGAAGTCGGAGACACTGCCCAGCTTGGACAGTCCCTTGTCGACGGCGATGCTGGCCATCTTGTCGGCGCGCGAGGGCACGATGCCCTGCCAGCCGATCCGGCCGTCATAGCTGAGCAGCGGCAATACCTGGATCCGCTTGGGCAGGTACGGGAAGACCGCGCGGAGACCCGGCAGCTTCACGCCGTAGAACTTGATCGGCTGGAACAGCATCAAAATGCCGGTCCAGTTGGTGATGTAACCGATGATTCCTGTGAAAAGAGGAATGGTCACAATCTCGAGCAGGAGTGTCGGGTGTAACCCGAACACACTCTCCAACAACGACACCCTCCTGCCGTAATCCGGTGACCACCTCCTTCACCGGCAACCAAAATTAGCACCCCCATGGCGTGGTGACCCTACTGTGAGGTGCGGAACTGGGTCCATTCGTCGTGCGCCAGGCCACAGGGTAGTGTCTGAGACATCAGTCACAGAACCTGTCCCGAATGCCGTACTCGCCCTGGCGAGTCGGAACAATGAGCACCACCACAGTTGGTGACAGGCCACAATCGGCGCGTTCAGGGGGCGCGCTGCGTATGCACTGTGCCTGAAGCGTGGTCGGGCAATAATCTGTGAGCGAGAAGTTCACATGGCGAGACTTCGGAGTAGGACGTGACAGACGACAGGACCGGACAGGACCTGGCCCGTGCCGGTACCCGCGCCGTCGAGCGCAGCTCGGATGTCGAGCAGCGACAGATCAGCAACGAAGCCCGGTTGATCCGAGGCGTGTTCCGCGCCGCGGGTCTGGCCGCGGGCACCGCGGTGCGCGGCAGCCAATGGGCCGTCGGCACCACCTATGAGGTGACCAAGGAACTGGCCCAGGCGGCTCTGGACGGCGAGTCCTCGGCCGATATCGCGGAGCGCACCGGCAATGCGCTGCGCTCCATCGCGCGCAGCGCGCTCGGCGTCACCGAGGGGTCGGTGCGCGAGATCGTCAGCTACGTGCCGACGCCCAACGGGTCGACTCAGCAGGCCATCACCGTCGGCCCCTACCTGCGCTCGGCCAGCACCGAGGACCTGCGCCGCCGTGGCGACGCACTGCTGGCCCGCTCGGCCGACGTGTACTTCACCGAGGACGTGCACCCGGCCTACGACCGCATCCTCGACGAGATCGCGCCCGACGAGGCCCGCATCCTGCGGTTCATGGCACTCAACGGTCCGCAGCCCTCGGTCGACGTGCGCACCAACCGTCCGCTCGGCATCGGCTCGGAGCTGGTGCAGGGCGACCTGACCTCGGTGCCCGAGCAGGCGGGCGTGCGCTACCCGGACCGGGCCCGCTCCTACCTCATCAACCTCAACCGCCTCGGCCTGACGTTCACCTCCGACGACCCGGTCGTGCTGAGCCGCTACATGGTGCTCGAAGTGCAGCCGGTGGTCGAGGACGCGCTCAAGAAGGCGGGCCGCGCGCCCAAGATCGTGCGCAAGAGCCTGCGGCTCTCGGAATTCGGCGAGGACTTCTGCCGCACCTGCTTCACCATCGGGTAGCTGAGACAGCGCGGGGCGCCGGCGCCGGAGGTCACGCTCCGGTGTCGGCAGTGATAGCGATCTGATACAGATCGGGCACTGCGCGCGTTTCGGTGGGATCGTGGAGGAATGGAGCAGGGGTCCGGATCACCGAACGACGTGCGAGTCGACGATCCTGTCGCGCCCGCATGGGTGCGGCCGGGGCCGTTGCTACCCGGAGGCGACGAACCACTGGTCGCCGGGCCGGAGATGGGGGAGGACCTGATGGCCGAGGAGTTGCCTGAGGGCGCCCACGACGAGCAGCAGCCGGAACCGATCGTGCGGCCCCCCGATCATCCCGACGACCTCATCGCGATCAGCCGGCTCAAGTTCCGCTACCTGCGCGCGCTGGACACCAAGTCCTGGGACGAGTTCGCCGACACGCTGATCCCCGAGGCGACCGCGACCTACAGCGAATACCTGCAGTTCGAATCGCGTGAGGCCTTCCTGGCCTTCCTGCGCAACACCCTCGGACCGCACGTCATCACCGAGCATCGCTGCGATCATCCGGAGATCGATGTCGACGGCGACACCGCGACCGGCACCTGGTACCTCGCGGACACGGTGATCATCCCCGAGCACAACATGTGCCTGCGCGGCGCGGCCTTCTACACCGACCGCTACGTCCGCTGCGAAGACGGCCACTGGCGAATCTCGCATACCGGCTACGAGCGCACCTACGAGGTGGTGCTCTCGCTCAGCGATCTGCCCAGTCTGCGGCTGACTGCGAGCCGCTGGGGCATGATCGCGCAGGAGAATCACATCTCCTCGGTGGAACGCAACCCCGGACCGGCCGCGTAGCGCCGACTCAGACAGTTGACCAGTTAGTCGGCGGTGGCGACGAGGGGCTCCATCGTGAGCTTCGGGTGTTCCTTCTCGATGTACTGCAGCCGCCATTTGTCGCTGAACAGGGCCAGGATCGCGCCGTCGGTGCGGGTGAACACCTCGACACCGCGCTGGCGATCCAATTCCGGCGCCGACTCGGCGTCGGTGCGCCGGGCCAGGGTGAAGGGGAGGAAATCCAGCTGGGTTTCCACATTGAACTCTGCCTGCATGCGGGCGGTGACCACCTCGAACTGCATCGGGCCGACCGCGGCGAGCACCGGCGAGGCGTCACCGCGGGCGTCGTTGCGCAGCACCTGGACCACGCCCTCGGAGTCGAGCTGGTCGATGGCCTTGCGGAACTGCTTGTACTTGCCCGCGCTCTGCGCGCGCAGCGTCGCGAAATGCTCGGGGGCGAAGCTCGGGATCGGCGGAAACTCCACCTTCTTGTCCACGAACAGGGTGTGGCCCGGCGCGAGCGCGGTCGCGTTCACCAGGCCGACCACGTCGCCCGGGTAGGCGGTGTCGACGGTGGTGCGCTCGCGGCCGAACACCGTCAGCGCGTACTTGGTGGCGAACGGGCGACCGGTCTGCGCGTGCGTCACGACCATGCCGCGCTCGAACTCACCCGACACGATCCGCATGAACGCCAGCCGGTCCCGGTGCGCGGTGTCCATGCCCGCCTGCACCTTGAACACCACCGCGCTGAACGGATCACCGGTCGCGCGGTCCTTGCCCGCGACGTCGGCCCGCGCGCCCGGCGCCGGCGCCAGCGCGACCAGCGTCTCCAGCAGCTGGCGCACACCGAAGTTCAGCATCGCCGACGCGTAGATCACCGGCGAGGTCTGACCGGCCAGGAACAGTTCCTGGTCGTGGTCCTGCCCGGTCGCCGACAGCAGCTCGCTCTCCTCGGCCGCGGTCGTCCACGCCTCGCCCTCGCGCGCCTCGGCCTCGGCGGGCGTCAGCGATTCCTCCGGCGCGATCGTCGCGCCACCGGCGGTGCGGGTGAAGTGGATGTACTCGCTCGCCTCGCCCTCGGGACCGCGGCGTAGCAGGCCGCGGAAGTCGCCCGCGATGCCGACCGGCAGGAACAGCGGGGTGGGGGTGAGGCCGATCCGCTCGCTGATCTCGTCGAGCAGCTCCAGCGGCGCCTGGCCGGGGCGGTCCCACTTGTTGATGACGGTGATGACCGGGATGCCGCGGTGGCGGCAGACCTGGAACAGCTTCAGCGTCTGCGGCTCGAGGCCCTTGGCGGCGTCGATCAGCATGACCGCGGCGTCGACCGCGGTGAGCACGCGGTAGGTGTCCTCGGAGAAGTCGGAGTGGCCGGGGGTGTCGACCAGGTTGATGACATTGTCGACATCGGACCCGGCGGCACGGTAGTTGAACTGCAGCGCGGTCGAGCTCACCGAGATCCCGCGCGCCTTCTCCATCTCCATCCAGTCCGACACGGTCGACTTGCGGCCTGCCTTGCCGTGGATCGCGCCCGCCTCGGAGATCATCTTGGCGTGCAGCGCCAGCGCCTCGGTCAGCGTCGACTTACCCGCGTCGGGGTGCGAGATCACGGCGAACGTGCGGCGGCGCGCGACCTCGGCGGGTAGTCCGCGCGGGGTGGGGGCGGCGCTATCTCCGGACTCGGTCAACGCAGAACCTTTCGCAGTGGTCGGCAACCAATCCAGCCTAAAGGTCGCCGGTCCGGCGAGGTCGGCGGGGTGTTCTGCCGAACCGACCCGGTTTTTCGGGGCGATGTCGATGCGGTATGGTGGTCAGGTTGTCTCGGCGAGGGTGAGTTGCCCTTAGTGGTTGTGCTCACCGTGATCGACGCGGCTCGGCCTTCCCGGTCGTCCTCGTTCGTTCTTCGCCCGACGAGTAGACGTTGACCCCTTAGATGGGTCGCCACAATGACCAGCCCGGAAGAGCCGTAGGAGCGCATTCAGTCATGTCCGACGTGAACCAGATCGAAGCCGCCGTCCGCACCGAATTCGGTAAGGGCGCCGCTCGCCGTACCCGTCGCGACGGCAACGTGCCCGCCGTGCTGTACGGCCACCAGGCCGAGCCGCAGCACCTGAGCCTCAACGCCAAGGCGTTCGCCGCCATCCTGCGTGAGCACGGCACCAACGCCATCCTGAACCTCGTCGTCGACGGCAAGCAGCAGCTCGCGATGACCAAGTCGGTCGTGGTCCACCCGATCCGCCGCTACATCGAGCACGCCGACCTGCTGATCGTCAAGCGTGGCGAGCGCGTCACCACCGACGTCAACGTCGTGGTCACCGGCGATGCCGCCTCCGGCACCCTGATCACCCAGGAAGCCACCAGCCTGTCCATCGAGGCCGACGCGCTGAAGCTGCCCGAGTCGATCGAGATCTCGGTCGAGGGCATCGAGGCGGGCACCCAGATCCTGGCCGGCTCCGTCGAGCTGCCCGCGGGCGTCGTCCTCGCCGGTGACCCGGAGGCGCTGATCGTCAACGTGATCGCCGCGCCGTCCGCCGCGCAGGTCGAGGGCGAGGGCGAAGGCACCACCGCCGAGGAGCCGGCCGCGGAGACCGCGCCCGAGTCCGAGTCCGAGTAAGACTCCTGCACTACGGTTCGGCCGATGACCGAATCTTCCGGGCCCGCACTCGTGGTGGGGCTGGGTAACCCCGGCCCCGAATACGAGCGCACCCGCCACAATGTGGGCTTCCTGGTCGCCGACGTGCTCGCCGAGCGCGTCGGCGGCCGTTTTGCCGTGCACAAGAAGTCCGGCGCCGACCTGCTGCAGGCGCGGCTGGACGGGCGCCAGATTCTGATCGCGAAGCCGCGTACCTACATGAACCTGTCCGGTCGGCCGGTGGCCGCGCTGGCCAAGTTCTTCTCGGTGCCCGTCGACCAGGTGATCGTCATCCACGACGAGCTCGATCTGCCGTTCGGCACGATCAGGCTCAAGCAGGGCGGCGGCGAGGGCGGGCACAACGGCCTGCGGTCGATCTCGCAGGCACTGACCACCAAGGAATACCTGCGCACCCGGATCGGCATCGGCCGTCCGCCGGGGCGCCAGGATCCCGCCGACTATGTGCTCAAGCCGTTCGCGGCGCCGGAACGCAAAGAGGTTCCGGTGATCGTCGAGCAGGCCGCCGACGCGGTCGAGCTGCTGTTGAAGGTCGGTTTGGAAACAGCGCAGAACTCCCTGCACTGAATCTTTGGAGCGCTGGCGCGCTCGAACCGCCGCTGCGCGGCGGCCCCTCCTCGAGGTCGGGGAGTGCGGGCGGCCGGGCAGCGACGGTTCGGTCCTACCTCAGGTGTACCGCGGTGGCCGCGCGGCGCAGCTTGCCCGACGACGTCTTCGGCAGCGCGCCGGGGCCGAGGACCGCGACCGTGCGCGGGCGGGCGCCGACCTCGGCGAACACCTCGTGGACGATCTCGCGCTCCATCCGCTTCACCTCGTCGGGTGCCTGGTAGTCGTTGGATTCCACCACCACCGCGAAACTTTCGCGCTTCTCGCCCGCGTCCAGCCGCACCGCGACCGCATTGCCGGGACGCACACCGGTCACGCGCAGCGCGGCCCGCTCGATATCGGTCGGGTAGATGTTGCGGCCGCCCATGATAATGACGTCCTTCATCCGACCGCACACCACGATCATGCCCGCGTCGGTGAAGTAGCCGATGTCGCCGGTGTCGAGCCAGCCCTCGGCGTCCTGGGCGGGCCGGAACCCGTCGACCGTCACGTAGCCCGAAGTCACCGCGGGGCCGCGCAATTCGATGATGCCGACCGTGCGAACCGGCAGTGGCTGCCGTTCGGCGTCGACGACCCGGCCCTCCAGATCGTCGACGAGGTGGCCGAGCGTCGGCAGCCTGCGCGGGGTGCCGTGGTGGCCGTCCTCGGCGACCGGCACCGCCTTGCCGACGGCTTCGAGCAGATCCGCGTCGATGACGTCGAGCACCATGCCGTGGCCCGGGTCGGGGACCGAGACGGCCAGCGTGGTCTCGGCCATGCCGTAAACCGGGGTCAGCGCCATCGGGTTGAGCCCGAAGTGCTTGCCCGCCTCCGCGAGCGCGATCATCGTGTCCGGGTCGACCGGTTCGGCGCCGTTCCACATGTAGCGCACGCTGGACAGGTCCATCGACCCCGGCTCGGCCTGCCGCAACCGCCGGGCCAGCAGCGAGTAGGCGAAGTTCGGTGCCGCGGTGACGGTTCCGCGGTACTTGTCGATCAGCTCCGCCCACAGCAGCGGCCTGGCCAGGAAGTCCAGCGGGGTCACGCAGACCACCTCGGCGCCGAATTGCATGGGCACGCTGAGGAATCCGACCATGCCCATGTCGTGGAACAGCGGCAGCCAGCTGATCATGACGTCGTCGTCGAGCTGGAACTTCACGCGATTGAACATCGCGTGCGCGTTGACGTTGAAGTTGCCGTGGGTGATCCGCACGGCCTTGGGTGACCCGGTCGACCCAGAAGTCAACTGCTGCAGGGCGATATCGGCTTCGGTGGTCGGCACCGGATCGGTATCGGCGCCGGAGTGCAGGTCCTCGATCCTGACCACGGTGATCCCGCGTTCCAGCAGCACGGGTTCGGCGGCGGCGAACGGCGCGCCGAGCACGACGGCCTTGGCCTCGATCATGCCGAGCACGGTTTCGGTATCGCGTACCCAGACCGCGAGATCGGTGCGCGGCGTGGGCTGATGCAGCATCGTGATGGAGGCGCCACGCATCCAGATGGCCTGGCAGACCGGCGCGATGTCGACGGGCAGCCCGGCGAGCACGCCGACCGCGTCACCGTGCTCGATCCCGGCGGCCGCGAGACCACCAGCCATTCGCCGCGCCTGGCGATGAATTTCCCCCCAGCTCTGCCGCAGCGGCGCGTCCGGTTCCCCGGTGACCAGCCCCCGTGGGCTGGTCAGCGCTGTGGCAAACATTTCGTCGGTGAACCTGCTCAACGTCGGACTCCCTTTACGCCAACGATCGGTTACGGCCGTGCTCCCAACAGAAAGATCCCCGCCCGCCCAACGGGTGTTAACCCCGACTGACACCCGAGCACCCTCGCCGATCAGTTCTCGGCGGCGAAGGTGGCAGCGTAGCGGTCCACATATGGTCTACCCGATAGTGCGGTAATTTCCCGCATCAGCTGATCAGTTGCCACTCTGACCTGGGCGCGACGAACCGCTGCCGGATAACGCCGCGCCGGCTGGATACTGATGCGCACCTTGGTGAAACGCAACAGTTTCCGACCGCACGGGTTCATGCGGTCGGTTCCGTCCAGCACCACGGGCACCACCGGCGCCCCTGTAGCCATGGCAACGCGTAGCGCCCCGGTACGACCACGATAGACCTTGCCGTCGACCGGCCGCGCCCCCTCCGGTGAATTGCCCAGGCGCAGCCGTTGCCCCGACGAGGACCTGTCCGGCTAGCGGGTGATGTCGGCCAGCGCCGCGACGAAGCGGTCGAGCTCCTCGGTGCTCACGAAGTAGTGCGGGGAGGCGCGCACGATCGCGGGCAGGCCGCGGGCGGTCATGTCGAGCAAGGCGGAGCTCGCGTGGCTGACGGTGACAGTGACGGCGTGCTCGGCGAGGCGATCGCGCAGCTGTACGGGATCGTGTCCGTCGACGGTGAACGAGACGATGCCGCTGTGCTCGGTGCCGAGGTCGCGCACGGTGACCCCGGCCAGCTCGGGCAGGGTCTTGCGCAGGTAGGCCGCGCGTTCGGCGACGGCGGCGTAGACCTCGTCGGGGCCGAGGGTGAGCAGGTAGTCGACGGCCGCGCCGAGGCCGAGACGGGCGGCGACGTTGAATTCCCAGAATTCGAAGCGGGACGCGTCCGGGGCCAGACGATATTCGCCCTCGCTCACCCACTGGGCACTGTGCAGGTCGAGCCTGCCCGGTTCCATCGTCTGCGCCAATTCCCTGCGGACGTAGAGGAATCCGGTGCCGCGTGGCCCGCGCAGCCACTTGCGTCCGGTAGCCGAGAGCGCGTCGACGCCGAGCGCGGCGACATCGATCGGGAGCTGGCCGATCGACTGGCAGGCGTCGAGCAGCACCAGCGCGCCCGCCTCGTGGGCGATCCGGGTCGCCTCGGCAACGGGATTCACCAAGCCGCCGTTGGTGGGCGCGTGCTGGAGCGAGACCAGCCGCACTCGCTCGTCGAGCATATCCGCGAGCGCGTCGGTGTCGAGGCGGCCGGTGTCGTCGCTGGGGATGTGCTCGACCACCGCGCCGGTCTGCCGGGCGCGCTGGAGGGCGGCGATCGCGTTGCTGGCGTAGTCGGCGCCGGAGATCAGGATGCGGTCGCCGGGGCGCAGGGGCAGCGAGTAGGCGAAATCGGCCCATGACCGGGTAGCACTGTCGCCGAGCGCGATGGTGTCGGCGGTCGCGCCGATCAGGGTGGCGATCGAGGACTTCACCGCGGCGAGATCGTCGAGACGTTCGTTTGCTGCGCGATAGCCACCGATCTCCGCTTCCCGGTGCAAGTGGCCGATCACGGTGTCGGTGACCACCCGCGGCGGCAGCGAGGATCCGGCGCTGTCGAGGAATACCTGTCCAGTGGCAAGTCCGGGGGTGGCGGCTCTGATCGCGGCGAGATCCATCATGGTGACGACCATAGCGTCCGGAGCCGTTCCGCATTTGGACACTTTTCCTGTCGGTGCCCATCGCTACTCTGGAATGAGTCGGTTGCACGAACACGCGGATTCCCCCGGCAGTACACAGCACGCGGAGGTTGGCATGGCGGTCACTCTCGAACGTTCTTCGTGGCCTGATTCCGCCACTGACCAGGGCGAACTATCGTCTCGGGCGGCGGCGGAGGCCTATGTCGGCGGTGTCTGCTTCAAGCTCGGACCACCCACCCTGATCGGCGCCGAACTGGAGTGGCTCACCGCCGGGCCCACCGGTGCGCGCCCTTCGCTCGAGCTGATGGCGCTGGCCCTCGGGCCACACGCGCCCACCTCGATCGCCCCGGCTTCGGCCGCGGCCCCTCTCCCCGGCGGGAGCCTGGTCACCTTCGAACCGGGTGGTCAGATAGAACTTTCCAGCGCCCCGTTCGCCGACACCGCGGCGCTGACGCAGAATCTGCGCGCTGATGCGGCCCGTTTGCGGGACCTGCTCGCCGCCCACGGCATCGGCATCGTCCCCGCCGCCGCCGATGCCGATCGCCCGGCCGAACGCTTGCTTCGCCTCCCTCGCTACGCCGCCATGGAACGCCGGTTCGCCGGTGTCGGCCCGTTCGGCAGCCTCATGATGTGCAACACCGCAGCCACCCAGGTCAGCGTGGACGCCGGCGCCGATCCCGACGAGGTCAGGGCGCGCTGGACGGCGCTCTACGTGCTCGGACCGGCGCTGATCGCCGCCTTCGCCTGCTCGCCGGTGCTGCACGGCGCACCGCAGGGCGAGTGGGCCTCGCAGCGGATGCGCACCTGGCTGCGGCTCGACCCGTCCCGCACCCGCCCACCGGTCGCCGACTGGGCCGATCCGATCGCCGCCTACGCGCACTGGGCGCTGGACGTACCGCTGCTGTGTGTGCGCTGCACCGAGCGCGATGCCGACTGGTCGCCGCCACCGGGTGCCACCTTCGCCGACTGGCTGGCGGGCGCACTCGACGACGAGGTGGGCCGCAGGCCGGGCACCGCCGACCTCGACTATCACCTGACCACCCTGTTCCCGCCGGTCAGGGCCGCGGGCCACCTTGAGGTCCGCTACCTCGACACCCAGCCCGGCGACACCTGGACCACCCCGATCCACCTCGTCGACGCGCTGTTGTCGACACCGGCGGTGGTCGCCGAGGCGACGGCCATCGCCGCCCCGACGGCGGGGGAGTGGGTCGGCGCCGCGCGCACCGGCCTGCAGGACCCCCAATTACGCCGAGCGGCAGTCGATCTGCTCGAACTGGCCGAGCAACACGCCCGGTCGGTCACCGCGGCACAGGAATTGGCGCTCGCCGCCCGCCGATGCCGGTCCGGCCGCAGCCCGCTCGCCGTGACGCATCCGGCACGCAACGGATCGTGACGATCCCGCCGCCCCCGATGTCGTTGTCGCCCTCTTCGTTCGGAGCTGATCCCGTGACTCCTTCCGCCCCCACCGACCACAGCAGCCGCGATCGCATGCGCGACCGGATCGCCGAGGTGCTGCAGCGGGCCCGCCGCCGCACCGCCACCCTCACCGACAGCGTCGACGAGGCCGACCTCGTCGCCCAGCATTCGCCGCTGATGAGCCCGCTGGTCTGGGACCTCGCGCACATCGGCAATCAGGAAGAACTGTGGCTGGTCCGCGATGTCGGCGGCCGTGAGGCCGTCCGAGCCGATATCGACGAGCTCTACGACGCGTTCAAGCACGCTCGCGCGAACCGTCCCGCACTGCCGCTGCTGAATCCCGATCAGGCGCGCGGCTACGTCGGCACGGTGCGCGAAAAGGTCTGGGATGTCCTGGGTTCCAGCGCACTGTCCGGTGATCCGCTGGTGGACAACGGCTTCGCGTTCGGCATGATCGCCCAGCACGAACAGCAGCACGACGAGACCATGCTCGCCACCCACCAGCTGCGCCTCGGCGCACCGGTGCTGTCCGCGCCGCCCGCGCCCACCGCGCCCACGCTGATCGGCGGCGAAGTGATCGTTCCCGCAGGCGAATTCCTGATGGGCACCTCCGCCGACCCGTGGGCGCTGGACAACGAACGCCCCGCCCACCCGGTGCACGTGCCCGGCTTCGCCATCGATGTCGCGCCGGTGACCAACGAGCAGTACCTGGCCTTCATCGCCGACGGCGGCTACGAGCGGCCAGAGCTGTGGTCGGATCGGGGCTGGGCGCACCGGCAGGAGGCCGGGCTCGTCGCACCGCAGTTCTGGGAGCGCGACGGCGCGCAATGGACGCGCCGGGCCTTCGGTGTCCGCGCGCCGCTGCGGCCGTGGCAGCCGGTGGTGCACGTGTGCTGGTTCGAGGCGGAGGCCTATGCGCGCTGGTCGGGCAAGCGATTGCCGACCGAGGCCGAGTGGGAGAAGGCGGCCAGGTTCGATCCGGTCACCGGCGCGTCCCGCCGCTATCCGTGGGGCGAGGACACACCGGACGAGCGCCTGGCCAATCTCGGCCAGCGGCATCTCGAGCCCGCCGACGTCGGCGCGTACCCGGCCGGTGTGTCGGCGACCGGTGTGCACCAGCTGATCGGCGACGTCTGGGAGTGGTGCGCTTCGGGTTTCGAGGCGTACCCCGGGTTCCGCGCGTTCCCCTACCGCGAGTACTCGGAGGTCTTCTTCGGCGGCGACTACCGCATCCTGCGCGGCGGCTCGTTCGGCACCGACGAGGTCGCCTGCCGCGGCACCTTCCGCAACTGGGACCACCCGATTCGCCGCCAGATCTTCGCCGGGTTCCGGCTGGCCCGCGACCTGCGCGAGGACGAACGCTGATGAACGGGCGCAACGTCGGTCGTTTCCGGCCCGTACGGCGGGCGGGCGACCGCTGATGTGCAGGCACCTCGGATACGTCGGTCCGCCGGTGACAGTCGGTGAGCTGGTCGTGCGTGGCCCCCACTCGCTCTACCGGCAGTCCTGGGCGCCCACCGACATGCGGGCGGGCGGCACGATCAATGCCGACGGTTTCGGTGTCGCCTGGTGGCGCCGGGCCGAGGTGGGCGTCGACGGCGCGCGCGACGCGGTCACCCGCTACCGCAACGCCGCGCCCATCTGGACCGACCCGGCCGTGACCGAGGTGCTGGGGCAGCTGGAGTCGCGCGCGGTGCTCGCCGCCGTCCGGTCGGCCACCGTCGGCATGCCGGTGGAGCGAGCAGCCTGTGCGCCGTTCGTCGATGAGCACTGGGCCTTCAGCCACAACGGTGTCGTCCCCGACTGGCGGTCGACACTAGCGCTCGTACTCGCCGACCTGGACGAGATACTGGCCTCCGCATCAGGATTCGGTGCGCCCGCCGGTGCGTTTCAGGCCGGGGGAAACGGTGCGGTGCCGTCGGGTTCGTCTGCCGGGTCGTTTTCTGGCGGGGAGAAAGCCGGTGCAGCACCGCCCGTCGATTCGTTGCGGATCCGCGCCGATGCCACACCCCTGTTCGGTTCGGCCGCGGCACTGTTGCATGCCGAGTCACTCACCGACTCCGCGGCACTGTGGGTGCTGCTTCGTGGTCTGCTCGGGGCGATCGACCCCGGTGGCCCGGTCGCCGACGCGGCCGATGCGCTGCGACTGCTGACCGCCGCGGTCCTGCGGCACCAGCCGAATGCCCGCTTGAACCTGTTGCTCGGCAACGGGACCCAGCTGTGGGCCACCACCTGCTGGCACTCGCTGTCGGTCCTCGTCGCCGACGACTACACCGTGCTGTGCTCCGAACCGTACGACGCCGATCCACGGTGGCAGCCGGTCGCCGATCGCCGGCTGGTGATCGCCGGCCCCGGCCACTGCACCATCACCGCTCTCGAGCTTCCCGTCACCGAAAGGGTCCGTTCATGACCGCGCCGCTGCTGGACATCCACCTCACCGACGACGATCTCACCGCGGCCTTGCGCACCGACGCCCGCACCGGCCTCACCGCCACCCCGAAATCGTTGCCGCCCAAATGGTTCTACGACGCGCGCGGCAGCGAGCTGTTCGAGCGGATCACCGAACTGCCCGAGTACTACCCGACCCGCACCGAGCGGGCCCTGCTGCAGCGGGTCGTCGGCGAGATCGCCGCGGCCGCCCGCCCCGATGTACTGGTGGAACTCGGGTCCGGCTCAGCGGCCAAGACCCGCCTGCTGCTGGACGCGCTCACCACCGAAGGCTCGCTGAAAACCTATGTACCGCAGGATGTCTCGGCCTCAGCGTTGCGCGGTGCGGCGACCGAGATCGCGGCCGAGTACCCGAACCTGGCCGTGCACGGCGTCGTCAGCGACTTCACCGACACCCTGCACAATCTGCCGCGCGGTGGCCGACGGATGATCGCTTTCCTCGGCGGCACCATCGGCAACCTGGTGCCCGCCGAGCGCGCGGAGTTCCTGGCAGGCATCAACGAGGTGCTCGAACCCGGCGAGCTGCTGCTGCTCGGCGCGGGCCTGGTGATCGATCCGGCCGTCCTCGTCCCCGCCTACGACGACGCCGCCGGTGTCACCGCCGAGTTCAACCGCAATGTCCTGCACGTGCTCAACCACCGCCTCGGCGCCGACTTCGACCCGGCCAAGTTCGAGCACATCGCGTTGTGGGACGCCGAGAACGAGTGGATCGAGATGCGCCTGCGCGCTACCGAGGCGATGACCGCCACCGTCGCCGACCTGGACCTGATCGTCGGCTTCGCGGCGGGCGAGCAGATGCGCACCGAGATCTCCGCCAAGTTCCGGCCCGACGGCCTGCGCGCGGAACTGGACGCCGCGGGCTTCACCACGGCACACACCTGGACCGATCAGGACGACCGATTCGCCCTGGTCCTGGCCGAACGTCGCTGAGCGGTCGCGCTACAGGTCGAGCTCGTCGGCGAGGTATTCGCCGGCGGTGAGGTTCTCGTCGCCCTCGAGGTCGCGTTCGACGCTTTCTTCGCCGTTGATCGCGTCGTCGTCGTAGAGGTCACCGTCGACGCCGTCGTCGCCGACTATCCGGACGGCGGCGACCTCGGCGGGGCGTTCGTCCTCCTCGACGGCCTGGCGGGCGGCGCCGTTCTCGGTCCACTCCTCGCTGACTTCCTCGTTGATGCCGAGGAAGCCGTCGGCGTCGGCTTCGTGATTGCGGATCACGTAGTCCTCCGGCGGGTCCTCGACGTACCGCTCGTATGTGACGATGTCGTCGGCCTGACGATCATCGCCCATGTCCATGTCCAGCGGGTTTTCACGGCTCATAAGGCCAGTATCGGCCTCCTTTCGGCGTCAGTCACCGTAGCCACGCCCGGTGGTCAGTGCTCGACGCCCTCGAAGACGCCGGTGAACCACTCGACCAGCGGCCGCAGTTCGGTCCACGCCCGCCGGATCTCGGTGGCCGCCGCCGGGGTGGTCAGCCAGTCCGGCGCGCCGAACTCGCGGCTCGCGATGAGCGATTTGTGCCGAAGCAGCTCGATGCGGGGGTGGTCGATGGAGTAGCCCTTGGGCTTGGTCTTGAGGCGGTCGCCACCGATGGTGTAGCCCGCCGCGGTCGCCGCGGCGAGGATCGCCTCGAGTTCGGCGCCGCGGACGTCGTCGTCGATGGTGGCTCGCAATGTCGCCAGCGCCGCGGGCGACATCTGGTAGCAACCGCCCGCGACGAACAGTCCCGCCGCACCGATCTGCACGTACCAGCCGACACCGGGCGCCGTGCCGGCCACCGCGCCCTGATGGTCCTTGTACGGCGTCTTGTCGGCGGAGAAGCGGACATCGCGGTAGGGCCGGAAGATCTTGGCCTGCCCGAACTCCGGTTCGAGTTCGGCGGCGAGCGCGGTCATCGGCGCGCGCACCGCCTCGTCGTAGGTCTGCTTGTGCGCGGTCCAGAATGCTTTGGAATTATCGGCCTCGAGGTCCTCGTAGAAGTCGAGGGCGGCCAGCGGGAACCCGGTGAAAGCGTCCATCGGTGCAGTATCGCCCGTCGCCGGTCAGATGCTGCCGACCGCCACCACGAACAGTACGACGACGAGCGCGGCCAGCGCCGCGACGACGCCGTTGGCGATCGCCGCCCACTTACCCATCTGCTCGCCCTTGGCGTGCCCGACGAGCCCGAGCACGATCCCGGTCGGCGCGGTCACCAGGATCGGCAGTCCACACAGCATCGCCCCGCCGAGCACCGACGCCGCCACACAGCAGAAGCTGATGATCGACCAGATGGGTGTGTCGTCGGCGTACCCGTAGCGCCGCATCGGCATGGGCTGATAGGGCAGCGGTCCCGGATACCGCGGCGTGCCGTAACCGACCTGGCCGGGAACGGGATATCGCGGCGGATAGACCGGTGCGGGCGGGGGCGGCGGATACGGCGGCAGCTCGACCGGCGGCGCCGGACGCTCGATCCCGGCCCACGGCGCCTCGGCCCGCGCGGGTCCGGGCGCGGGCGGTGGCGGCAGTTCGGTGGGCGGCAGGTTGTCGGTCCACATCCGCTGGGTGGGCTCGGGTAGCACCGGCGCGTCCTGCACCCGCGGCGCCACCTGGTCCTTGCCCAGCTCGACCGGCCTTTCCGGTTCGGTACTCATGTCCCCCCTGCCACGTCCCGACTTACAGGACCACCATGCCTCGAGACCAGCCGGCGCGCCACGTCCGAAGACAAGCGCACCGACTGATCTCACGAGAACATGGGTAACTCACCGGGTACGGGCCAACCCAACCACTCCCAAAGGCTTGCCGCGTCCCCAACCCACCCCGCACCTCAGTCTGGCCAAAAGTCGCGGGGAGGCGGTTAGGCGTTGCCGTTGAACAGGCCGGTGACCGAGCCGTTCTCGAAGACCTCGCGGATGGTGCGCGCCAGCAGCGGCGCGATCGACAGCACGGTCAGCGTCGGGAACTTCTTCTCCTCGCTGATCGGCAGGGTGTTGGTGATGACGACTTCCCTGGCACCGCAGTTGGCCAGGCGCTCGGCGGCCGGATCGCTCAGCACGCCGTGGGTGGCGGCGATGATGACATCGCCCGCGCCGGCTTCCTTGAGCACCTTGACCGCGCCGGCGATGGTGCCACCGGTGTCGATCATGTCGTCGATCAGGACGCAGGTGCGGCCCTCGACGTCACCGACGACGCGGTTGGACTTCACCTGGTTGGGCACCAGCGGGTCGCGGGTCTTGTGGATGAACGCCAGCGGCGTGCCGCCGAGCGAGTCGGCCCACTTCTCGGCGACCTTCACGCGGCCGGCGTCGGGGGAGACGACGGCTAGGTTGTCCGACTGGTAGTTGGTGCGGATGTACTCCGAGAGCTGCACCAGCGCGTGCATGTGATCGACGGGGCCGTCGAAGAAGCCCTGGATCTGGTCGGTGTGCAGGTCGACGGTGATGATGCGGTCGGCGCCCGCGGTCTTGAGCAGGTCGGCGACGAGGCGGGCGGAGATGGGCTCGCGGCCGCGGTGCTTCTTGTCCTGGCGCGCGTAGGGGTAGAACGGCAGCACCGCGGTGATCCGCTTGGCCGAGCCGCGCTTGAGCGCGTCGATCATGATGAGCTGTTCCATCAGCCACTGGTTCAGCGGCGCGGGGAAGCTCTGCAGCACGAAGGCGTCCGAACCGCGCACCGACTCCTCGAACCGCACGAAGATCTCGCCGTTGGCGAAGTCACGCGCGGTCTGCGGGGTGATGTCGACGTCCAGCTCCTTGGCGACCTGCTCGGCCAGCTCAGGATGTGACCGGCCGGCGAAGAGCATCAAGTTCTTCTGGTTGTCGATCGAGAACGCGGTCACTGCTGTTTGCCATCCTTTTGCTCGATTGTCTGATCAGACGTCTCGTTTGCCGCGATGGCATCCGCCGCCGCGCGCGCCGCAGCGGTTCCTGGACGGTAACGCTGCACCCAGTTCTCAATGATGCGCTGTGGCCCACCCGACACGGCCAGTGCCCCCGGTGGAACGCTTCTACGCAGCACAGTACCCGCTCCGGTATAAGCGCCGTCACCCACGGTGACCGGCGCGATGAACATGGTGTCGCTACCGGTCCGCACGTGGGAACCGACCACAGTGTGATGTTTGTTGACGCCGTCATAGTTCACAAAGACGCTGGAAGCGCCGATGTTGCTGTGCTCGCCGATCGTCGCGTCGCCGACGTAGGTCAGGTGCGGCACCTTCGAATGCGCACCGATCGTCGCGTTCTTGGTTTCGACGAAGGCGCCGAGCTTGCCCGCGTCGCCGACGACGGTGCCCGGCCGCAGGTAACTGAACGGGCCGATAGTCGCGCCTTCACCGATCTCGGCGCGCTCGCCGTGTGTGCGGATGACGCTCGCGCCCGTGCCGACGACGACGTCGGTGAGTGTGGTGTCCGGCCCGATCTCGGCGTCCTCGCCGATGTGGGTCTCGCCGAACAGCTGGGTGCCGGGGCGCAGCACGGCATCGCGCCCGATCCGTACGCTCGCGTCGATCCAGGTCGTCGCGGGATCGATGATCGTCACGCCGGCGCGCATGTGCCGTTCGAGGATGTACCGGTTGAGGGTGGCGCCCGCCTCGGACAGCTGCACCCGGTCGTTGACCCCGGTCACCTTGTTGGAGTCGATGAGTCGCGCGCCGTGCACCGGGTGCCCGGCCTCGCGGGCGAGCCGCAGCACGTCGGTCAGGTAGAGCTCGTGCTGGGCGTTGGCGGTGGACAGCCGCCCGATCATGGTGCGCAGCACGGAGGCGTCGAAGGCGTAGACGCCGGAGTTGACCTCTTTGATCTTGGCCTGGGCAGGCGTCGCGTCGGCGTGCTCGACGATCTCGGCGACCTGGCCGTCGGCGTCGCGCACGATCCGGCCGTAGCCGTTGGCGTCCTCGGGGACGAAGGTCAGCACGGTGACGGCGGGCCGTTCGGCATAGCTGCGGTGCTCGTCGAGCAGCGCGGAGAGGGTGTGCCCGTCGAGCAGCGGCACGTCGGCCGAGGTGACGAGCAGGTCGCCGTCGAAGTCCGCGGGCACCGAGCTCAGTGCGCACTGCACCGCGTGGCCGGTACCGAGCTGCTCCTCCTGCACCGCGCTGACGATCTCCCGCCCGAGTTCCTTGCCCACCTCGGCGACGGCGGCGCCGACCTTGTCGCGATCGTGGCCGACCACGGTGATCAGGTAGGTCGGATCGATCTCGGCGGCGGCGTGCAGCGCGTGCGAGAGCATCGACCGACCGGCCAATGGGTGCAGCACTTTCGGGGTCTTCGACCGCATTCGCGTCCCAGCACCTGCTGCGAGAACGACGACGGCGGTCTGCGGTGGCATGGATCTCCCTCGGCTGCCTGTCAGCGAGTGTGCTGTGGCGGGTTCGGTCGGTGATGGTGCGGGCCGACGATACGTCACTGTGTCCGTGTGCTCCGCCGCCAGGACTCGAACCTGAACTATCTGAACCAAAATCAGAGGTGCTGCCATTACACTACGGCGGATCGCTACACCAGTGGGCGGTGAGAGCCCACCACTGTGCTACGGCACGGCCATGATCCTCGCACAGATACCGCCTCCCCGGAAATTTTGGCTTGCCCGCCTCTCCGGAAATTTTGGCCAGACTGAGGTGCAGGGTGAGCTCGGGACGCGGCAAGCCTTGTCGAGGTGGCTGGTGAGCCCGTACCCGGTGAGTTACCCATGTGCTTGCGAAGTCAGTTGGTCGGGATGCGATGAGCGCTGTGGTTGCACGGTCTGGGACAGTTGTGGTGATGGTCCAGGGGTAGAGAGGCGTGCAGCTTTGTCTTCTAGCGAGTCGGCCCGCATGTCGAGGCCGAGGATGACCGGCACCCAGCGGCGGCAGCAGCTGATCGAGATCGGTCGCGCGTTGTTCGCCGAGCGGGGGTATGACGCGACATCGATCGAGGAGATCGCGCAGCGTGCGCAGGTGTCCAAGCCGGTGGTCTACGAGCATTTCGGCGGCAAGGAGGGGCTCTACGCGGTGGTCGTCGACCGCGAGATGTCGATGCTGCTGGACATGATCACCTCCTCGCTCACCCAGAATCGCTCCAGGGTCCGGCTCGAGCAGGTGGCGCTGGCGCTGCTCACCTACATCGAGGAGCGCACCGACGGCTTCCGCATCCTGGTGCGCGACCAGCCCGCCGCCAATGCCGACGGCCGCTATTCGAGCCTGCTCAACGAGGCGGTCAACCAGGTCGCGCACCTGCTGGCCGGCGATTTCGCTCGACGTGATCTCGACACCAGCCTCGCCCCGCTCTACGCGCAGGCACTCGTCGGCATGGTGTCCACCGCCGCGACGTGGTGGCTCGACGAGCGCGAACCACCGAAAGAAGTGGTCGCGGCGCATCTGGTCAATTTGTGCTGGAACGGATTGAGCCACTTGGAAGCCGAACCGGGGCTCAGCTCCGAATGGAATACCGGGCAGGCAGGCGGATCGGCGGGGTAACCGGACGATAGCGCCCACTGCCACAGCGAATCCAGGATTCGGCTGCCGGATAGCCGCCTGGTGGTACGGTTCACCCATCCTTTTGGGTGCTGCCGGGCGGTAAGTCGATCAAACTTCGGGATGTCGGTCTACTTCAGGATGGCTGGATTATTGGATGACAGGCGGATCTGATGGCTAGGCAAGCGCGCGCGGAGATCACCCGCGACTCCGTCCTTGCTGGCGCTGCCGATGTCTTTCTCCGTTTGGGCTACGCCAACGCGAGCCTCAGCGAAATCATCGCGCAGTCCAATGTGACCAAGGGCGCCTTGTACTTTCACTTCGGCTCCAAGGAGGAGCTGGCCAGGGCGGTGGTCGATCAGGGCAACGAGCGCCTGGTCGGCTCGTGCCAGGGATTCTTCGATTCCCGGGTACCCGCGCTGGAGGCGTGCATCGGCATCACCTACGTGGTGGCCGACCTATCGATGAACGATCCGATGGTCGGGGCGATGCTCAAGCTCAACCATCAGATCGGCGACTATCGCGGTGCCCAGGGCGACAACATCGCCAAGGTCTGGAGTGAGACGTACCGGGTGCTGGCCGAGCGCGCCATCGCGCAGGGCGACCTGAACGCCGACCTGGACGCGGACGTGGTCGGCCTGCTGCTGCACGAGCTGACGGCGGGCGTGCACATCGTGGCTGTCGGCACCGAGTCGATGGATCAGATGGCGGCCAGGATGGAACGTGCCTGGCACTTCCTGCTGCCCTCGATCGTGCCGACGGAGAAGCTGTCGTACTTCCGTGAGTTCGCCGCCCGCCGCCTGCGCCGCTACGTGCTCTAGACGCTGCGGTCGGTGGCGAGCACCGCGCGCACGTCGGCCTCGTCGCCGGTGGTCTCGATCCTGACCTCGTTGCGGCCGAACGCGTGCAGCAACAGCTCCGACGGCTTGCCGGTGAGCACGACCTCGGCGCCGGGTGCCTTGTGCGCGGTGATCCGGTCGCCGTCCGGCGTCGCCAGCACCAAGGCGACGGGTGACTTGCGGTAGGCGGCACGGGCGACCGTGCGCAGCGCCGACCACAGCCGCGCCTCGTCGCCCGCCGCCAATTCCCGTGGCGTCCAACCGGGTTCGGCGCGGCGGACGTCCTCGTGATGGACGAACATCTCGGTGAGGTTGGCGAACGCGTCGACCGGCCGCAGCGGTGACCACCAGGGCGGTCCGGTGCGGACCAGCTCGGCGAGTTCGGCGAAGGGCTGCTGCGCGATCTTGTCCTGGGTCGCGTCGAGGTATCCGGCCAGCGGCCGCACCAGGATGCCGAGCGAGGCATCCGGCCTGCGTTCCCTGACCACCAGATGGGCGGCCAGGTCGTGCACCGTCCAGGTACCGCACAGAGTCGGGGCCGACGGCCCCGCTTCGATCATTGTCGCCACCAGGGCGTGGCGTTCCCGCTGAGCCAGACTCACGACCTCGACGGTACGCGGGTACGGCGGGAATCGCCTCGTCGGGCGTACGCCGTGCGCGGACGGCGGCCGTCGCCGGTCGGGGCAGGAGGCGTGCGGGAAGGTGTCGGTGCCGGTGATTAGACTCGACCCGGAACATCCCGTCTGCGTATCAGGAGCGTTCATGTCCTCCCTTCGTCCTCCGCTCGCCGGTCTGGCTGAGGCGGCTGGGGGTGACGCCGCGCTGCGGACGGTTGCCGACCTGGTCGGCAAGTCCGGGGTGGAACTGGTCGCGCCCTCGGCGGTGCGCCCGTTCGTCGCCGGGACGATCGCGGCCCAGCAGCCGCTGGTCGTGGTGACCGCGACCGGCCGCGAGGCCGACGATCTGACCGTCGAGCTGGCCGAGATGCTCGGCCCGTCGGTGGCGCTGTTCCCGTCCTGGGAGACGCTGCCGCACGAACGGCTCTCGCCCGGCCCCGACACGGTGGGCCGCAGGCTCGAGGTGCTGCGCAGGCTGGCCCATCCCGACGACCCGGTCTACCCCGAGCCGTTGCGCGTCGTGGTGACCACGGTGCGCTCGCTGATGCAGCCGATGACGGCGGGTCTCGGCGATATCGAACCGATCGTGCTGCGAGTCGGCGCCGACTACGACTTCGACGCCTTGCTCGCCCGCCTGGTGGAATTCGCGTACACGCGGGTCGACATGGTCGGCAAGCGCGGTGAGTTCGCGGTGCGCGGCGGCATCCTCGACCTCTTCCCGCCGACCGCGGATCACCCTGTGCGCGTGGAGTTCTGGGGTGACGAGATCACCGAGCTGCGCCCGTTCTCGGTGGCCGATCAGCGCTCGCTGAGCGAGCACACCATCGACACCCTCGTCGCGCCGCCCTGTCGCGAACTGCTGCTCACCGAGCCGGTGCGCGAACGCGCCGCCGCCGTCGCCGCCGACAACGCGGCCGATGCCGCCCTGGTCGAGATGCTGGACAAGATCGCCGAGGGCATCCCGGTCGACGGCATGGAAGCCCTGCTGCCGGTGCTCGCGCCCGGCAAGCTGAGCCTGCTCACCGAGGCGCTGCCCGCGGGCACCCACCTGCTGCTGTGCGATCCGGAGAAGATCCGCACCCGCGCCGCCGATCTCGTGCGCACCGGCGAGGAATTCCTCGAAGCATCATGGACCGCCGCGTCTTTCGGTAGCGACGCGCCGCTGGGCGCGCACGGTCTTGACCTGGCCGCCTCCGGCTACCGCAGCCTGCCCGAACTGCACACCAGCGCCGACGAACTCGGGCTGCCGTGGTGGACGCTGAGCCCACTCAGCTCCGGTGACCCGGTCGAGGTGAACCTGCCCGTGCTGGCCGGTCCCACCGCGCGCGGGTCCGAGGAACTGGTCGCCACCATGTTCGCGTCGCTGCGCGCGCACGTGGCCACCGGCGGCCGCGCGGTCATCGTGGTGACCGGACACGGTACGGCGCAACGCATTCTGGAACGGCTCGCCGACGCCGAGGTGCCCGCCGCGGCGCTGGCGGCGGGCGCGGTGCCGGAACCGGGTGTGGTCGGTGTGCTGTGCGGTTCGCTGCACGACGGCCTGATCTTCGACGACGCGAGCCTGGTGGTCGTCGCCGAATCCGATCTGACCGGCAACCGGGTCACCGCACCGACCGAGGGCAAGCGGCTGCCTGCCAAGCGCCGCAACCAGGTCGACCCGCTGGCGCTCACCGCGGGCGACATGGTGGTGCACGACCAGCACGGCATCGGCCGCTTCGTGGAGATGATCGAGCGCACCATCGGCGGGGCGCGGCGCGAGTACCTGGTCATCGAGTACGCGCCGGGCAAGCGTGGTCAGCCGGGCGACCGGCTGTTCGTGCCGATGGAATCGCTCGACCAGCTCTCCCGCTACGTCGGCGGCGAGCTGCCGAGCCTGTCCAAGCTCGGCGGTTCGGACTGGGCGAACACCAAACGCAAGGCGCGCAAGGCAGTTCGCGAGATCGCGGGCGAGCTGGTGCAGCTCTACGCGGCCCGCCAGGCGGCGCCGGGTCACGCCTTCGCCCCGGACACACCGTGGCAGCAGGAGATGGAGGACGCGTTCGCGTTCACCGAGACCGTCGACCAGATGACCGCCATCACCGACGTCAAGGCCGACATGGAGAAGGCGGTCCCGATGGACCGCGTGGTGTGCGGCGACGTCGGCTACGGCAAGACCGAGATCGCCGTGCGCGCCGCGTTCAAGGCGGTCCAGGACGGCAAGCAGGTGGTCGTGCTGGTGCCGACCACCCTGCTGGCCCAGCAGCACCTGCAGACGTTCACCGAGCGGGTCGCCGGTTTCCCGGTGACGGTGAAGGGCCTGTCGCGGTTCACCGACGCGGCCGAGTCCAAGGAGATCATGGCCGGGATGGCCGACGGCGCGGTCGACATCGTGGTCGGCACGCACCGGCTGCTGCAGACCGGCGTGCGCTGGAAGGACCTCGGCCTGGTCGTCGTCGACGAGGAGCAGCGTTTCGGCGTCGAGCACAAGGAACACATCAAGGCCCTGCGCACCCACGTCGACGTGCTCACCATGTCGGCCACCCCGATCCCGCGCACCCTGGAGATGAGCCTGGCCGGCATCCGCGAGATGTCGACCATCCTCACTCCGCCCGAGGAACGGCACCCCGTCCTCACCTATGTCGGCGCCTACAACGACAAGCAGGTCACCGCCGCCATCCGCCGTGAGCTGATGCGCGACGGCCAGGTGTTCTACGTGCACAACCGGGTGTCCTCGATCGACAAGGCGGCCAAGAAGATTCGTGATCTGGTGCCCGAGGCGCGCGTCGTCGTCGCGCACGGGCAGATGAACGAGGACCAGCTCGAGCGCACCGTGCAGGGGTTCTGGGAGCGCGAATACGACGTGCTGGTCTGCACCACGATCATCGAGACCGGCCTCGACATCTCCAATGCCAACACCCTGATCGTGGAACGCGCCGACTCCCTCGGCCTGTCGCAGCTGCACCAGTTGCGCGGCCGTGTCGGCCGGTCCCGCGAGCGCGGCTACGCCTACTTCCTGTACCCGCCGGAGAAGCCGCTCACCGAGACCGCCTACGACCGCCTGGCCACCATCGCCCAGAACTCGGATCTGGGCGCCGGCATGGCCGTGGCGATGAAGGACCTCGAGATCCGCGGCGCAGGCAATGTGCTCGGCGCCGAGCAGTCGGGCCATGTGGCCGGCGTCGGTTTCGACCTGTATGTGCGCCTGGTCGGCGAGGCTGTCGAGGCGTATCGCGCGGCCGCCGACGGCAAGCCGATCGTCACCGAGGAGACCAAGGAGGTGCGCATCGACCTGCCGGTGGACGCGCACATCCCGCCCGACTACATCGCCAGCGACCGGCTGCGGCTCGAGGCCTACCGCAAGCTCGCCGCGGCACAGGACGATTCGGCGCTGGCCGCGGTCGTGGAGGAGCTCGTCGACCGGTACGGCCCGCTGCCGGTGGAGGTCGGCAGGCTGGTGTCGGTGGCCAAGCTGCGTCTGCTCGCCCGCGCCTACGACGTGTCCGAGATCGTGGTCACCGGAACGACACTCAAGATCGCGCCGCTGAATCTGCCCGATTCCAAACAGCTGCGGCTCAAGCGGCTCTACCCCAGCGCGACCTACCGCGCGGCCAGCGGCCTGGTGCAGTTGCCGCTGCCGCGGGTCACCGACAGTGTCGGCGCCGACCGGGTGCGCGATGTCACCGTGCTGCAGTTCGTCGCCGATCTGCTGCTCGCGCTGGACGGCAAACCGCAAGGCATGGTTGATCTTTCGGTGCCGACCGAAGCGACGCCCGGCTGATGGGCGGCGAGGTCACACAGGAGGCGGCCGACACCGCCGTGGTGGCGGCCGGGCTCGCGGGCGCGGTCGAGGTGATGGACCGGCTGTGGCATTTCGGCGGCTGGGAGACCACCCAGACCCACGACTCGCTGCGGCCCTACCTGCTCGAGGAGACCTACGAACTGCTCGACGCCATCCAGGCGGGCGACTGCGAGACCATCAAGGAAGAACTCGGCGACCTGCTGCTGCAGGTGCTGTTCCACTCCCGGATCGCCGAAGCCGCAGGCGAGTTCACCGTCGACGAGGTGGCCGCGACGCTGGTGGGCAAGCTGGTCCACCGCAGCCCGCACCTGATCGATGCCGACCTGCCCGCGGGCACCTCGGTGGCCGACAAGATCGCCGCCCAGGAAAAGGCATGGGAGGAACGGAAATCCGCCGAGAAATCGCGGCGCTCCTGCCTGGACGGGATCGCCATGGCCCAACCCGCCCTGGCGCTGGCCGAAAAGGTGCGCTCGCGCAGCGCCAGAGCCGGTCTGCCCGAGGATCTGGTCCCGGAAGCGCTGCGCGTAGTCGAGCTCGGCGGCCCCGATTCCGCCGAGGAACGCCTGCGTAAGGCCACCCTGGACTTCGCCACCACCATCCGCGCCGCCGAGGACGCCGCGGAATCCGCACGTGGCGAACGTCTCCCGTTGACGGCGCCGGAATGGCGCGCCTACTGGCCTGAATAGTTACCGGTCAGCTAATCGGATCGTTCGCGCAGGTGACGGCTGAGACGTTGCTGAGATCTGCCGGACAATCCGACGCGAGCCAGCGAGCAAGTGGCACACCGAATTAGACTCGGGGGTGCGCTCGCCGTTCGCGGCGTGCCACGTGGTGTCCGACGATCGTCGAGGTGAGGTAGATGGCAACAGAAGTCGATCCGGTAGAGCAGGATTACGCGACCGATCATCCCGAGCTCGACGTGTTGCCGGTGTGGCCGCAGGAGACGATCGCGGTGCTGGTCACGACCGATCCCGCGCCGCACGCGATTCCCGTGTCGTGGCCGGTGCGCGCGGGCGACCGGCGGATCCTCATCAGCCTCAAGTCCGATCGCGGCTCGCTTGCCCGGCTGCGGGCCCAGCCCGAGGTAGCCCTGCTGATCCTGGGCGGCGGCAATGTCGCGCTGTGCGCGCGCGGACGGGCGAAGGTGATCGCCGAGCAGATGCCGTCGGCGGACGACTACACCGCCGTGCAGCTCGACGTGGACGTGATCGACGACCATCGGCAGTCGGCCTTCGCGGTGGACCGTGGCATCCAGCGCACCGTGCTCGACGAGTCCGAACTGCGTGCGTTGGAGGGCCGGGTCGAAACCCTGCGGACCTGGGCAGAGAAAGGGAACTGATATGACTGTCACGCTCGCCAAGGGCGGCAATGTCTCGCTGTCGAAGCAGACCGACAATCTCACCAAGGTGGCGGTGGGTCTGGGCTGGGACGTGCGCACCACGACCGGCGCCGATCACGACCTCGACGCCAGCGCGCTGGCGACCGGGGCCAACCTGAAGGTGCTCTCCGACCAGCACTTCATCTTCTACAACAACCTGCGCTCGCCGGAAGGCACCATCGAGCACACCGGCGACAACCTGACCGGTGCGGGTGACGGCGACGACGAGGTGATCAATGTCGACCTGGCCGCCACGCCGCCGACGATCACCAACATCTTCTTCCCGGTGTCGATCCACGACGCGCAGGCCCGCGGCCAGTCCTTCGGCCAGATCCGCAACGCCTACATCCGCGTCACCGACGCCAACACCGGCGTCGAGCTGGCGCGCTACGACCTGTCCGAGGACGCCTCCACCGAGACCGCCATGGTCTTCGGCGAGCTGTACCGCCACAACAACGAGTGGAAGTTCCGCGCGATCGGCCAGGGGTACGCCTCCGGCCTCGCCGGTATCGCTCGCGATTACGGCGTCAATATTTGATGCGGGCCGGGGCCCGCGTGTTCGCGGCCCCTTGTGTCCCGCCGGTCAGGCACCGTTGCTTGCTCCTTCGTCGCCTACGCAACGGCACCTGACCAGCGGGACGGCCGCGAACCGCCGCTGCGCGGCGGCCCCTCCTCAGGGTCGGGGCGTGCGGGGCGCTAGTGCGATTGGGCGGCGGGTACGCGCACTGCCCGTGCCGTACTCGCCTGATCCAGCAGGGCGAAGTACTTTCGGAGCATAAGCACCGCGGTGGTGGCCAGGCCCGCCGTGAGGCCCCACCACACGCCTGCCGCGCCCAGATGCAGCGGGAACGCGAACAGCAGGGCCGCGGGCAGGCCGACACCCCAGTAGCCGACCAGTGACAGCCGGAAGCCCGCTGAGGTCTCCTTGAGCCCGCGCAGCAGGCCGGTGCCGATGTTCTGCGCGGCGTCGAAGAACTGCAGCACGATGCCGATGAGCAGCAGGGTGTGCGCGATCGCGATGGTGTCGGTATCGGAGGCGTCGAGGAACGGCGCGAGCACGAGATCCGGGGCGACCACGTACACGACGCCGGTGACCGCGGCGAGGATGCCCGCCTGCCGCAGCGCCAGCCAGGCCAGCGCCCTGGCATGGCCGAACTCGTCGCGCGCCACGGCATGGCTGACCAGGATCGATGCGCCGTGCGAGAGCCCGATCGCCACCTGGAACACGATGTAGATGATCTGGTAGACGACATTGTGCGCGGCCAGCGCGGCCGGTCCGAAGCTGCCCATCACCAGCGCCAGCACCGAGAACATGCCCGCTTCCGACCCGTAGGTGAGCGCGATGGGGGTGCCGAGGCGCAGTTCCTCGCGCACGGTCGCCCAGCGCACCGGCCACGGCGTGGACGGCAGCGTCGGGCCGAGTCGTTCGTCGTGGCGCACCATCGCCCAGAACACCGCGAAAGTGATCAGGAAGACCAGCGAGGTCGCGATGCCGACGCCGGTGAGCCCGCTCGCCGGAATCCCCGCCCAGCCGTGGATGAAGGTCAGCGCGAGCACCAGGTTCAGCGCGACCGAACCCAGCGTCACCAGCAGCAGGGCCTGCGGTCGCTGCATACCGACGGTGTACTGGCGCAGCACCTGGAACCACAGGCACGGCAGCAGACCCGGCGCCAGCGCGATCATCATCGGCCGGGCGAGCGCGAGGACACCCTCGTCCTGACCGAGCCACGGCAGCACCCACCCCAGCCCGATCAGCAGCGCGCCGCCGAGCAGGCCGGCGATGGTGGCGATGACGACCGCGCCGCGCACGACCGCGCGCACCTCGTCGTCGGCCGAGCCGCCGCGCTTGCCCGCCGCGCTGACCGCGCCCGCGATCTGGTTGCCGGTGCCGGTGATCAACCCGACGCACATGGTGCGGATCTGGTTGAACAGCACCAGCGCCAGGCCACCGGCGGCGACCTCGGCCACGCCGAGCGTGCCCATCAGCGCGAGGTTGGTGGTCGAGACTGCGATCTGCGCCAGCTGCGTCAACGCGATCGGCGTCGCCAGCCTGGCCAGCGCGCCGCTGTCTGCCCGCGTGCCGATCACCCGCTCGCTCCGGGACGGTTCCACAGGTGGCGCCCCTGAGCGCTGACCCGCAGGCTCCGGGTCGCCCCGGGGTGGCTGCTCGTGTGGCGCGCGATCGCGCTCACCTGACCTCCAGCAGTTCGTCGTGGCGCCGCAGCGGCGAGTAGCGGCGCAGCAGCGTGGTGATCTCGCATTCGGCGGCGGGGTCGAGCAGGTCGCGCGCGGCCATCCAGTCGTCGTCGAACACCGTGTCGAGATACTTCTCGCCACCGTCGCACACGATGGTCACCACGGTCGAACCGGCCGGGAACTCCTCGAGCCGCGCCAGGGCATTGTGCACCGAACCGCCCGCCGAACCGCCGATCAGCAGACCGTGTGTCCTGGCGACGGCGCGCGCGGTGGCGAAGGCGTCGACATCGCTGACCTTCACGCCCTCGTCGAGCAGGGAGTAGTCGACGGCCGTGCCGATAGTCGCGCCGGGCGGAGTGCCGGTGCCCGACTGCCAGTACGGTCCGCCTTCGCCGCCGAAGGCGATGGAACCGACCGGCTCGACGCCGATGACCCGGGCGGGCAGGCCGAGCTCGCGCAGCCGGGTGGCCGTGCCGAACAGCGAGCCGCCGGTGCCGACCGCCGAGAGCAGGATGTCGACCCGCTCGACCTCAGCCAGCAATTCCTCGGCCACCGCGTAGTAGCCGACGGCATTGGCGTCGTTGTTGTGCTGTTCGGTGAAGTAGGCGTCGTCGCGGGCGGCCGCCATCGCCTCGGCGAGGTCCTCTCGTGCCGAGGTGGCCAGCTCGTCGTCACCGTCGTCGGCGACGAACACCAGGTCGGTGCCCATGGCCCGCATCGCGCGCAGTTTGTCCTTACAGGCGTGGTTGTCGACCACGGCGGTGAATCGATAGCCACGTTCGGCCGCGATCACCGCCAAGCCGAGTCCGGTATTGCCGGACGTCGACTCGATGATATGCCCGCCATCGCGCAGCAAACCCCGCCGCTCCGCGTCGAGCACCATCGATCTGGCCATTCTGATCTTGGCGGCGCCGGTCGGGTTGAACTGTTCGAGCTTGAGCAGCAACCGGGTACCGGAGTCGGTGACGGCGAGTTCGAACAGGGGAGTGCGGCCGATCAGATCCGTCACGCGCGTGACGAGAGCCATGGGATATTCCTCCATCGGATTGGGAGCTCGGGTGGATCAGCGGGCGTCCATACTCCAGCGCAACCGGTCGCCTGCCTCGCGCAGGACGACCTTGGGCGGGAGCGGGAGTTCGTGGAACGGGGACTCGTTGGAGTCCATCTGATACCCGGCGGTGTTCGGGTAGATCAGCAGGTCGCCGACGCGGGCGCGGCGCGGCAGCGGGATCCGCCGCCTGCTCAGCAGGTCGGACTCCAGACAGGTGGTGGCGCCGACACAGGTGGGGGTGCGATGGCCGGATCGTGGCGGCCACGGCACGGGATCGGGCAGGTATTCGCTGGCGAACCACTGCTCGGACAGGCTCAGGCTGGTGCCGTCGACGGTGAGGATGTCGTACGGTTCGCCGTGTGCGGTACGGGTTTTCACGCCCTGCACCCGGAACACGGAACTGCCTGCCTGGTCCAGCAGCGCCCGGCCGGGTTCGACCGCGAGCTGGATTCCATTGCCGCGCAACAGGCCCGCGAGGTCATTGTGGGCCAGGATGGCGGTGAGCATGTCCGCGCCGGGGACGGGGAAGTTGTACGGGTAGTAGCCGCCGGTGGGTGATTCGCCGTGAAACCAATTGTCGCTCAGGTCATTCTGGAACCGCGACCACGCATCGGCATCGAGATAGTCGACCCCGAAGCCGCCACCGATCGAGATCGTGTCGGCCGGGTGACCGTCCGCTCGCGCCCGCAAACAGTGCCCGACCAGTGTGACCGCCTGATCGGCACGGGCCACGGTGTCGTAGCCGGACAGATGGAAACTGAAGCCGGACAGCGTAATCGGGCCGTCCGCCGCGACCGTCCGCACGGCCTGTTCCAGTTCGACGGGGTCGAGGCCGAAGCGGCTGGTCGAGCCGTCGGGCAGCACCCGCAGCAGGATGCGGGCAGGAAGGCGGAGTTCGGCGAGCCGGTCGAGCTCGTCGATCGCATCGATCGCGATCAGCGCCCGATGCCGCGCGGCCAGCCACAGCAACTCGTCGGACTTCGCGGGTCCGGTCACCATCAGGTCCTCGCCGCGCACGCCCTGCGCCAGCGCCGCGACCAGCTCCCCGGTACTGGCGACATCGATGCCCGCCCCGTGCTCGGCGCACACCCGAGCCACGCACGCCGCCTTGTTCGCCTTCTTCCCGAAGTACACGAACCCGTCGACGCCCGCCGTCGCGAACGCTGCCTGGAACCTCGTGACATTCACCGCGACTCGATCGGGAAACAACACGTGAAACGGCCCCCCGACAGCCTCTGCGATATCGCCGAGCAGCTGCGGATCGTCGATCAGCCGCTGTTCCACCGCGCTCACCAGCGCGGGCATCGGCGGTGCGCAGTGCGGTGGCCGATCGTCGGCCGTTGTCGGCGTGCCTTCCCCACGCAGGACGGCGGCGTCAGCGGTTGCTCCGCTGACGCCGCCACCGGGACGGGCCCCCGTCAGTCCCACAACGGCACCTCGACACCCCGTCCCTCGGCGATGGCCCTGGCCGCCAGCGCGTGCGCGACCGCGATATCGGTGAGCACCAGCCCACTGTTGTAGACGAAGATCTTCTCGTCCTCGCTGCGCCGTGCGGGTGCGCTGCGAGTGAGGATCTGCGGCAGTTCGGCGTCGACGCTGCGCAGGGTGCCGTCGGGCCCGGCCATGTCGGTGCCGGTCAGCGCCATCTGCGCGGCACTGGTGGCGACCACCCGGTCGGCCTCGACCAGGGTCGACGGCGCGAGCCCGTAACCGACCAGCACCGCCACCGAACCCGGTGCGAGATGGGCGGATTCGAGGGCGACCTCGGTGCCCGGCCCCGCGGTCGCCAGCACCACATCGGCAGTGGCCGCCGCCGCGTACGGGTCGTCGACCATCTCGAGCAGCGCGTGCGGCGCCGCGTCGGCGAGATGGGTGTGCACCGCGGCCAAACCCTCCGGATGCGTGCCGAACACCATCAGCTTGCGCAGCTGCGGATTCACCGCAAGCAGGTGCGGCAGGGCATTGCGGCCCTGGGTGCCGGTGCCGATGAGCAGGGCGCTCTCCGCCCCGCGCCGCACCGTCTCGCGCACCAGCAGCGCCGACACCGCGGGCGTGCGTAACGCGCCGACCCGCGCGCAGTCCATCATCGCGATGGGAGCGCCGGTGGTGTCGTCGTAGAGGGTGATGGTGGTGTAGTACCGCTTGGTGCTGCGGTCGTGGCCGGGATCGAACTTGTAGGAGGTCTTCATGGCCACCACCCGGCGCCTGCCGTCGCGGCCCAGCATCGCGTAGGACACCGAGGAACCGCCGGGATCGGCGACGCTCAGCTTGCGCGGGTTGTCGGATTCGCCTGCCGCGAAAGCGAGATACGCGTCCTCGACGGCCCTGACCACCTCCGCCGGGGTGATCGGCACGTCGGCCAGGTCGCTGCGCGAGAGCACCCGCAGCGGGATGCTCCGGTCACGGTTGTTCAACGGATCCTCGTTCATCTGTACTGCCCCGCTCTGCTGTCCGATCAGTGCTCGCCCGGAACGGCGCGACCACGTGTTGCCCGTACCCATTCTCGGACGACTCCTGCGCGCGCCTGCGACGTTCGGGCAACCGGACGTTGACGCGTTTGAGCCAGCGATCGGTGCCGTCGTAGCGGGCGCGGAACGGCACCCGGCCGTGTACGGCCACGTCGTTGTCCACCAGCAGGATCTCCCCGGGAGCCAGCGCGGGTGCGTGGCAGACCCGTGCGAGCTCGGCGGTGAGGCGGGCATAGGCCGCCCGGAATGCCGGGTCGGCATCGTCGAGCGGGGTGTAAGCGGGATCGTAACGCAGTGTGGGACTGCCGGATTCGTCGAACCAGATGGTCGGCAGCGCCGGTGCGGGCTGATCGAAGCCGGTGCCGTAGGACACGTCGGGCAGGATCGGCACCGTCGGCACGGCGAGCGCGCGCAGGTCCTCCTCGGGTAACCGCACCTGACCCACCGACGACACCGTGGTGGCGACCCGGTCGGGGTTGCGCAGGCAGGTCAGCATCAGCAGGTTCGCGCGCGCGGCGTGGAAGGCGTCTTCGGTGTGCGGGCTGAGCAGGGTGGAGCTGCTCGCGCCGGACTGCTCGTCCTCGTGGCCGACGGCGGGCAGGATGTTGTTGACCAGCCTGCCGTTCTGCTGGCCCTGCCAGCCGAACGGCTCGCCCGCGCATCGGGCCAGCAGCAGCAGCGCGATGTCGAGTTCGAGCGAGCCGGTGTGCCGGGGATCGGCCGCCGCGGTGGCCGCGGCCTGCCAATGCGCCGGTGTCGGGCCGAATTCGGCGTCGTCGACGGACAGGCCGCGCACGAGGGTGGCGCCCGCCGCGGTAGCGGGCGGTCGCACGGCGTGGCGGACGGCGTCGGGGAGTTCGGTGACGCGCTCGCGCACCTGGGCCAGCAGCACGGGGTCGTGCAGGGTCTCGGTGTGGGGTGCGTCACCTAATCGGTGTCGGATGTCGGTCGCGAGCGCGCGGACGGCCGAGGCGGCGTCGGGAGGCAGCTCGCGATGTTCGATGTCGTGCAGGTGAAGTGTCATACGTTCGGACAGAACGCTTTTCACCGGCCTTCCCTTCTTCGCATCGGTCGAACACGGGTGATCGGAGACTCGATGAGCGAAGGTAGTGCGTGTTTTCAAATTAGGCAAGACTTACCTAAGATATCAGCTGTGAAATAGCTAATCCATATAACACGGTGTTTTACCCGAAGTGTCCGAACGGGCGACATCCGGGGGTGTCCAGCCCGGCTGCGGTTCGGCGACGGTCGCGAGGATCCCCACCACTCGGCCCGCACTTTAGGCTAGCCTCGCCTAGTTTGCGACGCCAGGAAAAGTGGTGCGGCGCACGCGGTTCGAGGGAGGCAACACGATGGGTTTCACACGCAGGAAGCTCCTGCAATCCGGGATCGGCGTCACCGCGCTACTGCTGGCGGCCGCGTGCACGAGCGACGAGGGGTCCGAGGGGCCTGCGAAGAAGGGCGGCACGCTGCGCGTCGGCGCGCTCGGCACCACCGCCCGGATCGAACGCGATCCGCACGCCAATCTCAGCAACGACAGCGACTTCCTGATCGCCTCGCTCGTCTACGACGCGCTCACCGTCCCCGGCGCCGACCCGAACGTCGCGCCGCGGCTGGCCTCGCGCTGGGAGCCCTCCGCCGACAACCGCCGCTGGACGTTCACCATCGCCGATGGCGCGAAGTTCCACAACGGCGCACCGGTCACCGCCGACGACGTGGTGTGGTCGATGCGCCGCCTGCGCTCGGTCGGCGGCGCGTCGAAGATGCCGGTGGCCGAGAACGATATCGCCGCCGACGGCCCGAACCGTGTCGTGTTCACCCTGTCCGCGCCCAACGCCCAACTGCCACTGTTGCTTCGGCTCATGACCTTCACGGTGCCGCAGGGCACCACCGATTTCACCGCCGCGATCGGCACCGGCCCCTTCCGGCTCGAGTCCTACCATGGCGGCAATGCCCGGCTGGTCCGCAACGAGCACTGGCACGGCACTCCGCCGCTGCTCGACGCGATCGAGGTGACCATGTTCGACAGCGTCACCGCGCTCGGCAATGCCGCGCTCGGCGGCCAGATCGACCTCGCCTCCAATGTCGGCGCGATCGCCGGACGCACCGCGGCGGGCCGTGGCGACCTGCAGGTGGTCCGGCGCGCGAACGACACCATGCTCGGCGTGGCGATGCGCGTCGCCGACGGCCCGTTCGCCGACGCGCGGGTGCGCACCGCGCTGCGTCTCGGCGTCGACCGGAGCGCGCTGGTCAACCAGGTGCATTCCGGATACGGCACCATCGCCGCCGATATTCTCGGCACCGCCGACCCGCTCTACGACACCGCGCTCGCGCGCCGCGAGCGTGACGTCGAGCGCGCCAAAACCCTGTTGCGCGAAGCGAATTTCGACACCGGCCGCAGCTACCCGTTCGTGACGAAGGCCGAGGTGCCGGGCGAGGTGGAATCGGCCAAGGTGATCGCCACCCAGCTCGCCGAGATCGGCCTCCGCCTGGATGTGCAGGTGGTCGAACCCACCGCCTTCTACGACCAGACCTGGCTGAACGCGCCGCTCTACACGGTGTCGTGGGGTACCAACGATTCGGTGCTCTTCTTCGCCGACAAGCTGATGACCTCAGGTTCCAACCGCAACGAAACCGCGTTCCGTGACCCGGAATTCGATGCCGCTACCGCGAAAGCACTGGCCTCCTCGGGCGACGACTACACCAAGGCGGTCCGCGACATCCAGCGCATCGAGTTCGATCGTGGCGGCTATCTGGTGTGGGGCATGGCCGACGGCGTCGACATCGCCGCCGCGCCGGTGCGCGGTCTGCCGACTCTCGGCGGCTTCGCCCGCGTCCAGCTGGAACATGCCTGGCTGGCGTGATCGCCGTGAAAACCTTTGCCCTGCCGCTGCTCCGGCGGATCGCGCTGCTGCTGGCATTGCTGGCCGTCGTCTTCGTGGCGGTGGACCTGCTGCCGGGCAGCGCGGCCCGCTCGGCGCTGGGCCGGGATGCGGAACAGGCCGAGCTCGCCGCGAAGGAACACGAGCTCGGCCTGGACCGCGCGTTGCCGGTGCAGTTCGGGCACTGGCTCGCCGGCGTGCTGACCGGTGACTTCGGGCAGACCGCACGCGGAAACTCGATCGCGACCCTGCTGGCCGACAAATTCCCGCAGACGTTGCTGCTCGGCGGGATCGCGCTCCTGCTGACCGTCGTCACCTCGCTGGCACTCGGCTGCTGGTGGGCGGTACGCCCGACCGCCCTCGGCGCACGGATCCTGCAGCCCGCCAGCACCGTCGCGGTCGCGGTGCCCGAATTCGTCTGCGGCACACTGCTGATCCTGGTGTTCTCGCTGGCGACCGGCCTACTGCCCGCGGTCACCATCACCGACCGCTCCGGTTTCCCCGCGGGCCCGGAGATGCTGGTCCTGCCGGTGCTCGCCTTGGCGATACCGCAGATCGGCTGGAACGCGCGGGTGGTGCGCTCGGCGCTCCAGGATGTCGCCACCGCTGCGCATGTGGAGAGCGCTGTGCTGGAAGGACTTCCGGCCCGCACCGTCCTGGTCCGGCACATGCTGCCCTTCGCCGCACCCACCATCGTCGCCGGTTACGCCACCTCCGTCGGCATGCTCTTCGGCGGTGCGCTGGTGGTGGAGACCCTGTTCAACTATCCGGGCGTCGGTGCGGTGCTGGCAGGTTCGGTCGCCGACCGCGACACCGCGACGGTCGCCGCGGTCGTCGCGCTCACCGCCATCGTCATCATGGCCCTGCTCGCGGTGGCCGACTTCGTCCGGAACTGGGCATCGGGGGGCGCGCGGTGAATGCCGCCCAGCCGCAGCGCCGCCGGGCGACCATGACACCCCCGCGCGGCGGGCAGCCCAGCCGGAACCATCCCAGTTCGCAGGAGGTCGGGTGATGCACCCCGAACAAGATCATCAGGCTCTGGTGGAGAAAGGCTCTCGGCCGATGCCGCCACCAGGGCCTGGTGATCATGCGTCCAGCCGGGCGTGGTGGCGGTGGTCGGCGGCGGCTGGGGTGGGGCTGGCTGTGCTCGTTGCGGTGGTGGGGCCGTTGCTTGCGCCCTATCCTGCCGAGCGGGCGGTGGGGATGCCGTTCGCGTCGCCCGGTGGGGGAGCGGTGCTCGGGACCGATCGGCTCGGGCGGGATGTACTGAGTCATCTGCTCACCGGCGGTACCCAGCTGCTGGTGGTGTCGGCGGTGATCGCGGTCGCGGTGACCGTGTTGTCGGCGGTGCTCGGTGCGGTGGCGGCGGTCCGCCCGCGCACGGGTTCGGTGATCGAACTCGCCGGTGATCTGGTCATTCTCCTGCCCGCGGTACTCGGCATCCTGCTCGTCCTCACCGCGTGGCCGCAGGGCGGAGTGTTCGCGCTGATCACGGTGTCGCTGCTGTTCGGCGTGCCCTACTGCGCCAGGATCTTCGCGGCCGCCGCGTCGACCATCGCCACCAGCGGCTATGTCGAAGCAGCCATCGCCGGCGGAGAATCGCTTCCCTATTTGGTTTTCCGGGAGATCCTGCCCAATCTGCGGTCTGTCTTCGCCACCCAGCTCGGCCTGCGTTTCGTCGTCGGCGTCTACCTCGTCAGCACGGTTTCGTTCCTCGGTCTTCCCGCCCTCGACGACGACAACTGGGCGAACATGGTGCGCGACAATGCGTCCGGACTGTTGCTCAACCCGTGGGCGGTGCTCGCGCCCAGCGCGGCGATCGCGATCGTCGCGGTCGGGGTGAATCTCGCCGTCACCGGTGGGCAAGGACGAAGCCGGTCCACACTCGGCGCAGCTGTCGAGAACCGCGATATCCGCGTCGAACACACGACGACGCAGACCAGCGTGAAGGCGGCCCGCGCCGAAACCGGCACGGCGAGGTCCGCGAATGCCACCGACAGGTCGGCACTGTCTGCCGCCGATCCGGCCGATTCGCCCGACGACACACTTCGACTCGAAACCGGTGATCCAGCCGACGCGGCCGACCGCCGAGCGGCCACGCGCGCGGCCGACCTGCCCGCACGTCGTGCCGGCGGACGGCGGAACGACTGTGGCATTTCGGTGGTCGACGCCGGGGACGCGGCGGTGGTCGAGGGATTGGCCGTGGTCGCCGAGACCGATGCGGTGCTGTTGGCGCCGTTGTCCTTCCGATTGAAGGCGGGCACGGTGACGGCGTTGACAGGGCCGTCCGGGGCGGGCAAGTCGACCGCGATGCGCGCGCTGCTCGGCCATCTTCCCGCCGGCGCCAGGCGGGAGGGCTCGGTGCTGGTCGCCGGACACGACGTGTTCGCGCTGGATTCCCGTGCGCTGCGGACATTCCGGCGCGCGCGGATCGCCTACGTCGGCCAGGATCCCGGGTCCGAGTTGAATCCGCTGCTCCGGGTGCGCGCCCTGCTGGCCGAGGCCGCGCCCACCGCGTCCGACGCCGACCGCCGCGCCGTCCTCGAACTGGTCGGCCTCGACGCCACCCACCTGCGCCGCCGCTGCGGCCGCCTCTCCGGCGGCCAGCAACGCCGCGTCGCCCTCGCCCGCGCCTTCCTCCGCCGCCCCCAGGTGCTCGTCCTCGACGAGCCGCTCGCGGGCCTGCACGGCGCCCTGCGCGCCGACATCGCCCGCCTCATCGCCGACCTCGCCGTCCGCAGATCCATCGCGGTCCTCCTGTCCGGGCACGACACCACCACCGTCCACGCCATCGCCGACACCGTGGTGGAGGTCCACCCGCCCGGCGGGATGCCGATCATCGACGGGGAAACGACCCGCAAGCCGGAAAACGAGCTGTACCGCACCGCCGCCGACGACCCCCGCCTCCCGCCAGGCGACGAGGCGGGGGCAGGCGTGGAGCGTGGAGACCAGGCAGTCGAGTCCGCGTCTACTGCCCCCGGCGCCCGCAAGGATCCGGCGGCGGGGCAACCCGACGAACCTGGACTCGGTGGCGGCCCGGCCGAGGGCACACAGCCCGGCTCAACCGAGGGAAACGCCGGTGCGACACATCGACCAGGAGTTCGGAAGGCGCTGGGAGCCGACCGGTCCGACAGTGGCGCGGTGTCGCCGGTCGATGGGATCGGCCTGGTCGACAGCGCGACAGCATTGCGTGTCAGCGGCATCAGCGCGACGGCCGACGGCCACGACATCCTCGCCGACATCGACTTCACCGTCCGCGCGGGCGAGGCCCTGGCCGTAGTCGGTCCGTCCGGCGCAGGCAAGACAACTCTCGCGCGCGTGATCGCAGGCCTGCACACCACCGGCGCGGGATCGATCGACCTCCGTGGGACCCGAATCCCGATCGGCCGCCGACGCCGAATCACAGCCGGGGTCGACAGTATCCAGCTGGTGACTCAGAACCCCCTCGCAGCCCTGAACCCGCGCCGCACCGTCGAGCAGACCCTCGCCCGCCCCCTGCGTCGCATCGCGCGAGTCCCGAAGCCCGACATCGGGCGCCGAATCGAATCTCTGCTCGCCGCAGTCGAACTCCCCGCAGACCTGGCGACCAGGCGCCCGCACGAACTCTCCGGCGGTCAGCGTCAACGCGTCGCCCTGGCCAGGGCGCTCGCCGCCGACCCCGCCGTTCTTATCTGCGACGAGATCACCACCGCACTGGACACCGGCACCGCCGCCGCGATCATGACCCTCCTCGACCAGCTCCGCGCCGATCGCGGCACCACCATCCTGCTGATCAGCCACGACATGGCGCTGGTCACCAGGCACTGCACCGAACTCCTCGTTCTGGATCACGGCCGAGTGGTCGAATTCGGCACTCCGACAACAGTTCTCGCCAGCCCCGCGCACCAGGCGACAGCAGACCTGATCGGCTGACATCGCGCCGGGACTCTCCGTAACGGAGGGTGCGGCATGCTCGATGTCATCGGGTTGTCCTCCCAGCGATTTCAGGAGATCCACCCCGATGGTGCACCCGACGCCGCCGCAGCCGGACGTCTACTGGAGGCCGGTCCAGGCCCAGGATCCGCTGCCTCCTGAACCACCCATGGCTCCACCGGAACCCACACAACCCACCCGGAAACGTGTCCTCCCTTGGCTTCTGGCGGTCTTCGTGACGGTCGTCGCGGTGGCAGGGGGGATGACCGCCTACGCACTCACCCGCCCCGAACCGCCGGCGATGGCGGTCGGCGACTGCGTGAGCAACAGCCCGCAACCGATCGAATACGGTTGCACCGCACCGAGTGCCATGTATCAGATCGTGGCCAGAGAACCCGTGCAATGGCCGCTCGAGCTGGCCTGCATGAAGTACGCCCAGGCCACCCGCTCGGTCGCCGAGCCCACCGCCCCGGGAACCACGGCCACCACCGCACTGTGCCTGACACCGACCCGCACCAACCCCGTCGACCCCGGCGGTCTCTTGCCCGGCGACTGCGTCGACGTGAAAAAGGCGGGCGAGACGATCGAACGCCTCCCGTGCGGCACCTCGCGCGCGAGCCTCGACGTGATCGCGATCGAACTGCACACGAAGGTTCCGGTCACCGACAATGCCTGCAAGACACATCAGGACACGCGCATGGCGTTCGCCCAGACCTCGCTCGGTGGCCGCGCGGTCGTCGTGTGCGCCAAACCGAACGGGTTCGCCATCTCGGCCGCCGCGGCGCAGGTCGGTGACTGCTACACCGACCAGTCGATGACGAAGGTCGCCTGCGACGGTGCGGGCGCGTCGCTGCGGGTGCTGTCCGTGCGGACCCAGTACGTGGCGCCCGCGTCGCCGAAGTGCCTCGGCGTCACCAATGCCAGTTCGGTGTCGGTCACCAGCAACGAGAAGACCGATCTGATCGTTGTCGTCTGCCTCGGCCCGGTCAGTCACCAGCAGCTCGGTTACGCGAAACCCGGTGACTGCGTTGCCGGTTTCGCCACCTCGAGTGCCATGCCCACCCTGATCGACTGCGCCGACCGCACCGCCGACGGCAAGGTGACCTCGGTGTATGACTCCGAAGGCGTGGCCTGCTCACCCGGTGAGGCGCGGATGTCGCGCAAGGAGTCGGTGAGCGAGGGCACGACCATCTGCCTCGCCGCACTCTGAGAAGTCGCTGTGAGAGGTGCCTTTGACGCCACAGACCTGGATCATGGGTTGAGTGTCTGTGCAGAAAGTCGGCGTGCTCGCCGCCGTGGCGATGACCGCACTGCTCGCGGGGTGTAGTTCGCTCGCGTCGATCCCCGGCGACATGCCGCCGGGTCCGGGCGCCGCGCTGCCCGCGATCGATGTGGACGCGCCGGGTCGCGCCGCCGAGCAGTTACGCGGCTGGGCCGACGAGCAGTCGGGCGCGGTCGGCATCGAACCGGTCGCCCTGGAGGCCTACGGCTACGCGGCGGCGGTGCTCGCGCGGTCCAAGCCCGAATGCGGGATCGCCTGGACCACGCTGGCCGGGATCGCGAGTGTGGAGAGTGGGCACGGCACCCACCGCGGCGCGGGCGTCGACGCCGACGGGACGGTGCGTCCGGCGATCATCGGCGTCGCCCTCGACGGCACCAAGGGCAATGCCGTCATCCGCGACACCGACGGCGGCAGCCTCGACGGCGACACCACCTACGACCGGGCGGTCGGGCCGTTGCAGTTCATCCCGGAGACCTGGCGACGCTGGGCGGTCGACGCCAACGGCGACGGCGTGCTCGACCCGCAGAACATCGACGACGCCGCCCTCACCGCAGCCAGGTACCTGTGCACCCGTGGCGGCGACCTGACCTCGGCCGACGGCTGGCAGCGCGCCCTGTTCGCCTACAACCAGTCGAACAAGTACATGCGGGTCGTCCGGGACAGGGCCGCCACCTACAGCATCGGCCGCCGCGTGTAGTTGTCTTCCCGCCCGGAGTGCCGGTTACTCGACGTCATGCCGAGACGATAGGCTCGGCACCGCACGGACCAAGCCGTGAGACCTACCGTGCCTTCAGTCGTAAGGAGTCGTTTTCGTGGCCATCATCGAACAGGTCGGAGCGCGCGAGATTCTGGATTCGCGCGGCAATCCCACTGTCGAGGTCGAGATCGCCCTCGACGACGGCACCCTGACCAGGGCGGACGTACCGTCCGGCGCGTCCACCGGTGAGCACGAGGCCGTCGAGCTGCGTGACGGTGGCGATCGCTACAACGGCAAGGGTGTCACCAAGGCCGTCGAGGGTGTCCTCGACGAGATCGCGCCCGCCATCATCGGCCTCGACGCCGTCGAGCAGCGCGCCGTCGACCAGGTCCTGCTGGATCTGGACGGCACCCCGGACAAGTCCCGCCTCGGCGCGAACGCCCTGCTCGGCGTCTCGCTGGCCGTGGCCCGCGGTGCGGCCGAGTCCTCGGGCCTCGAGCTGTTCCGCTACCTGGGCGGCCCGAACGCCCACGTGCTGCCCGTGCCGATGATGAACATCCTCAACGGTGGCGCGCACGCCGACACCGGCGTCGATGTCCAGGAGTTCATGGTCGCCCCGATCGGCGCCCCCACCTTCCGTGAGGCGCTGCGCTGGGGCACCGAGGTGTACCACTCGCTGAAGTCGGTGCTCAAGGAGAAGGGCCTGTCCACCGGTCTCGGTGACGAGGGTGGCTTCGCCCCCGACGTCGCGGGCACCGTGGAGGCCCTCGACCTGATCAGCGTCGCCATCGAGCGCGCGGGCTACAAGCTCGGCACCGATGTCGCGCTGGCGCTCGATGTGGCCGCCACCGAGTTCTACACCCCCGGTGAGGGCTACAAGTTCGAGGGCCAGGTCCGCACGGCCGCCGAGATGGGCGAGTTCTACGCCGACCTGCTCACCCGGTACCCGCTGGTCTCCATCGAGGACCCGCTGTCGGAGGACGACTGGGACGGCTGGGTCGCGCTGACCGACGCCATCGGCGACAAGGTGCAGCTGGTCGGCGACGACCTGTTCGTCACCAACCCCGAGCGCCTCGAAGAGGGCATCGCCAAGGGCGCCGCCAACGCGCTGCTGGTGAAGGTCAACCAGATCGGCACCCTCACCGAGACCCTCGACGCCGTCGAGCTCGCGCACCGCAACGGCTACAAGACCATGATGTCGCACCGTTCGGGCGAGACCGAGGACACCACCATCGCCGACCTCGCGGTCGCGGTGGGCTCGGGCCAGATCAAGACCGGCGCTCCCGCCCGTTCCGAGCGGGTCGCCAAGTACAACCAGCTGCTGCGCATCGAGGACGCCCTGGGCGACTCGGCACGCTACGCGGGTGACGTGGCCTTCCCGCGTTTCACCGGCGAATTCTGAGCAGCAGCAGTACCGCAAGACAGGCAGTGAGATGACGGGGCGGTAGCGAATGACCGAGCGACGTGCGCGTGGAACCAGTCCGGGTGGACGAGGCGACCGCCGCACGTCGCGGGCCGCACGCTCCCGCCCCAGTCATCTCGACGCCCCCGGCCGCCCCGCCGCGGCCAAACGCACCACCCGGCGCCGCCCCGAATCCGCCGCAGGCGCGACCACGGGCAAGCGCAAGCCCAGCGGCAAGCTCGAGCGCAGCGAACACACCATCCTCGGTCTCTCGACCGGCAAGGCGGTGATCCTCGCTGCCGTGCTGTGCGGCCTGGCGCTGACCCTGGCCGTGCCGACCCGCACGTACTTCAGTCAGCGGGCCGAGGCGGCCGCGCTGGCCCAGCAGCGGGCGGAACTGGACGCCGACCTGGCCGTCCTGCGCGATCGCCGGGCCCAGCAACAGGATCCGGCCTACATCCGGTCCGAGGCCCGCGACCGGTTGCGCCTGGTGATGCCCGGCGAAACCCCCTACATCGTGCAGATCCCCGGCATCGAAGCACCGGCGCCGCCGCCGATGAGCACCCGAACAGCGGCGCCCGACCCCTGGTACACCGACCTGTGGCGCAGCATCTCCGAACCGGCCCCGGAAGGACCAAGGTGACCGCACCGAACGAGCGCGACCTCGAGATCATCGCCCAGCAGCTGGGCCGCGAGCCGCGCGGTGTCCTCGCCGTCGCCTACCGCACCCCCGACGGCCTGCCCGCCGTGGTGAAGACCGCGCCGCGCCTGCCCGACGGCACCCCGTTCCCCACCCTGTACTACCTGACGGACCCGCGGCTCACCGCCGAGGCGAGCAGGCAGGAATCGGCCGGGGTGATGCGCGAGATGACCGAACGCCTCGCCGCCGACCCCGAGCTGGCCGCGGCCTACCGCGCCGCGCACGAGAGCTACCTGGCCGAGCGCGACGAGATCGAGTCGCTCGGCACCGATTTCACCGGTGGTGGTATGCCCGATCGGGTCAAGTGCCTGCACGTGCTGATCGCCCATTCGCTGGCCAAGGGGCCCGGCGTCAACCCGTTCGGTGACGAGGCCGTGGCGCTGGCGGCCGACGCCGGTCTGCGCGGCACCGCTATCCCCGCCGACTGGCCCGCCGCCCGCACGTCCGGCGAACCGGCATAATCGCGGACAGCACGCGGCGCCGGTGCACCACCTCGCACGGCGCTCGGGCCGACCAGGAGGAACATCATGACTGAGCGCATCGCCGCGGTGGACTGCGGCACCAATTCGATCCGTCTGCTGGTCGCCGAGGTCGGCGCCGACGGTGGCCTCACCGACGTGCACCGCGAGATGCGGATCGTGCGGCTCGGCCAGGGGGTCGATGCCACCGGCCGGCTCGCGCCCGAGGCGATCGAGCGGACGCGTGTCGCGCTGGCCGATTATGTCGATGTGATGCTCGCGCAGGGTGTTTCGCGCGTCCGGATGGTCGCCACCTCGGCCACCCGCGACGCCGCGAACCGGGACGACTTCTTCGAGATGACCCGCGCCGAACTCGGCCGGGTCGTCGACGGCGCCGTCGCCGAGGTGATCACCGGCGACGAAGAAGCACGACTGTCCTTCGCGGGCGCGGTCGGCGAACTGTCCGCTGACGCCGGGCCTTTCGTCGTAGTCGACCTGGGTGGTGGCTCCACCGAACTGGTCGTCGGCGACGCCGACGGCGTCCAGGCGGCCTACTCCGCCGACATCGGCTGCGTGCGGATCACCGAGCGCTGCCTGCCCGGCAATCCGCCGACGGCCGAACAGGTCGACGCCGCCCGGGAATTCGCGGAGAGCAAGCTCGACGAGGCCTTCGCCAAGGTTCCGGTCGACAAGGTGCACACCTGGGTCGGCGTCGCGGGCACGATGACCACCATCACCGCCGTCGCCCTCGATCTGCCCGAATACGACTCCACCCGCGTCCACCTGACCCGGTTGAGCCTGGCCGAGGTCCACCAGGTCTGCGACCGTCTCGTCGGCATGAACCACGACGAGCGCGCGGCCCTGGGCCCGATGCACCCCGGCCGGGTCGATGTCATCGGCGGCGGCGCGGTCATCACCGAGGTCCTGGCCGACGAATTGGCCCGCCGCGCCGGTATTTCCGAACTGGTGGTGAGCGAGCACGACATCCTCGACGGCATCGCGATGTCGATCCTCGGCTGAGCGGCGCGCCTGCTGTCGCTGCGGCGGATCACCGCGCTGCTGATCCGGCCCGCCTGACACGACATCGCCGCGCACGTGGTGCTTCGGCGCGCGGCGATGGGGGCGGTCAGGATCAGGGGAGCACCTGCGGGATGACCTCGGGTGCCACGGCGCCGACGACCGCGCCGATGAGCGCGCCGATGAGGGCATTGGGCAGGCCGATCAGTCCGGTACACGCGAAGAACACGATGACGGCCATGATCCCCGGCAAGCACATGATCGCGGCGAACGCCAGGCCGACCCCGGCACCGAGGGCAGCGGCGTTCTGGACCGGGTCGGAGTTCTGCGCGCCCGGATTGGTGGCGATCGTCTTCAGTTCGGCGGTCGCGGCCTGAGTGACCTGCGGCGTCGCCGTCAGCGTTCGCCCGTCACGAGAGATCTCGGTGGCCACGGTGATGGTGTTGCCGCCCACGGTGCCGAAACTGGTCGGCACCTGGGCGATCGGGCTGCCGGTCGCCGACTCGACCATCAGCGTGCCGTCCTGGCCGCGCACGAAGCGCCCGTCGTCGACGGTCGCCGAAACGGTGCGCAGATCCGGCGTCACCGACGTGCTGTAGCCGATGCCCTCGGCATTGCCCACCGAGGACAGCCCCCGGGCGAACCGCGCCTGCTGATCGGAATCGACCTCGGCCGAGGCGACACCGGCGAACGCGACGGCTACCACTACCGGCAGGGCGGCGGCGAGCACCCGCCGCACCACGCTGGAACTCGAGTTCTGGAACATATCGGAGAAACTCCCTCTCCGAATTCGCCCGAAGATTTCGACCCCCCGGGAGAATCCGAAATTTCGTGGTCGATGAACGCAGATGATTCGGAATGCCCCGCCCCCTTGGATGGATTTCCTTGCCCGCTCTATTCACTTCGGGCGAGTAGGGGAGCCCTCAGGGCGGGCCGGATCGGAGCGCGATAGCGGCGCGGGGCGATCCGCTCGGGCACGGGCGCCGGCCCGAGCGCGGCGACCAATTCCCGGCGCCGCTCGGGCCCGATGAACCGCCGGTCGCGAAAGGTGAGCGCGCCCTCCATCGCCCAGAGCATTTCCAGATTCAGGCCGCGTACGTCCGCCGCGCGCAGTCGCCGATAGGTTTCCACCGAGCCGAGTTCGGTGAGATCGTCGAGCGAATGCACGTCGGCCTGCGCGAGCATCTCCGCGGCCGCGTGGCCGAGTTCGGCACCGCGTCCGCGATATTCGCGAATGCGCAAATGCGCGTCACCCCGGATGGTTTCGGCCTCGCTCCAGACCGCGGCGCGCAAGGCATCCGGGGACGCCGGAATTTCGGCGCGAGCGAGAACCCGGGATCGCGCCTGCCGGGCGACGCCGACCATCGGGCGAAATGCCCGGAAGATCTGGATTTCCCCGTTGTGGCCGCGCCGCCATTCGTCCAGATACACGTGATCGGTTCCGTAGCGGGCGGAATCGAGTCGCGCCGCGTCGACCGCCCACACCCGGCAGTCGTCGGGGGTGCGCGGGGTGAGCACGAGCATCCCGCGGCGGCGCGTGATATCCCCGCCGACGCGGCGATAGCGGTGCTGGGCACACCACGCGACCAGCGCCCCCTGCTCCACAGTCCGGTCCAGCCCGAAGGTCCGCCAGCGGACGGTCCCCGCCGAATCGCCCTCCCACACACGCTGCTTCAGCCCCGTGGCGGCCTGATCGTCGAACCGGGTGTGCCAGCCCGGCACCAGCACGATGGGATCAGCGGGATCGGCGTCGAATGGCGTCGGCACCAGGAACTCCCGGTCGATGAGGATCACGGTCCCCGGCCGCGATTGATACGACAGCCCCCACAGCAGCCGGGACAACAGCTTCGCCCCATGGTCGTCCGACAGCACATGCCACGTCTCGTGGAACCGATTCGTACTGAACCGGGCGTGCGTCCCCGGCCGCGGCACGATCACCGTCCGCACACCACGAACTCCCCGCACCGTATACCGATGCAGTTTCAACCCATCTGCGATATCCCGGGCATTCCCCGGCCGTTGTCTTTTCATCCCCTCAAGGAGGCCACATCGCCCAGCACCCGGGCAATCGCTTTTCCGACCGGCTAGGTCCGTTGCCCCGACACTCCCATCGTGAAGCTCCTCGCCCACTCCCAGCGGCACGATGCGGACTTCCTCCTGGCCGCCGCCGAAGAAGCCGCCTGGCCCAGTTCACCCACTCCGACCCGTCGATCTGCCGGTAGCGAGCCCTCGGCAACACCTGGATCGGGCGGGGTTGGCTTGTCGGCGCCGCAGTGGGCTCGTCGTAACGGTTGGTGGCTGGTTGCGGGTGTCGGGGTCTCTAGGGGCCTACTGTCTGGTTTAGCAGTGGGATGGCCCGAACCGGGTTGCCGCCGGTTCACGACGAGCGAGGTGGTGGGACTGCCATGGTCGACGGGGCGGTTTCCGGGGGTGCTGATCATTGGTCGGGTAGCCGACGGCTGCTGGCGGTCCTGCTGGCGATGGCGATGTTCGTCCTCGTCGTGGACACCTCGCTGATGAACGTGTCGATCTCGGCGGTGGTGCGCGACCTCGACACCACCGTCAGCGGTGTGCAGTCCGCGATCGCGCTCGAGGCGCTGGTGTCGGCGGCCTTCATCCTGATCGGCAGCAAAGTCGGGGATCTGATCGGCCGCAAACGCGCCTACGTGCTGGGCCTGCTCGGCTACGCGACCGGGGCGACCGCGATGACGCTCGCGCAGAGTCTCACCGCGGTGATCGTGCTGTGGGCCGTGGTCGGTGGTATCGGTGCGTCCCTGCTGTTGCCCGCGATGCAGTCCCTGGTGCACGGCAACTTCCACGGGGCCGCGCAGAAGAAGGTGTACGCACTCGTCGGCGCGGCGGCCGCGATCGCCGCCGCGGTGGGGCCACTGCTCGGCGGCTTCGTCACGACCTACCTGTCGTGGCGCGTCGGGTTCGCGCTCGAGGTGGTGATCATCGCCGCCGTCCTGTCCGGTATCGGGCTGGTTCGCGACGTGCCCTACACCGGGTCGCGAGGAGTCGATGTGGTCGGTGCCGCGCTGTCGGTCGTGGGCATGGGTGGCATTGTGCTGGGGATCCTGGTGTGGCAGGAAGGTGGCGAGGCCGTCGGGCTCTTCCTGGTGGCGGGCGCGGCGGCGTTGATCGGGCTCGCGTATTGGCTGATCCGACGGAAGCGGCGGGGCGAACCCACTCTGATGGATCCGGACCTGTTCCGGTCCAAGGTGTTCCGGCTCGGGATCACCGGGCAGATGCTCCAGCAGATCGCGTTGGGTGGCACGATGATCGCACTGCCGATCTACCTGCAGATGGTGCTCGAGTACAACGCGATGCAGGCGGGCCTGTCGCTGGCTCCGTTGTCGCTGAGCATGTTCGCCGTCGCGCTGCTCGCGGGGAAGGAGGCAGGGTCTCGGCGTTCGGCGCCGATCATCCGGTGGGGGTTCATCCTGGTCACCGTCGGTATCGCGGTGCTCGTCCCGCTGGTGCCCCGCGCGGAGTTCGGGTGGGCGCTGCTGCCGCCGCTCGTCGTCGCCGGCGCGGGCTTGGGTCTGCTCGTCTCGCAGCTGAACAACTACACGCTCGCGCCGATCTCGGAGGAACGGGTCAGCGAAGCCTCGGGCACCAACTCCGCCGCCGGGTCGTTCGGCCTCTCGTTCGGTCTGGCGTTCGCCGGCGCGGTCATGCTGGCCACGCTGTCGCTCACCTTCACCGCGATGGCGAAGTCGAGCGAGGTGCTCCCACCCGCCGATCAGGCGCACGTCGCCCAGGTCCTCGAGGACGACGCGCAGGTCATGAGCAACACCGAACTCGAGTCGCTGCTCGCCGGCCAGCCCCCGGCGATCCGCGACGAGATCGTCCGGATCAACACCGACGCGCGGCCACTCGCACTCCAGGCGGCGCTGCTCGTGCCGATCCTGGCCGGACTGCTCGGCCTGCTCAATTCGTTCCGGATGGTGCGCGAACCCGAAGCGCCGCCCGCAGCATCGGGTCGGTCCGCAGGGTGACGGCCTTCTGCGTCCGGCCGAGTTCGTCCAGGTAGAACACCTCCTCGTAGAGCGACTGCGCGAAATTCGCCGCCTTCGCGCGCCCAAGGGGCATCGCGATCATCTCCCGGCGCCCGGCGTCGATTCCGCCGGCCGTCCGTTCCTGGCCGGTCCACAGCCAGATCGGCACCCCGATCGCCACCGCGAGTACCACCTAGATGAGTGCCGCCCCCCAACTGCCGAATCCTGCCCGGAACGTTAGACATATTGCCACCTTTGTCTTATCTTGGAGTCATGAGTTCAAAGACGTCTCATGTGGTCGGGTTCGAGCTGCGCTCCGGGGAAACCTGGCGCGACCCCTGGTCCATGTACTCCGCGCTGCGTGACCAGGATCCGGTCCACCGGGTCGTCCCCGAGGGGCGGGAGGCCGACGACTTCTACGTGCTGTCCCGCCATGCCGACGTCTGGGCGGCGGCCAAGGATCCCGAAACGTTCTCCTCCGCAGCGGGATTGACCGTCGACTACGTCGACCTGGCGGCGGCCGGCTTCGGCGCCGTCAAGCCGTTCGTCTTCATGGACCCGCCCGAGCACACCGACTTCCGGCGCCGGGTGGCGCCGGGATTCACGCCACGCCAGGTGAATTCGGTGGAGCCCGCGGTGCGCAGGTTCGTCGTCGAGCGCATCGAGCGGCTGCGCGCGGCGGGCGGGGGCGACATCGTCGAGGAGCTGTTCAAGCCGCTGCCGACCATGGTGGTCGCGCACTATCTCGGGGTGCCGGAACAGGATCACGGCAAGTTCGACGAATGGACCGAGAACATCGTCGGTGGCGCGGTCGCGGGCGCGGGGCTGGCCGCGGGCGATCAGAACGCCTTCACCGCGGTCGGCGAGCTGGTCGGCTACTTCACCGAGCTGATCGCCCGACGCCGCGTCGAACCGGGCGACGACACCATCTCGCACCTGCTGGCCTCCGGCCTCGGCGAAGACGGCGACAACGAGGGCATGATCGCGATCCTCGGCTTCGCGTTCACGATGATCACCGGCGGCAACGACACCACCACCGGCAATCTGGGCGGCGCGGTCCAGCTGCTCACAGCCGATCCCGACCAGCGCAGGCTGCTCATCGACGACCCGTCGCTCATTCCCGACTCGATCGAGGAGTTCCTCCGCATGACCTCGCCGGTGCAGGGCCTGGCCCGCACCACCACCCGCGATGTCGAACTGCACGACACGACGATCCCCGCGGGCCGTCGCGTGCTCCTGCTCTACGGCTCGGCCAACCGGGACGAGCGCGAGTTCGGCCCTACCGCAAGCCAACTCGACATCCGGCGCAACCCCAAGCGCATTCTCACCTTCAGCCACGGCCACCACCACTGTCTCGGCGCGGCCGCCGCCCGCATGCAGGCGCGCGTCGCACTCGAGGAACTGCTCGCTCGCTGCCCCGACTTCGCCGTCGACCTCGATGCGGTGCGCTGGTCCCAGGGCAACTACGTGCGCTGGCCTGTCTCCGTCCCATTCCAGGCGGTGGGCGCGGCATGAGTGGCGACTGGCTGGCCACCGACCGGGCCGATCTGGCCGCCGAGCGCATCCTCGACGCGGCTGCCGAACTGTTCGCCGAACACGGGGTGGCCGCGGTGGGGATGCGCGATATCGCCGCCGCGGCCGGGTGCTCCAGGGCGACCCTGTACCGCTACTTCGACAATCGTCACGCCGTGCGCATCGCCTTCGTGCATCGCGAGACCCGTCGCATCGTCGCCGACCTGGCCGAGCAGGTCCGCGACATCGCCGACCCCGGCGAGCGCATTGTCGCCGCGATGCTCGGCGCGATCGCCGCGGTCCGCGCCGACCCGCTGCTCATCGCCTGGTTCCGCCCCGGCGATTCCGGCACGGCGGGCCGCATCAGCCAGGACTCCGACGTCATCGAATCCCTCGCCGGCGCGATGTTCGCCGACGCCGACCTCAGCGACCCCGAACGCAGCCGGCTGGCCCGCTGGCTCACCCGCATCATCGTCTCGTTCCTGGCCACCCCCGGCCGCGACGAAGCCGACGAACGAGCCATGCTCCGGGAGTTCGTCGCCCCGATCATCACCCGTACCGCCCCCACCTGGGCCGACCGCTGATCCATCGGTCGAGCGTCAGGATCTGAGTTGCGTCTGTCCATCGATGTGCTCGGCGCCGGAGAATGCGCGTGGCTCCGGCATCGCGCACACCATCCCGTCGGACATTCCGGTCGGCTGCACACCCAGGCCTTGGTTGAGCCGGGCCCGCTGGTTCTCCCAGGCGATGGTCGCGGCCAGCTCGGTCAGCTGGGTTTTCGACAGGTGGGTGAGCAGGGTGTCGCGCAACTCGTCGATCCCGACCGCCGGAGTCGTCGTCATCGCTTCCGCGAACGCGATCACCAGCTTCTCCAGCTCGGTATAGGCCTCGCTGGTCCGGTACCGGGGCAGGTCGGTGATCTGCTGCCGGGTCAGGCCGCTGGTATGCGCCATCGCCGATCCGATGTCGAGACAGAACTGACACGCCACCAGCCCCGCCGTCTTGAGCTCGGCGAGCTCTTTGAGCCGGGGATCGAGCTTGTTGCTGAACAACAACGCCGTCTCATAGGTCATGGTCGCGGCCGCGATCTGCGGCCGCCGCCCGAGCCACCCGACCAGATCACCCCGATTGCGCCGGGCTTGCCTAATTACCTTGGCGTAGCCCCTGATTCGCTTGGCAACCCGCATCGATAACACCCCTTCGTGTCGGCGATTCGCTTACCTACGAACCTACGCCGGTAGGTCGCCGAACCCCAGGGTGAACCGCGTCGCATTTCCCCGGCGAAGGCTGGGGCCCGACCCCGTCAACTAGAACGTGTTCTATATTTGAGGCACGGTTCCGGCGATCCCTCGGGAGTTCAGATATGTACCAGTGGTCCGACGAAGACCTGATGTTCCGCGACGCGGTGCGCGGCTTCATCGCCAAGGAGGTCACCCCGCACGTCGACCAGCTGGAGAGCGGCGCGCTGCCACCGTTCGACATCATCCGCAAGCTCTACGCCACCTTCGGGCTGGACGAGATGGCGCGGGAAGGGCTCGAGAAGGCCATCGCGCGCGAAGAAGCGGGCACCACCGGCTCGGGCAAGTCGGGCGGCGGTTTCAGCGGTGCTGGCAGCATGGGCGTCATCCTCAACAGTGAGCTCGCCGGTGTCAGCCTGGGCCTGGTGGCCTCGATGGGTGTGAGCCTGGGCCTCACCGCGGGCACCATCCGCAGCCGCGGCACCCTCGCGCAGAAGAAGCGCTGGCTGCCCGAACTGGTCACCATGGCGAAGGTCGGTGCCTGGGCCATCACGGAGCCCGATTCGGGTTCGGACGCTTTCGGCGGCATGAAGTCCTATGTCCGCCGTGACGGCGAGGACTACATCCTCAACGGCCGTAAGACGTTCATCACCAACGGTCCGCATGCCGATGTCACCGTCGTCTACGCCAAGCTGGACGAAGAAGACGGTACCGACCGCCGCGACCGCAAGGTGCTGACCTTCGTGCTGGACAAGGGGATGCCCGGTTTCGTCCAGAGCCCCGCGTTCAAGAAGATGGGCATGAACTCCTCGCCCACCGGCGAACTGTTCTTCGAGAACGTCCGCATCACCCCCGACCGGTTGCTCGGCGAAACCGAGAACCCGGCCAAGGGCGACGGAAAAGACAGTGCCAAGGAATCTTTCGCGGCCGAGCGCATCGGCATCGCCTCGCTGGCGCTGGGCATCATCAACGAATGCCACCGCCTGTGCATCGATTACGCCAAGTCCCGCAAGTTGTGGGGCAAGGAGATCGCGCAGTTCCAGCTCATCCAGCTCAAGCTGGCCGAAATGGAGATCGCCCGGATCAACGTGCAGAACATGGTCTTCAACGCCATCGAGCGCACCGCCGCGGGCGACAAGGTGACCCTCGCCGAAGCCTCGGCGATGAAGCTCTACTCCTCCCGCGCCGCCACCGAGGTGGCGATGGAGGCCGTCCAGCTGTTCGGCGGCAACGGCTACATGGCCGAATACAAGGTCGAACAACTCGCCCGCGACGCCAAGTCCCTGATGATCTACGCGGGCAGCAACGAAATCCAGGTCACCCACATCGCCAAGGGGCTGATCGCCGGGTAGTCATTTTCCACGGTTCGAGCAGGTAGTCCGCTCGTATACTTCGAAGATGCGAATCCGCCGGGATGCCCTTGTCGGCGCCGTCGTCGTGGTCGCTGCGGCGGTCGTCGCCCTCGCGCCCTCGGCCTCGGCCACACCGTCCTCCGGCGTGACCGTCGAACCGCTGGCGCAGGTCGATGTGAGCGGATTCAGCCCCTTCACCTCGTTGCCGAGCAAATTCACCTTCCGGCGCATCACCATCGCACCCGGGGGGACCCTCGGCTGGCACTACCACGACAGCAACGTCTTCGCTGTCGTGACCGCAGGCGAGGTGACTCGATACGAGACGGACTGCGTGCCGACGACGTACTCCGCGGGGCAGGGACTGTCCGAGACTTTCGGCCCTGACCACGTGCATGTCGGCCGCAACCTGGGCAACGCGCCGGCCGAGCTGTACGTCGCGTACGTCAACCGCGCGAACGAACCGCTCTTCGTGGACGCCCCCGCCCCGGACTGTCCGTAGCCCTGGGGCTCAGGCGCCGAGGCAGGCCCCGGCGCCGCCCGCGGCGAACGCTTCGGCGCTGCAATAGGCGGCCCTCGGGTAATACGGGCCCATCGTGGTGGCCGGGTCGCTGCCGGAGTCTTGGGAGGCCTGGACCGACGACGGATAGAACGCCGCGCTCGGGGTCATGTTCCGCAGGAACAGCACCTTGTCCACGTCGGTGCTGCCCCAGGGAATCGCCGTCACGCTCGGATCGAGGTTCGCCGGCAGGTCCGCGGGCGCGGCGACCACGTAGGTGTAGTAGCCGGACTCGTCGATGGCGGTCTGGAAATCGGCTGCGCAGGCGACAACGGGATAGGGCGAGAGCAGGTCGTTCTGACACATCGACCAATACCGCACCTGCTGGCTCGGATCGGTCGGCGATTGTCCCGCCCGGGTATCCGGGAAGATCGGCGCCTTGCCACGCACCACCAGCAGGCGTCCCGGCTGATAGCTGATGCGCGTCCCGATGTACTTGTTGTCGCCGTTCGGAAACAGCCCGGCCGTGCTCGCCGGGTTTCCGAACGTAGCCTCCGGTCTGTTGCCGGGGAACGCGCCCGAGGCCGCCGCGGCGATCGCCCGATCGAAGGCGTCCTTGGCGACGTCGGCGACCGGGCCGGTGTAGCCGGCCGGGTCGAAGGGCTGCGCGCACGGCTGGCTCGGCACGTCGGCGCCCGCGATCGAGAGCTTCACCTCCGGCAGCGGAACGCCGCCACTGAGCGAGGCCGGGTCGGTCGGAACATAGACACGGACGATGACGAACCCGATCGGGGTGCTCTGCCCACTGGCGACAGCCTGCAGCTCGTTGCGGCTGTGGTCGGCCGGGCCGTTGACCAACTTCGCGTGCCAACGCTGTTGTGCCGCGGGCAGCGACGCGGCGGAGGCGTCGACGAACGGATTGGCACTGCCCGGGTCGGCGACGATCTGGTTGTCGCGCAACGTGTCCACCGTGTCGAGGTCGGTCCCGTAGGTGTTCAGCGAGAAATACCGGGCGGCCGGATAGGTACCGGACAACTCGATCGAGTCACCCGGCCCCAGCGCGTAGGGCATCATCCAATACGTCGAGTTCGCGTCAGGGAAAGCCACATTCAGCACGGTGTTGTTGGACATGAATCGCCACGCGCACAGCTGCGAGTCCGGCGGGGCCGCGGAGGCGGGCGCGGCAACACCCACCGCGGCCGACATCATGGCCAGCACACAACCTATGCGGACGATCAGGGCCAGAACCGAATGCATGACGATCCCTTCGCTGCGCTCGAGCTGTCGAAGAATCCACGCGTCCACGTCACCGCGGCCGTTTCCCGGATCAACATAGTGCCACTACAGGGAACCGAAACCCCGACTCGGCGGCTCTTGCGCGGCAGCGCCCACCGGGCGCGCACTCGACAGCGGGGTGTGGTCGGCCGACGGCACACCAACGCGGACAGTGCCCCCAAAGGGACTCGAACCCTGACTTGGCGGATTTTAAGTACCCCCAGCCCGCTTACAGCGCGCCCCGGCTACCTGCGGCGATGGGTCGGTGGATTGTGAGTCGCCGCAGGTAGAGGGCACTAAATCGCCACCTTTTGCTCACCGGCTGCGCACCTCTGACAGCCCGCCAGAGGCCGGGGTGAGGCCGGGGTGGCGTGCGGATCATTCGGGCGAGTTGTACCCGTTAGTGGGCAGGTCGTACTCGGCGTACGCACGCTCGGTATTTGCCCACCAGGCGTAATTCCACTCGCGATTAACGACAAGGCGGTCTGCCCACGGAAATGAATCCGCTCCCAATGTGCGGACTGCCGTTTCGATTCGATCGACAGCCCGTTCGAGGTGACGTGTCTGGATGTTGCTGATGCTGTCTTCGGCGACATGAAACTCGAACGACAGCTTGAGAACCCTAGGCGTGCTTGCCATTTCCTATGCCTTCCTCGAAAGAACCGCAACTCTCGTGAGAGTATGAGTTTCTCACGAGAGTGCGGTACTGTCAGGGCATCCGCCGATTCTTGTGAGGTCTGGTTCGAGCGGTCCGGGCGAGTGGACGATCCTGCGCGGCGGTGTCTAGTCAGCCGGTGCGGGTAGTCCGTCCAACAGCGCGCCGGGGGTGGTTTGCAAGCCAGCCGCGAACTTGAGGATGTTCTCCACTCGCGCGCTCCGTTGGCCGCGTTCCACCTGCCCGAGGTGCGTCCAATGCACGCCGATTTCGTCGGCGGCTGCTTCCTGGCTCCACCCGAGCTCGAGCCGCCGCGCACGCACCCGATCCCCGAACGCCTTCAGCGTCGGGTTGAGCGGTGGCTTGGTCGGCTTGGCCATGACGCACCAAGCACATATGTCTAGCGTGCATTGATCCAGAGTGGAATCGTCGTATAGGCAGGTCATGCTAGGTTTTCTCGCAAGTCGGGTACATGAGACAGCGAGGAAAATCGTCATGAGCAATGAAGCGCTCGGGATACTGATGGTGGCGGTGATGGTCGGTTTCGCCTGCGGGATCATCGCGGGGGTAATCGCTGCGAAGAAGAACCGGAGCCAAGGCGCGTTCTTCCTGTTGGGGTTCTTCTTCGGGCCGCTAGGTGTGCTGGCCACGGCGCTAGTTGGATCAGGCGCGCCGTCCGCTCCCGCTGGGATGCGCGCGGTGACTGCCCTCGCTGCACCGCCCGGCAGAACATCGACCATCACGCCACCGAGTTCGAGTGCTGGCAGTGCAAAACGACTGTGAGCAGTGCGCCTCCGGCGAATGCTGTGCAGCGCGAAGACTGGAAAGGCTGGCTGCGCGAAGGAAAGTAGTCGGCCATACAACAACGCCCTCCCGCCATGGCTTGCAACTCAGCGGGAGGGCGTTGTGCTGCACTCACCCAGCACCAACAGGACAGGTCAACTTCTTAGCGCTCAAGGTGTTGCAGCGTGCCGACCGCCGGAGTAAGTCGGCTTGCTCCGGAGGGCGCGTAGCCCGGACCAACGGGTCACCGCTCGGGGGTATGGGCGGGCATTCCCTGCGGGCTGTTGGCGTGCCTGCGGGTTGTGCAGTGTGCAGGCGTGCCAACGGCCGCGCGGGTTACATCAACGGCTTACCGCCGCACACGACGCCCGGCGTCTTTCCGCGGAGTTGCCCCCGCGCCGCGCACCTTGGCTCCGGCATTCGGCTTCACGGTGACGGTGACGGTGAGGGTCTTGGTCGGCTTGTCGAGCTTGGGGGTGACATCGAGCCGGCGGTCTGGCTTGCCGTGGTATCCGACGATGGCCTTACCGATCACTCCCCGGCCGGAAGGTGTGCGAAACTCCGCGCCGACCTTCACGCCCTTGTAGTCGCCACCCTGGCCGACCTCGAGGTTCTTCTCGAAGCTGCCCTGCACGTACGCACCCCGAACGCCAGCACTGACCTTGTGCGCGCCGGTACGCGCGGCACTGCGAGCAACCCGGCGTGCGGACCTGGCCGTGCCCGACACCTTCGCGCCCGCCACGCTGGCGAAGCGCCCGCGCTTGTCGCGCTTGTAGCTGCGTCGGGCCATCACGCACCGTCCGATCGGTGGGGCGGATAGGTAGCGCGCTCGGCCAGTTCTTCGCCTAGTGCGGCCAAGCCTGCGGGCTGTTCCATGGCCGGGGATAGTCCGGAATACTGCCCGCCCTGGCAGGGAGGAGTGAGCCCTTCGCCCCACGAGAACTCGCTAGAGCCCGCCGGGTCACCGTGAAACTTGCCTGAGTAGGTCATGCGCTGATTCCTTTCGCGCTGAGGCGATTACGAGCGGCGCGGGTCCGCTCCACAAACTAGGCGCACCCGCTGAGCGGCTATCGCCAGTGCCACGCAGGCGGCTCGTAGGTGAGGTCAGTGGTCACCTGGAGCACCGCAGCAGCACCGCGATGCCGAATGCCCATGCCGAACCCACGCGCGAAGAAACTGTCCTGCAGCGGGTACCGCTGATCGCGGCCCGGGATCACCCGCAGACCCTGATACGCCGGGTTGGTGTGCTGCCGCAGCGCTACCGGGTTCAGATCGCTGTTCGGGCCACCGGTCGCCACGCAGGCGACGTACCCAGCCGGGATGTAGTGCGATTCGATCACCCACGCCGGGCCATACGAACCCGCAACCGGCAACCCGCCGAACTCGCCCGGCGCAACCTTGCCGACAACGTTCTCCTCAGTGAGGTACGCCGGGGCGGCTGCACTGGGGATGAAGTCGAACCGGGGCAGCACATCCGCAGTTTCGGCGCCCTCGCGCGGGCGGCTGGGCACCCCGCGCTTGAAACTAGCGATCTGCTCACTCTGGGCGGGATTACAAAGAATCAGAAGACGGGTGTTCGGCTGGAGACCATAACCTTTGGAGCGCACAAGGCTGATCAGCAGTTCCAGGTCATCGCTGTCGATCACGCTTGCACCGCTGGCGAGCATGTGGTTCGAGACGCCGAATTCCTGCCCCGCATATGGCGGCGGAATCATCGCGTCGCCATTCCAGATCGGGTACACGTTGTGCTGGAACTCGTTCAGGCCCTGCGTGTTGTCGAACAGCCGCCGTAGCACTGTGCCGTTGACCAGACGATTGTCGGCGTTCACGGTTCGGTCGATAGTGCTGCGCACCTGCTCGGCGGTGGCATCACGCAGAAACTTCCACGTGAACCGGTTCGCCAGGTCGTAGTCCTTGAAGTCGTATCCCATGATCAGCGCGTCGGGAGCTGCGCGCAGGCTGGTGGGCTCGCCGAACTCCGACGCTTCCTCGAAGTGATCGGCACCGGGCACCTGCGGGATGGGATCGGCCACAGCCGTCGTAGAGAACGACACCAACGAAGCCAGATTGGACCGCTGGCTGTTCTGGACCGCCAGCACTTCGGCCAGTTCGTTCCAGATCTCGTTCAGGTTGACGCCGTCCGCCGTCCGCCGTCCGATTGACGAGTACGTCGCCTTCGGTGGCGTAGCCGGAATCTCCACCGATCAGTGGCAGCAGGTAGGGATCGCTGCGGTAAACCCAGCTGGGCTGAGGTGGGCGCGCAGTATGCGGGCGGGCGAACATGGGGCGCGCGAATACAGGTCGCGAAGTCGTCATTGGATTTCTCCATATCGGATCGAGCAGAAGGGTTCTTGAACCCGCACCGCGCCTGCGGTAGCGAGGATGGCCTCGAGCCGAACGGTTCCCGGTAGCTCCTTGAGCGCTGCTCCGGTGGGCTACGGGCGTCAACCCATTGTATGCCCCTGGCGTACAGCCTATTTGGCCATCTATGCGCTCGAATTGCTCAGCGCTTGGCAGCTGTACGCACCTGTGGTACAAATGGTTGCGGGCTGTTAGCGGCCCGCACCGCTGTTCTGAAGGCCGTGATTACATGCACGTGTACCTGAGGACGAATAGCGGCTATGTGAAGATCCGTGGCCCATCGCAGGTGGCACGGTGATATGTAGCCGATCAGTGGACAACCCCGAACGTTGGGGTGTGTCCGCAGGTCGGCTTTCGTCGTATCTGGGCACACCTCTCACCCAGAGAGGCAGCGATGAGCAGGACAACTACAGCCCCGGCGCGACGAGCCACCGAGGACTACTCCGAGCTCCCAACCATCTACGGCACCACCGGCGTAATTGCCTTCGCGCGAAATGTGCTCGGCGTTGAGGTCACCGCGAGCCTGGTTCGCCGATCAACCGAGGCTCGCCGCTTGCAGGTGTTCAAGATCAGCACTCGCAACGTCTACAGCGAGCGTGGCGTTTACGACTGGATCATGTCGCTGGCGCGAGGCGGCAACGCATGAGCGCACTGGTAGGCGGCGAGGCTAGGGACGAGTTCGTTGCGCGGGTCTGCGGAGGCTGGCGCGATGCCTCCTCGCTGGGCGACCAGATCGATTGCGCCCTGGATCCGGACAGGCTCCCGAAGGCTGACGGCGAACCGCAAGCTCGGCTGTCGGCCGGGGCGTGGGTGCATCCGGTGATCCTCGCAGCGCTGGAACGGGCGTTGCTCGACGAGGAGAACCGGTTGCGTACCACCTTTGCTGACGACGGTTGGTACGCGCGGCACCTGTTCGACTGGGAGCACTCGAACTTGCCGGACCGCCGCCCTATGTCCGCAGAATTCGGCTGTGGTGAAACCGACTGCGACGACTTCGGGCACGCGGGCACGTTGGCGGCAACGGCTGGCGAGAGTCGTGACTCTAACCGTGCGATATTCGGTACAGGACTCGCAGCGGCGACGACAGGTCCAGCCGGTTGCCGAGCGGTAGTTCTCCACGATCCGAATGCGCCCATGTTTACGCCTCGCTTCCGGCTGCGGTACTGGCGTGAATGGGTTGACGGAACGCCGACCGTGATCGCGTACCCAATTCCGCCCGGATATACGGCAGAACGGGTTTCGCGCGTCGTGTTCCATCAATTCGCCACGCGGTGCTACTGGTGCTGCACGCGCGTCGGTAAGGGCCCGCACGATGGCGGCGGGATGATGGTGGATTGCGGTGGGGCAGTGCACGTATTCCCAACTTGCCGAGCCTGCGCGGACAAGTTCGATACGGATCTGCACGATGCAGTGAAACACTGCTACGACTGGCCGAAAGAACGCCGAGCGCGATGGCGCAACGATGCTCAGCTGGATTACGTGACGGACACCAACTGGGACCACGCTACCGGCTGGCCTGCCGATCGCTGGAGGTAAACGAACGCCGCCCCGGCACAACCGGGTGCGGCGTTCGCCCTGGGGAGCGGAGCTTTCCCTATTACCTGATTTGTTCACCCCTGAATTAATTTCGGAGCCGAGGCGAACAGCCCCCAGCATACCGGCCCGCGTAATTCATGGCATCCCAAAATATTAGGACAATTATGCGGACAAACAAACCAGCGGGTGCGCCGCTACATATCCCGGATCGGTTGGCGGAAGTATGCGCCATTGATGCTGCCCTGGCCTATGCCGAGGCCGGTTGGTACGTGCTTCCCGTGAAGGCCGGAACGAAGAATCCGGGCTCGCTCGTCGGGGGCTGGGCTACCCAGTCCACGCGCGACGGCGAGACGATCCGCGGATGGTGGGCGAAGTGGCCCACTGCCGGAATCGCCTTGCACGTAGGTAGGTCCGGCGCGATCGTGTTCGACCTCGACGTGGACAACATCAACGACGTGCCGGTCACCTTCCGAAACCCGTTGCAGCAGGGTGTATTCCAGTCAACCCGCGAGGTAGGTGACCGTGGACACTACCTGTTCGCGGTGGGGGCGGGCGATCACTTCGGCAATGCGGCCGGGGCGTTCGCCAGTTTCGGGGAAGTGCGTGGCAAGAACGGGGTCATTCTCGCGGAGCCGTCCGTGCATCCTGACGCCAAAGCGAAGGGCGGTCGGTACTACTGGCCTTCGCCGGGGAATCTGCCTCCGCTACCGGCTGCCCTGCGTGCGTGCCTTCGTGCAGCCGGTGACGAAGCGCCCTCGATGTCGTTTGCCGAGCTTGAGCAGTTTTACGCGGCACACAGTGCCTATGGCCGCCCGCAGGCGCTGGACGGCGTAGTTAGGGTGCTCGAAACCGACCTTTCGGGCGGTATGGCCCGGCACGATGCAGCCCGCAACGCCCTGGCGATGGCCTTTAGGGAAGCGGCAGCCGGATGCTATTCCGCTCGCGACGCTGCCGACCGCATTGAGGCGGTGTTCGTCGCGGCGTTCGGTGCAGACAAGGCGGGCCGTGTGCGCCCTGAGTCAGGAGAATTCGCCAGGGCTGCGCGCTGGGCGGCTGCGCAAGCCGGTCTCGTTGCGCCAGCCGAGACCCTGGCCCGCCTGGACCGCGACGACCCGTCGCTGCGTGCAATTGACGAGGAATCGTTTTGGGCTGCTCGCCCCGAACTTGACCACCTGCGTAGGTTTGCTCGGGCGCGGCGTGTTTCGCCATGGGCGATGTTCGGCGCAGTGTTGGCGCGTGTGGTCTTCACCGTCCCGCCGCGTGTGGTGCTCCCGCCATTGGTCGGCGGTGCCGCAAGCCTGAATCTGTTTGTGGCGCTGGTCGGCCCGTCTGGGAACGGTAAGGGTGCAGCCGAACGAGCAGCAGCCGACGCGGTCAGCCTCGGTACCGCCGTGTACGAAGCTACCCCCGGTAGTGGTGAGGGCATCCCCAAGCAGTATGCCTACAAGTCCAAAGGCGAACAGGTGAACGTCCGGGATTCGGTGTTGTTCTCGGTTGCCGAGATTGACACGCTTTCTGCGTTGGCGGGGCGCAGCAGTTCCACCCTGATGCCTGAGCTGCGCAAGGCGTGGATGGGTGAGCGGTTGGGCTTCGGCTACGCGACCGTGGACAAGGCCGTGCCGATTATGGGCCACCGCTACCGCATGTGCCTGGTGGCAGGTGTGCAGCCGGAGCGCGCGCAATTCCTGCTCGATGACGCCGACGGCGGTACCCCGCAACGCTTTCTGTGGTTCCCCACCACCGATGCAGATGCGCCCGACTGCCCGCCCGAGGAGCCGCAGCCGTGGTCGATTCCGGCATGGTGCTTCGGTGAAGAGCGCCCGGCGTTGGACACCGGCACCGGGTCTCAGCCGGCCGAGACCCCCGGCCAGGGGCCGCGCGTCAAGTTTGGCGGAGGGGAATTGCTGCTTGAGCTGCCGGTGGACGCGCGCAGGCTGGTGAAGCTCAAGGTTCCGCCGGAAGCTGCCGAGCAGACCGACCGCGCCCGGCTTGCGCGGCTAAGGGGTACGGCTGCCAGTGAGCTGGACGGGCACGCGCAGCTAGCCCGGTTGAAAGTGGCGGCTGCGCTTATGGCCCTGGCTGGCCGCACCGACAAAGTCTCCGACGAAGACTGGCACCTTTCCGAAATTGTTATGGCGGTGAGTGACCGGGAGCGGTCGCGGGTGCTGCAAGTGCTGGGGGCCAGAGCCGAGCAGGTGAACCGCAGCCGAGGTCGAGCCGAAGGCGAGCGGGAAATCGCCAGGGCGGGGGTTGTGGAAGAGAACAAGCTGGACCGGGCGGTGACGAATCTTCGGCGGCACCTGGCGAAGAAGCAGCGCCTGACCCGCAAAGACGCAAGGGCGGCATTCCGCGCCGACTTGCGCGACCTGATTGACGAAGCGGCAGACCGGCTGATTGCTGCAAATCTGGCCGAAAAGGAAGAGGGCCAGCAGGGCAGTTACACGCTGGTGTGGAGCGGGGACTAATGCGGGCGGGTAATGCGGCTGGGGGGGTACGGGGGTGTACGTGTACACCCCCTGCCGCAACGCAAACGGGCGAAAACCAAAGAAATGTCTAAAGGAGCCGCCGTAAAAGACCAGGTAGAAGCAGAAAGTTTGAATCGCGTGCAAGGGGCTTTAGGTACACCGCCGCACGAGGGGGGTACGCGTACACCCCGTACACCCCCTGTACAGCCCGCCGGGGTTGGTTGCTAACGAGTGAGAGGAAATAGAAATGAACGAGGAAATGCGGGATCAGGAAATCGTAGAAGAGGTCCATGCATCCGCTGCCCCGGCTGAAGCGGAGGCAGACCTGGGTTCGAGCGATGGGGAACTCGACGAGCGCCCATCGAGCCCGGCACCTATGGAACAACTGCTGTGGTCCGACGGGAAACGAGTCAAGCGCCCGTGCAGTGCTCGCCGGACCAACGGGCAGCCCTGCCGCAAGTCGGCGATACCGGGCGGGAGCGTGTGCGGCACGCATGGAGGGTCTGCACCGCAGGTAAAGCGTGCTGCGCGGGTGCGCTTGGAGATGGCTGCCGACCGAATGGCCAAGGAGCTGTTGGGCATTGCCGCCGATGCCGACACCCCCGTGCCCGTCAAGCTCGCGGCCATCAAGGACGACTGGACCGCGCAGGCGTCAGCGGGAAGACCTCGCTTGAGTTGGAGGTGGTGACCAAGCCTTACGAGGACATCCTGGGCGAGGTTCTGGAAGGTGGTTCGCGCGCGGAAAGCCGTGCAGCGCGCGGACTTCCAGCAGATGGACCCAATCCCTGGGCCGAGTTCCTTGAGGAGGCCGAGGTATTGGACGCCGAACTGGTGGACGACGCGAGTGAGCGGTACATACCCCCGCCGCCGGATGAGCCCAGCTTTGCTGACGGTCCGGGTCCGTACTCGCAGGCCGCACCGTCCAGCGGGCTCATGCCGCTAGAGGACGCCTTGGCGATCTTGGGTGATGAGCGCCGCCAAGCTGCGGCAGGTTCGGCACGCATAAGCCCGCGCCGTCACCGGTAGGGCTATCGCGCACCCCTAGCCGTCGGCTGGGCGGCCTGGCACGGCGGGCCGAGGTATTTGTGCGGCACCGGGCCAACTCAACCGCACAGCCGAAAATAGCCCCTGACCAGGACTCACCTTTGTGATCGAACATATGTTCTAGGAACGGTGCCGCTTGGTTTACAAACTAGGCGGCACCGCAGGTCAGCGGGCTGCGGCAGATAGTTGGAGGTGATTGCGTGAAGCTCGTCGGCTACATCAGGGTGAGCACTGCACGCCAGCGAGAGGCCTACGGGCCACCCGTGCAGAAGGCGGACATTCGCAAGTGGGCCAAGGCAAACGGGCATCGCATCGTCGCGTGGCGCGAGGACGCCATCTCCGGCAACAGCGAGCTCAAGGATCGCGCCGGTTGGGTGGGCGCTGAGGGCTTGGTGAAGGTGGGCAAGGCGCACGGGATCGTCGTGGGTCGCCTGGATCGGCTGGCTCGCGATGTGCTTATCCAGGAGTTGTTGCTCCGCAACACCAACCGCCTCGGCGGGGTTCTGTGCTCCGCGCGCGACAGTGAGAACGAGCTGCTGACCGGTGAGGCCCGCGACCCCAGCCGCAAGCTGATCCGCACGATCCTCGGCGCGGTGTCCGAATACGACCGCGAGATGACGGTTGAGCGGCTGGAGGCTGCCCGCAAGGCCAAGGCTGCACGCGGGGGATACGCCCACGGCGGACTGCCGTACGGGTGGGCGTCCAAGAACGGCGCACTGGTGCCACTCCCAGCCGAACAGGCCGCGTTGCGGACTATGCACGCCCTGGCTGAGCAGGGTGTAAGCACTCGCGAGATCGCCAAAGCCCTTACCGCACAAGGGCATCCAACCAAGCGCGGCGGTCGGTGGTCCAGCGCCACCGTGTCCCGAATCCTCAGCCGCACAACCGATGCCACCCGAAAGACGGCCTGACATGGCCTACATCCGCAGCTACGACACCACCACCCGCCGCAACGGCAAGCCAGTGAAGCGGTACGAGGTGGTCTGGCGTGAACCCGTCCGCGACGAGTTCGGGTTGCCGATCCCGGTAGACCCTGCGCGGCCGGAGGGCAAGAAGAAGACCCGCGCCACGCAGGAGAGCTACGCCACCCGCGACGAAGCTGAAGCCCGCCGCGACGAGCTGAACGCCGCACGACATACCACCGGCACAACCGCCCTGGCTGAGGCTCGTAAGGCGGGTGACCTGCCATTCGGCTACTACGCGAAGGCGTGGCTGGACAGCCTGCAAGTAAAGGTGAGCCAGGGCCGGTTGAAGCAGCGCACCTTGGACGACTACGAGAAGTACCTACAGCGCTACGCACTGAAGACGTTCAGCGGCACGGCAATTGCCAGCATCGCGCCCCGGCAGTGCGAAGAGTTCTTGGCTATGTTGGTGCGGCGGCAGTCCCGGCAGGGCGAGACGCTCGCGCCTGCAACGGTGAAGCACGCGTGGGGTGTGTTCGGCCGGGTGCTCAAGTACGCCGTGCGGCACGACGCGATTCCTTCCAACCCAGCCGACCGCGTGGACTTCGGCACCAACCGCGCCACCGGCGACCACGAGGAGTTTGAGCACAACCCGCTCACTGCCGAGCAGGTTGCGCGCCTGAGCGCAGCTATCGCGGGCGAGTTGGTCGCTACTCCCAGCAGGGCCGAGGTCTGGTTGCCTGCGTACCCCGTCTACGCGCTGATGGTGGACTTCCTGGCGTATACCGGGCTGCGGGCCAGCGAGAACTCCGGGCTGGAGGTGCATGACCTGGAGTTCCGTACGGCTCCAGGTGTACCGATCCGGTGCGTGGTGCACGTTCGCCGGACCAAAGAGCGCAAGCAGACCCCCGCCGGTCGGCAGTGGGTCACCAGTACGCCCAAGTCCAAGCGCAGCAATCGGTCTGTGGCGCTCCCGCCCTGGCTGGCTGCACGGATGCACGCGTACCTGTTTGGCGACACAGACCGCGCCGTGCAGCACCCGCGCTCCGCGGAGCCCACCGCGCCGTTGTGGCCATCCCGGCAGAACTGCGGCGGCCTGCGGCTCACAGGCCAGCGGTACGCGGTGCCGTTTGACTGGTCGCAGCCGATGGCGATGGGCACCTTCTACGACACGATTTTCAAGCCCGCGCTGCTGGCGGTGGGTCTGCCCGCCAGCGCACCCGAGGTCCCCGCGACCGCCAACACATCGGCCATCCCCTCCCAGCGCGGCGTACGCCTGCACGACCTGCGGCACACCTTCGCGGTGATGCAGCTGATGGCCGGTACGCACTTCATGCAGGTGTCCAAGTGGCTGGGACACAGCACGTTTACTCTCACCCTGAACACCTACGGCGACTGGATCCCCGAGGAGGACGGCGGCGCGGCCAACCTGCTGCCCGAACCACCCGCCCCGGCGGTTACGCAGACTCCGGCGGTTGAGGTTCCGTCGAATGTGGTGCCGCTGTTTGGCCGTCGCTCGGGGTAGTTCAATCCCACGGGCCAACGATCTCCGCACCAGCACGAAGCGCGGTACGCACCCGCGAATAGTGGAGGTTGCAGAGCCCGCGAACCTCGGCTGTTCGGGTGCAGTTCTCTGCTGAACATTTCGGCTGGTCGGATCGGCTGAGTAGCCATTTATTGTAGTGCCGTTTGCAGAGTTCTCGAGTATGAGAACCTTTGTCGCACCCCTCCTGCTTGCAGGTACTACGACTGCGGAGCCATTGGGTGTAGTGCGATCGACAAAGTCCTCTCGCGCGCACAGGCTTCATGCAATCTTTCATGCTGCACACCGACGGTCTTGCGGGCAATTCTGTCGTGCCGTATTTCTTGACACGGCGGTAATGCTTGTCGCACATGCCTTTTGTGCCTGCAACTCGGTCGCACTCGTCCGCAGAGCAAGTCGCTCGGGTCATCGGCATATCATCGTCCCGCCATTTTTCAAGAAGCACTTGCACTTCGGCTGGATCTCGTCGCCAGCCGAACTTGTCGCCTTTCGCGATATTGCATGTCTTATGCGCGAGTGCTAGATTCTTCGGATCATGGCTTCCGCCTCGGGCAATCGGGATTATGTGGTCTACCTCCGCCGCTAGCGGGTGGGGCTTGAATGCGTCAGTCGGAACTGGCAGCCCGCATATGCTGCAATCATCTCCGTCGCGTGCGCGAATGTCGTCTGCCGATAGGTACAACGACGCGCTGCGATGACGGCAGTCGTCGCACAGCTTCTTTGAAATCGGTGTCATGCGGTTTCCGCCGCCGTTGGCGGGAGCTAGGTAGTCAATTAACTTTCCGCACTGACTACATTCGGCGGTTGTGCTGTTATTTGCATGGCGTCGCGCCAAATTGCGACAAGATATTGAGCAGTACCGGCTCCTGCTGCCAGCCCCAACCGGCTCACCGCACCATCCGCACGCGCCGTTCGGTTCTTGGGGGGTTCGGCTAGCGATTACTCGGAGGGGCCCGCCTCGATTTCGCTGCTTTGCGTGGTTCAAACACAGGCCCTTGCCAGATGCCTGCCGATCACAGGCCGGACCGCTGCATCGGGGCTTGCATGTTTCCGAACAGTAGCGTCGCCCCCTTGGAAGGCCTGCCAGATCCTTGCCGCAGCCACGGCACGGGCGACTCGTCGGATGTTCCGCGCCAGTGCCGTTGTTCGTAGTGCGGCCTTCCGACGCGAGCGGGGCAGATGACAACCGGCCGGTCCGCTGAAGTATTGCATAGTGATACCTGCACAAGCCGCGTGCCTTGAGCGCGTTCGAGCAGTCGGGTGCGGAGCACGTTCCTGTGGATCTTCTTGAGTCTTTGCGCGCGGCGTCGTAGTGCCGCTGACACAGCCCCTTCGCCGTGGTTTTGCCGTCGCAGCGAGGCTCCGAGCACACCTTGGGCTTCCGCTTCTCTAGCGATCCAGTGCGGTGCAGGCGCTGGCGATGCATGAAGCAGAGCCCTTCGCGGCTGCTCCGTGTCCGCTCACAACCAGGAGCGTGGCATCGCTCTCCCCGGGCACGTGAGCGGCTTCCGTTTGGGTCGCCGTACTTCCAGTAGGCTTGATAATGCTTTTCGCAAAGCTGTTGACTCTTGTTCGAGACCTTCAGAGAGCACGCCTCCGCCACGCAAGTGGCTACCGGCTCCTCGTCCGATCTATCCGGCGTAAAAAGTGCCAACTCTGCGGCCGAACCATCTTCCACCTGGCCAGACTACGACGGGACACCGACAATCGTTCGCGCCCGGCGTGTGGCAGCCTCTTGGCACGCCTCATGCTGACGAACTTGTTCGCCAGCCCGACGTTGTGGCTGTCTACCTGCCCGCGCGCCGGGGTAGTGCCGGGGTGACGACTCCGGATTTATGCCCTGACCTGTGGCGCAACGCACCTACCAGCGCTTTTGTAGTGCCCCCACAGGGACTCGAACCCTGACTTGGCGGATTTTAAGTCCGCTGCCTCTGCCAATTGGGCTATAGGGGCGTCCCGGACAGCCTAGCGACTCGTACGGGTGTACCGGAATCTTGTCGGTGGACAAGGTCGGCCCGGCGTGTCGCCGATGACCGCGCCGGTCCGACCTTATCGCCGACAGTGCCGGTCAGTCGGCCGTCGGCGACTTCTTGCCGAGGACGGAGTGGCGGCGGCTGTAGGCGAAGTAGACGACGAAGCCGATGGCCATCCAGACGATGAAGCGGATCCAGGTGTCCACCGAGAGGTTGACCATCAGCCACAGGCACGACAGGACGCCCAGGATGGGGACTAGGGGAACCATGGGGACGCGGAAGCCGCGGGGGAGGTCGGGGCGGGTGCGGCGCAGGATGATGACGCCGACCGAGACCAGGACGAAGGCGAACAGTGTGCCGATGTTCACCATCTCTTCCAGGGTGCCGAAGTCGACGAAGCCGGCCAGCACGCAGCAGACGATGCCGACGATGACGGTCAGGCGAACCGGGGTGCCGCGCGAACCGGTGTGGGCCAGCCAGCGCGGTAGCAGCCCGTCGCGTGCCATCGCGAACAGCACGCGGGTCTGGCCGAGGAACAGCACCATCACCACGGTGGTCAGGCCTGCCAGCGCGCCGATGGAGATGACGTTCTTGGCCCAGTCGACGCCGTGGATCGCGAAGGCGGTTGCCAGCGTGGCGTTCTCACCGGCCAGATCGGTGTAGGGCACCATGCCGGTGAGCACCAGCGACACCGCGACATAGAGCACGGTCACGATGAGCAGCGAACCGAGGATGCCGCGCGGCACCGCCTTCTGCGGGTTCTTGGTCTCCTCGGCGGCGGTGGCGACGACGTCGAAACCGATGAACGCGAAGAACACCAGGCTGGCCGCGGCGAGCAGGCCGTACCAGCCGAAGTTGCTGTCGCCCGCGCCGGTGAGGAACGAGAACAGCGACTGGTGCAGGCCGCTCGCGCCGTCCTCGGCGGGCTGCGACGGCGGGATGTAGGGGCTCAGGTTGGACGCCTTGAAATAGGTGATGCCCAGGACGAGCACCAGCGCGATGACGCCGAGCTTGATCGCGACCGCGATCGCCGACACCCGCGAGGACACCTTGGTGCCGATGGCCAGCAGCACGCCGAGCACCGCGATCAGCGTGACCGCGCCCCAGTCGAAGGTGATCGAGCCGAGTTGCATGGTGGCGGATTCGAATCCGAAGACCGTGCCCAGATATTGCGACCAGCCCTTGGCGACCACCGACGCGGCGAGCGCGAATTCGAGAATGAGGTCCCAGCCGATGATCCAGGCGACCAATTCACCGAAGGTGGCATAGGAATAGGTGTACGCGCTGCCGGCGACCGGCACGGTCGAGGCGAATTCGGCGTAGCAGAACGCGGTGAGACCACAGGCGATCGCGGCGAACACGAAAGCCAGCGAGACCGACGGGCCCGCCACATTGCCCGCGGTGCGCGCGGTGAGCGTGAAGATACCGGCACCGACGACCACGGCGACACCGAAGATCGTGAGATCCCAGGCCGTCAGGTCTTTGCGGAGTTTCGAATCGGGTTCGTCGGTGTCGAGGATCGATTGCTCGACGGATTTGGTGCGGAACAGTCCGCTCCCGCGGCCGGATGTTCGGCCTGCCTCTGGTGTGGCTTCCGGTGTCGGCACGGTCTTTCTCCTTCTGTGCGAACGTCTTCGGGGATTACCCGGAGGCAGGTCAGTGCACGCCCTGCATGTGGCGCTTGATCCAGGGGGCGCACGCGACCACGACGAGACCGGCCGCGATGGCGGCCGCGCCGCTGATCCCGAAGTAGGCGGCCTCGCTGTCGGGGCTGTAGTAGCGGGCCAGGGTGCCTGCCATCGAGGTGCCGATACCGACCGAGAAGAAGTACAGGGCCATCATCTGGGAGCGGAACGCGGCGGGGGCGAGATGGGTGGTCACCGCGAGACCGATCGGCGAGAGCAGCAGTTCGGAGACGGCGAAGCCGCCGAGGATGAGGAACACCGCCAGCACCGGGACGGTCTTGCCTTCGAATCCGCTCAGCAGCGCGAACAGCCAGAACGCGATGCCCATGCCGATGACGCCGAGCGCGAACTTGATCGGGGTGCTCGGCGCCCGGTTGCCGAGCTTGGTCCACATCAGCGCGAACAGCGGCGAGAGCACGATGATCCACACCGGTTCGACCGAGCCGATCCAGCTCGCCGGCGCTTCCCAGCCGAAGATCTGCCAGTCGATGCGCTCGTCGGAGTACACCGCGAGCATGGTGAACATCTGCTGGAACAGCGACCAGAACACCGCGTTGGCGATGAACAGCGGGATGAAGGCGAGCACCCTGGTGCGCTCGACGGGGGTCACCTTGGGGCTGCTGAGCAGCACGGCGAAGTAGGCGATCGAGGCGAGGACGATGACGCCGGTGGTGACGTCGGAGAGATTGTCCAGCGTGATCAGCCCGGCCGTCACGGCCACCAGCGCCACGACCGCGGCGACGGCGGCACCGATCAGCACCGGGGTCAGCTCACGGCTGGTGACCGGGTTGGGCACGTCGCGGCCGTGGGTGCCCAGGTTGCGCCGGAAGATCACGTACTGGGTCAGGCCGAGCGCCATGCCGACCGCGGCGGCGGCGAAGCCGACGTGGAAGCCCCACTCGCGCTGCAGCAGACCGGTGAGCAGCGGGCCGGTGAACGCGCCGATATTGATGCCGAGATAGAACAGCGTGAAGCCACCGTCGACGCGCGCGTCCGAGGGCGCGTACAGCGTGCCGAGCAGAGACGACGCGTTCGCCTTCAGCGCGCCGCTGCCGAGCGCGACGAGCACGAGACCGACACCGACACCGGTCAGCCCGGGCAGCACCGCGAGCGCGATATGGCCCGCCATCACCACGACGCCGCCGTAGAAGACGGTGCGCTCCATCCCCAGCACCCGGTCGGCAATCCAGCCGCCGAGCACGGTCGACAGGTACACCAGCCCGCCGTACGCGCCGACGATGCCCAGCGCCGTGCTCTGGTCTAGGTCGAGCCCGCCCTCGGCGGTCGAGTAGTAGAGGTAATAGCCCAGGATGGTGAGCATGCCGTAGAAGGAGAAACGCTCCCACAGCTCGACGCCGAACAGGTTGGTCAAGCCGATCGGATGACCGAACAGGGTGCGTTCGGCGACCTTCTCGGCGGGGCCTGGCGGGTCGCCGAGCCGCGTTTCTTCGGTGGACATAGGGGAACGATCCCACGTCCAAACGGTGTACAGCAATTTTCCCGCATCTCCGCGGGTCCGGCGCGCCGTGCCGTCTCACCTCGGCGGAACTCGGCGCGCGGCGGGCTCTCGCGCCAATTACGCTGGAGTGGCCCGACTCCCGCGACGGACGAGGAAATCAGACATGCTGACTGCCGAAGTCACGGTGCCGGTGGACCGCGGCGCGGCCTTCGCGACCCTGTCCGACGGCTGGCTGTACGCGAGCTGGGTGGTCGGCGCCTCGCATATCGGCCGGGTCGACCCGGACTGGCCCGCCGTCGGCAGCCGCATCCATTACCGCTTCGGGCTGTGGCCGATGCTGATCAGCGACACCACGGTGGTGCGGGCCGTCGACCCGCCGCATCGGCTGGAGCTGGAGGCGCGGTTGTGGTCGGTGGGGTCGGCGTGGATCCGGCTGACGCTCACCGAGGACGAACCGGGCCGCACCACCATCCGGATGACCGAGCGCGCCTCCGGCGGTCCGGCGCAGCTGATTCCCGGACTGGCCCAGGACCTCGTCTTCGCCGCGCGCAACCAGGAATCGCTGGACCGGCTGGCGGATTTGATCCGGGCTCGGGCGCAGCACTCGTGACGGCCCCGATCGGATAGTGGCCGGGTGGCGACGGACTACTGGCTGGGCTCGGGCAGCTTGCAGTCGCTGACCTTGGGGTTGACCCCCATGTAGTTCAACGGACCGGCGAGCATCGTCACCGCGATGGTGCCCAGCGTCGCGCAGTTCTGCTCACGATCGGTGAGGTAGCCGCGCTGACCTGCGGCGATAACGCCGATCACCAGCCACACCAGCACCAGGATCGAAATGATGCGGGGCATGTTCATGATGTCTCCTGGGGAAAGTCCGGCTGGGATCAGTACCAGTGGCGCCGGCCGCCGATCGGACGGCCCATGCCGCCGACCAGGGCGAGGACGACGCCGATGACCAGCAGGATCACGCCGATGGTGGTCAGCAGCGAGATGCCGAGGACGAGTCCGAGAATGAGGAGTATTGCGCCGAGAATAATCACTGAGCTCACCTGTTCGGTATGGGATCTACGTCTGGATGTGCCGGAGAGTCCGCCACATCGGGCGTATGCCCGGTCGTGCCGATCGGAAACAGGTATGGGTTGCGCTGGAATGGGTCTGTGGAAATCGCCGGGGCGCGGTCAGTGGGTCTCCGGCCCGGGGGCGGCGCCGCGCCGGGACGCCGTCGCGTTGTCGGCGGTCATCCGGTAGGCCGTGCGTTCCAAGGTGGCCAGGATCTCGGTGATCGGCAGGGTGCCCGCGGCGAAACGGCCGATCAGGGCCAGCGCCATATTGCCCATGATCAGGCCGAGATCGTTGAGGTAGTCGGGGTCGAGATCACGCAGGGCGACCTCGGCGACCGGGAGCGCCGCGGCGAGGCCCTGGCTGTCGAGGCGTTCGCCGCCGGGGCCGGTGCGGGCGTGGTGGTAGGCCTCGAGCATCTTGGGATTGCGCTCCCACGGCTCGAAAACGGTGCGCAGCAGGCGAGTCAGGCTGTCGCGGACGGATTCGTCGGGTTCGGGTGGGGTCACGTCCGCGTAGGCGTTGGCATCCATCCACTGCTGGAGCGCGGCGATGATCAGCTCGTCCCTGGTGTGGAAGAGCCGGTAGATCTTGGCCAGCGAGACGTGGGCCTGCGCGGCGACGGTACGCAATTGGACGGCGTCGTAGCCCTCGGTGTTCAGCAGATCCAGCACCACCGCGATGATCTTCGCCGATGCATCCAATTCTGGTCCGCTGCTCACCGCTAAATGGTAGCGTCGCGCAGCGGTAACCCAGTTACCGCTGGATGAGGTCGGTGCACGCCTCGTCTGAACGAAGCGACACCCAACCACTGGCGAGGTCTTCCGCCGCTGCCGCGCGGCGGCGGAACAGCTCGCAGGCGAAAGAAAGGCGGCCCTGTTCGCGGGGCCGGCGACAATTCCATGACTCGTCTGTTCACTCCCGCGGCCCGCCGCTACGGCCTCGCCGCGGTGGCGGTGCTGCTGATGCCACTCGGCACCGCCGCCGTGCCACCCGCGGCCGGTGCACCCGCCGCGCACACCGCCGACTGTCTTCCCGGCTCCCTGCCCGAAACCGGTCTGCAGGGCGACGTCCCCGCCGCCGACCGCGACAGCGGGCGCTCCCGCGACGGATTCCGCTGCAATATGCGGATGCTCGGCAGTTCCGCGGGCAGTGGCGGCGGCATCACCTCGGTGACCTTCGACCACTGCGCCTATATCGGTACCTTCTTCCCCGGCAACCTGCTCGGTCCCGACGAGGGGGTCCGGGTCCTCGACGTCGCCGATCCGTCCGCGCCGGTGCACACCACCACCCTCACCGAGCCCGCGATGCTGGCGGGGACCTGGGAGAGCCTGAAGGTCAATGCCGCGCGCAAACTGCTTGTCGGCGCGGGTGTTCCGGCGCTGACAGGCGCCGGCCTGCTCTCGGTCTACGACATCTCCGATTGCGCGCATCCCCGGCTGCTCAATCCGGGCCCCGGCACCGATCTCGCGCTGCCGGTGCCGATCACCGCGCACGAGGGCGGCTTCTCCCCGGACGGCCGCACCTACTGGGCCTCGGGCACGGCGCCGGGCCTGCTCAGCGCGGTCGATCTCACCGACCCCGCCAACCCACGGGTGATCTGGCAGGGCCTGCTGGGTCTGTCCATGCACGGGTTCGGTTTCTCGCCCGACGGCAATCGGATGTATCTGGCCAACAATATGGGCGGGCTGAAGATCCTCGACGTCGCCGCGGTGCAGCGCCGCGATCCCGAACCGCGCGTCCCGGAACTCGCCGACATGCCGTGGACCGACGGCTGGGCCACCCAGCACGCCGTCCCGGTGACCTACGGCGGGACGCCCTATGTGTTCGCCGTCGACGAGGCCGGTTCGGGCGGGGTGAAGCTCATCGACGTCTCCGACGAGCGACGCCCCCGGCTCGCGCAGTCGATCAAGCTCGCGATCAACCTGCCCGAAAACCAGGACAGCATGGTCGCCTCGGCGTCGGGCGGCTCACTGTTCGCCTACGACGCGCACTACTGCGCGGCCGACCGCCCGGTGGACCCGACCGCGCTGGCCTGCAGCTGGACCTCCTCGGGCATCCGGGTCTTCGATGTCCGCGACCCCGGCGCCATCCGCGAGATCGGCTACTTCAACCCGCCCGCCCGCACCGGCGAGCAAGCCGGGCTGTGGAACTCGCCGCACGCGCTCGCCTCGATCATCGGTCCGCCGCTGCTGGCGGCGCCGACGCTGGCCCAGTCGATGTTGCAGGGCGTCTTCGATCCCGCGCAGGCGCTCAGCTCACGCACCGGCACACTGGCTTTCGGCGATTTGTCGACCGACTGGTGCTTCTCGCCGCCGGAATGGCGCGGCAATCAACTGTGGACCACCTGCGCGGACAACGGCTTCCTCGCGCTGGAACTGGCGCCCGAGGTGTACACCCCGCCCGCCGACCAGTCCTCGACCACCGGATCATGAACAGGCACAGCGGATTCCGGGTGGCCGCCCTGGCCGGGCTGGTAGCGCTGCTGCTGGCCATGGGCGCCGCACTGCGCCCACTGCTGCCCGTGGGCACGGTCGCCGCGGCGCCGGTCCTGACCGCCACCGAGATCGGCTTCGTCCAGGACATGGTGGCGCACCACAGCCAGGCCATCGTGCTGGTCCAGCGGCTCGATCGGGGCGCCGACCCGTCGGTCGTCGCGCTGGCCGGGCAGATCGCCGACACCCAGCGCACCGAGCTGGGCATGCTGCTCGGCTGGTTGCGTTTGGCAGGCGCGCCCGTCACCGGCACCGATCCGATGGCGTGGATGCGGCCCCGTGGGGCCCATCAGCACGCCGGGGTCGATCTCGCCCGGCACCATTCGACGATGCCGGGGATGGCGACGACCGCCGAACTCGACGAACTCGCCACCGCGCGTGGCGGCCGGGCCGAAGTCCTGTTCCTGCGACTCATGCAGCGACATCACTACGGCGGCATCGAGATGGCCGCGGCGGCCGACGCGCTGCTCGACGGGGGGGAAGTCGAGCGCGCGGCCCGCGACATGATCACCGGCCAGGGCCGCGAGGCCGGCCTGCTCGGCTTGCTGCTCGACCGCCGCGCCTGAGCGAACTGCTCGAAACACCGATTCCCAACCCCCGATGAAGGTCTCCCGAATGTCAAAGTTGACACGCCGTACCCTGCTGACCGGTGCTGCCGCCGCAGGTCTCACCCTCGCCACGGCAGGCACCGCCGCGGCACGGCCCGGTATCGCCCACCGCACCACCGGCATCCCGCTCACCCACGAGGACCGCAGGGTCGTCGTGATCGGGTCCGGCTTCGGCGGCGGGGTGACCGCGCTGCGATTGGCCGAGGCGGGCGTTCCGGTCCTGCTGCTGGAGCGGGGCAGGCGCTGGGCGACCGGCCCGAACGCCCAGACCTTCCCGCTGGCCACCCGCCCCGACAAGCGCCTGCTCTGGTACCGCTCCGATCCGGTGGTGTTCGGGCAGCCGCTGCTGTTCGAGCGGTACGCCGGTCTGGTGGAGGCGGTGCCGGGCGCCGGGATGACCGCGCTGTGCGCGGCCGGCCTCGGCGGCGGCTCGCTGATCTACCAGGGCATGTCGCTACAGCCGGCCCGCGAGGTGTTCGAGACCCACTTCCCGGCCGGGATGGACTGGGACCGGATGGACCGGGTGCACTACCCGAAGGTGGCCAGGATGCTCGGGCTCGCCACCGCGCCCGACGAACTGATCGCCCACCGGAACTACACCGCAGCCAGGGTTTTCGCCGACCGGGTACGCGGCGCGGGGATGCCGCTGTCGAAGATCCCCATGCCGATCGACTGGAACTACGCCCTCGCCGAACTGCGCGGGGAGATGACGCCGTCCTACACCAACGGCGACGGCGCGATGGGGGTGAACAACGGCGGCAAGCATTCCGTCGACGTCACCTATGTCGCGGCGGCCGAGGCGACCGGCCTGGTCGACGTGCAGACCCTGCACGAGGTCACCGAGATCGAGCGCGCGGCCGACGGTCGCTGGGTGGTGCGTGTCGACCGGGTCGACCTCGCCGGCACGGTGCTGGAGAACAAGGTCATCACCACCGGCGCGCTGGTGCTCGCGGCGGGCAGTCTCAACACCACCCGGATGCTCGTGCGCGCGGCGGCCTTGGGGCACATTCCCGATCTGCCCGACGAGCTGGGTCGCGGCTGGGGCACCAATGCCGACCGGATCTATGTGTGGCGCAACGCGTCCGCGGGATTCGGTGCGGCGCAGGGTGGTCCGGTCGTGTACGGCAGCAAGAACTGGGACGACCCGAATTCCGCGTTCACCGTCATCCAGGCGTCGATCCCGTCGCTGCCGGTCGACCCGGGCGCCACCATGCTCGTCGGCTACGGCGTCAGCACCGGGCGCGGTGAGTTCGTCTACGAATCAGGCGCCGACATCGCGACCCTGCGCTGGCCCGGCGACGGTGACCAGGCCATCCAGGACGGCCACATCGGCCCCGCGGTGCAGCGCATCGCGGGCCCTGACAGCTTGCTCATCGACACCAACGCGCTGTTCCCGTCCACCTGGCATCCGCTCGGCGGCGCCAATATGGGTTCGGTCTGCGACCTCGACGGCCGGGTGCTCGGCCAGCGCGGCCTCTACGTCATCGACGGCGCGCTGATGCCGGGCAACACCGCGGCCTGCAATCCGTCGATGACCATCGCCGCGGTCGCCGAACGCGCGCTGGAGAATCTGGTCCGTACCGACGTGGGAACGCTCATCTGAGCGGGGTTCGGCGCGCCGCCGGAAGGGGGCGCGCCGAACGTGGATCAGCCTGCGGAGCCGGGGATTCCGGGCAGCGCGGCCGAGCCCGTCGCGGGCGGGCGTGGTCCGCTGGAGCCGAGGTCGGCGTCGAAGGAGCCGGTGCCGCTGCCGAAGTCGGCGTCGACCGAGCCCAGTGAACTGCCGGTGGGCGGGCCGATCTCGACCGAACCGGAGGGGAGCAGGTCCCAATCGAGACCGCCGACGGCGTTGGCGGTGCCGCCGGTGCCGAGCACGGCTCCCGCGGCGAGCACGGCCAGCAGGCCTGCCCGGGTGGTGGACTTACGGATGGACATGGGGTGATACCTCCGAGCACTTCGCTGTGATAGCGCTCATACGGTATCTGAAATATGACAGTTTCATACCTGTGATGGCCGGCCGACTTCCATCTGCACGCGATAGCGGTCGGCGCGGTACCAGCTCTGGGTGTGCTCGATCGGCACCTCGGCACTGAACGACACCCGGTCGAAATGCAGGACGGGAGCGCCCTTCTTGACCCCGAGCAGCATCGCGACGCCGGACTCGGCGGCCTGGGCGTCGACGGTCTGCACGGCCCGCTCGATGGGCCGGCCGTAGCGGTCGGCGGTGGTCCGGTAGATCGAGCCGGCGAGGTCGTGCGAGATCAGGCCGGGCAGCAGCTCGGGATTGAACCAGGCGTCGTCGACGCTGACCGGCTCCTCGTCGGCCAGCCGCAGCCTGCGCACGTGATAGGCGCGCGCGTCCTGGGGCAGCCGCAGCGCGCGGGCGGTGGCCTCCGGCGGCACCGCCTCCTCGGCGACGAGCACCAGGGTGGTCGGCTGATGCCCGAGCGCGCGCATCTCCTCGGTGAACGAGGCCAGATGCAGTCGTGACTGCACCGGCCGGTGCGCGACGAAGGTGCCCTTGCCGCGCACCCGCACCAGATAGCCCTCGTTGACCAGCTGGCCGATCGCCTCGCGTACGGTGATCCGGCTGACGCCGTAATCCTGCATGAGATTGCGTTCGCTGGTCATCAGGTCGCCCGGCTGTAGCTCGCGCGTGCATTTCTGCAACAGGATCGCGCGCAGCTGTTCGTGTTTGGGCACTGCGCTGTCGCGCAGCGGTGCGGGCATGAGGGCGGCTCCTTCTCGCGAGCGGTGCACCGGTCCCTACTGGTCCTGTCCGGTTCGTTCGAGAATACGCGACCGCGACAAACGACGAAAGCCTCGCGCGCCGGGAGGCCGGCAGGCGAGGCATTCGGTGGAACCCAGGGCTCAGGAGAGCGCTTTACCCTTGAGCTGTTCGAATTCGGCCTGGGTGATCGAGCCTTCGTCGAGCAGCCTCTTGGCATCGGCGATCTGCGCGGCGGGATTGGTGCCCGCGGTCTCCCTGATATACGAATCCTGCGCCTGCTGGATCTGCTTGACCTCGGCGCTCGAGCGCTCCGCCATGCCCTGGCCGCGGAAGATCAGGTACGCCAGCGCGGTGAGGAACGGGAGGAAGAGCAAGCAGATGATCCAGAGGGCCTTCATCCAGCCCGAGGTCTTGTGATCCCGGAACAGGTCTCCGATGATCATGAACAGCATGAGCAGGTAGGCGACAAAAGCGAAGCTCACAATGATGAGCCAGAGCACTTCCCAGAATGACATGACACACCTCGCGTTTGGACACGGATCGGTTCGCCCCGGTTCGGACGATCGATTGAAGCACGCATATAGCTGGAAACTTGCCGGTCTTCGAGCATTGTGCCAACCCTGTTCAGGGTGACCACCCGTCAGCGTACGCGCGGGTGGGTTTGCTTCGCAGGTGGCGGCTCCGGTGCCGCCACGTCACGATTCAGCGGATGCCGGGTGTGGCGGGGTTGCTGCCGACGCAGCCGAGCACGACGCAGCCGGGCGGCCAGTCGGAGAACGGCGGCTTCGGCGTCTCGCCGAGGCAGTCGACGAAACTACAGCCCGGGTAGGCGTACGGGCCGATGCCGAGGGTGCCGAAGAACGCGTCGGGGCGGGCGATCATCGGATCGGTGACGCTCACGTCCGGGCGCTCCTGGTACGGGCCGGGGTCGGGCAGCTGCTTGTCGACGAAGGCCGAGACCAGCGTGCGCATCACATTGTGGGTGTAGGTCGACGAGGCGCCCGGCGTCGCGACACCGGTCCAGTTGAGCATCAGCCCAAGGCTGGGAACGATGTAGCTGTCGTTGCGCAGCATGCCCGACATCTTCACCGCGTCGTCGGGCAGGCCGGGGAACTCGAGGCGGCACGGCGCGCCGTTGATCACGAAGAGGAAGCCGTAGCAGGGCATGCTCGCCGAGGGGGACAGCGCCGCGCGCATGTAGTCGTCCGAGATCACCTGCCGGTCGTTCCAGCGTCCCCGATTGCCCACCAGCAGACCGAGTTTCGCGAAATCGTCCGGCGGCAGGATCAGATGCGCGTGGCCGTAGGTGTTTCCGGCGCGATCGCGGGCCCAGAAATAGTCGCTGCGCGCGATACCCAACGGGTCGAACAGCTTTCGCTGCGCGAAGGTCTGGAAGTCCTCGCCGACGGCCTGCCCGATCACGTAGACGAGCAGGTCGACCGCGCGCTGGCTGTAGCGGAACATGGTGCCCTGCGGGCGCTCGATCGGCATCGCCAGCGCCTGGGCGACGACATTCGGATCCAGCGCGGCCAGCCCGGTCGCGCCCTCGGCGGCGACGGCGACCTCCATCCCGGAGGACTCGGTGAGCAGGTTGCGCACGGTGATCGCCCGGTGCGCCTCGTCGCCGAGACCCGCGGGCAGATAGCGGTCGATCGGCTCGTCGATGAGCAGGCGGCCCTCATCCACCGCCAGGCCCGCGACCAGCGCCACCACGCTCTTGGTCCCGCTCCACAGATTCCAGGGCACCCCACCGGATTCGGCATTGCGCGGGCCACCGGCCACCAGGCAGTTGTTGCGGTAGAGCTGGATGTTGAAGCGGGTGGTGTCGATCGCCAGGTTCATGGCGGCGGCGACGCGGTCCGGGTCGAGGGCGGCCTCGGCGGGCGTCGCGGTCTGCGGCGCGCGGCCCGAGCTGACCTCACACTGCTTCGCGGTGACCGGGTCGGCCTGCGCCGTAGCGGGCAGCAGCGCTCCCGAGGTGAGCGCCAGCGCGGTAACCGCTGCTGCCACAACATATTTCAGATAGCCGTGCACTAAACCCTCCAGAAAGAGATTCCGGGAGGGAATCGTGAACGATCACGTTCTCGTTACTGAGGCTCAGCTTCCGTAGGGCTTGCAGACGTCGATCGCGGTGTCCTTGGCCGCGTTGAACGTGTCGATCACATCGTTGAGTTCGTCGGTGGGCGCGCGGCGTTCGAGGGTGTCGGCGAGGGTGTTGGTGTTGTCGCGGTAGGAGCGCAGCGGTTCGGCCAGCGTCGGGATCACATCGTTGGTGATCTTGCGGCCGAGGTCTTTGGCGTTGTTGCGCAGCGTGGCGACCGCGTCGTTGGCCTTGGTGTCGGTGTCGGGCGCCCTGGTGTTGCTGGCGTCGATGTAGGCGTTGAACGCGGTCACCGAGCTCTTGTTGGCCGCGCGCAGTCCGTCGCAGGCCGTGTCGTTGGCCTTTTTCACGCGTGCCACCGAGGAAGCGGCCACCTCGGAGGTGTAGGAGGCGAGGTCGGTCTGGTTGGCCTGGGCGTCGCCTGGCACCTGCTTGGTGCAGGCCACCAGGACCATTCCGGTCGCGACGGCCACGAGTGCCGTGGTTACCCCCACTCGTTCCCGATGTCTCATGTCTCTCCTCCCTCGGGACCGCCGGCCCGGATCGCACCGGAACCGAACATATCGACCGTACTGGCTGTGAGCGGGTGTCGTCAGCTCGCGGTAGCGATTTCGATGATCAACCGAGACGTCGGGCCGGTCGCGGCGCCGGGACGGTCGGCCCCGGCGCCGCCCCCGATCAGCCCTGTCCGAGCATGCCGCGCATCGTGGTGATCTCGGCTTCCTGAGCGGCCACGATGGCCGTCGCGAGCTGCCTGGATTCCGGGTTGACGCCGCCGGCGAGCTCGGTGCGGGCCATGTCGACCGCGCCCTCGTGATGGTCGATCATCATCGCCAGCCACTGCTTGTCGAACTCGGCGCCCTGGGCGGACTGCAATGCGGTCATCTGGGCCTCGGTCATCATGCCGGGCATGGCGTGTCCCTCGTGGCCGCCGCTCGCACTCGGCGCCGGTTTGCCGAAGGACACCAGCAGACCGGTGATCTGCTGCATCTCCGGCGCCTGTGCCTTCTCCACCGCCGCGGCCAGCGCGATGAGCTGCTGGTTCTGGGTGTGGCCCGGCACCATCTTCGCCATCTCGACGGCCTGCGCGTGATGCGGATACATCATCTGCAGGAAGGTGACGTCGGCGTCGTTGAAGTCGGTGCGGGCCGCGGCCGTCGCGCTGGTCGCGCTCGCCGAGCTCGTCGTCGAGTGGGTGTCGTGCGTCGCCGACTCGGTGTCGTCGCCGCAGGCGGCGAGCAGCAGGGCGCTCGCGGCGGTGACGGCGAGGACGGTAGCGCGGGTACGGGTGATGAACATGGGTGATCCTCCTGGGGATTCTGGTGACGGTGAGATGGGTTGGACCGCCGCCGGACACACCGGTGACGGTCGACCTGTCAGATCCGCAGAATTGCCAGTTGCGCGAGGGAGAGAACGGTCCACGGCGGCGGGCGCTCGCGCCTGCCACGCCACGGCCGCGCGCTCGCGTGGCCGGTCGTCGCGATGTCGTTCGTGAGCCGGTAGAGCAGCACCAGCGTCAAAGCGAAGGCCAGTGCGGCGAGGACGAACACGCAGGAGTGGACAGCGGCGTGCTCGCCGCAGCCCGCCGCACCGCAGCCGGTATCGGCCCCGTGCCGGTCTTCGGCGGGGGCCGCGGCGAGCACGATGGTGGTGGGGTCGATCAGTGCGCCGGTGTGCCCGGCGGCGTGCGCCGCGCCGGCACTCGTCGGCCCACCGGTCGCGGTGCTCGCGTGCAGCGAATCGGAGACCTCGGCGGACATCTGGATCGTGCTTATGGCCTGCGACGCCTGGATGGCGTTCGCGTGGGACGACTCGGCGCTACTCGTGTGCGACGGATCGGCGGTGGACGCGTGCGCGGTGCCGAAGACCGCCGAGTGCATGGCGACGATCCCGGCCAGCAGCATCAGCACGGCGAGCACCCTGGCGATGCCGGGTGCGCGCTCGAGCGGATGCTGGTCGATCACGGCACCGAGTCTAACCAGCGCGATCGGGCTGCCGGAAATACCCCGACACGGTAGGGGTAGCTACTGGGTGGCGATGTCGACGACCAGCCGTGGCGGATCCGTCAGCGCCGTGACGGCGAACGGCGGCCGATCGGCGTCGACGCCGACGAAGGACTGGGTGGAGCCTTCGAAGACCAGGGTCTTGTAGACGCCGGTGATGCCGGGGACGCCGGGGTCGGTCACCGGGTCGGGCCCCGAATACGCCGGGGCGGTCGAGTCGAACGGGTAGACGGACCCGAGAATGCGCACCTCGAGGATCGAACTGCCCGCCACGTCGACGGTCTTGCCGCTGCCGTCCTGGACCGCGCGGTCGGTGTACGCGACCCGCCAGCCCGGGGTGCCGGTGCCGCCGAGGGCGAAGACCACCCGGTCGAAGCCCTGCTGACGACCGATCCGGATATCGGTGACGGTCAGCGCGGCGCCGGTGGAGGCCTCGCCGGACTTGGGTTCGCTGTCGCTCGGCACCTCGCCGGTGGCGTCGGCGAAGGTGCCGGTGGTGCTCGTCGGCGCGGAGGTGGCGACCGGCGCGTCGTCGTTGCCGCAGCCGGGCAGCGTCAGCGCCGCGATGGCGACCATGCCGAACACGAGAGCGTTGCGCATGAGGCTGATGGTACTCAGCACGGGTGGTTCGCCGGGTGCAGGAGCGCGGGGTGTGTTCGGGCTACGGCAAGTTTGCTGGGGAACGGGCGAGGGACCTGAGCGGCCCGATCTGCGCGAGGGCATCGGCTGATCAGCGGCGGCGGCGCGTTCGCCGAGGGCTGCCACGCGTTCGCCGCGGCCCAGATGAGGTCGAAATCATCAAGAAACAGCGGTCGAAACAGTGGGGAACAACGGGATTCGTGAGATCGGCCCGGCTGGGCCGATCTGCAAGGATGTCGCAAATCGATGGAAGCCGTTCGTGCCCACCGGAGTACGTGCCACGACATCGCACTGTGAGCAAGGCCACCGGCGGATATCAGGGCCGGATGTGACGGTGGGGCAACGATCTAGCACACTTGTCGCGTGGACAGAGTCGAGGACGTATTCACCCGGCTGCGCCGGTATCCGGATGTGGAGGCGCCGAACCTCTATGCCGTCGATGCCGCCGACCGGTTACTCCTCGACACCGCCGCGGATGCCCTGGCGGCGGCGGGTAGCGGCGAGGTTGCGGTAATCGGCGACGCCTACGGCGCGCTCACCGTCGGCGCGGCGACCCGGCACGACCTGACCGGCCTGCGCGTGCACCAGGACCTGCTCACCGGGGAACTGGCGCTGGCGGGCAACGCCAAGAATCTCGGGCTGACCGATCGCTACACCGCGCACGGTCTCGACGCCGAGTTGCTGACCGGTGCGCGGGTCGTCCTGATGCGGCTGCCGCGGATGCTGTCCGGCCTGGCCGAGACGGCCGAAGCCATCGCCCGTTTCGCCGCCGAGGATGTCGTCGTGTTCGCGGGCGGCCGCGACAAATACCTGACCCCCGCCATGAACGAGGTACTCGCCGAATCGTTCGGGCAGGTGCGCGCGGGCCGTGGCAGGCAGAAGTCGCGGGTGCTGGTCGTGAGCGAGCCGCTGCCGGTCGGCGAGTCGCGGTTCCCGGTGGCCGAGCACATCGCCGAGATCGACGGTGACGTCCTCGCCTATGGCGCCGCGTTCTCCGGGCCGCGCCTCGACATCGGCACCCGCTTCCTGCTCGAGCACCTGGACCGGATGAAACCCGATGCCCGCGAGGCCATCGACCTCGGCTGCGGCACCGGCATCCTCGCGGTGGCGCTGGCCAAGTCGCGTCCGTACATCCGGGTCGTCGGGACCGACCAGTCCGCCGCCGCGGTCGCCTCGGCCATGGCCACCGCGGCCGCCAACGGCGTCGCCGACCGGGTGACGGTGGTGCGCGACGACGCCATGTCCTCGGCCGCCGACAACAGCGCCGACCTGGTGCTGTGCAATCCGCCGTTCCACGTCGGCGCCGCCGTGCACACCGGCTCGGCGATCAAGATGTTCGCCGAGACCGGCCGGGTGCTGCGGCCGGGCGGTGAGCTGTGGACGGTCTACAACTCGCATCTGAACTATCGCGGGGTGGTCGAACGGATGGTCGGCCGCACCGATGTGATCGGCCGGAACCAGAAGTTCACGGTGACGCGGTCTGTTCGTGGTCTGCGCGACGTACAACGATAGAGCCGGTCGAACGCGGTAGAGTCCGATTTGTCCGAACGGGCGGGGTGTGGTCGGTGACCGTACCGCCGGGAACTTTGTCCGATCGCGGCGCGTTGAACAGGCAGTTGGAGCTGTGCTACGCCGGCAGGCGTACAGCGACTAATCACTCCAAGAAAGGCGCACGGTGCGTACCTCATCGAATCCGGTGTTCAAGAACTTACCTCGCCAGGAGGGTGTCGGCGGTTACGCGAACTTCGGTTCGGGCGTGGCCGGCGCGGGCCAGCTGGGCAACCAGCAGTACGGCCAGCAGCAGTACGGCGAGTACGGGCAGCAGTACGGCCAGCAGTTCCAGCAGGCCCCCGCCACCCGCGCGATGACCATCGACGACGTGGTCACCAAGACCGGCATCACCCTCGCGGTGCTGACCGTCACGGCGATCATCTCCTTCGCGCTGTCCTCGGCGAACCCCTCGCTGGCCCCGCTGTTCGTCATCGGCGGCGGTCTGATCGGCCTGGTGCTGGTCCTGGTCGCGAGCTTCGGCAACAAGATGGACAACCCGGCGATCGTGCTGTCCTACGCGGCGTTCGAGGGCCTGTTCCTCGGCGCGCTGTCGCTGATGTTCACCGACGTGACCTTCGGCGGTGTCGGCGGTAGCGCCCTGATCGGCCAGGCGGTGCTCGGCACGTTCGGCGTGTTCTTCGGCATGCTCGTCGTCTACAAGACGGGCGCGATCCGGGTCACCCCGCGGTTCACCCGCATGCTGCTCGGCGCCATGGTCGGCGTGCTGGTCCTGATGGTCGGCAACCTGATCGCGAGCTTCTTCACCGACGGCGGCTTCGGCCTGCGCGACGGTGGCGCGCTGGCGATCGTGTTCAGCCTGGTCTGCATCGCCATCGCCGCGTTCAGCTTCCTGCTGGACTTCGACGCCGCCGATCAGCTGATCCGCGCCCAGGCCCCCGAGAAGGCCGCCTGGGGCGTCGCCCTCGGCCTGACCGTCACCCTGGTCTGGCTCTACGTCGAGATCCTGCGCCTGCTGAGCTACTTCCAGCGGGATTGAGATAGCTAGCAACTGACGACTGGTAACAAGCGGCTCCCCATTCTGAAATGGGGAGCCGCTTTGCTATGTCCGGTGAGGACCGGGTACGAAGCCCGCTTTCCGGGCGCGCGGGCCGTCACTTCGGGTTCCGAGGTCGGCCAGCAGGGCGTCGAGGCTCTCCAGGTCGCCCCATCCGTTGACCTCGATCATGCCGTCGACACCCACTCTGACCTCGATCCGGTCCGGCGTCGCAGCGTAGTCCAGATCGGCGTATCGGCTGGTCAAGGCACGTAGCCCCTGGTTTGTCGACCCCACCCAGGGGCGGCGATGGTCGAGCAGGTCGGCACGGAACGGGCCGTCGGCGAGGAGGTCGGTGTGCGCGAGCAGATCGGCGATATCGCGACGATGCCGCGCCCACGTGCGGAGATCGGCGTAGGTGTATCCGGTGAAGGTCATGACCGACAGACCTCGCGCACGGACGGCTGCGGCGCAGCGTGCCAGCGGGGCGGCCTGGTCGAAGGGTTCTCCGCCGAGCAGCGTGATGCCCTCCGTCTGCGCGGTCACGGCGTCGTCGATGAGCTGCTCAATCCATTCGGCCACCGGCACGGCGTCGCCGCCCGCCGGTGCCCACATGTGCGGATTGAAGCAGCCGGCGCAGCGAATCGCGCATCCCTGCACCCAAATCGCGGTGCGAATGCCTGGTCCCTCTGCCGCGGTCGCGGTGACCACCCGCGCGATGCGCAACGAGTGATCGGGTACCGCGTCCGGAATCACAGATCTAGCTTTCGTCCCCGCGACGCGGACGCGGCGGCCACCGTCTCGGAGTAGGCGAGGCGGTTCGCGAAGGGCTGCAACTCATGGGGTTTCAACCCGGTGACCGAGGCGAAATCGCGCAGATCGCGCAGCGGTCCGTTGTGCTCCCGTGCGTTGACCACCGCGACCACCGCACCGACGGGTATACCCGCTTCCACCAATTCTTCCGCCGTCGCGGAGTTCACATCTACCCGGTCATCGCGAAGACTCCCGCCGGGTCCTGCCGATCCCCAGTTCGTCCCAGCCGCCACCGCGGGCACATCAGCCCGCTGTGCCGCGAGTCGTGGATCGAACGGCGGCATCGCGGAGACGGCAGGCTGTTGCCACGGTGTGCCAGGCAGGGGCGTGGACGCGGGCTGCGGGGCGGGCTGCGGTGCCCAGTACTGCCGGCTGCCATCGGCGAGCCAGGGGGAACCCGATTGCGGCTGAATCTGGTTGGGGTACACCGGCTGCGGGGGAACCTGGTTGGGATACATCGGCGCGAACATCGTCTGACGCGAGGTCAACCGGATCCACAGCAACTCCAGATACTGGGTTCGGATCAGCAGGACGTGTGCGAAACCCGCGATCCAGTTCGCGAATATCACCCCGGTGGTCCAGGTGTCGACAATCCGTTCCTGGCCGGTCTTCGGCGGCGCGCCTGCGGCGACCTCGGCCACGGTCGGCCCGGAATGCTCTACACCGACGAAAATCCCGATGAGCACCAGCAGGTAGACGAGGCCGGCGATCAGCCAGGCTCGTTTACCCGTCCTGGCACCGATATAGAAGAAGCTCGCCCAGGTGAGCATTCCGAGCACGAAGGCAGGCAGGATCCACAGGCTGTGCAGGATGCGCCAGCGTGGGCTGCCGGGCTGTTGGGGCAGGGTCATCCGCGCTGATCCAGTCGCGCTTGCGCCTGCTGCTGCGTAACCATCGGTGCACCTGCGGTTTTCCACCAGTCCTCGGTGAAAGCGCTGTCCACGGTTTCGGCGCCGAGTAGATCCTCGAGCGCGTTCAGGTATGGCAGGCACTGCTCGCCGATCGTGTGCTGGGTCTCGGCGTGCACCTGTCCGTCCGCGGCCACGGTCACGGTGATACGAATCGGCCGGCTCATCCCCGGACCTCGAGCACCATGGTGACCGACCGGTCGGAGTTGGCCGTTTCCGCGACGAGCGACATGCCCGCCGCCGGCGCCTGCTCACGAACCCGGCGCAACACTTCCGCTTGTACCCGCAGCCCATATGCCGCATCGATCGCGAGCACCCGGTCGACGCAGCGCTGCTGGTCGGCGGTGCCGTGGAAATGAGCCTGCCAGATGCCGTCGCTACCGCGACGCAACTGGGCGCTGAGATCGGCCCATCGCGCATCGATCGAGTCCGCGGCGGTAACCATCGTCTGGGCTCCGGTGTCCTGCGCTGCGAGCGTGAGCAGCCCCGCGTCCCGCAACCGGGTGGACACGCTGCACACCTGCTGAGCGGGCGAGCTCTGCGCGGCCGCGACCTTGGCGACCGTGCCGAGCGCGATCGGCAGCAATATCAGGGAGATACTCACGGGGGGATTATTCCGGGATTCGCCCCTCGCCGCCAGCGGTCTTGGACGCTGGAACTGTGCGCAACTTGGCCCACTCCCGCAATTCGTTGACCCGTGCGGCGTGCACGATCGACAGCGGAACTGTGCTCTCGACCGCGTGTTGCAGGTCGCGCGCGGTCAGCGCGCGCCGATCGAAATAGGCTTCGAAAAGCCCTGACACCACGGCCTGTTCGATCTCCGCTCCGGAGAACCCCGCCGAGATCCTGGCCAGTTCCCACAGCAGTTCGGGTGTGTGTTCCTGGCCGGTCGCCGGCCCGGGACGACGGGCCAGGTGCAGCCGCCAGATCTCGATGCGCTCGGCGAAGTCGGGCAGGTCGACGAAGAAGATCTCGTCGAATCGACCTTTGCGCAAGAACTCTGGTGGCAGGTTCTCGATGCGGTTGGCTGTCGCCATGACGAATACCGGCACGGTCTTTTCCTGCAACCAGGCCAGGAAGGAACCGAACACACGCGCGCTCGTCCCGGTGTCGGACGCGGTGCCCGCGCCCGCGAAACCCTTGTCGATCTCATCGACCCACAACACGCACGGTGCGCAGGCTTCCGCGGTCGCCAATGCGGTCCGCATATTGTGCTCACTCGCGCCGACCAGCCCCGCGAATACCCGGCCGATGTCCAACCGGATCAGCGGAATTCCCCACGCGGCCGCAGCCGCCTTGGCGGTCAGCGACTTTCCACAACCGGGCACCCCGGTGATGAGAAGGCCTTTGGGCGCCGGTAGCCCGTAGGCCGCGGCTTCGGCGAGCCAGGAGTCTCGTCGCTTGTCCAGCCAGGTCTTCAACGCGTCGAGACCGCCGACGTCGTCGAGGGCGACTTCGGTCGGAACCAGTTCGAGCAGACCGGATTTCCGGATCGTCTGGGCCTTCTCGGCAAGCACCACATCCACATCAGCTTCGGTGAGGCTGGTACCGGTGACCATAGCCAGGGAGAAGGCGTTCTCGGCTTCGGCGAGGGTCATTCCGAGCGCCGCCCTGGTCAGCCGGTCGCGACCGCGATCGTCGAGCCGCACGGAGACACTGTCGCCGTTGCGCGCGATCATGCCTGCCAGCAGGGCACGGATCTCGGCTGCGTCGGGGAGCGGGAAATCGACGACAGTGACGTCTTTTTCGAGTTCCGGTGGAATCTGGAGTACCGGCGCGACCACGATGATCGTGCGAGCGAGTTCGCCGGACCGGAAGTCGCGCACGACATCGCGCAGCGCGCGCACCGTCTGCGGGTCGGCGGGCTGGGTGTTCCCGCCGAGGAAGGCGTGCAGGTCGCTCAGCACGAACACAGCGCGTTCCTGTGTCCGCGCGATGGCCCGCAGCATGGCGACAGGCGCGTGCGTCTCGCGTTCGGGGGCTCCGCCCGCCCGTCGAAGTCCCTCGGTCGCCGACCAATGCCACAGCCCGCGAGGGTTTTTCAGACTGCCGACCGCAGCGTCGATCTCGTCGAGCACACGCTGTTCCTCGAAGGACTCGATGAACATCAACGGAAAACGCGCTTGCAGGAGATGGGTCAAGCCAGAGCGAAACGGCGGCACGGCAGCCGATACTAGTGGGTCCGCTACTACCGGTAACCTCCCTGACGTGAGTCAGGGTTTAGGGGTGGGTACCGACGATGCCGTCGGGATTGCAAGGGCTGCAGCAGAGTTCGAGTGGACGTGGACTGCGGACGATATCGGACGATTTGCTCGGCGCGTCGGCTGGACTGTATCGGCACCTGCGGCGGACCCGGACAGATCGCCGACATATGTCGAGTGCCGCACCTTTCTCCAGGTCAACGAACCCGAGGCGACCTTCGCGATCGGTGCCGAGGGCGGAGTCGATGTCGCGTGGCTGGGGGTCACCGATGTGCGCCCGGCGCGGCAGGGTCCGGTACCTGCGGTGGTGTTCGAGGAATTCGTCGACCGGTTCCGATCGGTCTTCGGCGAACCCAGTTCCCGCAGCGACAATCCCGGCTACACGCCTGCCGTCGACTGGGGGCTGCCCACTGTGGTCATCACCCTGACCAGAGACGACGCGGTCTACTTGCGGCTCGCCAAGCCGCGCGATCCCGAACCGGTCTCGACCGAAAACCGTGTCGACGAGCTGTTAACCGGCCTGACCGATCGCGCCCGAGCTGGAGCGGAATTCGCCGATCGGATCGCCATCGTGCTGGCCGCCGATTTCGGACGCGGCTTCGGGCCGATTCGGGTTCCAGGGCCCGGACCCGAACGCCAGCCACGCCCGGAAAAGCGCTGGGAGCCCGGCGCCGACGTCGTCGGTTCCTGGTCGAGGACCGAAATTCTGCGCCTGTGCCACGATCTGGGCTGGACGCTCGAAGCGAACACCTACGACGAACACGCTGATGGTCCCCATCTCCTGTCACTGCTGGTCTCGAAGGTCTCCGACTACCAAAAGCGTTTCGGCTATGGCGAATACGTTGCACTGCATCTCAATCAGTACCTTCCCGACAACGCGGTCGACGACGCGTTCCGGCTGGCATTGCGCGAATGTGTGCGGTTGCTCGGTACACCCCATCTGGTCGGCGGGCCCGACGCATTCGCGAAGTGGCGCTACACCGACACGACCATCGAATTGTCCCGCGACTTCGGCCTTCTGGGCGCGGTGATGCTGAGTGTCAGGCCGAGCCACGCCTACGAATGGGAAGAAGGCCGCGACCAGGAATACGGTGAATACGGCGAGGATTGGGTCGGCAAGCTCTGGCAATTGCAGCCGGATGTCGATCTCACCTACGCGCTCGGCGGGTCGATGTACTACCCGGAACCGCCCGCCGAGGATTGGGAAGAACTCGGCTGGAATCTCGAGCAGGTCTTCGCCTCACTGGCCGCCGATCTGCCGGTGCTCGACCCGTTCGCTACCGAAGTGGGGTGGGCGATCAAGCGCACTCGCGGAGCGGAGGCGATCGCGCGCGGCTGGTTCGCGCCGCAGGGCGGCATGCTGGAAGTCGCACGCGACGGAGTGTGGGAGCAGCAGCTGTATCCTTCCGGCGCCGAGGCCGGTCGGGCGATCGCCGCGGCGACCATCGCCGCGATCCGTGCCGGCGGCGCGAAGTCGCCACGCGAGCTGACGGTCACCGCGCAAGCGACCCGGCCGCCGCAGCGACTCAACGACATCCGATTCGGCATCGGCGGCGACGGTATCGACTGGGGCGACGGCGATGACGACGACCTCGATGACGATGACCATGACGACGACGATGCGGACTTCGACGTTCCGTCCCGTCCGGGGCGGGCGAGCGCGACACCGCGCACCAACGGCCAATGGGAACAGACCGCCGCCGCGGACGACGAGTTTCTGCACCGCCTGACCGCGATCGCCGAAAACCAACTTCGAGTCGGGGGTACGGCGGTTCCCGACGAGGATGCCTGGGTGATCGCGCAACAGTGGCGCGACGGTGCCGAGGCCTTCCGTGGCGTGGCCGGTTCACCACCGCCCGCCGTCGACCCGCACGCGACCGCCGCGCTGATCGGCATTCTCGATTCCTGCCGCCCCCGCCTGACTGCCATGCTGGCCGCGGCCGAACGCAACGGGCTGGCGCTGATCGCGCATGCGGCAGCGGCCTACCTCGCAGCGCCCGGCTCGCAGGCGAATGCGCTGGGTGCGGCGGCTATCTGGGTGTTGGTCGAGGAGGACTACTGGGAGTGCTGCCAGGCGGCCTTCCCACACATGGATCATGTCGAGCGCGATATCCTGCCTCGCTTCCTCGACAGCTGGATCGCCTGCTTCGGCCTTGCCTTCGCCGCGGAAACCGTTGTGCTCGCACGCGGTTTCGATGTCGAGTCGAGCTATCCGCACGGTGCGCTGGTCGCCATGGCCGCAACCGATTGCGGGCGAGGTTCATACGATCAGATGATCCGCCTGGTCCGTGCGCACCTCGCGGCGGCACCTGAGCCGACGTATCGCCACGTTGCCGCGCACTTGTCCGGGCTCCGGGCGCGCCTCGGTACCGTGTGGGGCCGCATCGCCACCTCGTACCTGCTGCCGCACCGGCAGGATTGGGTCGACGCGGATCTGGCCGTGGACGGGCTGGACCGGTACAGCGACTCGGCGGCGATGCTGGCCACCTCGGTGACGCGACCCGATCAATACGCCCGCCTACGCGACGCGGTCGGCATGCCGACGATCAGCCATCTCGCCCAGGTCTACAGCCTGCTTGTCCAGGTGGGTCCGGACTGCTTCGACGTGGTCGCCGACTGGATGACCGAGGCCGTGAACGGCGTCGACGATCTGCGCAGCGCCGCAGAGATTCTCGCGTGGATCCCCACCGACGAGGCGTATGAGACGCTGCTCGACCTGCGCGAGAACGACCAGGTGACCGGCGCCCTCACCCTCGCTACGGCGCGCTATCCGCACCGGGCGCTACGGCTGCTCTGCGAGGCGCGGGAGTTGGCGTGGACAGCGGATCGGGCCGGCTGGTTCGACCCATTCGGCCTCCTCGATGCCATGTCCGCGCTACGTACCCGCATCGGAATGCCGGCTCGGATGCCAGTGCGCCCGATACCCGTCGCATCGGTGAGCATTGTTGGTTTATGCGCTGTCGTCTACGTGATCGCCGCACTGCAAGCGCACAGCTTCTCGCCTACAACGCAGAATTCGACGTTGTACGCGCAGTTGATGATGTCGCGTGGTGCTGTGGTGAACGGGCAGGTGTGGCGGGTGTTCAGCGGCGGGCTTGTTGCCGGCAATCTATCGGGGCTGCTGTTCCTGGCGGTCTCCGCCATCGGCGCTGGATACTTCGTCGAACCGATCTTGGGTCGGCTCCGCGTCCTCGCGATCAGTGCGACCGCGACAGTGGGTGGTTCGGCCGCGATCATGTGGTTGGCGACCGGCCCCGCGGTATTCGGCGCCAATGTCGTAGGTACCTCCGTCTGCGCCATATTGCTCACCTTGCTGATGCTGAGCGATCGTTATGATCGGACGGTATGGATCGGCCTGCTGGTGCCGGCGGTCCTTGTTCTGTGGCGGCTATGGGTGAATCCGAACTCGGTATGGGGCCTCGTCGGAGCGGTCGTCACCGCGGTGGTGGCCACCTTGGGCTTCGTCCTGATGCCACGCAGGGCCCATGCCAGGACCGACCGCGCGGCCCGGACCAGCGGGTGGCGCGCTCTAGCCGTGATCGCACTGGCGGCGCTGACGCTGAATGGCGCGGTCATCGCAATTCTCGCCTGAGCCGACATGAAAGAGCGGCCCACCGGATTCGGTGGGCCGCTCTTTTCGTTCTATCTCAGCTCAGGCGCTCGATGACCAGAGCCATGCCCTGGCCGCCGCCGACGCACATGGTCTCCACGCCGAACTGCTTGTCGTAGGTCTGCAGGTTGTTCAGCAGGGTGGTGGTGATGCGGGCACCGGTCATGCCGAAGGGGTGGCCCAGCGCGATCGCGCCACCGGAGACATTGAGCTTGTCCTCGTCGATCTTCAGCTCACGGGCCGAGCCGAGCACCTGCACGGCGAAGGCCTCGTTGATCTCGAACAGGTCGATGTCGGAGACCGACTTGCCCGCCAGCGCCAGCGCCCGCTTGACCGCCTCGACCGGGCCGAGGCCCATGATCTCGGGGGACAGGCCGGAGACGCCGGTGGAGACGATGCGGGCCAGCGGGGTCAGGCCCAGCTCCTTGGCCTTGGTGTCACTCATGATGACCAGCGCGGCGGCGCCGTCGTTGAGCGCGCAGCAGTTACCGGCGGTGACGGTGCCGTCGGGACGGAAGACCGGCTTGAGCCCGCTGACCGCCTCGTAGGTGACGCCGGCGCGCGGGCCGTCGTCCTTGCTGATCACGGTGCCGTCGGGCAGGGTCACCGGGGTGATCTCCCGCTCGAAGAAGCCGGCCTTGATGGCCTCTTCGGCGCGGTTCTGCGAGCGGACGCCCCAGCGGTCCTGGTCCTCGCGGGTGATGCCGGTCAGCGAGGCCACGTTCTCGGCGGTCTGGCCCATCGCGATGTAGGCGTCGGGGAGCAGGCCGTCCTGGCGCGGGTCGTGCCACGCGCCGGCGCCGCCCTCGGCGGTCTTGGCGGTGCGGGCCTCGGCCTCGGCGAACTCGGGGTTCTTGGTGTCGGGCGAGCTGTCGGCCGAGCCACGGGCGTAGCGCGAGACCGTCTCCACACCGGCGGAGATGAACACGTCACCCTCGCCCGCCTTGATGGCGTGGAAGGCCATCCGGGTGGTCTGCAGCGAGGACGCACAGTAGCGCTGCACGGTGGTGCCGGGGACGACATCGAGACCCAGCTTGATAGCGACGATGCGGCCCATGCCGAAGCCGCCCTCACCGGCCGGGGAGCCGGTGCCCAGGATGATGTCGTCGATCTGCGTCGGGTCGAGCGAAGGCACCTTGGCCAGCGCGGCCTGGACCATCTGCGCGGTCAGGTCGTCCGGACGCATACCGGCCAGGGACCCCTTGACGGCACGGCCGATGGGGGAGCGGGCGGTGGAGACGATGACGGCCTCGGGCATGAGGACTCCTTTTCGGATGGCTGCGTGAACGGCTGTTTACCTTGCCGGTCTTTCGTGAATCTAACTCTCGCCGTGCGCGACGGGAAGAGCAGGGCGTGCGCGCACCGCCTCGATCAGGACGGGAAGCAGCTGAGCTGCGGCCAATTCGTACCCCGCCGCGGACGGGTGGAATCCGTCGGTGGCGAACAGGATTTCCGGGGCGGCGCGGAACTCGGAGGCGACCAGCGGTGAACCCATCGCCACCGGCGTACCACCCGCGAGCGTGGTCGCCACCGTCTGCGCCTTGGCCAGGCGCACGCTCCAGTTGGCCACCACCGTGCGCAGCGGCTGCTGGATCGCGGTGACGGTGCCCAGGTTCGGGCAGGTGCCGACGACGACCAGCGCGTCGGCCGCACGCAGCCGCGACACCGCGGCGGCCAGCCTGCGCGCCGACGCCCGGATGGAGTGCTTCTTGGTGATGTCGTTGGCGCCGACCAGGATGACCGCGGCGTCCGGCGGCGGACCGGCGATGAACATCGCGTCGACCTGACCCGCCAGCCCCTTGGAGGTGGCGCCGGAGATCGCCTTGGTGCTCAGCCGGATCCGCAGCCCGGTGGCCTCGGCCAGTCCGCGCGCCAGCCGCACCCCCGGCACATCGGCGGCGCTGAGGCAGCCGAGCCCGGCGGCGGTGGAGTCACCGAAGATCATCAGATGCAGGTCGCTCGGCACGCCCTTGCGCCACGGCTCCGGCAGTTGCGCACCCGGCGCGTAGACACCGTCGGCCTCCGGCGGCTTGGAGGTGTCGCGCCCGATGACCGCGCGCGCCGCCCCTGCCTGTGTCATCAGCAACCGATAGGTAGCCCAGGAAACGGTGCCCGCGCCGGACCCGGCGAGCACGGTGGTCGCCCCCGTGACGACAGCGGTACGCCAGCTGATTCGAGGTGCGCTCACATCCGAAAATTCTACGACGCGGATCGGCGCGGGCGCAGCTGCCGAACCGGCTCCGGCGGGGCGGCGCTCGTGGTGCCGCTGCTCACAGGATCCGACCAGGTCGCGACGCCGAGCTACGGTTCTGCAACGATGGAGGCATGCGCATTGCGGATCATGTCGTCGACCTCATCGGCAACACCCCCCTGGTTCGGCTGAACTCGGTGGTCGGCTCGAACGCGGGCCTGGTCGCCGCCAAGATCGAATACCTCAACCCGGGCGGCAGCTCCAAGGACCGGATCGCGGTCAAGATGATCGATGCCGCCGAGGAGGAAGGGCTGCTGAAGCCCGGCGGCACCATCGTCGAGCCCACCTCAGGTAACACCGGTGTCGGTCTCGCGCTGGTCGCCCAGCAGCGCGGGTACAAGTGCGTGTTCGTCTGCCCGGACAAGGTCAGCGAGGACAAGCGCAACGTGCTGCGTGCCTACGGCGCCGAGGTCGTGGTCTGCCCGACCGCCGTGCCGCCGGAGCACCCGGACAGTTACTACACCGTCTCCGATCGCCTGGTCCGCGAGATCGAGGGCGCCTGGAAGCCCAACCAGTACGCCAACCCGGGTGGCCCGGACAGCCACTACGAGACCACCGGTCCCGAGATCTGGGCCGACACCGAAGGCAAGATCACCCACTTCGTCGCAGGCGTCGGCACCGGCGGCACCATCACCGGCACCGGCCGCTACCTCAAGGAGGTCTCGGGCGGGAAGGTGAAGATCATCGGCGCCGATCCGGAGGGCTCGGTGTACTCCGGCGGCACCGGCCGCCCGTACCTGGTCGAGGGTGTCGGTGAGGACTTCTGGCCCTCGGCCTACGACCCGTCCGTCCCCGACGAGATCATCGCCGTCTCCGACGCCGACTCCTTCGAGATGACCCGCCGCCTGGCCCGCGAGGAGGGCCTGCTGGTCGGCGGCTCCTGCGGCATGGCCGTGGTCGCCGCGATCGAGGTGGCCCGGCGCGATCCCGACGCCGTCGTCGTGGTGCTGCTGCCCGACGGTGGCCGCGGCTACCTGTCGAAGATCTTCAACGACAAGTGGATGAGCTCCTACGGCTTCCTCACCACCCCGCTGGAGGCCGGTCCCGAACCGCTGGTCGGCGACGTGCTGCGCGGCAAGTCCGGCGAACTGCCCGACCTGGTGCACACCCACCCGTCGGAGACCCTGCGCGACGCCATCGAGATCCTGCGCGAGTACGGCGTCTCGCAGATGCCGGTCGTCGGCGCCGAGCCGCCGGTGATGGCCGGCGAGGTCGCGGGCAGCGTCACCGAGCGCGATCTGCTCTCGGCCGTCTTCGAGGGCCGCGCCCAGCTCACCGATTCGGTGGCCCAGCACATGAGCCCGTCGTTCCCGCTGATCGGTTCGGGCGAGCCGCTCTCGACCGCCACCAAGGCCCTGTCCGACACCGACGCCCTGATGGTCGTCGAAGACGGCAAGCCGGTCGGCGTCATCACCCGCCACGACCTCCTCGGCTTCCTCAGCACCGGCTCCATCGGCCACTGAGGAGGCTGATTCCTGACTCGCGTGCTGGGATTAGGTTTTCGGTTCGGTCTCCGACGACGACATGCGCTTTGCCGCCACGGCATTCGATGAACTCGACGGGGTAGCGGGCGTCCGGCGAGAGATCGCGTGACGCTGCCGATCGTGCTCGATTCGACGGGCTGAAACCACACGACCACCCGTGGCAGCGCCCGGTGGCTATCGTGCCTACCGACTTCGGCATGGACAGGCTGGTCGGTGCCGTCCTCCACGGCGCACAGGCCGGTAGTCGCTACCTGGTGGATGCTCACGTTGTGGCGCTGTGTGCCCGGTACGGCGGCGGTCTGGTGATCACCTCTGACCCGGACGACATCCGCCACCTGGCAGCAGCCGTCCCCTCCGCGCGAATCATCGTCCGCCCTCCGGACTGAGCTCCCTGAGTGAGCGAGCCGGCATCTCTCGGCAGTCGCTGGCGCGCAAGCGTTTCCGAGACGCTGTCGTTCGTCCAGGAATTGACAACCTGCCTGAACATCCGAGATGGTGGGGTTGAAACTCTACGGAGAAGGTCTGGACAAGCGGGGGATTGATGGCGATTCGACTCATGATGCCGACATCGTGCGGAATCGTCGAGGTTTGGTGATGGCGACTGGCGGCTGGTTCAACCACTATGACGATCCGGACGAGTTCTGGGACGACGAGCCACTGACAAGGCCTCAGGCCACCCGAAACACACACACGCCGGATCGGCTGCATGACTCCTACCGAGGTGAACAGGCTTATCGATCGGAGCCAGGCGCCGGCTTTGGTGATGACCGCCGGTACCAGGGAGTGGACCCATCGGTATCGAGAACCGGCGCGAGTGACCTCGATATCCGCCCCGGCGCGAACTCCAGCGACTACCAGGGGTCTTCCTTCGCAACAATTGAAGTCGACCTGGGGCTCTTGCCGTCCCGTGTTGAATTGAGCCGCCAGTGGAACCGGTACGTGAATCCGGCTGATGCTGGCGATGAGCTGATGCGCGCCTATAAAAAGCGGTGGCAGATCACATTGGACGTAGCGTCGCGTCTGGAAAGCTTCTGACAGGCGAGTTCCGGCACGCATGTCCGGTTCCGGATAAGCGCACAGTCACGATGCTTCTACTCGAATCCCGAAGCTGGGCTGATTATCGGGAAACTCAGACCCGAATTTTTACTCGAGGTGTCTTCGAGGTTCATGGTCGAGCGCTAATCGACAATAGGTTGATCGTGTCGATGACGGCGGACTGCTTTCAGGTGAAGTCTATGCATGTGTGGGTCGGGTGGGGGCAGCAAGTCGACCCGATCCAAATTAGTGACGAAGTTTTGAGCTGCGCCGATCGTGTGCGGACCCTCCGCCCGACCTTCAAGGTCGAGGGGGACTACTCACGGTACGCGGATGAGGACCTTGAGTATCAACTTGTTCGCCATCGAGACAATTTGATTCGAGAGTTGGGGAAATAGAAATATGGGTGCGCCATCGCAACAGGCAATCTCGGTCGCGGTCAGCGCTGTGCGGACCGCCGCAAACAACTGGGACGAGGCGATTGGAGAATTGGAGACTGCGAGGCTAGCTGCCGAAAAGGCCAAGTTCACCGACCTTGAGGCCGGTGTTTTCATCCTGGCATACGACAAGTACAAAGACGTTCCAGACTTCTTCGCCAGTAGGATGGCCGAGGGAAAACTAGTGTTCGCTGAAATCGCAAGTACCCTGCGCTATGTCGCGGACACATACGAGGCGGAGGATGCAGCCAACGAGCACGCGATCCGCAATCTTTACTAGTCGGGGGGCAACAGGGTGGCAGAAGATAAGAATCCGCAAACTCGAATAGACTTGAACGAGAATGCTGAAACAATAAAAACCAAAATGGCGGAGTTGGAGAAGAAGCCCGATGAGGTAAACGATGCCTTTGGGGATATCGTATTGGCGGTTCGCCTGACCGGATGGGTGGGCGGTGGTGTGCTTGGACCGATTGGTAACCTCGCGGGAGGAGTGGCCGCCGAAAATACTATCGACAGGCTTTGGGAGGAACGCGATAAGGTTCTCGACTGCATAAGTAAGGCAGTCGCAAAGCTGAAGGAGCTAATAAAAGGCATATTCGTACCTGCTACTTTTATCGACTATGCCAATTCATGGCGAGATGTCGCCAGTGCTGTCACCAATGCTGGAACTCAGATTGACGAGACGAAGCTGAATGCCAATTGGTCCGGGATCGCGGCGGAATCGTATGAAAATTCTCGACAGCGGCAAGCGAAACCGTGCTCGCAGCTGGCAATTCCGGCTTCATGCGAGACCATAGCACTGGCCCTTGAGGCTGTTGCGGTTAAGACTTTGGAGCTTTACCGGGAAATTGTTGAAGCAATTCTCTCGTTCATTTCGAGTATTGCCGAGATTGTCGCTGCCGCTGCTACCGGACCCATCGCGGCGGCGCAGACCGCGGACATCGTTGCCAGTATCGGAAATATGTACAACGCAATCGCCCTGGCGATTGGAAGCATTGCCTCATCTGCGCAGGAAAGCATTATTGGCGGGAATCAGATCGCGCAGGCGAGCTCGGATATCGACGGTCTACCTGAAAACAAGTGGCCGTCCATGGTTGTCGAGGGGACTCAGAAGTTTGATGATGCGACGGTTACTGACGGCACAAATAATTGGTCGGTAAATACTGACAGGCGCACACAGTGAATATATTTGCGAGACGCGCTGTCGGCGCTACGGTGGCAGCAATCGCAGTTTCGCTCTTGTCGTCGTGCGGGCTGAATTCTTCGGAAAGTCCTGTGATGACAGAGTCGAGTCATACTCGTCGCGAGCAGTGCGATCGGACGCTGGCCTTCTTCTCAAAAGATCTCGGAATATCCTCTGCGGATATTGAATACGGATCCGGCGCGCCCGACGAAAAAATTGAGCTGGGAGCTCACTGTACCATTACGCAGGATTATCTTGCAGTGGGGCAAACGCGCCTACGGGCAATGTTGCCGAGCGAGTCGAAGCCCGCCTTACTCAAGGACGACCTGAGCTACATCCCGCTGTCCGGGATTGACGAGAAGGTATGGATAAAGACGGCGGCCAGCGCGGTGTACATTGTTACCCAGGTTGATGGTTGGCAGGGCACTCTCCATATTGAGACGGCTCAGATCAACGCCGGTCGAACTAAGTTCGAGGTATCGGACTTGCAGATCCGAACCGCGTCTCAGTTCCTAATCACGTTGACCAAAGAACTCGGGGCACAGGGCTGAGCGAAGGCAGGTGCTAACCGGAAACCTCGAGTGATCCGGCGAGGAAGAGGGATATGCGCTTCTGGCGGGAGGCGAGGACGCTGCTCCAGTTCCGTAGCCTGAACATCTCTCCGGATGCACCGGTCGCGCAGTGGCGGACCGGCGCAGTGCAGACCGCCCTCGAGCGCGGCGACCCCGATGATTGGCGACGGATCGGCCGGAATTGCGTCGTGACCCCTGGGGCCTGATCGCCCGACGGCTGTGGAAGAGGTGCTGTCGCAGCAGTCGCCCCTATGGCGTCGCCGAGATAATGGAATGCCTCCTCGGCCTCGGCTTCCTCAGCACCGGCTCGATCTAGCGACCTGCCCGACCCGCGGTGCCGCCCAGGGGACGGCACCGCAGAACGGCTAGCCCGTCAGCGCCGAGTGCAGTGACACCCACTGTTCCGGGTGGACGTAGGCGACGACGGTGTCGTGGGCGACGCCCGCGCCACGCAGGGCCTCGTCCACGTCCTGGTAGCGGGTGCGCAGGGACGCGCGGACGGTACCGCCGATGCCCGAGAACCCGGTGCGTACCAGCTCTGCGTACGAATCCCGCTGGGCGACCAGCGGATTCGGGCGGCGGTCGATCCGCAGAACGGCGGAATCGACCGAGGGGATCGGGCGGAAACTCGTCCGGGGGACCTGGCCGCGCAACTGCCAGTCGAACCACGGCCAGTGCAGCACCGTGGTCAGGCTCCAGCGGCCGTAGTCGCCGGTGCGTTTGCGCGCGTATTCCCGCTGGGTGAGCAGGGTCGCCGAGGTGAGCGCGGGTGCGTTCAGGCACCAGGCGACGATGTCCGAGGTCACCGAGTACGGGATGTTCCCGACCACCGCGAACGGTTCTCGCGGTGCCCTGGCCTTGGTGAAATCGCCACGCACCACCTGGATTCCGGCCTCGTTCCCGGTCCGCGCCGAGAGCTTGGCCGCCAGCAGCGGATCGATCTCGTACGCGGTCACTCGCGCGCCACGCGCGGCCAGCGCCCGCGTCAGCACGCCTTCGCCCGCGCCGGGTTCGAGGACCTCGCCCGCCGGAGCGGCGACCGCCATTATCGCGTCGACGGCGGTCCGATCCACCAGGAAGTTCTGCGAGAGCGTCCTTCTGGCCAGGTCACGCGACGTCCGGCCGCCGCTGTGCCCGGTGACCTTGCGCTGGGTATGTGAGTAGTTTCGGTGTGCAAAATCCTGCGCCACGGCAGTTGCCCCTTCGGGTCATCGAGTGAATGAGAGCTCGATGGGCCCTGGGCACGCCGGTGGACGCCGATGCGATATCCGCGTCCGCTAGCGGGCCAGAGCCCGGGCGTGGCGGATGCGAATGAATACTTGGCACGACATGCGGCAAACCTTAGAAACCGGAGGCCACCCACGCAACCGAATTTCCGCGACCGCCGCCACGTCGCCGAAAAGCCGGGGCAGCGTGCGGTATTCCGCTCGAATTAGGGTGAGCGGAACCATGGTCGAGGTCGCGGATGCCCTGCTGAACTGGCGGCATGGGCACCGAACGCCGCAAGTTGAAGACGGTCACGGGCGTGAGCGGGTCGCGTGATGTCTACGCCGCCGCACTCGATCCGACCCGCTCCACCCTCGACGAGGCGCAGCGGATCGCCAGGATCGCCGAGGACAACAAGATCGGCGCGGTGTTCGCGGCCGACCTGCTCGCCTTCGGCGCCCAGGGCGCGATCGGCGCGCAGGAACCGCTGATCCAGCTGGCGGCGCTGAGCGCGGTGACCACCCACGTCGGCCTCATCGCGACGGTCACCACGACCTTCCACCACCCTTACAACCTGGCCCGGCTGTTCGGCACCCTTGACCACGTCAGCAACGGCCGCGCGGCCTGGAACGCGGTGACCTCCTCGCTCGGCGAGCAGAACTACGGTGACCAGGAGCTGCCGAGTCCGGAGGAGCGGTACGACCGCGCCACCGAGGTGCTCACGGTGGTCAACGCGCTGTTCGACAGCTGGCGGCCGGGTGCACTGCGGACCGATGGCGATGGCGGCGTGGTGCTCGACGAGACCCTCGTGCGGCCGATCGACCATGCGGGACAGCACTTCTCGGTGCGCGGCCCGCTGAACATCCCGCCGCTGCCGCAGGGCAGACCGGTGCAGTTCCAGGCCGGTCAGTCGGCCGGTGGCATCGAGCTCGGCGCGCGCTTCGCCGAGGTGGTGTTCACCTCGCTGCCGACACTCGAAGATGCCGTCACCTACACGAAGAAGATCCGTACCCGCGCCGCGGAGTGGGGCAGGGCCGACGGGCTGCCGCTGATCTTCAGTTCCTTTCACGCGACCTACGGCGCGACCGAAGCCGAGGCGCACAGGCTGGTCCGCGAGGCGGCCGAGTCCACCGACTTCGACGCGGGCCGCCGTCAGCTGGCCGACATGCTCGGCGGCGGGATCGATCTGTCCGAGCTGCCGCTGGACAAGCCGATCCCGGAAACTCTGCTCCCGCGGCTGGATTCGGTGCATCGCAGGCGCGGGCGAGTCGAGATCTTCGGCAAGCTGGCCGCCTCGGGCGCCACCCTGCGCGAACTCGTCGTCGCCGCCAAGGACACCGGGCACTGGGCCGCCGCCGGCACACCGGAGCAACTCGCCGACGCCATCGAGGAGCGCTATCGGGCGAACGTGCTCGACGTGATCTCGCTCGGTGGCCTGGCCGACGAACGTACGTCGGATTTCGTCGTCAACGGACTGCTGCCCGAGTTGCGCAGGCGCGGGCTGGTCGATACCGACTACCTGGGCGACACCTACCGGGAGAACCTGGAACTGCCCGCGCTCGGGTGACGCCGGTCAGAACGGCACTTCGGTACTCAGCAATCCGGAACCGCTCGCGCGGCCGGACAGGGTGCGGCAGAACTCGACGGCGTCGAGCTCGATCGCGGGCGCGTCCGCGTCGCCGCTGGTCCACGTGCCGCCCGCGGGGCCGTGCAGCGTGAGGCGGTACGGCTTGCCGTGGCGCTGTGCCCACTCGCGGACCACGTCGTCGACGATGCGGCCGTCGTGGTCGGCGGTGAGCTCCAGTGGTCGCCCGGTCGCCCGGCTCAGATCGATCCGGTGCATCCAGGGGTCGCGGGTGAGGATCACCTCGGTCAGGAATCCGACCGTCCACCGCTCGTCGACACCGTTCACCCGCTCGCTGCCCGGCAGTGTCAGCTTGCGCAGGAACGCGGGGAGCCTGCGCCGGGCGGCCGCGGCGCGGGGGCCGAGGCGATCGATCAGGGCGCGCAATTCGTCCGGCGGGTGGACGCTGTAGCGGGCCACCTGATAGCCGGTCAGCGCATCGATGCGCCGCTCCTCGCCGCCGGGCCGCCGGTCGGCGACCCGTTGCTGCCGGATCATCTCGGTGACCGACGCCGTCATCGCCGCCATCCCGACGACGTGCGAGATCATCTGGTGCACAGTCCATTCCGGGCAATCGGTCGGCCGGTTCCAGTCGGCCGGGTCGAGCGCCGCGACGGCACTGCCGACGCGTTCGTATTCGATCGCGGCCAGAGTCATCGAATCGGGGCGCGGGATCGTGCTGCGGCGCGGTTCGGTCGGCGCCGGGGTCGTCGTGGTCATGGGGGGTCCCTCGGTTCCGGGGGCAGGCCGACGCTGTCGGCCCACATGGTCATCGCGCGTTCGATCAGCCTGCGCCTGCTGTCGCCGGCCGGATCGTTGGCGAGTTGCTGGTCGATGAGGCCGCCGATCAGGCTGAACCAGATCTCGATGTCACCCCGATCGGTGACACCTGCCTCGGCGAACATGGTGACGGCGTCGCGCACCACCCGCTTCGAGGGCGCGAACGCCGCGGGTGACGGCTCGAATCCGGGCACCGTGCGCTGATTCATCAGCTGGTAGCGGGCCAGATCCGCCACCGCGAAGTCGAAGAAGCCGTGGGCCATCGCCAGCAGCCGGGCGCGCGGCGCGGTGGGCAGGGCGGCGGCCACGCGCGCCGCGTGCTCCTCGTACTCCGCCCACGCCTGCCCGAACATCGCGTCGTAGATCGCGTGCTTGGAGGGGAAATGGGTGTACAGCGAGGGCGCGCGCATGCCGACCCTGGTGGCGACATCGCGCAGGGTGATCTGCGCCAGGCCGTTCTCCCTGGCGAGGTCCCACGCGACCTGCAGGATCTCCCGTCGTGTTGCCTCACGGCGTTCGGCTTGCCTATCGCGAGTAGTTTCGCCTAACACAGTTAGAAGTGTGACGCAGATCACGTCCGCTTGTCAACGGTTGTCGCTGGTCGCGGCCGTCTCCGATTCCAGGGCGGGTGTGCCGGTCGGCGGCTGAACCGACCGGCGCGCAGCGAGCTACCGGAACGCGTTGGCGTCGGTGAGCGCCTTGCCGAGCACCAGCTGATGCACCTCGGCGGTGCCCTCGTAGGTGAGCACCGACTCCAGGTTGTTCGCATGCCGCAGCACCGGGTAGTCGAGGGTGATCCCGTTGGCGCCGAGAATGGTTCGGCACTCACGGGCGATGGCGATGGCCTCGCGGGTGCTGTTCAGCTTGCCCGCGCTGATCTGCTCGCCGGTGATCTCGTGCCGATCCTTCAACCGGCCCAGGTGCAGCGCCAGCAACTGGCCCTTGCCGAGTTCCAGCGCCATATCGGCGAGCTTGGCCTGGGTGAGCTGGTAGGCGGCCAGCGGCTTGTCGAACACCTCGCGGGTGCGGGCGTAGTCGATCGCGGCGGCCAGGCAGTCGCGGGCCGCGCCGAGCGCGCCGAAGACGATGCCGAAGCGGGCCTCGCTCAGGCAGGCCAGCGGTGAGCTCAGGCCGCCCGACTCGGGCAGCACGGCGTCGGCGGGCAGCCGCACGTCGTCGAAATCCAGTGCGGCGGTCAGGGATGCGCGCAACGAGAGCTTGCGGTGGATCTCCCTGGTGGTGAAACCGGGAGTGCCCGCGGGCACCAGGAAGCCGCGCACCCGCGGCTTGTCCTGGCCCGGTTCCTCGGCATAGGCCCAGACGACGGCGATATCGGCGACCGAGCCGTTGGTGATCCACATCTTGGACCCGTTGAGCACCCAGTCGTCGCCGTCGCGCTTGGCCCTGGTGCGCATCCCGCCGGGGTTGGAGCCGAAATCGGGCTCGGTGAGACCGAAGCAGCCGATCACCTCACCGGCCGCCATCGCGGGCAGGTACTGCTGCTTCTGCTCCTCGGAGCCGAAGAAGTGGATCGCGGACATCGCCAGCGAGCCCTGCACCGACACCATGCTGCGCACGCCGGAGTCGACGGCCTCGAGTTCCTGGCACGCCAGTCCGTAGGCGGTGGCCGACGACCCCGCGCAGCCGTAGCCCTCCAGATGCATGCCGAGCAGCCCGAGCTTGCCGAGTTCGGGGGCGATCTCCCTGGCCGGGAAGGTGCCGTCCTCGAACCAGCCGGCGATGTGCGGGCGCAGCCTGCGCTCGCCGAATCGGGCCACGGTGTCGCGGATTTCGCGCTCCTCCTGCGACAGCAACGGATCGATCGCGAACAACTCTTCGACAGTCACCATGTCGTCAGCCTAATTGGCACAGGCGCGGAGCGTCCTCAGTCTTTCGCGCATGGCCGCAGCGAAGGCGGAGGTACGCCTAACGCTGCGGTCCACGGCAAATCCGGCACATCGTGCACGGCCAATACCCCAGCGCTTCGACCCGAATCCGGTCTACTAGCCTGAGCTCATGAGTGAGCTGGGATTCTCGACCAGGGCCATCCACGCCGGATATGAACCCGATCCTCAGACCGGTGCGGTCAATGTGCCCATCTACGCGAGCTCCACCTTCGCCCAGGACGGCGTCGGCGGCATGCGCGGCGGCTACGAATACGCCCGCACCGGCAACCCGACGCGCACGGCACTGGAAGCCAACCTCGCCGCCCTCGAATCGGGCAGCTTCGCACGGGCCTTCGCCTCTGGCATGGCGGCGACCGACTGCGCACTGCGCGCCACTCTGCGTCCCGGCGACCACATCGTCATCCCCGACGACGCCTACGGCGGCACCTTCCGGCTCATCGACAAGGTCTTCAGCCAGTGGGGGATCGAGCACTCACCCGCCCACATCGCGAACCTCGACGAGGTGCGCGCGGCCATCCGCCCCAACACCAAGCTGGTGTGGGTCGAGACCCCGACCAACCCGCTGCTGAGCATCGGTGACATCCCCGGGCTGGCCGATATCGCGCACGCGGCCGACGCCAAGCTGGTCGTCGACAACACCTTCGCCACCCCGTACCTGCAGCAGCCGCTGCTGCTCGGCGCCGACATCGTCGTGCACTCGACCACCAAGTACCTGGGCGGTCACTCCGACGTCGTCGGCGGCGCGCTGATCACCAACAGCAAGGAGCTCGACACCGCGTTCGCGTTCCTGCAGAACGGCGCAGGCGCTGTCCCCGGCCCGTTCGACGCCTTCCTCACCCTGCGTGGCATCAAGACGCTGGCCGTGCGGATGGAGAAGCACTGCGACAACGCCGAGGTGATCGCGGAGTTCCTCACCAACCACCCGGCCATCTCGCAGGTCATCTACCCGGGCCTGCCCACCCATCCCGGGTACGAGATCGCGCAGAAGCAGATGCGCCGCAGCGGCGGCATGATCTCGGTGCGCCTGGCCGGTGGCCGGGAGGCGGCGCTGAAGTTCTGCTCGCGCACCCGGATCTTCACCCTGGCCGAGTCGCTCGGCGGGATCGAGTCGCTGATCGAGCACCCGGGCGCGATGACCCACGCCAGCACCGAGGGTTCGGCGCTGGAGGTTCCCGCCGACCTGGTCCGGCTGTCGGTCGGTATCGAAGACATCAGCGATCTTCTCGCCGATGTCGAGCAGGCGCTGAGCTGACAGGGACCCCGTAGATGACGAAGCGGCCGCATCCGATGTTCGGATGCGGCCGCTTGCGTTCGGGTTCAGGCTCTGTGGGCTCGGCGGGGCCCCGCTCAGCCGTGGTACGGCTCCGCGCTGACCAGGGTCACCTTCATGGTGTTGCCGTTGGGCAGCGTGTACTCGCGGGTCTCGCCCACCTTGGCGTCGATCAGCGCGCCGCCCAGGGGCGAATTCGGCGAGTAGGTCTCGAGGTTGGTCGCGCCGAGGCCCTCTTCGCGGGTCGCGATGAGGAAGGTCTCGGTGTCGTCGGAGTCGCCGTCGTAGTAGACGGTGACGACCGAGCCCGGGAGCGCCACACCGGACTTGGTGGGGGCGACGCCGACCTTCGCGTTGTTCAGCAGCTCCTGCAGCTGGCGGATGCGCGCCTCCTGCTGGCCCTGCTCCTCGCGCGCGGCGTGGTAGCCGCCGTTCTCCTTGAGATCGCCCTCTTCGCGGCGCTCGTTGATCTCGGCGGCAATGACCGGACGGTTGGCAATGAGCGAGTTCAACTCGCCCTGGAGCCTGTCGTGCGACTCCTGGGTAAGCCAGGTCACATTCTCGGTCATCTCGATCACTCCCTAGTAGTTGTTCCCGGCGCACCGGGATTCCCTGAAACCAGTGCGGTGCCCTCCGGCGGGAGGGCATGCACCAGCCCGACGGCTGGAGCGATCCTGGGGGTGAACCCGTAACCCGCTAACAGCACCGCTGGCCGCCAATGCAGCAAACACGGCTCCGAGCCCCGGAACCGTGTATCAGGCCATTTTAGCATGTCCCATAAATATGCAGGTCAGGCTAGGCGTACCTCCGCATTCGCTGCGGCCATGCGCAGGTCTGCGGACGGCTCCGCCGGGCAGCGTCCAATGGGCGAGGCTGCTATTCCACCCGCAGATAGCCCGGTACCTGCTCGGTGCAGCCATAGATATCGCCCGCCGAGGCGCGTGCCGAGGACTTGACCGTGGTCGTCACCTGGACGCTGGTGGAGTCCGAACCGGGGACCAGAACCTCACGCCTGCCGACCTCGGCGCCGTCGCGGTCCATCGCCCGGACGAAGCAGACGACGGCCTGCTGCGGTGAGTCTCTGGTCACCTTCATCCGCACCGTGAGCGTCGAGTCGTCGTCGACCACGTAGCCGAGCTGCTCGGTCTCGATCGCCTTCGGGCCGTACTTCTGGAACCCCAGATAGGCGACGCCGAGGCCTGCGACCAGCACTCCGACGCCGAGCACGACCAGGAGCCACCGCCGACGCACCGGGGGTTTCCGGCCGTATCGATCGGCGTGTCGCGCTGCTGCGGCGGCCGAGGTCGCCGCGGAGTCCGGTGCGGGCTCGGTCATCGGTTTCTCGCTCCCGGGGGTGGTCGGAACAAACGGGGGGTCGGATGGAACTATAGGGAACGAAGTTCTGACACCCGCGAGCGAGAGCGATGGTGAACGAGACGTGAGTGGCCTTCGCCTCATGGCGGTGCACGCCCACCCCGACGACGAATCGAGCAAGGGCGCCGCGACCATGGCCAGGTACGCGGCCGAGGGCGTCGACGTCCTGGTCGTGACGTTGACCGGTGGTGAACGCGGCAGCATCCTCAACCCGGCCATGGACACCCCCGGTGTCCTGGACCGGATCGAGGAGGTCCGGCGCGAGGAGATGGCCGCGGCCGCCCACGCGCTCGGCGTGCGCCAGCACTGGCTCGGCTTCGTCGACTCCGGCCTGCCCGAGGGCGACCCGCTACCGCCGTTGCCCGAGGGCTGCTTCGCGCTGGTGCCGCTGGAGGAGTCCACCGAGGCGCTGGTGCGGCTCGTGCGCGATTTCAAGCCGCACGTGATCACCACCTACGACGAGAACGGCGGTTACCCGCACCCGGATCACATCCGGTGCCACGAGGTATCGATGGCCGCCTACGAGACGGCGGGCGATCCGGCGAAGTTCCCCGAGGCGGGCGCACCGTGGACGCCGCTGAAGCTGTACTACGACCACGGCTTCAGTACGAAGCGCCTGGAGACCTTCGCCGAGGAGTATGAGCGCATCGGCGAACCGTTCCCGCTGCAGGAGTGGCTGGACCGGATGCATCAGTTCAAACGCGGCGCCGCCTGGAACCGGGTCACCACCCAGATCGAATGCTCGAAATACTTCCCCCAGCGTGACGACGCCCTGCGCGCGCACGCGACCCAGATCGATCCGAACGGGGCGTTCTTCGCGATCCCGTTGGAGATGCAGCAGCGGCTCTGGCCGACCGAGGAGTTCGAATTGGCCAAGACGAGGGTGAGTACCGCCATCCCGGAGACCGACCTGTTCGCCGGTATCGAGGACGTCGACCGGTGATGTTGGTCTACCTCGCTCAGAACACCCCGACCGGACCCGAGTTCGGCAAGGCGTCGCCGCTCGGCCTGCTGGTCATCCTGATCCTGCTGGCCGGCACCGTGCTGCTCGTCCGCTCGATGAACAAGCACCTCAAGGGCCTGCCCGAGACGTTCGAGCCCGAGCACCCGGAACCGGACCAGAAGGCCGACGAGGGCACCGAGCCAGGCGCCATCGACCCGGAACCCGGCGACGGCACCCCGAAGGCCCCGAAAACCGACTAGGGCAGCCGGGCGATATCGGTCACCAGCTCGCCGACCAGATCCCTGGCGACGGCCGCGTGCTCGGCCAGCTGCCGCGGCGCGCCGGCCGCGCTCAGCTCGATCATCTTGTTCATCAACCCGAAGATGACGACGAGCCTGCGCAGCGCGGCCCGGCGCTCGGCCACGGATAGCTCGGTGTTGTGCAACTCTGTCCCCGTCACAAGAGAGTGATCGTGACACCGCCACACAACGTTTCGCCGAAACCCGTTGACGTGGACTACGCGACCGAGCTGTCGGTGGGCCGGGTTCCTACCAGTCGATGAGGTCGAGTTCGTGGAGGCGGCGGAAGACCATCATGGAGCCGGGGGCTACGTGTTCCATGGCGGCGTATTCGCTGACGGTGAAGTAGCGGAATTCGGCGATTTCGCCGGTGGCGTGGGGTTCGCCGGTGAAGTCGGCGAGGAAACAGGTCATGTGCAGGCCGGTGTTGCGGCCGTGGCCGAACGCTTCGGCCTCGAAGATGCCGAGTTCGGCGACGCCGGACAGGCCGACGCCGAGTTCTTCCTCGATCTCGCGGTGTAGTGCCTGTAAGGGTGTTTCGCCCGGATCGATCTTGCCGCCCGCCATGTAGAAGACCTCCTTGCCTTCCGGGCGCGTCTGGATCAGCCTGCGGTCGCGGACATGGGCGAGGGCGGCGGTGCGGATCATGGGCATCACTCTATGGAGCGATCGGCTCCGGCTCACATCGAACCGGCTGCGCGTCGCCCTGGTGTCTGGGTCAGCTCACGGCGCGGGCGCCTCCAGCGGTGCGATGGTGCGGGTTTCGGAGCTGGTGAGCGTGTCGATGCGCGAGGTGTCCTTGAGGTCGACGCCCGAGCGGCCGAGCGTGCGCGCGCCCGCGACCAGACCGGCCACCACGCGGGCGGCGTCGGCGTAGGTGAGGCCGTCGGGCGGGTGGATGTTGGAGATGCAGTTGCGTTCGGCGTCGGCGCGGCCGGGGCGGGGGAGGTGGGTGAGATAGATGCCCAGACTGTCGGCGACCGAGAGGCCTGGGCGTTCCCCGATGATCACCAGCACCGTCCGCACACCCATGGCCTCGGCGATGTGATCGCCCAGGGCGACGCGCGCCTGGGTGGCGATCACCGGTGGAGCCAGGGTGTAGCGATCGGTGAGTTCGTCGGCCAGTGCGGTGAGCAGGCCGGCGCCGTGGTCGGTGAGCGCACGCGGGGACAGTCCGTCGGCGAGCACGAAACCGATATCGGCACTGTGGTTCTCGATGCCGGACAGGTCGGCGGGCAGCCTGCCGAGATCGGGCCGGCGCAGGTACTCCGAGCGGTCGGCGGCCATGCTGGTCACCGTCACCGGGTCGCCCAGACCCATACTCGCGATCTGTTCGGCGAAGATGTCGACTTCCAGCGGGACGTGCACCGCGTCCCGGGCGGCGGCATGGGCGGCCCGCAGCTCGAGGATCTCGGTGGTCGGCAGGGCGTCGCCGGTGCGCCCGAGCCCGATCCTGGCCTGGGTGTTGCGTCGCAGATCTCGCCAGAACTCCTGCGCCACAGCATCGTCGGAACTCGCTGCCGCACGCCCGCTCGATGTCGGCTCGCCCACTGCACTTCCTCTCCGCTCGGTGTTCGATCCCACGATGCGCGGAACCGGCTTCTTCGCAGTGGATTTCATCGGTTCGCCGCCAGGGCGCGCAGCGGTGACGACAGCGGTTCCACCTGTCGTATCCGGCCGTTGGCGTCGAGCATGCCGAGCCCGGACAGCCACGCCTCGAATTCCGGTGCGGGGCGCAGGTTCAGCACCTGCCGCGCGTAGAGCGCGTCGTGGAAACTCAGGCTCTGGTAGCCCAGCATCACATCGTCGGCGCCCGGCACCGCGATGACGAAGGCGCAGCCCGCCGCACCCAGCAGCGTGAGCAGGGTGTCCATGTCGTCCTGGTCGGCCTCGGCGTGGTTGGTGTAGCAGACGTCCACGCCCATCGGCAGCCCGAGCAGCTTGCCACAGAAGTGGTCCTCGAGCCCGGCGCGGATGATCTGCTTGCCGTCGAAGAGATACTCGGGCCCGATGAACCCGACCACCGTATTGATCAGCAGCGGTTGCAGATCCCGCGCGACGGCGTAGGCGCGCGCTTCGAGGGTCTGCTGGTCGACCGGCCGATCACCCACGCCCAGATGGGCATTCGCGCTCAACGCCGAACCCTGTCCGGTCTCCAGATACATCACGTTGTCGCCGACAGTGCCGCGCCCGAGTGAGCGCCCGGCCTCGTTGCCCTCGCGCAGCAGCGAGAGGTTCACGCCGAAACCGGCATTCGCGCCCTCGGTGCCCGCCACCGACTGGAACACCAGGTCCACCGGCGCGCCCGCCTCGATCAGCCCGATGGTCGTGGTGACGTGGGAGAGCACGCACGACTGGGTCGGAATGTCGAAGCGCAGGCGGACCTCGTCGAGCAGGTGCAGCAGATCGGCGGTCGCCTGGGGTGAGTCGGTGGCCGGGTTGATACCGATCACCGCGTCACCGCAGCCGAGCAGGAGTCCGTCGAGGGTGGCGGCCGCGATCCCGCGCGGATCGTCGGTCGGATGGTTGGGTTGCAGGCGGGTGCTCAACCGCCCGGGCAGGCCGATGGTGGTGCGGAAGCCCGCGGTCACCACGGTCGCCTTGGCGACGGCGATCAGATCCTGATTGCGCATGATCTTGCTGACCGCGGCCACCATCTCCGGCGTCAGCCCGGGCGACACCGCGGCCAGCGTCGCCGCCGCGTCGTCGGTGGCGGCGACCGTGAGCAGCCAGTCCCGCAACCCGCCGACGGTGAGGTGCGCGATCGGGGCGAAGGCGGTCCGATCGTGGCTGTCGATGATCAGCCGGGTGACCTCGTCGGTCTCGTACGGCACCACCACCTCGCTGAGGAAGGTGGTCAGCGGTACGTCGGCCAGTGCCCACTGCGCGGCCGCCCGTTCGGCATCGGTCGCGGCGGCGCAGCCGGCCAGCTGATCGCCACTGCGTTCGGGCGTCGCCTTGGCCAGGAGATCTACCAGACCGTCGAAGGTGTAGGTCGTGGCGCCGACAGAGCTGCGGTACACGGTCATCGGGTGCCGCCTCCTTTCGCGGATTCGGTGGTCGGTCGGTGAGCGCGTTACTCCAGCTCTTGTTCTGCCTTGGCCAGCGCCGCGAACTCCTCGTCGGGGGACTTGGCGACCAGACGTTTGCGACTGTAGAGGCCGAAGTAGGCCATGAAGGCGCAGAACACACCGAGGGTGAACAGCGCCGCCTTCTGGTCGACGAGGAAGGTCGCCGCCACCGACGCCGCCGCGATGACCAGCGCGAACGACGTGGTGGCGATGCCGCCGGGCGTGCGGTACGGCCGCGGCATGTTCGGCTCGCGGACCCGAAGCACGATGTGGCTCACCATCATCAGCACGTAGCTCAGTGCCGCGCCGAACACGGCCATGTTCAGCAGCATCGCGCCTTCACCGGTGAGTGAGAGGGCGAAGCCGATGATGCCGGGCACGATCAGCGCCAGCACCGGCGCCTTGCGGGAGTTGGTCACCGACAGGCTGGTCGGCAGGTAGCCGGCGCGGGAGAGCGCGAAGGTCTGGCGCGAGTAGGCGTAGACGATGGAGAAGAAGCTCGCGATCAGACCGGCGAGGCCGATGTAGTTGACCACCTTGGCCGCCGGGCTGTCACCGAGCGCCTCCACGAGCGGGTTGCCCGAGGCAGAGGCGTCCTGCGCGCCGAGCGCACCGGTCACCAGGACCAGCACCACCGCACCGGTGACCACCAGCAGCAGCATCGCCACGATGATGCCCTTGGGCACGTTCTTCTCCGGCTCGCTCGCCTCCTCGGCGGCCAGCGGCACGCCCTCGACGGCGAGGAAGAACCAGATGGCGAACGGGATCGCGGCCCAGATGCCCATGTACCCGAACGGCAGAAAAGACGAGGAGCCGGTCGCGGTCGAATCCACAGCGATATCGGTCAGATTCGCGACATCGAACCTGCCCACCGCGGCGATCGCGAAGACGACCAGACCGACCAGCGCGATCGCGGTGATCACGAACATCGCCTTGAGCGCCTCACCCGCACCACCCAGATGGATGCCGATGAACAGCGCGTACACCGCTAGATACACCCACCACCCGTCGGTGATCCCGAACAGGTTCAGCGACTCCACATAGGCGCCGATGAAGGTGGCGATGGCGGCGGGCGCGATCGCGTATTCGATGAGAACCGCCGTCCCGGTGGCGAATCCGCCCCACGGGCCGAGCGCACGCCGGGCGAAGGTGTAGCCGCCACCGGCCGCGGGCAGCGCCGAGGACAGCTCGGCCATACCCAGGACCATGGCCAGGTACATGCCCGCGATGACGATCGCCGCGATCAGCAGACCACCGAAACCACCCTCGGCGAGACCGAAATTCCAGCCGGAGTAGTCACCGGAGATCACATAGCTCACGCCCAGACCCGCCAGCAGCACCCAGCCTGCCGAGCCGGAGCGCAGGGTGCGTTTGGCGAGATAGTCGTCGGTGGACGTGTCCGCACCCGTGGCGGGAATCGCGTCGGTACTCACAGGGGTAGCTCCTCATCAACAAGCAAGCGCGTGCGACGGCAACGATGATCGTCGAGGGTTGAAGAATGGTTGACGACTGTTACAGCCGTGGATCCCACAGGTCAGCGGCGCGTATCGAGCGCCGCCGACCTGCGAAAACGATGTGATAGCGCGTGTTTCACATCACTGTTGAACGGTGTCACCGGTGGGCGGCGGCTGGGATTCCAGCTCGGCCACCTCGTCGTCGGTGAGCAGGCGTGAACGGATCAGGAACCGCACGCCCTCGGGGGCTTCCAGCGAGAAGCCGCTGCCCCGGCCGGGCACCACGTCGACGGTGAGATGGGTGTGTTTCCAGTACGCGAACTGGTCGGCACTCATCCAGAACGGGGTGTCGCCCGGTAGATGGCCCAGCAGCACATCCGAGGCACCCACGCGGAATTCACCGCGCGGGTAGCACATCGGGGAGCTGCCGTCGCAGCAGCCGCCGGACTGATGGAACATGACCGGGCCGTGTTGCCCGGCCAGTTCCCGCAGCAGCGTCGCCGCCTGTTCGGTGAGGTCGACGCGCCGCACCATCAGAAGAAGCCGAGCTTCTGCGGCGAGTAGCTGACCAGCAGGTTCTTGGTCTGCTGGTAGTGCTCGAGCATCATCTTGTGGTTCTCGCGGCCGATGCCGGACTTCTTGTAGCCGCCGAACGCCGCGTGCGCCGGGTAGGCGTGGTAGCAGTTGGTCCACACCCGGCCCGCCTTGATGCCGCGGCCGAGCCGGTAGGCGGTGTTCATGTCGCGCGTCCACACACCGGCGCCGAGACCGTAGAGGGTGTCGTTGGCGATCTTCAGCGCCTCCTCGGTGGAGTCGAAGGTGGTCACCGCGACGACCGGGCCGAAGATCTCCTCCTGGAACACGCGCATGTCGTTGCTGCCCTTGAAGATCGTCGGCTCGATGTAGAAGCCGTCCGACAGTCCGTCGACGCTGCGGACCGCACCGCCGGTGAGTACCTCGGCGCCCTCCTTCTTGCCGATGTCGATGTAGGACAGGATTTTCTCGAACTGGTCGTTGCTGGCCTGCGCGCCGATCATGGTGGCCTCGTCGAGCGGGTTGCCGCTGACGATCGCCTTGGTGCGCTCCACGCAGCGCGCCATGAACTCGTCGTAGATCGAGGAGGCGATCAGCGCGCGCGACGGACAGGTGCAGATCTCGCCCTGGTTGAGCGCGAACATCACGAAGCCCTCGATGGCCTTGTCGAGGAAGTCGTCGTCGGCGGCCAGCACGTCGGGCAGGAAGATGTTGGGGCTCTTGCCGCCCAGCTCCAGCGTCACCGGGATGATGTTCTCGCTGGCGTACTGCATGATCAGCCGGCCGGTGGTGGTCTCACCGGTGAAGGCGACCTTGGCCACCCGCGGGCTCGACGCCAGTGGCTTGCCCGCCTCGACGCCGAAACCGTTGACCACGTTGAGCACACCCGGCGGCAGCAGATCCGCGACGAGCTCGACGACCTTCATGATCGAGGCCGGGGTCTGCTCGGCGGGCTTGAGCACCACGGCATTGCCCGCCGCGAGCGCGGGCGCCAGCTTCCAGGTCGCCATCAGGATCGGGAAGTTCCACGGGATGATCTGCGCGACCACGCCGAGCGGCTCGTGGAAGTGGTAGGCGATGGTGTCCTTGTCGATCTCGCTGATCCCGCCTTCCTGCGCGCGCAGCACGCCGGCGAAGTAGCGGAAGTGGTCGATCGCGAGGGGGAGATCGGCGGCCAGGGTCTCGCGGACGGGCTTGCCGTTGTCCCAGGTCTCGGCGACGGCGAGGGCCTCGAGATTGGCCTCGATCCGGTCGGCGATCTTGTTCAGGATGTTGGCGCGCTCGGCCGCCGAGGTCTCACCCCAGGCGTCGGCCGCGCGGTGGGCGGCGTCGAGGGCCAGCTCGATGTCGGCGGCGGTCGAGCGGGCGATCTCGCAGAACGGCTGGCCGTCCACCGGGGAGGTGTTCTCGAAGTACCTGCCCTCGACGGGCGGAACCCACTTGCCGTCGATGAAATTGTCGTACCGCGGTGCGTAGCTGACGATGCTGCCCTCGGTGCCCGGCTTGGCGTAGATCATGTGCGGAGGCTCCTCGCTGATTCCGGTGAAGCGTGACGCCCATCACTATCCGCTGCCAGGGTTGATGAAACGTTGAAGCCGGACCGATCAGGCGCGAAGAGCGCTGTGCCGCCTGGCCGTGGCGACCGCCCGGCGCGCGTCGCGCGGGGGCAGCAGCGCCAGGGCGTGTTCGTGCACCGCGATGTCGTCGGGCGCGGATTCGCCGTAGGTCAGCGCGTGGTTGGCGTCGGGGCTCGACAGCACCGCATTGCGCATGGCGACCTCGAGATAGTCGCGCCACTCGCTGATGCCCGGCGTGTCCGAATCCGGGAGCAGCGGGCCGCGATACAGCCGGACGGCGGTGTCGAGGTCGCCCGCTTCGAGCGCGCGCAGGACGTCGACGGCGTCGCAGGACAGGGCGGTGGTGAAGCGGTAGACGCGGCTGGTGATGTCGCCGCCGGTGGCGCGGCGCAGGTACGACATCTCCGATTTCAGGGTGCTCGCGCCGACCGCGCGATCGCCGTAGACGGCGTAGTGCAGGCGTTCGTGGCTGTAGCCGTCGTCGTCGAGGGCGAGCAGGGTGAGGATCTCGAGCTGGCGCGGGCGCAGGCGGATCGGGGTGCCGTCGCGCATCAACCGGCCCGCGCCCAGGCAGGTCAGCCGCATGCCCGCCGGCGCGGGCATCGCCGCGTGCAGCTTGGACTCGATGGCGCTGGTCATGGTGCGCACGGTCGCCATGGCCAGCGGGTGCGAGCGCTTCCAGGTGGTCGACAGGTCGAGCACGCCGAGCAGGGTGCCGTCGGCGGCGCGGATCGGCGCGCAGTAGCAGACCCAGCCGTGCAGGGCGGCGACCAGGTGCTCGGCCGAGAAGACGGTGTGCGGCTGATCGGTGCGCAGGGCGAGGGAGAGGGCATTGGTGCCCATGTGCGCCTCGTCCCAGCGGCCACCCGGCGCGAAGTTCACCTGCTCGGCACGCCTGCGCATGACCGGCCCGCCGTAGGTCCACAGAATCGTGCCCGAGGCGTCGGTGACCGCGGCGACGTACCCGGCGTCGTCGGCGACGCTGTGCAGCTGATCGCTCAGTTCGGTGACCGGCCCGCGCAACGGCGATTCCGCCCACCGCGGTCCGATGTCGTCGGTCTCGCTCTCCGGCGCGCAATCCCGCCCCGGGTCCACCGTCCGCAACGACCGCAACCACGACTGCGCCACCTCGGTCCGCACCGCCGAACTACGCCCGAGCGCCGACTCGCCCGCGGGCACCCACTGCGCCCACTCGCGCTCCAGCGCGGCGCGCTGTGCCGAGAGCGTCAGCTGCGATGCCATGAGCCGGTTCGCGTCTTCCTGTTCGATTGCACGACGAGGGTGGCCCTTCATCATGCCCCACCCCTGCCCGCTGAGCAGCGGTTTCGACGGCGGTCGCATGGATATTGACCGATCATTCTAGATATAGGGAGTCCATGTGGCGCCCGATGGGCGATCAAAGCCGGTATGTGGCTGAAATGCTTGGTGTGAGCTAGGTTTCGATGCGAACGACCACCTCGACCGATCGGTCAAATATGTGAAACTTCGGGCCGCTGACCACCATGCGAGAGCGACACGTGATTCCGGGTTACAGATATATGGATTCAGGCGGCGGCCGGGCGTGGTCGGAATGCGCTCGATTCCTCACCGCTTATGGTTTGGTACAAGACCTTTCGTGGCTTATGCCCGGTTTCCGGGAGTACGTGCGCGGCCGGTCGTGCGCGGGTAATTCGGTCAATTCCCGCCGACACCGGTGCGAAATCGGCACCCTGTTACCCAGTTGTGTTAACCCGCGGCTACTCTCTGTACCGAATCTCGATGCTGTATCCGGTTTTCTCGACGTCAAGGGTTTCCCGAAATCGTAGGAGGATCGAATCGTGAGGAGTCGAGCACGCAGCTTGACCACCGTGTTGGCCTGCACCCTGGTGGTCGCAGGCGGCGCGGTCTGCGCTCCGCAAGCTTGGACCGAACCGGCCGCCGAGGTCCAGGGCGCTGATTTCTATCTGCCACCTGTTCCGCTTCCGGGCGGACCGGGCACCATCGTTCGAACCGAACCGTCGCGCCTGGCGCTGTCGGCTCCGGGCCAGACCGGCACGATCCCCGCGGAATCCACGCGGATGATGTACGTCAGCAGTAATACCCATGGCGGTCAGACCGCGGTGACGGGTACGTATCTGGAGCCGTCACAGCCGTGGACCGGCCCGGGCCCGCGCCCACTGGTCGCCTACGCGGGCGGCACGAAGGGGCAGGGCGATCAGTGCGCGCCCTCGAAGCTGCTCGCGGAACTCGTCCAGTTCGAGCCGCCGGTCAACATGATCTTCGAGTACGACGTCGTGGCGCTGTACTCGCTGCTGGCCCGCGGCATGGCGGTCGTGATGACCGACTACCAAGGCCTCGGCACGCCCGACGTGCACGGCTTCCTCAACCGGAAAGAGCAGGCCCACGCGGTGCTGGATGCCGCCCGCGCGGCCCTCCAGTTGCCGGCCGCGGGCATGAACCCCGACTCGCCCGTTTTCCTCTACGGCTACTCGCAGGGCGGTATGGCCTCCGCGGGCGCCGCCGAGTTGCAGCCCAGCTACGCACCGGATCTGAACGTGCGCGGCGCCTATATCGGCGGCCCGGTCGTCGACGACCAGTTCTTCATCGGGTTCAACGACGGTCGCTCCTCCGTGGCACCGGCCTTCGCCTGGATACTCAACGGCATGGCCGCCGGCTACCCGGAGGTTCGCGCGGTCCTGGACACCGAACTCAACGACACGGGCAAGGCGATCCTGAACGACTCCGCGGTCAAGTGCGCGGTCCCCACCGGGATGGCCCAGAATCATGGGCAAACCTCCCAGTGGACCGTCAGTGGCGAGCCGCTCACCGCGCTGATCGACCGGTCTCCCGAGCTGAAGGCGGTGTTCGACGAACAGCGCGTCGGCACCCTCACCCCGTCGATCCCGGTGCTCATCTCCTCGGCTCGCAACGACGAGGGCGCGCCGTACGTGCCCATCCGTGACATGGCCGCCGGTTGGTGCGGCGGTGGTGTGCAGGTTCAGCTGGATTCCAACGCCCAGATTCCACCGCTGACCGGCATCGCGGGCACCCACGTGCTGTCGTTCTTCCCTGCGCTCGATGCATCGCAGAACTGGATGATCGATCGGCTGGCGGACAAGCCCGCGCCGACCAACTGCGCAGCCCTTCCCTAGTCGCGGCACACCGGCGTGTTCCGGCCCGGGTTCGCCCGCGGACCGGCCCGCGCCGGTGGCCGACGACCACCACGATCGTGCCTTCGGCGCGGTCGTTTTCCGCGATCACAAATCCGATGGGTGCTGTTTGTTCCGATGGCAGTCTTCGAGCACACAAGCGTCAGCGACCCTAAACGTTATCTCTGGCTTCTGGGTCTGATCGCCCCGGCTTGCGCGCTGTTCCCCTCGCAATTAGTGGCTCTCTCGGGGCTGGCGTTGTTCTGGTGGATCGGCCCGATGATCGTGTTCGTGGCGATTCCGCTGCTGGACCTGACGATCGGGCGCGATGGGAGCAACCCACTCGACGAGGATTACGAGGCACTGTCCGACGATCGTTACTACCGCTGGTGCACTTACCTTTTCCTGCCGATCCAGTTCGTCAGCCTGGTTATCGCGGGATATTTCTGGGCCGGTAGCGAACTGAGCGTCGTCGACAAGCTGGGGCTCGCCGTGACAATGGGCGTCGTTTCCGGCATCGGCATCAATGCCGCCCATGAACTCGGCCACCGGGCCGAGCATCTGGAACGCCGGCTGGCGAAAATCGCCCTGGCGCAATCCGGGTACGGACATTTCTTCGTCGAGCACAATCGCGGCCACCACGTCCGCGTCGCGACGCCGGAAGACCCGGCCAGCGCGCGATTCGGCGAGCCCCTCTGGGAGTTCCTGCCGCGCAGCGCGCTCGGCGGCCTGCGCTCCGCCCTCGCCTTGGAACGAGAAAGGCTGGCACGCACAGGAAAACGCTGGTGGTGTCGCGACAACCAGATCCTGCAGGCGTGGTCGATGAGCGCGGTGTTGTTCGCGGCGATGGTCGCGGTCTTCGGGCCCGCGATCATCCCGTACCTGGTCCTGCAGGCCGTCATGGGCGCCGGGCTACTCGAGACGGTGAACTATATCGAGCACTACGGTTTGTTGCGCGGTCGCCGCGCCGACGGCAGCTATGCCCGGTGCTCGCCGCGGGACAGCTGGAACAGCGATCACCTGGTCACCAATGTCTTCCTGTTCCATCTCCAGCGGCACAGCGACCATCACGCCAATCCCAGCCGCCGCTACCAGACCCTGCGCAGCTGCGAGCAAGCACCGCAACTGCCCGCCGGTTACGCCACCATGGTCGTGCTGGCCACGGTGCCTCCGCTGTGGCGCGCGGTCATGGACAAGCGGGTCCTGGCTCACTACGGCGGAGATCTGTCACTGGTCAACAGCAAGCGCAGGTGACGCGGGTCCGAGGTCGAACTGGATTCCGGCGCGCAGCATCGTGGTGGCGGACAAGCCGATCATGTCGCGGAAGGACTCGCTGAAATGGGACGGGGTCGCGAAGCCTGCGTCGAGCGCGGATCGGGTGAGATCGTGGCCGGCCACCGCGCTGCTGACCGCCGAGATCATCCGGTTCCACCGCTGATAGCCGCGGAATGTGGTGCCGCAGTGCCGCGCGAACAGGTGCAGAAAATGGCCGGTCGACAGGCCCATGTTCGCGGCGACGTGGTCGGCGCGCAGGGCATGGGCAGGCTCGTCGCGGATCGCGGCGGCCAGCTTCGCGATGCGTGGATCGGTGACGGGGCTCGCGCCCGCGACGGCTCGGGCGTAGATGCGGTCCGGATCGACGACGGGCGCGCGGCACAGCTCGACGAGGTCGCGCTCGCGGCGATGGTGCAATCCGAAAGCGCCTGCGGCGGCGGTCATCTCGTCGGCAATCAAGGTGGCCGGCGCACCCGAGGGGTCGACGAACAGCGCCAGGATCCATCCCTGGGTGGCGACGATGCGGTGTGCCGTGCGGGCAGGCGCGAAGGAACTGCTCGTGCGGACGGGCCCGTGTGGGGTGTGCAGGACCAGCGGCCCATCCAGCCCGACGGTGAGCATCGCGACCGAAGGGGCATGCGGGTCGACGCCGAGGTCGGGTCCGACGTAGCCGATGTGACCAGGGCGGACCCACGCCGTCGGTGTCCGATCCATACGCACCCTTACCAGGGTATCGGCCTGCCACCTGGCCTGCCGTCCTACGCGTCTCGGCAGTGCGGACCGTGTGGGTCGCTTTGCGTGCCCGCCGGTTGTGGCAGGGTGGAACCGTGAACCGATTGGCCGGTGCAACCTCGCCCTATCTGCGTCAACACGCCGACAACCCCGTCCATTGGCAGGAGTGGGGTGCCGAGGCGCTGGCCGAGGCGGCGAAACGGGATGTGCCGATCCTGCTCTCGATCGGGTACGCGTCGTGTCACTGGTGTCATGTGATGGCGCACGAGTCGTTCGAGGACGCGGCGACGGCCGAGCAGATGAACGCGGGATTCGTCTGTGTGAAGGTCGATCGGGAGGAGCGGCCCGATCTGGACGCGGTGTACATGAACGCCACCGTCGCCATGACCGGGCAGGGCGGGTGGCCGATGACGTGCTTCCTCACCCCGGACGGCGCGCCGTTCTACTGCGGCACCTACTACCCGAAGCAGCCGCGTGGCGGGATGCCGTCGTTCACCCAGTTGCTCAGCGCGATCACCGACACCTGGCGCAACCGGCGGGCGGACGTGGATCAGGCGGCCGAGCAGGTCACCGAGGCGCTGCGGGCGCAGGCGACCGGGTTGCCCGATGCCGAATTCGCCGTCGTCCCCGATCTTCTCGACACCGCGGTGCGCGCGATCGCCGCGGACGAGGACCGCGAGCACGGCGGTTTCGGCGGTGCGCCGAAGTTCCCGCCGTCGGCGACGCTGGAAGGCCTGCTGCGGCACTGGGAACGCACCGGTGATCAGGCGGTGTTCGATCTGGTGGAGCGCACGGCCGAGGCGATGGCCCGCGGCGGCATCTACGACCAGCTGCGCGGCGGCTTCTCCCGCTACTCCGTCGACGCGGGCTGGCTGATCCCGCACTTCGAGAAGATGCTCTACGACAACGCCCTGCTGCTGCGCGCATACGCCCATCTCGCCCGCCGCTCGCCCGCCACGCCCCTGGAGTCGTTGCCGCACCGCGTGACTCGCGAGACGGTCGAATTCCTGCTCGCCGACCTCGGCACGGCGGACGGCGCGTTCGCCTCCGCGCTCGACGCCGACACCCAGCTCGAGCCGGGTGGTCCCGGCGTCGAGGGCGCCACCTATGTGTGGACGCCGTCGGAGCTGATCGGCGACCTCGGACCGCTCGACGGTGTCTGGGCCGCAGAGGCTTTCGGCGTCACCACAGGGGGCAACTTCGAACAGGGCACCTCGGTGCTCACCCGCCGCAGCGACCCCGTCGACGCCGAGCAGTCGACTCGCTTCGACCGGCTGCGCACGCGGATGCTCGAGCTCCGCGCGCAGCGCCCGCAGCCCGGCCGCGACGACAAGGTCGTCACCGCGTGGAACGGCATGGCGATCACCGCGCTCGCCGAAGCCGGTGCGGCACTGGAGGAACCGTCCTGGGTGGCGGCCGCGGTGCGCTGCGCGCGGTTCCTGCTCGATGTCCATCTGGTCGACGGCAGGGTGCGTCGCGCCTCGCTCGACGGTGTCGCGGGCACGCCACCCGGTGTCCTCGAGGACTACGCCTGGCTCACCACCGGCCTGCTCGCCCTCTACCAGGCGACCGGCGAAGCCGACTGGCTCGCGGCCGCGCAGGTGTTGCTGGACAGCGCGATCGAGCATTTCGCCGACCCCGAACGCCCCGGCAGCTGGTTCGACACCGCCGACGACGCCGAAACCCTGGTGGCCCGCCCCCGCGACCCGGTCGACGGCGCCACCCCGTCCGGCACCTCGGCCCTCGCCGAAGCCCTGCTGACCGCCTCCGCCGTCGCCGACCCCGAACGCGCTGTCCGCTACCGCGAACTCGCCGACCACACCCTCGGCCGCGGCGCGGTCCTGCTGGCCCGCGCCCCACGCTCCGCGGGCCACTGGCTGGCGGTCGCCGAGGCCTCGGCCCGCGGGCCCATCCAGGTGGCGATCACCGCCACCGAGAAGTCCTCCGCTGCTACCGAACTCCTCGCCGCCGCCCGCACCGGGGCGCCCGGCGGCTCGATCGTCCTCGCGGGCCCACCCGACACCGCGCCGCTGCTGGCCGACCGCCCGCTGGTCAACGGTGGCCCGGCCGCCTACGTGTGCCGCGGCTCGGTCTGCGACCTCCCGGTCACCGACCCCGCGGCGTTGACCGACGCGCTCCGCGCCTAGGTCCTGTCTCGACGTAGTGGACCGGCTTCTGCGTTCGTCGCCCCACGAGCCGAGTCGCCGCCCACGATCCCATCGACCACCGCGCTGAACGTTCACCATCCCGCCGATCGGGTCGCCGTGGGGACCATCGGAGCGGTTCGTGAATGCTCAGCGCGGTCGGCGGACTTCGAAACAGGTTCACCGACCAGGTGGGATATCGGTCCAGGTCCGCGTGCGGCCGGGGATGCCGCGCAGCCGGAGGTCCTTATATCGCTTCCAGTGCGCGCGCTCGTGGGGTGTGGCGGCCTGCAGGACCGGATCGCTGACCAGGATCCGCTGTGGCGCTTCCTTGGCCATGGCGGTGAGCCGGGCCGCCTCGTTCACCGCGTCGCCGATGACGGTGAACTCGAGGCGGGTGTCGGCGCCGACATCGCCGGCGAACACCTGACCGCGTGCCACGCCGATGCCGACGTCGAGTTCGCCGGTGGCGACCACTTCGTCGCGGATGCGGCGGGCGGCCCGCAGCGCGGGAGTGGCGTTGTCGTGCAGGGCCGACGGTGCGCCGAAGATGCACAGCGCGGCGTCGCCGGCGAACTTGTTGACCAGGCCGCCGTTGTCCTCGGTGGCGGCGACCACGGTCGCGAGCAGCCGGTTGAGCTTGTGCACGAACTGTTCCGGCGCCATCTCGGCCGACAGCTGCACCGACCCGGTCACGTCGACGAACAGCGCCGACACGATCCGCACGTCACCGGTCAGATCGGTGCTGCCCGACAGCGCGCGTTCGGCCACCGTCGAGCCGACATGCCTGCCGAACACGTCCTCGGTGTGCGCCTGGTCCTGCAGGGTCGCGGCCAGTTCGTTGACGGAGTGTTCGAGCCGCCCGATCTCGCTGGCGCTGCCGACGGGCACCCGCACGTCGAGTTCGCCGCGGGTGATCCGGTCCAGCGCCAGGTACATCGTGCGCATCGGGGTGGCGACCGAGCGGGCGAGCAGTGCGGTGGCGAGCGCGCCGACGGCGAGGGCGACGATCGTGAAGATCCAGGCGGCGCGCACCCGGTCCTCCGCCGGGGTGTCCGGGTCGCTGAGCACGACGATGATGATCAGCCCCGGCAGCGCGCTCGACACCGCCCAGGTGACGAGCACGCGCACGAGCACGGTGGAACTCGGATGCACGGTGGGCCCGAGCACCGCCGCGATGATCGGGACGGCGGGACGGATCAGCCGGTCGAGGATCAGGTAGGTCGCGCCCGCCGATTCCAGGGCGCCGAGCGCGAATCCGGCGATTACCACCGCGTCGTTGTCGTAGTCGGTGAACCGGTCGACCAGCCACACAGTCAGGGCGATGCCAGGGATCCACAGCACGATCGCGCGCACGGTGATCACCGCGGGCAGCGCGATCAGGCGGCGCGCTTCCTCCGGCGTCGGTTTGCGCCCGTCGTCGAGCCAGCGCAGGTATCGGCGCCGGTCGTAGATGGCCAGCCCGATGCCGATGGCCACGGCGAACGCCGGGTAGATGGCGAGCAGCCAGGCCGCTTCCCGCCAGTTCGGCCCGACCCGGCTGAACACCCCGTCCGCCCAGGCGACGAGGAAGATAGCGCCGAGCCCGACCAGGTTGGCGGTGATGACGACCAGCCCCAGCCCCCAGTAGCTGCGCAGCGCCCAGCGGACCAGCCCGTTCATCGCGCGCGCCAGAACCCGGAGCACCGAGACGCCCGGGTATCACGAGCTGCGCTGACGGGTGACACGAATATCGAGCATAGAAGGCCGGTCTGCGCCCGCCGCGTGCACTCGCCGTTCAGCCGAGCACGACCAGCCAGATCGCGACGTAGTGAAACAGCGCCGCGACCACCGTCGCAGCGTGGAAGAACTCGTGATGCCCGAAGTGCGCCGGCCATGGATTCGGCCATTTCGTCGCGTAGAGGATCGCCCCCGCGCTGTAGATCACGCCGCCCACCGCGAGCAGCACCAGCGGCAAAACCCCCACATTGCGCAGCAGTTCCGATGCGACGGGCACGATCGCCCACCCCAGCAGCAGATACAGCGGCACCCCCACCCAGCGCGGCGCGGTCGGCCACAGCAGCTTCAACGCCACCCCGGCCAGCGCCCCCGCCCACACCACGATCAGCAGGATCCGCCCGGTCGACCCGGGCAACCCGAGCAGCGCGAACGGCGTGTAACTGCCCGCGATGAACAGAAAGATCATCGAGTGATCCGCCCGCTTCATCTGCACCCTGGTCCGCACGCTCTGCCAGGTCACCCGGTGATACACCGCACTGATCCCGAACAGCGCGCACACCGCCACCCCATAGACGAGCGTCGACCACCCCGCGGTAGCCGACTCCCGAAACCCGAACACCACGAGCGCCGCCACCCCCACGGCGGCAATCCCCACCGCCCACGTATGAATCCACCCCCGGAACCGCGGCTTCCCCAGCACACCCGGCTCCCCGACCCCCACGGCAACAGCCTCCACGAAACCTCCCATGCCTGAACCTACGCTACCGTAAGTTACCGCCCAGGCTACGTCAGAACCAGCCCCCACCACACCAAACGTGCCCACAACCACACCACAACCAGCCCCTGATCTCGCGAGAACACGGATAACTCCCCAACCATGTTCTTGCGAGAACGAGCCCCCTGATCTCGCAAGAACATGGGTAACTCCCCACCCACCTCCAACCCACCCCGCCCATCACCGCATGCCCGATGCACGACGCGTTTCCTCCCTAGGACCGGCCAAAGTCCCGGGGAGGCGGGGGAGCGTAGGGTGCGGGGGTGGAGTTTCTCGCTCGGGTGCGTGGTCTGCCGTACCGCATCTACGAAGCCAGACTGTCCAAGCAGCTGGCCGACAAGCAGCATCCTCGCCATGTCGCGGTGATGTGCGACGGCAATCGCCGCTGGGCGCGCGAGAACGGCTTCACCGATGTCAGCCATGGTCATCGGGTCGGCGCGCTGAAGATCGCCGAACTCGTCGGCTGGTGTGCCGACGAGGGCATCGAGATGGTCACCGTCTATCTGTTGTCGACGGAGAATCTGCGCCGCGATCCGGAAGAGCTGGAGACGCTGTTCGAGGTCATCACCGATGTGGTGGAGGAACTGTCGGCGCCGGAGCAGAACTGGAGCGTGCGGATCGTCGGCTCGCTGGCGGGTTTCCCCGAGCTGATCGCGAAGCGGCTGCGGGTGGCCGCCGAGCGCACGAGCGGGCGCGACGGCGTGCACGTGAATGTCGCGGTGGGCTATGGCGGGCGCCAGGAGATCACCGACGCGGTGCGTTCGCTGGTGCGTCAGGAGATCGCCGCGGGTGAGTCGGGCGAGGATCTGGTGCAGTCGATCACCGTCGACGCGATCGGCCAGCACCTCTACACCTCGGGTCAGCCCGACCCCGATCTGGTCATCAGAACCTCTGGTGAGCAGCGACTTTCGGGTTTTCTGTTGTGGCAGAGCGCCTATTCGGAGATCTGGTTCACCGAGGCGTACTGGCCGGAGTTCCGGCGGGTCGACTTCTTGCGCGCACTACGGGATTACGCCGCGCGGCACCGCCGTTTCGGCGTTTGACGTCACCGGGACCGCGCGCACCGCGGATCCGCTGCGGGTGGTTATCGACGCGGCGTGGAAGTTGTAGGAGAGTCGCCCCGATCCAGGCCCGGTGCGGGCTAGGCTGCGCGAGACAAGGCCCGACGACACGTGCAGGGGTGTGCTGTGGGAGTTGCGAGGAAGCCAGGTCCCAGCCGGTTCGCGGCGATCGGGGTGGTGTCGAGTGTCGCCCTGCTGCTCGCGGGGTGCGGTGCCGACGGGACGGCGCTGCCGCAGATCACGCCGACCGAACAGCGGGATGCTGCGGGTTCGGTGTTCGCGTACCGCACCGCCGGTGAGCTGGCGGTCGTGCGTGGCGCGGGGACGGTGCGCGCGCCGGGCAGTTTCGGGTACTCCTCGGCCGCTGTCGGTTTCACCAGGGACGGGCAGTTCGCGTTCTCGGTGGAGACGAGCTCGAAGACGCTGGTGGCGTTGAGCGTGCGCGACGGTTCGGTGTCGCGGACGGAGTGCGACTGCACCGACGCGGTGGCTTTGCGTGGCGCGGTGGTGGCCTGGTGGCGGGAACCGGGGCAGATCATGACCCTGGATCTGTCGGGCACCGCGCCCGCCGCGCCCGAACAGGATGTGGTGCTGCCGGATTCGCCGAGCCCGCTCTCGGGCGGCAGCTGGGACGGCGCCAGGCTGGTCGCGGCCACCGCCGACTATGTGCTGCTGGCCAGGGTCGAGTCGCGCGGTCTGTGGTGGGAGAAGAACCACCTCTACGCGATCGGCGCCGATGCAGTCCTGCCGCTGGGCCGCGTACCCGGCGTCGACGCCCACCTCTCGGCCGCCGCCGGACCCGACGGCCACACCTTCGTCCTCGCCGGCGTGACCGCCCGCAGCGCCGCCTGCGGCACCGGGCACGTCGCGACCATCGACGCCCGCACCAATGCCGTCCAGGAACTGCCCGCGTTGCCGGGCGAGTGTTCGGCGGCCTACAGCCCGCGCTGGGGCGGTGAAGGCACGATCACCGTCGCCACCCGGAGATGGGCCGATATGGCGGGCGCGCCCAGCGCGGTCGACCGGTTGCAATCGGCGGCGCAGGGATGGGCGCCGGTCGGTGAGTACCCGGTGGTCGACATGCTGCCGCGCGCGCAGGAGTCCGTCGTCCAGGTGGTCGCCGGTGATCCGACCGACATGCGCGACACCCCGCACGGGGTGCTGGTCGTCGAGAAGGGCGGCGCGCGGACGGAACTCGCCACGCAGGTCGTCTCCCTGGGCGCGCCTGCGGCCACGAACGGGTAGCTCCACCGCGGCGATCGAACCACCGCGCGGTGCGGGCCGTATACCTCGGCACCGGGCGCGTGCCCGGTCGATCGGTGCTGTGGAGGCGGCGCCGATGGGGGAGCGCCGGAGGTAGTGATGCGAAGCAATGGGATGCGGATGGTCGTCGCGGCGGCGATCGGGTTACTCGGAGCGGGCTGCGGGACCGCACTGCCGCAGGGGCCGCAGATCGTGACGGCGGCGCCGTTGTCGACGCAGATGTACGCGGTGCGCACGACGACCGGGATGGGCGTGGCCGACGCGTCCGGCATGCGCGGCGACCGGGTCGGCGACTACCGGGAAATCGGCTTCAGCCAGGACAATTCACTCGCCTACGCGATCGACGGCGACGGCGTGGTGACGGCGATGGAGACCGCGGAACTGCTGGTGTCCTCGGGCCGCGTCGACTGCCGCTGCACCCGGGTGTTCCCGCTGCACGACGCGGTGATCGGCTGGTGGGGCGACGGCGTGATCATGCAGGCCGACCTGCGCACTGCCGATCCCGTTGTGCTGCGGTCGATCTCGCTGCCCGCCCCGCGTGATCCGCTGGGCGAGGGCGCCACGCTCACCGGCACCGAGCTGATCGCGCTGGACCGGAATCGGGCCGTGTTCACGCGGATCGAGTCCATCCCCGGCGCCAACTGGGGCATCAATCACCTGTATGTCGTCGACCTGAATTCCGGTGCGGTGCACCAGTTCGGCCGGATCGCCGAGGTGAATACCGTGTTCCGGCAGGCGGTGATCGCACCCGATGGGCGGTCGGTCGCCATCGCGGGCTACAGCCGCGACAACGTCGCCTGCGGCACCGCCTCGGTCCACCGCCTCGATCTCGTCGACGGGACGGTCGATTCCGCCGGACCGCCGTTCCCGTCGTGCAGCTCGATCGCCGACATCCGTAGCGACGGCACGGATATCGTGCTGACCCGGCTGGTCTGGGATCGCGCCGAACCGCAGACGCTCGTCTCGTCGACGGTGTGGCGCCACCGCGACGGCTGGACGCAGGCAGGCGCCGACCCGGTGCTGCGCGTCGTCACCACGCCGATCGCGCTCGAGCTGCGCCACACCGGTCAGGCGGCGCCGTTCGGCGCCATCACCGGCGACCTGTACATCGACGGTAAACCGGTGTTGCACAACGTGATCGAAGTGCGATTACCCCACTGATCAGAGCTTGCGCAGCCGCAACCGGTTGATCGTGTGGTCGGAGTCCTTGCGCAGCACCAGGGTGGCGCGCGGTCGGGTCGGCAGGATGTTCTCCACCAGATTGGGCCGGTTCGTCGAGTTCCAGATGTCGCGCGCGGCCGCGGTGGCCTGCTCGTCACTGAACCCGGCGTAGTGGTGGAAGTGGGCGTCGGGCTCGGCGAAGCCGGTCTTGCGCAACGCGAGAAAGCGCTGCACGTACCAGTTCTCGATGTCCTCGATCCTGGCGTCGACATAGATGGAGAAGTCGAACAGGTCCGAGACCATCAACCGCGGACCGGTCTGCAGCACGTTCAGGCCCTCGACGATGAGAATGTCGGGCTGACGCACACAGTGCGCCTCATCGGGCACGATGTCGTAGGAGACGTGCGAATACACCGGTGCGCACGCCTCTTCGGCGCCGGACTTCACCTCGGTGACGAAGCGCAGCAGCTTGCGGCGATCGTAGCTCTCCGGGAAACCCTTGCGGTGCATGATGCCGCGGCGGGTGAGTTCGGCGGTGGGGTAGAGGAATCCGTCGGTGGTCACCAGGTCGACTCGCGGATGGTGGTCCCAGCGGGCCAGCAGCGCCTGCAGGACGCGCGCGGTCGTCGACTTGCCGACCGCGACACTGCCCGCGACGCCGATCACGAACGGCACCTGCTTGTCCGGATGCTTCTCGCCGAGGAAGGTCGCGGTAGCGGCGAACAGCCGCTGGCGCGCGGCCACCTGGAGATGGATCAGACGGGCGAGCGGCAGATAGACCTCGGCGACTTCCTCGAGGTCGATCTGCTCGCCGAGACCGCGCAGGCCGGTCAGTTCCTCCTCGGTCAGGACCAGCGGAGTCGACTTGCGCAGGGTGCGCCACTGCTTCCGGTCGAACTCCACATACGGGCTCGGCTCGCTCATCCGTGCCACCTACCCGACGCTCCGTCCGAGCGCACACGCACAGCTGGGCTGCCCGTCCAGTGAGATCCGGGATAACTCTGACCGCATGCCGCGATTGTGCTCCGTCCCGGCCGACCACGCGCAACAGGGGGTTTGGCTACTGGCTGGTAACGAACGACAACCCCGAGGTAGGGCCCGCTTTTCCGATTCACCCCGTAAGGTCGGGCACTATGGGGTCACATCCACTTGTCACTGAATACCTGCGGCTCGGACTGGCTTTCGACCGGCTCGAAGAAGGCTTCGTCGACGCCTACACCGGCGACCCGCAGTTGCGTCGCGACGTCGAGAACGCGCCCGTCCCCGATCCGGCCGAGCTGGTGAAGCGGGCCGTCGACCTGCGCGCGGGCCTGGCCGACGCTGGTCTGTCGGCGCGGCGCACCGAATTCCTCGACGCCCACCTGGTGGCGATGGAGTGCTCCGCCCGCAAGTTCGCCGGCGAGGAGATCGGGTTCGTCGACGAGGTCCGCGCCTATTTCGACGTCGACATCGCCCCCGGCGACCCCGACGACTACCGCGAAGCCCACCGCCTGATGGACGAGGTGCTCGGCGGCGAGGGTCCGCTGGCCGAGCGCGCCGCCGCGTACAAGCGCGGTGACGAGATCCCGCCGGAGCGGCTGGCGGTGTGCGTCGAGGCGTTCTCCAGCGCGCTGCGCGAGCGGGTCCGCGATCGCTATCCGCTGCCCGACCACGAGACCGTCACCTACGAGGTCGTCGGCGACAAGCCGTGGTCCGGATTCAACTACTACCTGGGCAATTTCCGCTCCACGGTCGCGATCAACTCCGACCTCAAGCAGCACATGGGGCACCTGCCCGCGCTGATCGCGCACGAGGCCTACCCCGGGCATCACACCGAGCACTGCCGCAAGGAGGCCGGGCTGGTCGCCGCGGGCGAGGACGAGCAGACGCTGTTCCTGGTCAACACCCCGCAGTGCCTGATGGCCGAGGGGCTGGCCGATCTTGCCCTGCAGTCCATCATCGGGCCGGGCTGGGGTGCGTGGGCGCAGGAGATCTATGCCGATCTCGGCCTGCGTTTCGACGGTGAGCGGGCCGAACGCTTCTCGACCGCGTCGGCGAAACTGCTGAGTGTGCGGCAGGACGCGGCACTGCTGCTGCACGATCAGCATCGCAGCGACGACGAGGTGGCGGCGTTCCTGCAGCGCTGGAGCCTGGCCACGCCGGAGCGGGCGCGCCAGTCGCTGCGTTTCCTGTCCTCGCCGCTGTGGCGGGCCTACATCAGCACCTACGTGGAGGGCTATCGGCTGCTCGGCGGCTGGCTCGACAACGCCGTCGACGCGCAGGATCGGGTCGAGCGGTTCGGCCGGCTGCTCGACGAGCCGCTCACGCCGGGCGCGATCCGCCGGATGCCCATCGGATGACGGCGCAGCCACCGGGGTAGAACAGCTGTGAGCTGCGTCTCTCCGGTGGCGGCCGCACCGGTGTTGCGCTATCCCCGTGCTCGGGCGTCCGCGCGCGGCCCATAGACTGAAGGTCGTGACGCAGACGACCGCTTCGGTGAATACCCAGTCTCTCGGTGAGCTCGATCCCGAGTTGGCCGCCGCGATGGCGGGCGAGCTCGCCCGCGAACGCGACACCCTCGAGATGATCGCCTCGGAGAACTTCGTGCCGCGCGCGGTCCTGCAGGCGCAGGGCTCCGTGCTCACCAACAAGTACGCCGAGGGCTACCCCGGCCGCCGCTACTACGGTGGCTGCGAAGCCGTCGACGTGGTGGAAACCCTGGCCCGCGACCGTGTCAAGGAACTCTTCGGCGCCGAGTTCGCCAACGTGCAGCCCCACTCGGGCGCGCAGGCCAATGCCGCGGTGCTGATGGCTTTGATGAACCCGGGCGAGACCCTGCTCGGCCTCGACCTGGCCCACGGCGGTCACCTCACCCACGGCATGCGCCTGAACTTCTCGGGCAAGCTCTACGACGTCCACTCCTACGGTGTATCCAAAGAAGACCACCGCATCGACATGGACGAGGTCCGCGACATCGCGATCAAGGCCAAGCCGAAGGTGATCGTCGCCGGTTGGTCGGCCTACCCGCGTCACCAGGACTTCGCGCGGTTCCGTGAGATCGCCGACGAGGTCGGCGCCTACCTGTGGGTCGACATGGCCCACTTCGCCGGCCTGGTCGCCGCCGGCCTGCACCCCTCCCCGGTCCCGTATGCCGACGTGGTGTCCTCGACCGTGCACAAGACCCTCGGCGGTCCCCGCTCGGGTCTGATCCTGGCCAAGCAGGAATTCGCCAAGAAGCTGAACTCGGCGGTGTTCCCGGGCCAGCAGGGCGGCCCGCTCATGCACGCGATCGCCGCCAAGGCCGCCGCGTTCAAGATCGCCGCGACCGAGGAGTTCAAGGACCGTCAGGTGCGCACCCTGTCCGGTGCCCGGATCCTGGCCGAACGCCTGACCGGCGCCGACGTCAAGGACAAGGGCGTCTCGGTCCTGACCGGCGGCACCGACGTGCACCTGGTCCTGGTCGACCTGCGTAACTCCGAACTCGACGGCCAGCAAGCCGAAGACCTGCTCCACGAGGTCGGGATCACCGTCAACCGCAACGCCGTCCCGTTCGACCCGCGCCCGCCGATGGTCACCTCCGGCCTGCGCATCGGCACCGCCGCCCTGGCCACCCGCGGTTTCGGCGACACCGAGTTCACCGAGGTCGCCGAGATCATCGCCGCCACCCTGGCCGGCACCGCCGATGTGGAGTCGCTGCGGGGCCGGGTGTCCAAGCTGGCCCAGAGCGTCCCGCTCTACCAGGGCCTGGAGGACTGGCGCCTGCTCGGCTGAGCCGACAAATATCGAAACGCCCTCGGTAGCCGGACTTCCGGCCACCGAGGGCGTTTTGTTGTTGTCAGGACTCGGTCGCGCGATTGTTGATGTCGCCGCGCCGTACGGCGGGGAGCAGGTAGCGCTCCGGGCGTTCCGGAACGGTGCTGTTGCCGAGCACGAGCACCGGCATGATCACGCCGACCAGCCACACCGCCAGGAGCCTGCGCAGGCGGGGATAGCCGCCGGTGTCGCGGTCGATGACGACGAGCCCGAACACGGCCTTGCCCAGGGTGGTGTGGGTGACCGCTTGGATCAGCACCCGATCGACGAACGAGGCGAGCACGAAGAAGCCGACCACAATCGCCCAGTTGATCTGCAGGTTCCCCCAGTCCTGCTGCTCCACCGCTTGTCTGCTCGCCGGATTCGCCAGCAAACCGATCCCCAAGCCGATCGCGACGTGCACGGTGACGTCGAAAATGTAGGCGAGCGTGCGACGGAGCATGCGGGGCGACGGGAACGACTCGTCGTCCTTCCCACCACGCAACGGGGTGGGCGGCGGCTGCGGTTCATACCGAGGTCGTTCGGCGCGCGGCGGCGGCCCACCGGGATCACCGCCGCCGGCGAACAACGTCCGCCCGAATCGCGGTGCCGGGTACCACGGTGCCTGATAGGCGAACAGGGTCCGCGCGCCACCGGGCAGCGCGACCAGTCCCCCCTTGCGCGGATCACCCGCGAACCACACCTCCATGCCGTCGCGGTACCCCGAGGCCGAGATCCACCGGCGCAACTTCAACGTGCCGATCAGCTGGTCGTGGTGATCGATCAACTGCACCCACTCCCGCACCCCGCTGCGGAAACGCTGCACGGTCACTACCTGCCACCGTCGACCTCCGGCCCGCAGCCGCCGAATCGCCGTCCAGCTCATGACGATTCCCGTCACGGTGATCGGCAGGACAGCGAAGAAGCACAGGAGCGCCATCCGGTCGGCGTTCTCCGCCGTCCGCCCTGTCTCAGTCTGCGATACGTCGACGAAGTAGAAGAACGCCACCGCGCACCCCGCTCCGAGTCCGAGCACGACCAGCGCGCGCAGTGTGGTCCAGATGAGCGTCCAGCAGGTTCGCGGAGTGCTCCACGCGCGCGCCGCTCGGTCGTCCGTCCCGCTCACAGCGCGAGCGTGAATTGGGGATGGACAACGGTGTCGAAGGTGATCGAGCCGGCTAGCAGCACCATCATCGCCCCGAAATCGGGCCCGTACGCCACATCGACGGTCGACAGCACGGCGACGGCGATACGGGCGCCGTCGTCGGCGACGACGATCGCCTCGATCTGATGAACGGCGCGGCCCGGCGGCTCCGCCTGCGATGAATCGTCGACGACGGCATAGGTTGTCGTCGATTCGATGAACAGGACGGTGCGCCCGCCGAGTTCGACCGGCTCGATGTGTGCGCCGCGGCCGTCGGTCGCCTTCTCCTCGGCCAGCTCGGCGATGGTCACCCGGGGATTCTGGGTGCGTCCGCGATCCAGCAGCGAGATGGTCAGCCACGAGGTCACTGGTGTGCCGTCCGCGGACGCGTGCTGACCGATCGCGCAGTAACAGGCGTTATTGGTGCGCAGGACGGTGAGTAGGTCGGCGATGGCCGATGCCACTTCGGGAAAATCCCCGGCGACCTCGGCCGGCAGGAACTCGACGATGCTCTCGGCCGACTCGACCGCTTCGTGGATTGTGGCCAGCGGCAGCTCGTGATAGCCGCGCGGCAGGACGACCGACAGCGAGGTGGTCGACCCGCCAGGGGTGGTGTCCGCTGTCAATCTCCAACTCCCTGTGATAGGTCGATCGTCTTGTACGAGGCGCCGGTCATCCGCTGCAGAATCGCCAGCGCGGTGGCCGGGCTCTCTTGCATGAAGTGCTTACCCTCGGCCCCGGTGAGCTGCAGCAGCGAGTGCACACCGGTGGTCGCGCCGGAGGAGGCGAGCTTGTCGGAGACACCGAATACGTTCTTGTCGGTGAAGACTCGGGCGACGAGACCCGGATCATTCGCCGCTTCACCCCAGGTCTGCGCCATCATCCCGAACCGGCCGAGATCGTCGGCGCCGCTGCCCATGGCGAACACCTTGCCCGCTTTGAACACCCCCGAGGCACCGGGCACCACGCTCAGCAGGTCACCACCGACGGTCGCGGCGGCGCCGAGCTTCTCGGTCCAACTTCCGTTGACCAGGTCGTCGCGCAATTCGTCGTTGGTGGCGGTCAGGGCCAGCGCGCCCGCGCCCGCGGCCAACGAGATGCCCAACGCGATCGCGCTGATCGGTGGCGGAGTGACCAGCGCCAGGATGCCGCCGATCGCGGACGTGGTGGACAGCACCTCGTGAATCGCGTCGCGGTTCTCATCGATCCAATCGGTGAGACTGTCCCACCAGCTCTTGTCCGGTTCACTGGGCGCGAAGTTCGAGGCGGCTTCCAGCTCGGTCGCCGTCGTGGTGGCTTTGGCGTTGTGCGCGATCTCGAGGTCTTTCGCGCGGGCGATGATCGCGTCGATCGCGCCCTGGCAGTTGTCGACCGCGGTCGACGCCGAGGTCACCTGGGCGTTGGCGGCGTTCAGCCGGGACTGGGCGTCGGCCAGCTCGGACGCGTCGGAGAAAGTCTTGTTGGCCAGGCCGAGGTCGGGATTGGCCTTGGCCTGCTGGAGCGCGGTGACCGCTTGGGTGTGGTTGGCCCTGGCGGTGGCGGCTTCGGTCTCCAGACCTTTCGCGGTGTCCTGGAAGGCCACGAGATCGGTATGCCACGCGGCGATCGCGGTATCGGCCTGCTGTAGGGAGGATTGGGCGAGACCGAGGTCCTGGGCGAGCGTGGCGTCGAAGCTGGCGCGGAAGGCATTGCCCGCCTCGCCTTTCCACACTTCTTCGTTGCTGTTGCGAATGCTGGTCAGCAGCGTGTTGGTCTCGGTGACGGCATCGGCCGCGGTCTTGATCTTCGTGCTGAGGGTGGCGACTTCGGCGGCGTCCCCCGGGGTCGGATTGAAACCGAGGTTCGGGTAGGGGTTGTCGGTCATTTCGTGGTCCCAGGAGTGACCGCCTGCGGATCGGTTTGTGCGCCCGCCTGGGCGAGTGCCTGCGCGACCGCGGCATCGAGTTGCTGGTAGGCGGTGTGACACTGGGCGATCCCGTCGGCGGTGACGGTCGCGGACTCGCAGATCCGTTCGATGCCGTACTTCCACTTGCTCTGGAAGTTGTCTGCGGCGTCGTTCAGCTTGGCGGTACCGATGTCGGAATTCCCGTCCTTGGACAGCGCGTTCATGGCATCGGTGAGTACCTGCTCCGTTCCGCGCAGCAACTGGACGGTTTTGCCAAGGACATCGATGTCGACCTGGAGAATTCCGGTCATCTACCCTCCCTGTTTTCTCGTTCTTTTTGTTGGACGCACGAACTGTCGGTTCGGTTCCCCCCGGATGCCGGGCACGACACGGACCGCCGAACACGTGTTCCGGACCGTCAACATAGCCGCCCCGCGGTGCCGCTGTCGGCACCGCGGGGCGGGCAATTGCTCGGAACGAGAAAGGAGTGGTCAGCCGACCAGGGGCTTCAGTGCGCGTCCCGCCGCCTCGATGACGCCGGGCTCGTGACCGTTGGCGACCATGTTGACGATGATGCCGTCGATGCCGTGGTCGAGGACGCGCTCCTGGATCTGCTCGGCGACCTCGTCCGGGGTGCCGACGAATTGGCGGTCGGCGGGGGAGTTGCGGATCTCCTCGGGGGACAGGGCGGACAGGTCGATGCCGAAGCGGGCGAGCATGTCGGCCTGCAGTTTTCGGGCGCGGTCGCCGTCCTCGTCGGCGATCACGAACGCGAGGAAGCTGGTCTCGAGGGTCGACGGATCGCGGTCGGCCTCGGCACAGCGCTGGTGCAGCGCCTCGACCTTCTGCGGCAGCAGGGAGGCGTTGCTGATGATGTTGAGGTGGTCGGCGAAACGTGCCGCCAGCGCGAACGTCTTCTTCTCGCCACCGCCGCCGAGCATGATCGGCAGGTCGTCGCGGACGCGCGGCTCGTTCATCGCGTTCTCGGTGTGGTACCACTTGCCGTCGACAGTGGGCCGCTGTCCGTGCAGCATCGGGGCGATGATCTGCAGGGCTTCTTCCAGTCGCTGGAACCGCTCGGTGAAGGTGCCGAACTCGAAGCCGTACTGCTGGTGCTCGAGCTCGAACCAGCCCGCGCCGATGCCGAGGACGGCACGCCCGCCGCTGACCACGTCGAGCGTGGAGACGGTCTTGGCCAGTAGCGCGGGATTGCGGTAGGTGTTGCCGGTGACCAAGGCGGACAACTGGATTCGCTCGGTCGCGGTGGCCAGCCCGCCGAGCGCGGTGTAGGCCTCCAGCATCGGCTCATCCGGGCTGCCGATACCGGGTAGCTGGTAGAAGTGGTCCATCACGAAGGCGGCGTCGAATCCGGCCGCCTCCGCCGCCCTGGCCTGCGCGATCACCGTGGGAAACAGCTCGCGCACCGAGGACGTGTTGCTGAAGTTGGGCATCTGATAACCGAGACGAATGCTCATACTGCCGACGATATGACCTGGAGTGCACTCCAAGTCAAGAGCGACGCGCGAGCAGCCGTAGGCTCGACTCATGGCCAAGCCGTATCGAGCACGGTGGGGCGTCCGGGCGTCCAACGCCTGGATGCGGACCGTGATCCGCGCTGGATTGCCGATGTGGACCTTCCGGGTTCTCACGGTGCCAGGACGGCGCACCGGCCGCGCGATCGAGACGCCACTGGCAGTGTTCGAACAGGATGACCGGCGTTACCTGGTGGCCTCCTACGGAACGGTGAACTGGGTACGCAACCTGCGTGCGGCACAAGGACAGGCGACGCTGCGTCACGGCAAACACGTCGAGACCGTGCGGGCCGCGGAGTTACCCGTCGATCAAGCGGCCAAGGTGTTCCGGGCGTCGCTGCTGTCCGGGCCGCCACGCGTCCCGAAACCCCTTGTGGCGCTGTATCGACGGTTCTTCGTGCTGCCCTACCTGGACGTCGATGTGGACTCGTCACCGCAGCAATTCCTGGACAATGCCCGCACCCATCCGGTTTTCGAGATCGTTCCCGGCTAGGTGGGGTTGATCGCGCGTCGTTGTCACGGCCGCTCTGGTCCGCAGCTCGTGGTTCGCACGACATGCGCCGGGTAATCGGTCAGATCGATGTCGTTGGCGGCCTTGTCGCCGTATTTCAGCATGAGCGTGAACAGGCGGGAGCCGAGGAACCAGTTGCGGGCCTTGATGCCGAGGGCGGTCTTGGGGGTGAGGAAGGTGCCGGCGTTGGTGTTGCCCGCGATCTTGGCGTAGCGGCGCATGATCCGGTCGTAGGCGGCGAAGGCGGTGACGTGATCGCCTGCGGCGGTGGCGAGTTCGCCCGCGAGGACGTAGGCGCCGACGACGGCGAGTCCGGTGCCGAAACCGGCGAGGGTGTTGCCGTAGGCGGAGTCGCCGACCAGGGCTACGCGCCCGCGGGTGTAGGCCCCGTTCATCCTGACCTGGCTGATCGAGTCCAGGTAGATGTCGTCGAAGCCGGCCAGATCGGCGAGCATGCGCGGGGTGTGCCAGCCCATGTCGGCGTAGGTGGACTCGATGATGCGGCGGGCCGCGGCGGCGTCGTCGCGGGGGAAATCGAGTGCGGGACTGGTGAACATGTACATCTGCTGTGCCTTCGAACCGCCGTCGATGGCGAGCTTGCCCGGGGTGTTGTGGGCGAAGGCCCTGGCTCGTTCGCGGGGGACCCTCGCGTCGCTCCATCGGCTCGTGCCCGCCACGCAGTAGTAGTGGCCGAGGTGGTGCACGAAGTCCGATTCGGGGCCGAACGCGAGTTTCCTTACCCGCGAATGGATTCCGTCCGCGCCGACGACGAGGTCGAAGGTGCGTGGCCGCCCGTGCTCGAACCGCACCCGCATGCCGTCGGCGGTCTCGGTGAGCTCGGTGATCGTGTCGCCGAAGACATATTCGACGGAGTCCGAGGTCTTCTCGTACAGGATCTCGGCGAGGTCGCCGCGCAGGATCTCGACGTCGCCGCCGGTGAAGTCACCGGACAGGACGGCCAGCTCGCGTCCCTCGTCGTCGACGAACACCGTATCGGTGGTGCCGGTACGGCGGGCGCGGACCGCGTCCAGGACACCCATCCGTTCGAGCACGGTCAGGTGCGTCCGGCCCTTGAAGTCCACGGCCTGACCGCCGGGGCGCAGCGCGGGAGCGCGCTCGACGACGGTGACGGTGAAGCCGTATCGATGCAGCCAGTAGGCGAGCGCGGGCCCCGCGATGCTGGCGCCGGAGATGAGAACGGTCTGGTTGCGCATGGTGTGCTCCTCGCTAGGAATCTGTGTCCATCGGAATCTGTATCCGGTGGACACGAATAAGAGTATGGTAGACACAGTTCTACGTCAACCAGAGGAGGGGTCGATGCCGCCGCCGACCACCGTCGAACTGCTGTGGGGCACCACCGCGCGCCCCAAACGCGGACCGAAACCCGCGCTCACCCTGGACGGGATCGTCGCCGAGGCCATCGCGCTGGTCGACGCCGAGGGGCTGTCCGCGCTGTCGATGCAGCGCCTGGCCGAGCGACTCGGCTTCACCAAGATGTCGCTGTACCGGTACGTGCCGGGCAAAGAACAGCTGACGGCGCTGATGCTCGACGCCGCGATGGGCGAACCGCCGGGACCCGACGGCACGCGGGTCGACTGGCGCAGCGGCCTGCGACACTGGGTCGAGGCGATCTTCGAGCGCTACCGCGCCCACCCCTGGACCATCGAACTGACCCTCGGCATCCGCCCGATCGGCCCGAACGAGATGAGCTGGACCGAGGCCGCGCTCACCGCCCTCGACGGCACCGGGCTGACCGGCCCCGAACGGCTCGACACCATCGTGCTGCTCAACGGGCATGCGCGCAGCCTGGCTCAACAGGTCGAATCGGTCGGCGGCGGCGATGCGGCGATGCGGTTCGCCGAGCAGTTCGCCGCGATGATGACCGCGGCGGGCGACCGTTTTCCCGCCGTGCGCGCGGCCTTCGCGGAGGAGTCGGCGGCGGTCTCCCCGGCGGCCGCGCCGGGCGCCGCGTTCGGCTTCGGCGTCGACCGCATCCTGGACGGCCTCGCCGTGCTGATCGCGCAACGGGCGGATCGATAGCGCCGGGGTCTGGCCTGTCGAGGGTGAACGTCTTAGGCTCGCATCATGACCGACCAGCCGGAACTGCCGGAGAACGCTGTCACCGTCGTGCGCGAGTTCTTCGCAGCGCTAGAACTCGGCACCCTCGACGAGGCGCTGGATCTGCTCGATCCGGCGATCGTCTGGAAGAACACCGGCCTGCCGACCGTGCGTGGCAAGGATCGGGTCGCTGCCCTGTTGCGCGGCCTGAACCGGCCGCAGCTGGGATTCGCGGCGGACATGCACCACATCGCCGAGAACGGCGACATCGTGCTCACCGACCGCACCGACTATCTGCGCGTGGGCCCGGTCCGGATCGGGTTCTGGGTGAGCGGCACCTTCGAACTGCGCGAGGGCCGGATCGTGCTGTGGGACGACCACTTCAGCATGGGCAACGTGGCGCGCGGCACCGTCGTAGGCGCGGCGCGGGCGATCCTGCGCCGCTGAACGCGCCAGGCTACTTGTGCTTGTTCAAGTAGTCCAGGTAGGTCGGCCGCAGGACATCGGCCAATTTTCCGTCGCCGGCGTGCATGTAGCCGTCGATCATCGGCAGCACGTACTTGATATCGGCCTCGCTCTCGCCGAGCTCGCCCGCCTCGGCCTGGGCGGCCGGGATGGACTTGAGCAGTCGCCACAGGAACTTCACATCGCCGTGCCGCACGGCCGTCCGCACCGCACGATCGTGCAGTTCCTTCGACGACAGTTTCTCCAGATCCTGGTCTTCGGACATGCTTCGACTGTAACCCTCGGCGGCACCCCGGGGGCAGACCTTGTGCGTCGGCGCCGGTTAACGACAAATTCACGGACACGTCCGGCTGTCCGGCAGCGCGGCAGACAGTTGGACGGTAGCGTCGGTGATGCGGGCCGCGTCGTTGTGGCTCGTACGGGAGGTCCTGACCGTGACTGAGCAACTCAGTGCGAGAGGGCCGGCACCCGGCCCTCGTGGCGGTTGACCAGCGCGTCACCGCCTACCAGGACGGACCGGTCCAGCGAGATCGTTCGCGCGGGTGCCGTGCGAACACATAAGGAGCCCACCGTGACTGCTGCACGCTCCGTTTCCGCCCCCGCGATGCACACGGCCTCGGCCTCGAAGAAGGGGGCCCGCCCCTCGCGTTCCGGTCGCAAGACTTTCATCGTCGACACCTCGGTTCTGCTCTCGGATCCCTGGGCCGTCACCAGGTTCGGCGAACACAAGGTGGTTCTACCGCTGGTCGTGATCAGTGAATTGGAGGCCAAGCGACACCACCACGAACTCGGCTGGTTCGCCAGGGAAGCCCTGCGCATGCTCGATGACCTGCGGGTCAACCACGGCAGGCTCGATCAGGCTTTGCCGATCGGCACCGACGGCGGCACGCTGCAGGTGGAGCTCAACCACACCGACCCCTCGGTGTTGCCCGCCGGATTCCGTTCGGAGACCAACGATTCCCGCATCCTGGCCTGCGCGCTGAACTTCTCGGCCGAGGGCGAGGAGGTGGTGCTGGTGTCCAAGGACATCCCGCTGCGGGTCAAGGCGAGCGCGGTCGGCCTGTCCGCCGACGAGTACCACGCCCAGGACGTGGTGACCTCCGGCTGGAGCGGGATGGTCGAACTCGACGTCGCGGGCTCCCAGATCGACCAGCTCTACACCGATTCGGTGATCGACCTGGACGAGGCGCGGGAACTGCCCTGCCACACCGGGATCCGCCTGCTGGGCAGCAGCTCCAGCGCACTGGGCCGGGTCACCGCCGACAAGCGGGTCCAGCTGGTCAGGGAGCGGGAGGCCTTCGGCCTGCACGGCCGCTCGGCCGAACAGCGGATAGCGCTCGATCTGCTGCTCGACGAGAGCATCGGCATCGTGTCGATGGGTGGCCGCGCGGGCACCGGTAAGTCGGCGCTCGCGCTGACCGCCGGGCTCGAGGCCGTGCTGGAACGGCGGACCCAGCGCAAGGTGGTCGTGTTCCGGCCGTTGTACGCGGTGGGCGGCCAGGAACTGGGCTACCTGCCCGGTTCGGAGAGCGAGAAGATGGGCCCGTGGGCTCAGGCCGTCTTCGACACGCTCGACGGGCTGGCCAGCCGCGAGGTGATGGAGGAGGTACTCAGCCGCGACATGCTCGAGGTGCTGCCGCTGACTCACATTCGCGGGCGCTCGCTGCACGATTCGTTCGTGATCGTCGACGAGGCGCAGTCGCTCGAACGCAATGTGCTGCTGACGGTGCTGAGCCGCCTCGGCACCGGCTCGCGCGTGGTGCTCACCCATGATGTCGCCCAGCGCGACAATCTGCGGGTCGGCAGGCACGACGGGGTGGCCGCGGTGATCGAAAAGCTCAAGGGCCACCCGCTCTTCGCGCACATCACGCTCACCCGCAGCGAGCGGTCCCCGATCGCGGCACTGGTGACCGAGATGCTGGAGGAGTACGGACCGAACGCCTGATCTCCGGCAATCGGGCCGCGTTACCGCCTGAATCCGGTTGATTACGGCGAACTGTGGGTATTATCCGCGGCGACACCAATCCAGCAACGGCTCGGCGAACAATGTTCCGCCGGGCCGTTGCGGATGTCGGCCAGGCTCCATTCCGGTGGCGTGCCCCCGGGGGGCCACTCGCGAGAGGATGGATATGAACCACTTCGCTCGACGTACTGCCGCTGGAGGCGCCGCGGTCATCGCGGCCGCCGGACTGTTGCTCGCCGCGGGCTGTGGCGACGACGACAAGGACACGGCCAAGGACACCGTCGGCACCGTCACCTCGGTCATCGGCGGCCCGGGCGCGACCACCACCGCCGAAGGCGGCTACGGCGGGATGACCACGACGCCCGATGCCACCGAGACCGGCACCGGTGCGCCCACCACCACCGCGGCGGCGGCCGGCGAGTCGACCACCATCTCCACTCCGAACGGCGACATCACGGTCTCCGGTGAGGTGTACAAGAAGTACGTCGCCGTCGGCGGGGCGAGCAGCCCGCTCGGCGCGCCGGAGGAAGCCCAGGAGGCAGGCCCGGACGGCGGCGAGTACCAGGACTTCGTCGGCGGCACCATCTACTGGAGCAAGGACGCCGGCGCGCACATCGTCTGGGGCGACATCCGTGAGGCCTGGGAGGACGAGGGTGGCGCCAACGGTCCGCTCGGCTACCCGACCAGCGACGAGAAGGACATCACCGGTGGCAAGCAGAGCGACTTCACCGGTGGCACCATCATCTGGGTCAACGGCGAGACCACGGTGACCAAGAATTAGCTCGTGCGCGTGGGGACCTGAACACCGGCTCAGGTCCCCGCGCCAACGGCCGAACCGCTAGGTTGTCGGGGTGCAGAAAACTATGACCGACCGTGAGCTGCTGGATTCGCTCGCTGACGTGGTGGAAACCAACCTGGCTCGGCACCTCGAGGTGGCCGAGGGCTGGCAGCCGCACGAGTTGGTGCCGTGGGCGGACGGCCGCAACTTCGCCTTCCTCGGCGGCACCGACTGGACCCCGGAACAGTCCGAGCTGAGCGAGACCGCCAAGCTCGCGCTGACGGTGAGCGTCCTGGTCGCCGACAATCTGCCGTCCTACCACCGTGAGCTCGGCAAGCATCTGCGCACCGGCCCGTGGTGGCGCTGGGTCGGCCGGTGGACGGCCGAGGAGAACCGCCACGAGATCATGATCCGCAACTACCTGATGGTGACGCGCGCGGTCGATCCGGTCGCGCTCGAGCGGGCCCGCATGGCGCACATGACCGACGGCTTCAACCGTCCGCCGCTGCACCTCATCGACGTGCTGGCCACCTGCGCCTTCGAAGAGCTCGCCGCCGCGATCCGGCACCGCAACACCGCCGCCCTCGGTGAGAACCTGGTCGTCACCGCGATGGCCGAGAAGCTGGCCACCGACGACGAACTGCAGGCCGAGTTCTTCGCCGCCCTCGTCGCCGCCGCCCTCGACCTGGTCCCCGACCAGGCCGTGCGCGCCATCGCCGACCAGGTCGCCGCCTTCCGTGTCCCGCACGTGGACCTGCCCGGCGGCGGTTCCAGCGACGAAGCACTGGCCGAGGCGGGCATCTACGACCGCGCGAACGAAGCCGAGCTGGTCTTCAAGCCGCTGCTGGAGCGCTGGAACATCTTCACCCGCACCGACTTCACCGAAGCGGGCGAGAAGGCTCGCGCCGAACTGGCCCACCTGGCCTGATCTTTCGTGCGAACGGCCGTCACCGCACGAGGTGACGGCCGTTCGTCGTGTCAGGAGTCGCGGTCCACGTTGGCCATCGCCAGCACGTCGAGCTTGCTGTCGAGCTCCTCGACGGAGAGCTTGTCCGGCGTGAGGCCGCGGTCGATCACCGTCTGGCGGATCGTCTTCTTCTCGCGCAGAGCTTGTTTCGCGACAGCGGCGGCTTCTTCGTAGCCGATGGCCGAGTTCAGCGGGGTGACGATCGACGGGGAGGACTCGGCGAGGGTACGCAGGTGTTCCTCGTTGGCCACCAGGCCGACGACGCACTTGTCGGCGAAGAGCCGGGAGACGTTGGCCAGCAGGCGGATCGACTCGAGCAGGTTGCGGGCCATGACGGGGATGTAGACGTTGAGCTCGAAGGCCCCGCTCGCCCCGCCGAAGGCGATCGCCGCGTCGTTGCCGACCACCTGCACCGCCACCTGCGTAACTGCTTCGGGCAGTACGGGATTCACCTTGCCCGGCATGATCGAGCTACCCGGCTGCAAGTCCGGCAGCTGCAACTCGCCGAGCCCGGTCAGCGGGCCCGAACCCATCCAGCGGATGTCGTTGGCGATCTTGGTCAGGCTGACCGCGATGGTGCGCAGCGCACCGGAGGCCTCGACCAGCCCGTCGCGCGCGGCCTGGGCTTCGAAGTGGTCGTGTGCCTCGCGCAGCGCGTCGATTCCGGTGGTGCGCACCAGCTCCGCGACGACCTTGGTGCCGAACCCGGCGGGCGCGTTGAGTCCGGTGCCGACCGCGGTGCCACCGATCGGCAGCTCACCCAGGCGCGGCAGGGTGGCCAGTGCGCGCTCGATGCCCGCCGCGATCTGGCGCGTGTAGCCGCCGAACTCCTGGCCCAGCGTCACCGGCACCGCATCCATCAGATGCGTACGGCCCGACTTCACCACGGTGCGCCACTGCTCGGACTTGTCCAGCAGCGCGATCCGCAGATGTTCCAGCGCGGGAACGAGATCGGTGATGAAAGCCTCGGTGGCGGCCAGATGCGTCGCGGTGGGGAAGGTGTCGTTGGACGACTGCGACATGTTCACGTCGTCGTTGGGGTGCACGCTCACGCCGTTACGTGCCGCGATCGAGGCGATCACCTCGTTGGCGTTCATATTGGAACTGGTGCCCGAGCCGGTCTGGAACACATCGATCGGGAACTGATCGTCGTGCCGCCCCTCGGCGATCTCGTTGGCAGCGGCGACAATCGCGTCGGCCTTCCCCGGATCCAGCAGCCCCAGATCCTTGTTGACCTGCGCACAAGCAGCTTTCAGCAGCCCCAGCGCCCGAATCTGCGCCCGCTCCAGGCCGCGCCCACTGATCGGAAAGTTCTCCACAGCCCGCTGCGTCTGCGCCCGCCACAGGGCGTCCACCGGGACCCGAACCTCACCCATCGTGTCGTGCTCGATGCGGTACTGCACGTCGTCATCAGCCATACGTCGACCCTAGGACGAGATCGATGCGAATGGTGCTCCCACACCAGCGCAAAATCCCACAGCGAGGTGAGGAATAGATCGGATTGTGAGGCGGGTCCGACTATCCATCCGCTGCGCGTCACTGCAAGAACGGGTCTGTGCCAGGCGGCGACGTGGGTGCGATCGGCTCAGGACAGCGTGCTTTGGCGGGGGCATGGCTGTACCAGCAGCAATGCCGACCTGAGCAGCGGGTAACACGCGCTCTAGCTGACCACTCGTCGTGTGATCACTTCTCTGGCATTGATCCGGCGCGTGTCAGGAACAGTCTGCTCGCGTTGACAAACTGGTTCGGAACGACGCCCGAGAGGCGCAGCAGCGCGCTGTGTGGTGGATCGAGCAGATCACAGCGCATGCCGTATCGGAGCATCACCGAGACCTCGAGGCTCAGGGAGATTCTGTTGCCATCGTGCATCACGCCAGATGTCGCGATATCGCCAACCTCGACGGTTCCGCTCAGGCATCGGACAACGCATACTGCCTGCGCAGAAGGTGCGGACTGAATCTCGACTACTTCGAGGATCGAGCTGTTCTCGATGATCGCCCCTGCGTCCGGGTGATTGTGCGCGGAATGCATATTACTGACAGTGATTGCGATCGGGTCGATTCTATTTCCTGTCCCGAAAGGGTGCGTACCAATCCTTTGGATGGCCCTCGATCGTGGCAAGTTCTGCAATTGTATCGTCGACCAGTCCGAAGCTCTTGAATGTCGGCGGATAGTACGCGGCCGACATGGCGCTGTCTCGGGTGGTGACAAGAAGCTCTGCGGCAAATTGGTCCGTGATATTGAGCGCAGCTTGAAACCCGATCCTGTCGTCGCGATACACTTCGGATTCTTTGGGATCTTGCGGTGTATGAAACGTCAAATGCCACGCAGTTTCGAATGACCCATCTTCGAGGGCGCGGATGGACCCCCACGTAGTTTTTCTGATCTTGGACGCTGCGTAGTCGCGATGTTCCGGGGTTGTCATGTCAAGGAGTCACCTTCGCAATCCATTGCACGAGCGGGCTGGCGCGGCAGTTGCTGCATCAACTAGCTGGACCTCACATTGAAATGCTGTCAAATGTCGGTCGGGAACAATAGGACCTGTTCGGGATGTATGCATGCGACCCGGCCTGAATACGATGGCGAAATCGTGTCAGTTGTTTCGATGAGAATCGAGCCAGGTTCAAGGTCGAGGGCGGCCATTCCGTCTTCGAGGACTGACAGAGTGCCACAAATTGTCAGCCGACCATCCTGCACATATATGCCCTTGGCGGGGACATTTTTCTGGAAGGTTTGGAGATCGACTGGCTCATCGCCGATTGCAACCTCGACATCGCATTGGATCCCCTGTTGTCCTGAAGTTATCCCGCGCCAGGTGGCAGGCCATTCGCCGGTGCGCGATCTGACTATTCCGGAGGCGCCAGGTGTCATATCGGCTACGAGGGTAATCAGCATTACCATGTTCCTTTGGGGAAGGGGACTCGCACGACGGTATTATCGAGATACCACGCATTCGCTGATGGACTGTATGACCATCTTTCTTCGTCATAGTGAAACTTCGAGCGGCATCGGAGGCTTTGTCGACAACAGTGGCACCTGCCTTGGCCGCGCCACCTGTGCCACCGGTCGCTACTTACACCTACGGCGGATACGATAAGGTCGCGACCAGCGACGCCGGTGAACGCGCATAGCCAGGCGATACCGCCGGACTCCAACGTGAAGACCCGGTCTTCCGGGCCGGTCAACGGCACCAGCAGTGCTGAGGACTCGAACGCCGCCGTCAGCTCGCTCGGCGCTCCGAACCCGGCGTAGAACGCCGCGATCTCCGACCGCAATCGCCCCGAGTCCACATCAATGACACCCACGCCTTTCCCCCGTCCCCTCGAACCCTGCTAGCCACCGTAGTGAACCGTGCTGGGGTCGATCAAGGATCGGGCCGCGCACCGGGGTGCGCGGCCCGTCACATCACGGCAGTGGCGGGTTGGCGCTGTCGTCGCCGTCGAAATCCACCGAGGAGTACTCGCGGAGCTTGGTGAGGCGGTGGTAGGCGTCGATCATGCGGACGGTGCCGGACTTGGAGCGCATGACGATCGACTGGGTGGAGGCGCCGCCGCCGAAGTAGCGGACGCCGCGCAGCAGGTCGCCGTCGGTGACGCCGGTGGCGCAGAAGAAGACGTTCTCGCCCGCGACCAGGTCGGTGGTGGAGAGGACGCGGTCCAGGTCGTGGCCCGCGTCGATCGCCTTCTGGCGCTCCTCGTCGTCCTTGGGGGCGAGCATGCCCTGCAGCTCGCCGCCGAGGCAGCGCAGCGCGGCGGCGGCGATGATGCCCTCGGGGGTGCCGCCGATGCCGACCAGGATGTCGACGCCGGACTCGGGGCGCGCGGCGGCGATGGCGCCGGCGACGTCACCGTCGGAGATCAGCCGGATGCGGGCGCCGGCGTCGCGGGTCTGCTGGATGATCTCGGCGTGCCGGGGGCGGTCCAGGATGCAGACGGTGAGGTCGGAGACCGAGGACTTCTTGGCCTTGGCGACGCGGCGGATGTTCTCGCCGATTGGGGCGGTGATGTCGATCGAGCCCGCGGCGTCGGGGCCGACGGCGATCTTGTGCATGTAGAACACGGCGGACGGGTCGAACATGGCGCCGCGCTCGGCGACCGCGAGCACCGCGATGGCGCCGGGGGAGCCCTTCGACATCAGCGTGGTGCCGTCGATCGGGTCGACGGCGAAGTCGACCTCGGGGCCGGTACCGTCACCGACCAATTCGCCGTTGTACAGCATCGGCGCTTCGTCCTTCTCGCCTTCGCCGATGACGACGACGCCGCGCATGGAGACGGAGCTGACGAGCTGGCGCATGGCGTCGACGGCCGCGCCGTCGCCGCCTTCCTTGTCTCCGCGGCCGACCCAGCGGCCCGCTGCCATCGCGCCTGCCTCGGTGACACGTACCAGCTCGAGTGCGAGGTTGCGGTCGGGTGCCTCGCGGCGGCTGGGGGCGGGCGAAGATGCCGTCATAGCGGAGTGCCTCCTTGGCGTTGGTGTACGGGGGCAATTGTCGCATTCAGATCTGGCACGGTCGTGCACCACCTCCTCGGATGCCCGCTGACAGGCCTGGTCGGCGTCGAGTGGATACTGGTAGCCGTGGCCCAGCAGAAGCACCGGATCTTCAACGACTATCGCGACCTGTTCTGGTCGCTGATCCCGTTGGTGCTGATCGCGATCGTGCTGGCGGGCGCCGCGAGCCAGTGCACGGTGGCCACGAACGGCCCGACGCAAGGTCAGGTGCCGCATTTCGACGCCGACTCGGCGCTGCGCTCCGACGCCAAGTCGCTGCCGTTCCCGATCCGCAAGCCGGAGCTCCCGCAGGACTGGGTGTCGAACTCGGGCAGTCGCGAAACCATCGTCGCCGCGGGCGGCGGTCCGGTGAGCACCATCGGCTATCTGACCCCGCAGGGCACCTACCTGCGGCTCTCGCAGAGCTCCGCCTCCGAGGAAGCGCTGGCCAGGCACGTGCTCGGCTCGCGCTACGCCACCGGAACGCAGGATGTGGGCGGGCAGAAGTGGGTCGTCTACGCCGAGCCGACCGAGGAGTCCGCCTGGATCGCCGACCTGGGCGGTGTCCGGGTGCTGATCACCGGCGCGGGCGACGAGGCCGCGTTCACCACGCTGGCGCGGGCGGTCACCACCGCGCAGCCGCTGTCGAAGTGAGCTCCGCACGCTGAATACCGGTTGTCGAGCCCGCAGAACTGCCGGGTTCCACCGGTCGGTGACGGCGCTTACCGTCTCCGGCAGCGTTGGTCGTAGCCGGAGGAGTCCCGCATGAAGAAGTCTGTCGCTGCCCTGGTCCTGACGGCGGCCGCGCTGCTTGCGCCCGCTGGAGTCGCGTCCGCGGCGCCGGTCACCGGTGCACCCGCGGCGCAGGTCGCGGGTACGGGTTCGGCGGCGGCCGAAGCCCTGTGCCGGTTGATGAAGATGCTGCAGGCCGGATATGTGGACAGCTCGGGCAGTGTCCCGAGCTGCCTGGCGTCCTCGGGCTCGGCCTAGCCGCAGGTCACCGGCGGGGTCGATCTACTCGCCTGCGTCGTCGGCGTGCGACGCGATGGCGTCCTCCACTCGCTTGCGCGCACCGGCCAGATGCTGCTCGCAGCGGGTGGCCAGTGCCTCGCCGCGCTCCCAGAGGGCGAGCGAGTCGTCGAGGTCGAGGCCGCCCTGCTCGAGCATCTTGACCACATTGACCAGTTCGTCGCGGGCGCGTTCGTAGCCGAAGGCGGCGATCTCGGCGAGGGTGTCGGCAGGCTCGGTTCCGGCGTCGGGCACGATCATTTCCCCTTGTCGTCGGTGGCGGGTGTCAGGCGCTGGGTGCCGAGCGCGGCGGCGGTGATCGCGCCGTCGGCGACGCGGATGCGGAGCTGGCTGCCCGCGGGGGCGTCCTCGATCGCGCGGACCACGTGACGTTCCGGTCCGGCGACGCGCTGCACGACAGCGTAGCCACGGGCCAGCGTCGCGGCGGGACCGACGGCGGTGAGCTTCTCGCGCAGGTGCACGGCCGCGGTGGACTCGGTGCGCAGCGTCTGCTCGACCGTGCGGCGGGCCGCCAGGCGCAGCCGCTCCACCTCGTCGTGGCGGTGGCGCAGCTCGCGCAGCGGATCGGCGAGGACGGGGCGCGAGCGCAACTGGGCGATGATGTGGGTCTCGCGCTGCACCCAGCCGCGCAGCGCGGCGGCCGAGCGGGCCCGCATCTCGCGCACACCCGCGAGCTCGGCGGCGGCGTCGGGGACGATCCGTTTGGCGGCGTCGGTGGGTGTCGCGGCGCGTACGTCGGCGACGAGATCGCTCAGTGGCGCATCAGGTTCGTGGCCGATCGCGCTGACGATCGGGGTGGTCGCGGCGGCGATAGCCCGGCACAGTGCCTCGTCGGAGAACGGCAGCAGGTCTTCGGTACTGCCGCCCCCGCGGGCGAGCACGATCACGTCGACGGCCGGGTCGCGATCCAGCGCGGTCAGCGCTTCCAGCATCTGCGGCACCGCCGTCGGTCCCTGCACCGCGGTGTTCTTCACCACGAAACGGACTGCGGGCCAACGGTTCTGGGCGACGGTCAGCACATCGCGTTCGGCGGCGCTGGCCCGTCCGGTGATCAGCCCTACAGTGCCGGGCAGGAACGGCAGCGGCCGCTTGCGTCGCGGATCGAACAGGCCCTCCGCCGCCAGCAGCGACTTCAGCCGCTCGATCCGGGCCAGTAGCTCGCCGATGCCGACGGGCCGGATCTCGGTGACCCGCAGCGACAGCGTGCCGCGCCCGGTGAAGAACTGCAGCTTGCCGTAGACGACGACCCGGCTGCCCTCGGTCAGCGGAACAGGACTGCGCCGCAACAACTCCGGATCACACGTCACCGACAGCGACATATCCGCCGAGGTATCGCGCAGTACCAGGAATGCGGTGCGCGTGCCGGGCCGCAGATTGATCTGGGTGACCTGCCCCTCCACCCACACACTGCCGAGCCGGTCGATCCACTGCGCCACCTTCACCGCGACCGAACGCACCGGCCACGGCTGCTCCGCCGAACTGCCCGGTGCGCCTGCCTGCGTGGCAGCGCCGGAGGCCGCCGGGGCGGGAGTGCCGGAGCCGTCCTCAGTCATATGTCAGGTATACGCGGCGCTACCGACACAAACAAAAGCGGCCGCAACCGGCGCCGGTGGCGCGGATTGCGGCCGCATCGAAGTCGGAGGGAGAGCCCTACTGCGCCTGCACCGTCGCGATGCGGTTGGTCAGCATGGTGACGAACGGCGCGCGGGCGCGGGTCTGCTGTTCGAAGGCCAGCAGCTGCGCCAGTTCCTCGACGGTCAGCATGCGCAGCCGGGCGCGCAGCTGGGCCAGCGTCATCGCCGGGTAGTCGTAGCGGACGGCGACCTCGGGGGCCTGCACCTCCTCGGGCTCCGGCTCGGCGGCGGGCTCCTCGGCCTCGGCCACGGTCTCGAGTAGCAGCAGCGACGCGGGCGCGGCCTTGCCGTTGGTCTGCTCGACCGGGCGCTCCTCGGTGAACAGATCGAAGCGGCTGGTATGGCCGTTGGTGGCGACCGCGGGCGCCGGCGCGATGTCCTCGTCGAAGGTGGCCCACTCCGGCTGCTCCTGCGGAGTCGAACCCAGACGTTCGAACACGAGGTCACCCTTGAGCGCGAGGCTGGTGACGAACTGCTGCACGTGCATGGTCGTCTGCAGCACCCGGCTCAGCGCGGTGATCGGGAAATTGACCGCGGCGACGGGTAACCGCCGGGTCTCTTCTAAGGCGTAGACAGCGGCACCGGCGGCGACCCTGGCCACGAACGGAGGACGGAACATGGTCCCAGCCTGCCGCAAACCGCCTGTGATGCAAAGGTCCAAGCTGCCCCGATGTGACTTTCGCCCCTTGATCCGCCCTGATCCCGCCCGCGCGACGCACGTAAGCTGTGGATCATGACCTCGGCAATTCCCTTGAACGTCGGTATCACGCGCTCCGCGGGCGCGTCCGCTGCCGGTGGCAAGCGCGTGCTGCTGGCTGAGCCGCGCGGCTACTGCGCAGGCGTCGACCGCGCAGTCGAGACCGTGGAGAAGGCGCTGGAGAAGCACGGCGCCCCGATCTACGTCCGCAAGGAGATCGTGCACAACCGGCACGTGGTGGAGACGCTACGTGAGCGCGGCGTGATCTTCGTCGACGAGACCGACGAGGTGCCCGAGGGCGCGCTCGTCGTGTTCTCCGCCCACGGCGTCGCGCCGATCGTGCACGAGACCGCCGCCGAACGAAACCTGCGCACCATCGACGCGACCTGCCCGCTGGTCACCAAGGTGCACCAGGAAGCCAAGCGTTTCGCCCGCGACGACTACGACATCCTGCTGATCGGCCACGAAGGCCACGAGGAAGTCGAGGGCACCGCAGGCGAGGCGCCCGAGCACGTGCAGCTGGTCGACGGCCCCGACGCGGTGGACAAGGTCTCCGTGCGCGATCCGGCGAAGGTGATCTGGCTGTCGCAGACCACGCTGTCGGTCGACGAGACCATGGAGACGGTCCAGCGGCTGCGCGAACGGTTCCCGACGCTGCAGGATCCGCCCAGCGACGACATCTGCTACGCCACCTCCAACCGCCAGACCGCGGTGAAGGCGATGGCGCCCGAATGCGATCTGGTGATCGTGGTCGGCTCCCGCAACTCCTCCAACTCGGTGCGCCTGGTCGAGGTCGCCCTCGGCGCGGGCGCACGTGCCGCGTACCTGGTCGACTACGCCCGCGAAGTCGACCTCGCGTGGCTCGACGGCGTGCAGACCATCGGCATCACCTCGGGTGCGTCGGTGCCGGAGATCCTGGTGACCGGTGTCCTCGACCTGCTGGCCGAGCACGGCTTCGGCGAGGTGCAGCCGGTGACGACGGCCAACGAGACGCTGGTGTTCTCGCTGCCGCGTGAGCTGCGCGCCGCGCGTCGCGATGCCGCGTCGCAGGGCTGACAGAGACAGAAAAGAAGGAATCCCCGTCGCGAGATCGCGGCGGGGATTCTTCGTTTTCTCACACGTTGTCGGGCCTGCGCCGTTCGGTGCGGCCGGTGTCGGCGCGGTCGCGGTAGCGCACAGTCGGCTGCGGGTGCGGCTGTGGGTCGGCCCGTCGGCGCGGCGTGCGCGCCGGCTCGGCCTCGCGCGGTGCTGCGCCGCCACGGCCCGATCGCGGTGTCCTGGCCGCGGCGGGAGCGCGCTTGGGGTCGGTCGCGCGCGGGGCGCGGCGGGCCGGGCCGGCCATGTCGACTTCGGTGGCCGGGTCGTCCAGGACGGCGGTGGCGCGGCGGGTACGCCTGCGGGTCGCGTCGTCGAGGGTTTCCGGCCTGCGTCGCTTGGCCGGGTTGGGTTCGGTCTTACGCTCGGTCCGGCGTTCGGTGGTGGGCCGTGCGGTGGCGGGGGCGCGCTTGCCGACCGCGATCCGGGCGCCGCCGATCGCCAGCACCAGCACGGTGGCCAGCATCATCGTCGGGAAGCGCTCCACCAGCGGGATGATGAGGTTCATCAGCACGTCTTTGATGGAGGTGGTGGCGCGCCCACCCAGCATCTGGCAGGCCAGCGGCACCGCGACGAACAGCAGCAGCGGTGGCATGACCATGGTGGAGAACAGGCCGCGGAACCGCACAGCGCAGACGGCGAGCACACAGCCGAGCACATACAGCGCCGAGAACGTGCCGGTCGGGTAGGTCTCGCCCCCGAGCCCGTCGATCAGGAACCCGAACATCGTCATGCCTGCGGCAAGCAGAATCGCGGCCCAGGCGGGGATGCCGGGCACCGAGGGCATGATCGAACGTTGCGGCGCGGGCACCCGGGGTCGCGCACGTTGGGAAGCAGCCACGCCTATGACACTAACCGCACAACGCGCCGTCAGGCGCTGCGGCACGGGGATCTCAGCGGCGATCCTCGGCGTCGGCGAAGGCCACGACCCGCGGTCTGGCCTCGGTCGACCGGATTGCGGGGAGCTCCTGATCGGCGATCCCGAGATCGTGCATCCGGCGTGCCGTGACCATCACCCGTGACTCCACGGAGCCGACGGTCGCGTTGAAAGCCGCTACTGCCTTACCGAGATTCACCCCGAGATTGTCCAGATGCTCGGCCACCTTGCCGACCCGCGTGTAGAGCTCCTTGCCCAATTGCTGCACCGTTGCCATATCGCGGGACAGCGCTTCCTGCCGCCAGCTGAACGCGACCGTGCGCAACAGCGCGATCAGCGTAGTGGGGGTTGCCAGGATCACGTTCCGGCCGAACGCGTACTCCAGGAGCCCGGCATCGGTGGTGAGGGCGGCGTCGAGGAACGGGTCGCCGGGCACGAACAGGACGACGAACTCGGGTGCCGGATCGAAGGCCGCCCAGTACGCCTTGTCGGCCAGCTGGTCGACGTGGGCGCGCAGATGCTTGGCGTGGCGGGCCAGCAGCTGGTCGCGCGCGGTGGGGTCGTCGGTGGTCGCGGCGTCGAGATAGGCCGTGAACGGCACCTTCGCGTCGACGACGATGTGCCTGCCGCCCGCCAGCCGCACCACCAGATCGGGCCGTACCCCGCCGCGATCGTCGCCGCCCGCGCGGTGGACCTGGGTGTCGAAATCACAGTGCCTGGTCATGCCCGCCAACTCGACGACGCGCTCCAGCTGGATCTCGCCCCAGCGGCCGCGGACCTGCGGCGCGCGCAGCGCCGCGACCAGCTGACCGGTCTGATCGGAGAGCCGATGCGAGGTGCGCTGCATCCCCGCGACCTGCTCCCGCAATCCCGAGTACGCGTCGATCCGGTGATGCTCGACCTGGCGGATCTGCTGTTCCAGCGCGCCGACGGCGGTACGCAGCGGATCGACCATCGCCCCGATCGCGGCCGAATGCCTGCGCGCCGCATCCTCGTTCGCCGCGTGCAGCGATTGCTGCAGCAACCGTTGGTTGTCCCCGGCGGCGGCCAGCCTGGCCTCCGCCGCGGCGGCGCGTTGCCCGCCCCGGGCGGAATGCCCCAACCAGCCGAGACCGAACCCGGCAGCGAATACCAAGACGAGCGCGACGAGCATCGAGGCGGTCATAGCGGCGATAGTGCCCGAGGCCACCGACAAACTCGCAATCAGCGAGCAACCCGGCGTGGGGGCGCGCCGGACGCCACGCCGGTGAATTACACGCGTGTGGTGCGCCGATTGAATTCTGTCAGGGGTGTGGCCTAAGTTTCGCGGCATGCGGATCCTGCACACCTCCGACTGGCACATCGGGCGCACCTTCCACGGTGTCGACCTGCTAGCCGATCAGGCGCGGGTGCTGGCATCGATCGCGGACCTGGTCGCGGCCGAGTCCGTCGACGTGGTCGTGGTGCCGGGCGACGTCTACGACCGGTCCATTCCCAATGCCGACGCCATCGCGGTCTGCAACGGCGGCTTCGAGGCGATCCGGGCCGCGGGCGCGCGGATCGTGGCGACCTCGGGCAACCACGATTCCCCCGCCCGGCTCGGTGCGGGCGCCAGCTTCGCGGCGGCGGGCGGGCTGCATCTGTGCACCCGGGTGTCCGACGCCGACCGGCCGGTGCTGCTCGCCGACGCGTACGGCGAGGTGGCTTTCTACGGCATCCCGTATCTGGAGCCGGAGATCACGCGCGCCGAACTGGGTGTGCCGCAGGCGCGGTCGCACGCGGAGATCCTCGACGCCGCGATGGGCCGCATTCGCGCCGATCTTGCCGGCAGGCCGGGCACACGCACGGTGGTGCTCGCGCACGCGTTCGTCGTCGGTGGGGAGGCGACGGGTTCGGAGCGGTCGATCTCGGTGGGCGGTGTCGAGACGGTGTCGATGTCGGCGTTCGACGGCATCGACTATGTGGCGCTCGGTCACCTGCATTCGCCGCAGACCCTGTCGGAATCGGTGCGCTACAGCGGTTCTCCGCTGCCGTACTCGTTCGCCGAGAACTCCCACCGCAAGGCGGTCTGGATCATCGATCTCGACGCCGACGGACTGGCCGCGGTGCACCGCCACGATCTGCCGCTGGTGCGCGGGCTCAGCAGGCTCACCGGCACGCTCGACGAACTGCTCGCCGAAGCCGGATTCGCCGACGCCGAACAGCATTACGTCTCGGCTACCCTCACCGACAGCACCAGACCGGTCGACCCCATGCGCAAGCTGCGCGAGCGGTTCCCGCATGCGGTGCACGTGGAATGGGCTCGCCCCGAGGGCAATCCGGAGCTGCACTATCGCGAGCGGGTGCACGGCCGCCGCGATACCGAGGTGGCGTCGAGTTTCTTGACCGACGTGCGTGGGGAACCGAGCAAGGGGGAGATGGTGTGGGTGGAGCGAGCCTTGGCGGCCGCGGTGCGTGAAACCGATTCGGGGCGTGCCGAATCGGAACGGGACATCGACGGCACGGATGCCATGGAAGTGTCCGCGTGAGCCTTCCGCGCTGTGGAGCTGATCGTCGGTGCATCGATGCCGTGTCCCGCGCGGTAGCCGGTGGTGCGGCATGAGATTGCATCGACTCGAGCTGGTCGCCTTCGGTCCGTTCGCCGACAGCACCGTCGTCGACTTCGACGCGCTCGGTGCCGACGGGTTGTTCCTGCTGCACGGGCATACCGGCGCGGGCAAGACCACCGTGCTCGACGCGATCGCGTTCGCGCTGTACGGCCGCGTGCCCGGCGCACGGGGCGACAGCAAGCGACTGCACTCCGATCACGCCGACCCGCAGACACCGCCGCTCGTCACCCTGGAAGCCACCCTGGGTGGCAGGCGTCTTCGCCTCACCCGGAGCCCGGCTTTCGAACGGCCGAGCCGGGATGGCACCAAGACCAGGGAGATCCAGGCCAAGGGCACCCTAGAATGGCTCGACGGCTCGGGCGAGAATCTGTCCAGGCTCACCGATATCGGCGACGAGGTGCTGCGACTGCTCGGCATGAGCGCCGACCAGTTCTTCCAGGTGGTGCTCCTCCCGCAGGGCGACTTCGCCCGATTCCTGCGCGCCGAGAACGAAGACCGCGAGAAGCTGCTCGAAAAGCTCTTCGACACCCAGCGATTCGGCACCGCCGAACAGTGGCTCGCGGATCGTCGTCGTGCGGCCGCGGCCGACCTCGACTCGCGCAAGCAGGGCATCGACCGGCTCATCACGAAGGTCGGGATGGCCGCCGGATACAGCGGTTCGGAGTCGGTCGGCGTTCTCGACGCGGTCAGCTGGTCGCAAGATCTGCTGGCGGTCGCACGCACCGTGCTGGCCGAAGCCAACGCGAATGCCGAACTGCGACACAAGGAATCGGCCGAAGCTCGCGCCGAGGCCGAGGAGCAGCGCCGCATCGCCGGACTCCACGCCCGGATGGCAGCTGCCCGCACGGAACTGGCGGCCTACGCCGCGACCGCTCCCGGCCGCGCCGAGCTGGAACACGAACTGGAACAAGCGCGTCGGGCCGAGCCGGTGGTGCACGCCATCGACGAGGCGCGTTCGGCGGTCCGTGCGCTGCGCTGCGCCGAGTCGTCGGCCCGAACTGTCGCCGGTGAGCTGGCCGTCCAGCTGGGTGCCGAGGCGGCTGCCGACATCGCGGGTATCGACTTGCTGACGGTCGTTCTCGACGAGCCGGCCGATGCCGCTGTGCGCCTTGATGTCTCGGCCGACGCGTCGGATGGACGGCCCGCGCAATCAGGTCCAGGCGCCAGGCAGCCCAGCCGATCAGTCGCCCCAGGAGGCTCAACCGACGCGGACGATGCGCAGTCTGCACGTCGATCGGTGCCGGGTGCCGGGTGGGCTGTCGACCCCCTCCGTGTTCGGGATGTCGAGGGCGATCTCGATGGCGCGGTCAGCCAGTGGAATGCCCTTCTCGGTGTGCTCGGTGAGGTGCGGGCCGATGCCGAGACTGCCCATCAGCTCACCGCCGACCTCGCCGCGCACGAGTCCGAAGCGGCTCGCCTGACCGAGCGGGCGACCGCGCTGGCTCGGCGCCGCGTCGAGTTGCCCGCCGTGATCGCCGGGGCGGGGGAGCAGTTGCGGGAGGCGACCGATGCGGCCGCCGCCCTGCCCGGTTTGCGCACCGAACTCGGCAAGTGGCAGGAATCCGCAGCCGCCGCCGTCGAATTGGCCAAGCAGCGACCGGCTTTGGATCGGGCGCAGGCCGAGTTCGATACCGCGCGGCGGACCCATCTCGATGCCAGGGAGCGCGTGCTCGACCTGCGCTCGCGCCGACTGGCGGGCATGGCCGCCGAACTCGCGGGCGCGCTGGCCGTCGGCGCACCGTGCGCGGTGTGCGGGTCCGCCGAGCACCCCGACCCCGCGCGCCCGACCGACGACGCGGTGTCCAAGGACGCCGAGGATGCCGCCACCGCTGCCGAGCAGGCGGCCGAAGCGGCCCGCGACCGGATCGCCGAGCGCATCGGCGTCATCGAACGCGAGATCGAGGCGCTGACCGCCCGCGGCGGCGACGCCGACCCGGTCACCCTGGCCGATGCCGTCCGCACCGCCACCCACCGCTTCGACGACGCGGCCGACACCGCCGACCGCGTCCCCGCCCTCACGACCCGCCTCGACACCCTGCGCGCCGAGGAAACCGCCCTGCACGAGCAGTCCCGCGACCTCGATGCCCGCCTCGGCACGGTCACCGCCACCATCGCCGCCACCCGCATCCGACTCGACGAACTCACCCTCCGCCTGCGCACCGCCGCGGGCGCCGACGACTCCGTCGACACCCGCACCACCCGCCTCGAAGCCCTCATCACGGCCACCACCGCCTTGCGCGCTGCCCGCCTCGAGGAATCCACCGCCCGCGACGCCGTCCGGCAGATCGCCACCCGCGTCGAAAACCTCGCCCGTGCAGCCGGTTTCGTGCCCGAAGGATTCGAGGAAGCCGACCTCTCGGGGAATGCCCAAGCCGCGCCCGCCGAGGCGAAACCGGATGCTCCCGTGGCCGACGACGGCACCGGAGCACCCGCCGTATCGGCGGTCGACATGCCCACGCTGTTCGACCTTTTCGACGACCTGGTCGACGACGAACCCGAGCCGGAGACCGAACCGGCACCGCCACGCGACGACGTCGCCGTCCTCACCGCCTACGCCCAGGTCGTCACCGCCGTCGCCCGCACCGCGCAGCAACAGTCGGCCATCGAAGCCGAACTCGTCGCCGCCGACCGGGCCCGCGCCCATGCCGACGCGGTGCTCGCCGAACCGCAGATCCAGGCGGTCGCCGAACAGGTTCCCGGCGACCTGACCGCGCTGGAACAGCGCTTCGCCGAAGCCCAGAGCGCACTCACCGCAGCGGTCGCCACGCAGTCGGCGGCGGCGGAGCGGGTCGCGCAGCTGGAACAGCTCGGTACCCAGCTGTGGGGCGAGGTCGAGCGGATCGCGCCCAAGCAGCGCGACTTCGACGAACTGGCGACGCTGGCCGAGGTGGTCGCGGGGCGTGGCGAGAACAATCGACGGATGTCGTTGCGCTCCTATGTGCTTGCCGCTCGCCTCGAGGAAGTCGCGGTGGCGGGATCACTGCGACTCCGTCGGATGTCCGGTGGCCGCTATGAATTCGTCCACTCCGACAAGGCGGGACCGCGCGGCAAACGCGGTGGCCTCGGTCTCGACGTCCGCGACGACTACACCGGCGCCATCCGCTCCGCGAAGACCCTGTCCGGCGGCGAAACCTTCATGGCCTCACTGGCTCTCGCCCTGGGCCTGGCCGATGTGGTCGCCGCCGAATCGGGCGGTCTCGTCCTGGACACGCTGTTCATCGACGAGGGATTCGGCAGCCTGGACGCCGACACCCTCGACGCGGTGATGGGCGTCCTCGACGAACTACGCGCGGGTGGTCGCGTCGTCGGCGTCGTCAGCCACGTCGACGAGATGCGGCAGCGGATTCCCAGCAGGCTCCACGTCGTCCGTGGCCGCTCCGGTTCCCGGCTGGAGGCCACCGTCGCCTGAACCGGTGTCCCGCAGCATCGCGACGGCGAGCGCCGAGCCGGCCGCCGCCAGCGCGGCCGCGGCGAGGAACGCCATGGCCAGCCCCGTTCGATAGGCGATCTCGGGTCCGGCCGCCGACGATTCGGTCACCTTCTGGGCCAGCAGCAACAGCGCCGTGACACCGATCCCGGACCCGATCCGGCCCGCCGTGTTCACGATCCCGGCAGCGGTGCCCGCCTCCTTCGGCCCGACCGCGGTGACGGCGGGTTGGGTGACCCCGACGAACGCCGCGGGCAGTCCGATGCCGAGCAGAATCGCCCCCGGCAGCACATCGACGACGTAGCCCGCGTGCTCGGGCATCCGGGCGAACAGCAGCATGGCCAGCGCCTGCAGCCCGAGTCCCGCCGCGAGCACCCATCGCGCGCCGAACCGGTCGAGCATCGCGGGCAGGACCGTGCGCGACACGATGATGTTCACCACCGCGACCGGCAGCACCGCGAGCCCGGACAGGGTAGGGCTGTAGTGCTGCGTGTGCTGCAGATACAGGGCGAGCAGCGCGAACACCGGGACATGCGCGGCCCCGACCAGGAAGTTGACGACCGCGGACCCGCTCACCTGCCGCACGCCGAACATCGACAGCGGCATCAACGGATGCGGACTCCGCAACTGGACCAGCACGAACACCATCAGCAGCAGCAAGCCCGCGCCGAGCAGGGCGATCGGACGCGCACCCTGATCAGGAGCGCCCAGTGCGCCGATGCCGTAGCCGATGAGCAGCAACGACAGCGTGCCGGTGACCGCGCCGGGCAGGTCGAGCTGCCGTAGGGCCGCTCCGGCAGGCTGAGTGTCGGTGGGCAGCAGCCGGATTCCGGCGAGCGCGAGCACCCCGACGGGCACATTGATCAGGAAGATCGACGGCCACCCGAAGACATCGGTGAGTGGTCCGCCGAGCGCGGTACCGAGAGCGGCGCCCGCCGCGCCCATCGCACTCCACGTCCCGAACGCGCGGTTGCGCGCGGCCGGCGTGGTGAAAACGGCGGTGAGCAGCGCGAGCTGGGCCGGAATGAGCAGCGCGGCGCCGACCCCCTGCGCGGCGCGGGCGCCGATGAGTACCGCCGCCGACGGCGCCAGCCCGGCCAGGCCGGAGGCCAGCGTGAACAAGCCGAGCCCGAGCGCGAACATGCGGCGCGCGCCGATCAGATCGGTGGTGCGGCCGCCGAGCAGCAGGCAGCCGCCGAAGGCGAGCAGATAGGCGTTGGTCACCCAGCCCAGCCCGGACTCGGTCAGGCCGAGCTCGGCGCCGATGGTCGGCAGCGCCACATTGAGCACCGTCGTGTCGAGGAAGACGACGAGTTCGACAGCGGTGATGAGCAGCAGGATCAACCGCTCGCGCGGTGACGGAAGGGAACCGGACATGACCGAACCTTTCACTAGAGTAGTGCTCTAGCGAGAATGTCACTGGAGTTGAGCTCTAGTCAAGTAGGATCGGGGCATGACGGAACGCACCGCCGGGGTTCGTGCGGCCAAGACCATCGCCAACCGGGCCAGGATGCTCAGCGCGGCCAAGGAGTTGTTCATCGACCGCGGGTACGCGGCCACCACGATGAAAGCCATCGCCGAGCGGGCGGGCATGGCGGTGCAGACGCTGTATTTCACCTTCGCGAACAAGCGCGCGATCCTGCTCGAGTTGCTCGACACCGAGATCGCGGGCGACGCCGAACCGGTCGCGACGATGGACCGCCCGTGGTTCGCCGAGGCGGTCGCCGCGCCGCCGGCCGAGCAGATCCGGCTGCAGGTGGCCGCGGCGGCGCAGATCCACGCCAGGGTGGCGGCCATGCTCGAGGTGGTGCGCTCCGCCGCCGCCACCGATCCGGAACTGGCCGAGATCTGGCAGACCAATCTCGCGCAGCGGCTGACGGTACAGCGGCGACTCGTGGCCGAGCTGTCGGCGAAAACCAGTTTGCGCGACGGTGTTTCGGTGGATAGAGGCGCCGATATCGCGCTCGCCCTCACCGCGCCGGAGACCTACCGGCTACTGGTCGGCGAGCGGGGCTGGTCGGCGCAGGACTGGCAGGAATGGGTCACCGGCGCGCTGACCGACCAGCTGCTCGGCTCGTGAGGGCGGGGCTCACGCGGCGACGGGCTGCGGTTGCGGCTTCGCGGCGAATCCGGGCAACCACCCGTCGACGTACGGAATCATGACCTGGATCAGCGGCCCGATGCCGAAGGCGTAGACCAGGGTGCCGATCCCGACGCTGCCGCCGAGCAGCCAGCCGGTGATCAGTACCGAGGCCTCGATGCCGGTGCGGACGGACCAGACCGGCCAGCCGGTGCGGGCGACCAGTCCAGTCATCAGTCCATCGCGGGGCCCCGGACCCATGCCGGCGCCGATGTAGAGCACGGTCGCGGCGGCGTTCACGATCACCGCGACGACCATCGCCACCACCCGGACCCACAGGGCCTCGGCCGCCGGGATCAGCCACAGCCCCGCGTCGACCGCGATCGCGATCACGACCACATTGCTGACCGTCCCGAGCCCCGGCTTCTGCCGCAACGGAATCCAGGCGAGCAGCACGACGAGGCCGGTCACCGCGGTCACCGCGCCGAAACTCAGCGGCACGTGCGCGGCGACACCCTGATGGAAGACGTCCCACGGATCCAGCCCGAGCCCGGCCCGGATCATCACCGCCATCGACGTCCCGTACAACCACAGACCGGTGTAGAGCGCGATCAGGCGACGAGTGAGCATGCGTACCAGCATCCGGTCCTACTGGACCTCATGAAAGAGCCAATCACGAGATACTGGACTTATCCATTGCGACGATTCGGCAATCCAGCGGCCGGAGCACAAACCACCGCCGCGCATCGAGCCCGCTACCGATGCGCAGGCACGTCAGCCGCGGACCCGCGAGCCTCGTGCGCGAGCAACCACCGCTTCGCATCGAGCCCCCAGCGGAACCCGCCCAGCTGACCACCGATCCGCAACACCCGGTGGCACGGCACGAACAGCGCCGCCGCATTACGCGCACACGCGTTCGCGGCGGCCCGGGTCGCGGCAGGCCGACCGGACAGCCCTGCGAACTCGGTGTAGGTGACCGGCTCACCCGCAGGCACCTTGCGCAGGATTTCCCATGCGTGGGTGAGGAATTCACCCGAGTGCTGGCGCACGGCGATCGCATCGATCGCGGTCAGATCGCCGTCGTGATAGTCGGTCACCGCCTGGGTGACCTCGCCGAGGGAATCCCGCAGCCGCAGTTCGGTGGGACGCAGCGAGGAGTGGACGACGCGAGCCAGCTCGGTCGGATCGCCGGTCCAGCCCGAGGCGAGCACCGCGCCGTCGGTGTCGACGATGGCCGTGAACGGCCCGATCGGCGTGGGTACCGTCGCGACGTCGGCGAGGCGAGTGATGGTGGCAGTCATGATGTTTCGCTTCCAGTCGAAGGTTCACGCGTGGACGAGCACGGCGCCGCGATGCGCGAGCGCCCGCTTCCACAGGTGCATGGACAGGTAGGAACGCCACGGCGCCCACCTGGTGGTGTTGTCGAGTGCGATGCCGGCCAGGGTCGCGCCCTGGCGGACCACCAGGTCGGTGCCGAGCAGGATGTCCGGATCGGCGAGCAGTCGCATGGTCACGTAGTCGGCGGTCCACGGCCCGACTCCGTCGAGCGCGAGCAGATCGCGGCGCAGGTCGGCCGCGGTGCGGCCGGTGTGCAGGGCCAGTTCCCCGTCGGCAATGGCCCGCGCGGCCGCGACGACGGCGGCGATGCGTCGCGCCGGTCCGGTGAGCACCTCGGCGCCGCGCTCGGCGATCGCCGACGGCGTCGGGAACAGCTGGGGCACCGCCCCGTCGATCCGCTCGCCGAGCGCCGCCACCAACCGCGCGGTGTGCGTGGCCGCCGCCTGCACGGAGATCTGCTGACCGATCATGGTGCGCAGCAACAACTCCGGCCCGTCGAGGCAGCCGGGAACGCGGATGCCCGGCGTGAACCCGGCCGGGGCCGGATCGCTGATTCCCAGCGCATCGTCGATGCCCTGCGGATCGGCATCCAGGTCGAGCAGATGACGTACCCGCGCCACCGTCGGCGCGAGATCACGCATGTCCCGCAGCGCGAGCTCGGCCCGCACATGTCCCGGCTGGAACGACAGCCGGATCGTCGCGTGCCCGTGCGGTTTGCGCAGGCTGCGCGTGTAGACGCCGTCCTCCCACACCTCCATGCCCGGCACGGTGTGCGCCGACAGGAACCAGGCCAGCCAGCCGGTGTCGAGCGGCTCCCGATACGGCAGCCGCAAGGTCAGCAGGCCGGGGGTGGCAGGGGCGACGACGTCCGAGCGCGGGGAACGGCGCGATTCGGTCCGCATGGTCGTGGGGCTCACCGCGAAGACCTCGCGCACGGTGTCGTTGAACTGGCGGATACTCGCGAACCCGGCCGCGAAGGCGATGTCGGACATCGGCATCTCGGTGGTCTGGATGAGCAGCCGCGCGGTGTGCGCGCGATGTGCCCTGGCCAGCGCGAGCGGACCCGCGCCGAGCTCGGTGGTGAGCACCCGGGTGAGCTGACGCTGCGAATAGCCCAGGGTCGCGGCCAGCGCCGGAACACCACCCCGCTCGATCACCCCGTCCCCGATCAACCGCATGGCCCGTGCGGCCAGGTCGGCCCGCACATTCCACAGCGGCGACCCGGGCGCGGCATCCGGCAGGCACCGGCGGCAGGCGCGATACCCGGCCTGCTGAGCCGCCGCCGCGGTCGGTAAGAACGAGACGTTGGCGCGCTTGGGAGTGATCGCCGGGCAGGAGGGCCTGCAGTAGATACCGGTCGTGCGCACCGCAGTGAAGAACTGCCCGTCGAAGCGGGAGTCCCGGGTCGACACCGCTCGGTAGCAGCGCTCGAAGTCCATCGCCGTGATCGTCACGGGTTCCACAATGCCCGCATCCACAGCGGGGTGCTAGCGGGAATCGGCCACTTATCCCGGGGTCGTCCGGTTGGCATTGCCGCTCCCGAACAGACGCGGAGAATCAGTGTCAGCAGCAGCGAGTGGTCGGATTCCGCTCGGCTTCGTCGTATCGGTCGCGCCAGTACTGGCGCTCGCTCGGCACCGGGCACCCGGGGTGGGTGCGTCGCAGATGGTCGACGTAGCGCTGATAGTCCTGGCCGCCGTTGATCGCGCTGTACCACCGGGCGACCCCGCGCACGCCGCCCCACAGCCGGGTCAGCAGCGCGCGGGCATCGGGCCGGGACGCCGGGGAGCGGACGGCCGATCCGATGAACCGGCCGTCCGCATCCCGCGACGCACTCACGACACGTGCGCCGATCCGGGCGCTGTCACCTTGCCCTCGGCGATCAGCACGTCCCACTCCTTCTGCACGTCCTTCTCCGCGGCGGTCGTGACGAAACCGCTGGGCGCGAAGATCTTCGACGGCTGCTCCTCGGACTCGGTGCTCGACACCGTGCCCGTGCGGATCGCCCGCGCGCACACGATCGCGCCGACCACGGTGACGATCAGCACCAGCACCGCGAACACGATCGAGAGCGTGCCCTGGATGAAGGTGTTGCGGATCGCGATGTCGACCTGCTCGGGTGTCTTCGCCGTCAGACAGCCCTTGCCCGCTTCCTTGGCGGCCTGGCACAGGCTGTGCTGCTTCCAGTAGCCGAGCTTGGGATCTTCGGAGAAGATCTTCTGCCACGACGCGGTCATCGTGACGAGCAGATCCCAGGCCAGCGGGACACCGGGAATCCAGGCCCACTTCCACTGGCCGCGCTTGACGATGATGGTCAGCACGATGGTCAGCGCGATCGCGGCGAGCAGCTGGTTGGCGATGCCGAACAGCGGATACAGCGCGTTGATGCCGCCGAACGGATCGTTGACACCCATCAGCAGCACACCGCCCCAGCCCGCGACGACCAGCAGCGAGCACAGCCACGCGCCGACCCGCCACGACGGATCACGGAACTTCGTGAACCCGCCGCCGAAGTTGCTCAGCGCGTCCGAGACCAGGAACCGCGCGACCCGGGTACCCGCGTCGATCGTGGTGAGGATGAACAGCGCCTCGAACATGATCGCGAAGTGGTACCAGAACGCCTTCATCGACTCGCCGCCGAGGAACTTGTGGAAGACCTCGGAGATGCCGACCGCCAGGGTGGGGGCGCCACCGGTGCGCGAGATGATCGAGTTCTCACCCACGTCGGAGGCCGCGTCGGCGAACAGCTCGGGCGTCGCGGGCGGGCCGGACAGGCCGAGCGTATTCGTGTAGGCCGCAGCCTTTTCCGGGGTGCCGCCGGTGAGACCGAGCGGCGCGTTCATGCCGAAGTACAGGTGCTGATCGATGATCGAGGCCGTGATGATCGCCATCACCGCGACGAACGACTCCATCAGCATGCCGCCGTAGCCGATCATCCTGGCATTGGATTCCTTGGCCAGCAGTTTGGGCGTGGTGCCCGAGGAAACCAGCGCGTGGAAGCCCGACAGCGCACCACAGGCGATGGTGATGAACAGGAACGGGAACAGACTGCCAGCGAAGGCGGGACCCGTTCCGGAATGCGCGAATTCGGAGACCGCGGGCGCCTTCAGCACCGGCATGGTGATCAGGATGCCCGCTGCCAGCAGCACGATGGTGCCGACCTTCATGAACGTCGACAGGTAGTCGCGCGGGGCCAGCAGCAACCACACCGGCAGTACCGAGGCGAAGAAGCCGTAGGCGATCAGGCACCAGGCGATGGTGGTGCGCGAGAGGGTGAACCAGTCGGCGCCCCACTCGGTTTCCGACACCCAGCCGCCGCCGACGATCGCCGCCAGCAGCAGCACGATGCCGATCGCGGAGACTTCGCCGACCTTGCCTGGGCGCAGGAACCGCAGGTACACGCCCATGAACAGGGCGATCGGGATGGTCATCGCGATGGAGAACACGCCCCACGGGCTCTCGCCCAACGCGTTGACCACGACCAGCGCCAGCACCGCGAGCAGGATCGTCATGATGGCCAGGATCGCCACGATCGCGGCGACACCGCCGACCGCGCCCAGCTCGTCGCGGGCCATCTGCCCGAGGCTGCGGCCGCGCCTGCGCGTGGATGCCCACAGCACCAGGTAGTCCTGCACCGCGCCGGCGAACACGACGCCGACCACGATCCAGATCGTGCCGGGCAGATAACCCATCTGCGCGGCGAGCACCGGGCCGACCAGCGGTCCGGCGCCGGCGATGGCGGCGAAGTGGTGACCGTAGAGCACCCGCCGGTCCATCGGCATGAAATCTTTGCCGTTGTCGTAGATCTCGGCGGGCGTGGCGACGTCGTCGCGCGGCTTGGTGATCTTCCATTCGATGAACCGCGCGTAGAACCGGAACGCGATGATGTAGGTACAGACCGCCGCGATGACGATCCACACCGCGTTGACGGACTCGCCGCGAACGAACGCGAGGATCGTCCACGCGATGGCGCCGAGTACGGCGATCCCCGCGAACACGGCCTTCTTGGCGGGCGTGATCGGCGTGCGATCGACGACACCGACCGGAGGTAAGTCCGGATCGGTCCGCAGATATTCGATGGTCGCCATCAGTCAACTCTCCTGGTATAACGCGCAGAGCCTTGGGTGAAACATCGACAACGTAGCCGATCGGCCCAGCACGCCGGACAGGATCACTCACCGTCGCGGCCAAGATGAAATTTTGTTCAGCTGGTCATTCGCCGCGGTAGGTTCCGAAGCTCCAGAGGTTGCCTTCGGGGTCGGCGGCGCTGAAACCGCGGGAGCCGTAGTCCTCGTCGCGCAGGCCGCGGATGATGCGGGCGCCCGCCGCGGTCGCGCGGTCGTGCAGGGCATCGGGTTCGTCGGTGACCAGGTAGAGCGAGGCGACGCCGGCCGGGCGGGAGCCGAAAGGGCTGTCGTCGCGGCCGGTGGAGCCGAACATGATGCCCCCGCCCGCGGGCCAGCGCAGTTCGCCGTGTTCGACGACCGACGCGTCGTCTTCTCTGGCGTAGACCGCCGCGACTTCGAAACCGAAGGCGGTGGTGAGGAATTCGATCATGGCGCGAGCGTCGTCGAAGGCGAGGCAGGGCCACACGGTGGTCTGGGTGTTGGTTGAGGTGTCCATGTCTTCAGCCTTCCGCTGCGGGGGCGTTCGGGTCTTGGACGGATGGAATCTCCTCGGCCAGCCAGGTCGTCGGGGCGCAGCCGGCGAGCTCGGTGAAGTCGCGGTTCAGGTGCGCCTGGTCGTAGTAGCCGCAGGCGGCGGCGACCTGGGCGATGGAGACATACGACGGTGTGTTCGCCAGCATCCGCCGCGCCCGTTCGAAACGGATGATCCGCGCCGCCAGTTTCGGGCTCGCGCCGAACTCGGCGGTGAACTTGCGCGTCAGATGCTGGCGGCTCCAGCCGATCCGTGCGGCCAGCGGCGTGATCTCGCAGGTGCCGCCGGTGCCGACCAGCGTGCGCCAGGCCCAGGTGAGTTCGGGGCCTGCCAGGGCTTCGGAGCGCGCGGCCGCGGTCAGCGCGCGATCGCAGGCGGCGAAGCGGCCCGGCCAATCCGGTTGCGACTGCACGGCATCGGCGAGCTGATCGCCCAACGGTCCACTCGCGTCAGCGCATTCGATCGACACGTCCCACAGTTCGCTCGCCGGCATCCCGAACAGGACCCGGCTGCCCAGCGGAGTCAGCTCGATCGCGACGCCTTCCTGGAAACCGGTGTGCGCGATCATCGCCGGGGTCGCCTGCAAGCCGCTCAGCACGCAGCGGTAGTTGCCGGGAGCCTGGTGCGGGTCGGTCTGCTCGACGACGTCGATCGTGGGGCCGATGGCGACGATGAAGGTCATGTGCCGTGAGGGCAGGCCCCGGTGCAGGCCGGGTTCGAATCCCGCGAGCCGGTAACCGATGTAGCGATCGATGAACGCCGCGAGGATCGGCGCGGGGGCCGCGGTCACCACCTCCGTGGTCGCCTCCATACGGTCACGCTACGCCGGAGACGGCCGCGGCGACCAGGGCTTCGAGGGCGGGGCGAGGATCAGGAGCACATGTGTGCGGTGACTACAGCATCGACCGCCGGGCCGGCGGGCAGCAGGATCGGCGCCACGGCGCGGAGGGGCGCCGACTACCTGACCGGCAGCAGCTCGGATGCCGGGCGATCGGCGGGTGCCGGTGTGGCGTGACGCACGCGTCAGGGGTGCCTGCGCCGGGTAATCATCCTGTGAAGGTGCTCTCCGCGCCCGTTGCGCGGCGGTGAGATTTAGCACTCACAGGTCCGTGAGCTGTGGTTACGCGCACTCGTCCGGTTACCGTTGCGCCTTCGCCCAATCTCAGGAGGTGTCATGCGGCGAGTTCGGTACGAGCGCAGCGGTGGTCCGGAGGTGCTCGAGGTCGTCGCGGCCGAGGTGCCGGTGGCCGGTCCCGGTGAGCTGCTGGTCCGGGTCGAGGCGATCGGGGTCACCCTGTCGGCGATCCGGCGGATCAGCGGCCCGCAGCAGTTGCGGGCCGAGGTGGCCGGTGAGGTCGTCGCGGTCGGTGACGGTGTGGACGGATACGCCCCCGGGTACCGCGTCGTCGGCCTGTGCGCCGACGCCTACGCCGAATACGTCGTGCTGCCCGCCGATCAGGCGTCCGCGATTCCCGACGGCGCCTCCGCGGTCGACGCGGTCGCGTTGATGCGCAGCGGTCTGGTCGCGCTCGGCGCGCTCGACACCGCGGCGCCGCGCGAGGGCGAGACCGCCCTGATCACCGCCGCCGCCGGTGGTGTCGGCCACCTGGCCGTGCAGCTGGCCAGGGTCCGCGGTGCGGGCTGGGTCGTCGCCGCGGTGTCCGACGAGGCCAAGGGCGATTTCGTGCGTGGACTCGGTGCCGACGAGGTCGTCACCTACGACCAGTTGCAGGCCGCCAAGCAGGCCGATTTCGCCCTGGACGGCGTCGGCGGCGCCGGGCTGGGCGCCGCGCTCGGCGCACTCGCCGAGGGCGGACGGGTCGTCACCTACGGCACCGGCGGCGGACTCATCGACACCGAGGACCTGCTGGCGGGCGGCAAGACACTGTCCGGTTTCCGCATCGGCCGCCTCGCCCAGCGCGACCCCGCCCGCTACGAGGACCTGCGCCAGGAGGTGTGGCAGTTCTACGCCTCCGGCCTGCTGCACCCCGTCGTGCACGCCGAGTTCGCCCTCGACGACGCCGCCGCCGCGCACGCGGTCATCGAGCAGCGCGCCAACCTGGGCAAGGTCGTCCTGGTTCCCTGATCGTGTCGAACCGCTCCGGCCAGGGAGCGGGGTCGGGTGGCCGTCATCGCCGGGCGAGGGCCGTCAGATGACCTTCGCCGACGATGTGGTTTCGCATGGTGAAGGTGACCAGCGCGGGCGGAGTCGTCGGCGGCAGACCCAAACTGGGTGTATCGAGGGCCAGGACGCTGACCCGGTAGTGGTGGTCCGGATCGCCGATCGGCGGGCAGGGGCCCAGATAGCCGGTGACGCCCGCGGTGTTGGTGCCCGCGACGGCGCCGACCGGTGCCGGGTCCGTCACGCTGGACGTGGTGGCCGGGATATCCCAGGTCAACCAGTGCCAGAAGCCGGAGCCGGTGGGGGCGTCGGGGTCGAACATGGTCAGTGCGAAGCTTTTCGCCGTCGGCGGTGCGCCCGACCAGGCGATAGTGGGGGCCTGGTCGGCGCCGGTGCAGCCGAGCGTCGCGGCGAAGCCTGCGGCGGGGAAGACCGAGCCGTCGGGCAGATCGGGACTGGTGACGGTGAACGTGGGGGTCCCGGGCGGAATGTAGGACCGCACCTCGGTCGGCGCCGACGCGTCCGCCGTTTGTGCTGCCTGCGGGTTCGCGTTGCCGCAGGCGGTCGTGAACAGCGCGACGGCGGGCAGTGCGATGCTCGCCAGGGTGCGGGCGATGGTCATGATCGGCTCCTTCGATACGTGGTGTTGTCGCGGACCACGTTCGCGCGGTCAGGAGCCGGCGGGGAGATCGTGTCGAGCCTGGTATGCCCGATGCCACGCTGATTCGCGATCGACTCGGTGCCGGGTGATGATCGAACCCATGAGTACCGCGCAACGGAGCAGCGAGCTGGGTGCATTCCTGCGCGCCGCACGTGAACGGAGGAGTCCGCAAGCGGCCGGCCTGCCCGAGACCAGCCGTCGTCGCACTCCTGGCCTGCGACGCCAGGAGGTCGCGCAGCTGGCGGCGGTCAGCGTCGACTGGTACATCCGGTTGGAGCAGGGCCGGGCTGGGACTCCTGGATCGGGTGTCCTGGACGGGCTCGCGGACGCACTGGGGCTTGCGCAGGCCGAGCGAACACACCTGCACCTGCTCGCGCGTGGCGAGGCGCCGCCCGTCGCCCACACTCCGGGGCCGGTACGGGCGTCGCTGCGCCTGATTCTGGACAGCTTGCCGTGGCCCGGCTACCTCATGGACCACCGCTTCGAGGTGCTCGCGTGCAACGACGCCGCGGCGGCACTGTTCGGCGACGGCTTCGGTACCGGCGCCGCGGCCAACAGTGCCCGCATGATCTTTCTGGATCCAGAAGTCCGCGCCCTGCAATTGAACTGGGAACAGGTCGCGCGCGAGACCGTCGGGCACCTCCGGCGCAATCGCACGCGCTACCCCGACGACCATGAACTGGACCGCCTCGTCGATGAACTGCGATGCGGCAGTGTCGAATTCGCTGCCTGGTGGGACGACCACACGGTTCGGGAACGCAGCTTCGGCACCAAAGTGATCCGTCATCGGGAGGTCGGGGACATCCCCGTCGCCTACGACATGCTGGCCGCACCGGACGGTACCGGTCAGGTGCTCGTGGTGGTGACTCCCGTCGGTCCCGCCGCGGCTCGCGCTCTGCACACCCTCGTCATTGCCCGCGCGGATCGTCTGGGCGCCACCAGGCTGCGCGCCGTCACCGCGTGAGGGCGCCACTTCCAGGCGCCTGCGGTGAACGAACGGAGCGCCGACCTGGGCGAGGTCGTGCCCGCGCGGGGGAGCCGGGGCGGGTTCCGGTGGGCCGGTCGCGGTGCGCACCGCGTAGAATCTGCTCCTCGTGAGCCTCACCCTCGGAATCGTCGGCCTGCCCAACGTCGGAAAGTCGACGCTGTTCAACGCGCTGACCAAGAACGACGTGCTGGCCGCGAACTACCCGTTCGCGACCATCGAGCCCAACGTCGGCGTGGTCCCGCTGCCGGACCCGCGCCTGAACAAGCTGGCCGAGATCTTCGGTTCCGAGAAGATCGTGCCCGCCGTCGTGTCGTTCGTCGACATCGCCGGCATCGTGAAGGGCGCCTCCGAGGGCGCGGGCCTCGGCAACAAGTTCCTGGCCAACATCCGTGAGGCCGACGCCATCTGCCAGGTGGTGCGCGTGTTCGCCGACGACGACGTGGTGCACGTCGACGGTCGCGTGGACGCCGCCGCCGACATCGAGGTCATCGAGACCGAGCTGATCCTGGCCGACCTGCAGACCCTCGAGAAGGCCATCCCGCGCCTCGAGAAGGAAGCCAAGGTCAAGAAGGACCGCAAGCCCCTGCTCGACGCCGCCAAGACCGCGCAGGAATTCCTCGACGCGGGCACCACCCTGTTCGCCGCGGGCAAGAAGATCGACGGCGAACTGCTGCGCGAGCTCTCGCTGCTCACCATCAAGCCGTTCCTCTACGTCTTCAACGCCGACGAGTCGATCCTCACCGACGAGGCCAAAGTCGCCGAACTCAAGGCCGCCGTAGCCCCCGCCGACGCCGTCTTCCTCGACGCCAAGGTCGAAGCCGAACTCCTGGAACTCGACGACGAGTCCGCCCTCGAACTCCTCGAGTCCATCGGCCAGACCGAACCCGGCCTGCACGCCCTGGCCCGCGCCGGCTTCCACACCCTCGGCCTGCAGACCTACCTCACCGCAGGCCCCAAGGAAGCCCGAGCCTGGACCATCCACCAGGGCGACACCGCCCCCAAGGCCGCCGGTGTCATCCACACCGATTTCGAACGCGGCTTCATCAAGGCCGAACTCGTCGCCTACAACGACCTGGTCGACGCGGGCTCCATGGCGGCTGCCAAGGCGGCGGGCAAGGTGCGCATGGAGGGCAAGGACTACGTCATGGCCGACGGCGACGTCGTGGAGTTCAGGTTCAACGTGTAATTCGTTGCGCCTGAGGTGAATTGAAGGAGCCCCAGGCGCATGAATTGCTTCAGAGGCGACACTGGGGCGTTCCTGATCAGGATAGCATCTACGGGTGCCAGGGGACTATGTCGCGACCGATGTGTGGGATCTGCTGTCCGAGCACAGGCTCGACCCGTTCCTCAGGGTCGCCGAGGGTGATCGCGATGCCGCTTTGGCGCTCTACGCGTGGTCCAGTCGAACAGCTGCGGTCTCGTTCGAGGTGGTCGGGCATCTCGAGGTGCTGCTACGCAACGCCCTGGACCGGGAGCTCCGGAAGTTCTTCGATGAGGCATCGATCGGGATTCCATGGTTTCTGATGCCGATTCCAGACGGTGCTGACCTGTCAGTCGCTGTGGAGACGGTTCGGACGCGCCTGCGTCCGATGAATCGTGAGTCGCGACACCAGATCGTTGCCGGTCTCAGCTTCGGATTCTGGTCGGGTCTGCTCGGTCGCAAGTACGAGCAACTCTGGCGCGACTGCCTGCACCGCGCCTTCCCGAACTCATCTGGACAGCGCAAGCAACTTGCGGCTGCAGTCGAGGGCGTTCGCAAGTTTCGAAACCGGCTGGCTCATCACGACAGCCTGCTGAACGTCGACGTCCCGTTCGAGATCCGCCGAGTCCTCGAGGTCGCCGGGTATATCGATGTGTCGGCGGCCAAGTGGCTGCAGCAGGTGAGCACGGCAATGGACCAGTACGCACAGCGCCCGATCGCAGTTTCCGACACCGCTGTTGTGGCGGCGAAGGATGCGTGGCCGTTGTATCAGAGAAGCTATGCATACGTGTGTCAGCCGGGCCGTTTCTTCCGGCCAGTGGAACGTATTGCGTTCTACGTTGACTCTCACATCCAGGTCGACATCCCGCGCATCCAGCACCGGCGCGACAACGTCGATTGGTCCTCGGGATCCGCGGATCGGTTGCGCGCCTCGGCGGATCCGATGGATCGCAAGATCGCTCGTGTGATCGACGAATCTCGTTCGGCGGGTTGGATCGATGGCTCCTATCAGGTCTTTCTTTTGACACGTGCAGGCGACCCAGTCCATCGTCGGCTCGTCAATCCTCTGCCGCACAACGGCATCGGTCGAGGCTCGGCCTTCACTCAGAGACAACGCTACGTGTCGCTGCACGCGCTCGAGACTTCGATCAGCACCTCCGAGCTTTGAACCGCTCGCTTGAAGTTGAAGTAGGTCTGCAGGCCGAGGGTCGGAAGCAGTAGCGGTATGCCGTACGCCTTCAACGATTTGCTGTCTCGGCTCGTCGGATGCCGGCTGTATTCGGTGCAGTTCGTGATCGACTACGTCCAGCTCCGGTTCGATTCGGACGAGATCGACGACCAGCCGCTACTGAACTGCGACGTCTGGCCCGTCGTCCTCGCGTCGGGGCGGACGCTGAGCAACGGCATGGACGGGTACTCAGATGCGTTCAGGCGGCTGATCTGCCAGCGGGTGGTCCACACGTTCGAACAATCGGCGAGTGGCCTCAGGATCGAGTTCGAATCGCTGGCTTTGGTTTTCCGTCCCGAACCTGGCGAGATCCAGGGTCCGGAAATCGCGTCGTTGTTCGGGTTCTTAGATCGTCGCTGGATGACTTGGCGACCAGGCGAAGAAGCATTCGAGTACCTGTCAGGCGATTCCGAGGGCTGAGGCGGTCAAGCGCCAGAGGCGGTCGGCCGCTTGCTGTTGGTCGGCTGGGGGTGTCGCTCGCAGTTGCTGGGCGATGCCGTGGCGTAGGCCGCCGATGACGTAGGCGCCTGCGCTGGCGGGGTCGAGGGTGGTGGGGAGCTGGCCGAGGGATTGGCCGTGGCGGATGTTGTCGGCGGCCATGGCGCTCATGGTTTCGATGTGGACGGCTTCTAGTTCGGCGAGGTCGGGGTCGAGGGCGGCGCGGGTCAGCAGGATGGGGGCCAGGGGGTCGGCGAAGTGGTAGGCGACGAAGAGGTGGGTGCGTTCGCGTTCGCGGGTGGCCCAGTCGGCGTCGGCGGGGAGGTGGGCGTCGGCGATGGCGTGGCGTAGGCCGTCGTAGAAGCCGTCGTAGATCGCGGCGAGGAGGCCGCTCTTCGAGCCGAAGTGGTGGTAGAGCGCGCCGGTGCTCAGCTTGGCCCTGCGGGTGAGCGCGCTCAGTTCCAGTACGCCGTTGCCGCGGACCAGTTCCTCGCGTGCGGCGGTGAGTAGTTGTTGACGTCCGATCGGGGCCCGTGCCATATTCGAAACATAACAGAACTCAGTTATGTTCAAGGAGTCGCCGTGAGCAGCGAAGTGTCCTCGTTGACGGATTTGGGTGGCGATCTGGCCGGCACGTACCGGCGGACCGTGAGCAGTGGGACGGCGATCGATCCGGCTCTCGCCGAGGCGGACCTGGCCGCGGTGCTGCGCGACGGGTATGTCGTCCTGCCGGACCTGCTCACGCCGGACCAGCTGGACGGCATCCGCGAATCCGTGGGCCCGCTGCTGGATCGGCACGGGCGCAATCACTTCGAGGGTCATACCACCCAGCGGGTGTACAGCGTGCTGAACAAGACGGCTAGCTGTGACCGCATCGCCGACCATCCCCGAGTGCTGGCGCTGCTCGATAGGCTGTTCCTGCCGAACTATCTGCTGTCGATGCTGCAGGTGATCAACATCCTGCCCGGTGAGCAGGCGCAGATGCTGCACACCGACGACGGCTTCTACCCGATTCCGCGCCCGCGAGCCGCGCTCGGGGCGGCCACGATCTGGGCGATCGACGACTTCACCGCCGACAACGGCGCCACCGACATCATCGCGGGCAGTCATCGGTGGGGCGATCGGCTGCCCGCGGAATCCGATCGCGCGCCCGTGGTGATGTCGGCGGGTTCGTGTGTGTTCTTCCTCGGCACCTTGTGGCACGGCGGTGGCGCCAACCGAAGCGATCGGCCGCGCTTGGCCGTGACCGCGCAATACTGTGAGCCGTGGCTGCGCCCACAGGAGGCGTTCACGCTCTCGACCACCCGGGACACCGCGCGCCGGGTGTCCGAAGACCTTCGGCGCATGCTCGGCTACAGCATCCACCCGCCCTTCATCGGTCAAGTCGACGGCATGCATCCGAAGCGGCTGCTGGAACCCGGCGCCCAGGCGCTGTAATCCGGTGCGCCGGAGGTGGATCGGCCTAACCCAATTCGAGTTCGATCGCGCCGGTGAGAAGTTGGCGGGCTCGGGTAAGGTCGAGGGAGCCGCTGTGCCAGCGTTCACTGAGGCCTTCGACCAGGGCTGTGAGGCGTTCGGCGGTGGCCGTGGCGTCGACTGTCGCGGCGACGGTGCCGAGGTCTTGGGCTTCGCGAATCAAGGATTCCACGTCGGTGTTCCAGGCTTCGGTGGTGGTGCGCAAGGGTTCGCGGAGGTCGGGGTTGAAGGCGGCACTGGCGCGCAACTCACCCCAGGCGATGCTGGTCTCGCGGACTTCGGGGGTGTCCTGGAGTTCGCGCAGGAGCATGTGTTCGAGCTGGGTGCGTGGGTCGGTGGTCGGGGTGTCGGTGTAGGACTGGGCGCGGTGGTTGATGTGTTCGAGGGCGGCGTGCAGGATGCCCGCGCGGTCCTTGAAGTGGTAGTAGATGAGGGCCGTCGACACTTCGGCCGCGGTGGCGAGTTTTTCGACACGCAGACCGCGCACGCCGTCCTGGGCGATGACGCGGACGGCGGCTTCCAGGATCTGGGTACGGCGTTCCGACACGGTTCCTCACAGTAGGGGCCGGGTGTCCGGCGGCGAATCCGCCGGGGTGGCTCAGTCGACGGGTTCCTGCTGGGTGGTGCAGTGGATACCGCCGCCACCTGCGGCGATGCCGTCGATATTGATCTGCACCACGTCGCGGCCGGGGAACAGCCGCGTGAGGGTGGCCGCAGTGGCGCTGTCGGCGGCGGGGTCGCCGAACTCGGGGGCGATGACGGCGCCGTTGCAGACGTAGAAGTTGATGTAGCCCGCGGCGAAGTCGTCGTTCTCGAACCGCTCGCGCACCGTCGACGGGCCGGTCAGCACCTCCACCTGGAGGGGGCGGCCGTGGACGTCGGTGGCCGAGCGCAGGATGTCGAGGTGGCGCCGGGTGACGTCGTAGTCGAAGGAGTCCGGGTCGTTGTCGAGTCCGGCGACGACCACGCCGGGGCCGGTGAAGCGGGCGTAGAAGTCGGTGTGGCCGTCGGTGATGTCCTGGCCTGCGATGCCGGGTAGCCAGATCACCTTCTTGATGCCGAGCAGGTAGTCGAGTTCCTCCTCGACGTCGCGCTTCTTCCACCCAGGGTTGCGATTGTTGTTGAGCACGCAGCTTTCGGTGATGATCGCGGTGCCCTCGCCGTCGACCTCGAGCGCGCCGCCTTCGAGCACCAGGTCGGTGTGCCGGGTTTCGACACCGGCGCGGGCGGTGACGAACTCCGCGACCTTCGCGTCGGCGCGATACTCCTGCTTGTCGCCCCAGCCGTTGAAGTTGAAATCGACACCGGCCTTGGTGTTTCCGCTGCGCACGAACACCGGGCCGGTGTCGCGCATCCACAGGTCGTCGAGGTCGGTGGGGATCAGTTCCACGTTCGCGGTGCCGATCAGGCGCTGGGCCTGCGCCATCTCCGTGGCGCGCACCAGCATGGTGACCGGTTCGAAGCGGGCGATCGTGGTGGCGATGGTGGCCAGATTGCGCTGCACCTCGGGCACCAGGTCCGCGCCCCAGATCCGCTCATCGGCCGCGAAGGCCATCCAGGTGCGCTTGTGCGGCTGCCCCTCCTCGGGCATGAGCCAGGTCCTTCCGTCGTCGTCGACCGGTGTGCTGGTGTCGTCACAACCGGCCCACAGCACACTGCTGAGCGCGGCCATCGTGGTCTGGACGAATGTGCGTCGTCGCATCTGTCTGCTCCTTCCGAGCTATCGACCACGGTAGACCCTGACTGAAAATTTAGTCAAGGTGGCACCTTGGTGGGGATTTCGCACACCTTCGGGGGAGCGGGCTCAGCACTCTGGGCCCTGACGGCGGCGTCCGATCCGGCGCAGAGTTGATCCTGTCACCGCACGCCAACCGGAGGTTCCGATGTCGAACATCAGCACCAACGCCCACCCGGCGCAGCGTCGTGTCTCGGTGTCGACCGGTGACGGGGTGCGACTCGCGGTTCGCGAATACGGGCGGAGCGACGCGGACCTGACGATCGTCCTCGTGCACGGGCACTGCCTGCGCACCGCGTCGTGGGCCGCCGTGCGCGCCGCCCTTGTGCGTGACTACCCCGGCGCGCGAGTCGTCTGCTACGACCATCGCGGCCACGGCGACTCGGCCACGGCGTCCAGGCAGACCTACAACCTCGAACAGCTCGGCCACGACCTGCACGACGTGATCGACGCCGTAGCGCCCACCGGGCCGGTCGTGCTGGTCGGTCATTCGATGGGCGGCATGACCGTGCTGACCTACGTCAGCCGATACCGGCACGAGGTCGGCACCCGCATCGTCGGTGTCGGACTCGTTGCGACCGCGGCGAGCGGCCTCGCCGACGCCGGTTTCGGACGGCTGCTGCGCAACCCGTCCATCTCCGTCTTCCAGGCGGCCGTCCGGCGCGCACCGCGCCTGATGCAGCACGCGAAGGTGCTGGCCTGCAAGGCTTTCGCCCCCGTCGTGCGCGCCGCCGAGTTCGGTGATCGCAAGGTCAGCCCCCAGGTGCTCGCGCTGGCCGAGGCGATGCACAACGCGACATCGATCGTGACGATGGCGAGCTTCCTGAGCGCTTTCAAGGACTTCGACCGCACCGATGCGCTGGCGCTGCTGTCGGCGATCCCCACCCTGGTTCTGTGCGGCTCCGCCGACCTGATGACACCCCCGTCGCATTCGGTCGCCATGGCCGCCGCGGTCGACTACGCGGACTTCGTGATGATCGGCGGCGCGGGCCACTCGGTGATCCTCGAACGGCCCCGGCTGGTCGCCGAGGCCATCGCCCGGCTGGTCGGCCGGGCGAGCGGCGAGCAGGTCGAGATCGGGAGCCTGGCGCTCGCCGCCTGACTAGGCGCTGACGCCCAGTGGCGGCCGATGCAGGACGAGCTTGGTCGTGTGGGCGCGGTAGGCGTCGGGGGCGTCGTCCCAGTCGGCCAGCATGGTCGTGACCGTCTCGGCGGGGAATCCGGTCCCGGCGATGAAGTCGAGCAGGTCCGGAAGATGCGGACGAACATGGGACACACCGATTTTCAGTGTCGCGTCGTTCGCGTACATGTGCATCAGCGGCACCTTGGTGCCCGGCGCGAGATAGTACCCGACCGGGGTGCAGATCCCGCCCGGCCGCAGGGCGCGCAGGGCCGCGTCGACACCCGCGGCGGTGGAGGTGCCTTCGACGGCGATGTCGTAATTCCGTGACGGCAGGTCGGCGCGGCGGAGTTTGCCCTTGGCGACCGGATGCGCTCGGGCGCCGAGCTTTTCGGCGATCGCGAGGCGTTCGGGCCGGTGGTCGACGTAGTCGACAACCTCGGCGCCGTGCGCGACCGCCAACCCGGCCGCGTAGAGCCCGATGCTCTGCGCCGCACCGGCGAGGACGAGCACCGACCCGCCGGGACGCTCGGCGAGCGGGCCGACGACACAGCGCCACGCGTCGGTGAGATTGTCACTGGCGGCGGCGACCCGCAGCGGGTCCACCCCGTCGGGCACCCGCACCAGCATGTGATCGGCGTAGGGAATGCGCAGCAGGTCGGCGACCATGCCACCCCACGGTCCGCAGGCCGGGCCGAATCCGAACGCGGCCAGGGTGCTGGTCCGGGTCGTCGCGCATTTGGCGGTGAGCCCGCGCGCGCATTCGGGGCACTCACCGCACGACACCGCCCACGGCACGACAACGACGTCACCAGGGGTGAGGCCGGTGACATCGGCGCCGACCGCGACGACTTCGGCGATGCATTCGTGGCCGATGCCGAACGGGCCCCGAAACGGGACGTCCCCGCAGATGCTCGCGACCACCGGATCGATGAATCCGGCCCGCATGCCGACCTGCATCGCGCGGGATACGTGCCGGTGGATGGGCAGGGTGTCGCCGTCGCACCGCCCGGCGACGAACGGGCGGACGATCGCGTCGCACGGCCCCTGCAAGACCGGGTCGGGTCGTTCGCGCCAGGCGAGACGGTGGGCGCGGACGAGTTGCAGCTCGCGCATTACCCGCGTTCTCCGGCCGCCAGCGCTTTCAGTTCGGCGAAGCGGATGATGTTGCCCCCGGCGCCCCAGGTGCCCTCGGGCTGTTCATGGATGAGGACCCACACCCGCAGCGCGTCGGCCTCGGTGAGTCCGGCGGCAGCGAGGACGTCGTCGGTCACCTGCTTGACCAGGCCCGCTTTACGGCGGTCGGACAGCGCTCCCTCGGGGACGGTGGCGTCGACCCGGAAGCGCGGCAGGTCGTCCTCGGCGGTGCCGAAGGCGCCCGTAGGGACCTCGTGGATCAGGCACCAGGCCTGAGCGCGGAAGAAGGCGGTATCGGGTGCGCCTTCCCAGGTGAGCAGGGTGGCGGCGAGCGCCTTCTGCAATTGCTGCCTGACCTCGCCGGACAGGACGTCCGCGGGCAGCGTGAGCTGGATCATCGGCATGGGGAACACCTCCGTTATAACGACTGTTATAAGTTGGGGACGGTACGCTATGACAGTCGTTATGGTCAAGGGAGGTGCTGGATGGCGCAGTCGGATGCGCGCGATCGATTGGTGGCCGGTGCCGCCGATATGCTGCGGCGTCGCGGCCTGAACGCGACAAGCGTGCGAGAGCTGGCCAAGCACTCCGGCGCGCCCCTCGGCTCGACCTATCACTACTTCCCCGGCGGCAAATCGCAGCTGGCCGCCGAGGCTGTTCGTCTGGCGGATGCGCTGACGGTGCGCAAACTGGCCACCGAGTTGCCCGCCGGTCCGGTCGACGGCCTGCGCGCCTTCGTCGGCATGTGGCGAAAGATCCTGGTGGACAGTGATTTCGAGGCCGGCTGCCCGGTGCTGGCGGTGTCGGTGGAGGACCAGCCTGCCGACGACGACGAACCCCGGCGCGCCGCCGCCGAGGCCTTCGATCATTGGACCGACCTGCTCGCCGGATCCCTGCGCGACCACGGCGCGACCGCCGACGCGGCCGATCGGACCGCGACCCTGATCGTCGCCGCGATCGAGGGCACCGTCGCCATGTGCCGGGCCCAGCGCAGCACCCTCCCGCTCGACCGCACCGCCGACGCCCTGGAAAGCGTCGTTCGTGCGGTCGTTGCGGACCTGCCGACCGAGTGACGGTGAATACGGCGCGGAACCCGGCCGAATTCGTTTCAACCATTCGAATTATCGGTTTCCCGCAGCCATTTGCGATATAGCTCGGTAATTCTGTAGATCAGCGCCCGGGGCCGGTCGCGGTATTTCTGGCGATGCGCTGGAAGGCGTCGGCGACGGTGTCGAGGGCTTTGTCGGTGACGGGCTCGACGAAGTGGACGCGGACTATTTTCTCGTGGCCGGGGAGAGCCGCTTCCACCGTGTGGGTGCCGGTGGGGGTGAGGTGGGCGATGACGCCGCGACGATCGTGCCGGTCCGGGCGACGCAGGACCAGATCGCGGGATTCCAGGGCTCGGACCAGGTGGGTGAGCTGGCTTCGGGAGACATGGACGCGGTCGGCGAGTGTGCTCATGCGCAGGGCGTGGTGCGTGGTGCGGTGCAGGGCGAGCAGAATCCGGAATTCGGGGAAGCTGAGGTTGTAGCCCTGTTCCAATTGGCGGTTCACGACCTCGTCGAGATTGGACTTTCCGGCAAGGTAGGTGCGCCACGCCAGGCGTTCCCGTGGTGTCAGCTCGTCGTCGCTCTCGTCCGTCGAGCGGGCACGCTCGTCCACCATGGAGCGGATGTTACCGCGTTGATGTCGATCACACCCATGACGCTGTGGCTATTTCCAGCCGTTACGAACTGCGATGTCGGCGGGTTCAAAGTTGAAGATTTCACTATTCGCTTCGCCGGGAATCCCGCTGCTCGGTTGGTGCGCATCCCTGCCATCTGAAAATCTTTGCGGCAGAGGTGATTTCACGATGGTTAGTTGCCGACATCGAGTTCCGGAAGCGAAATATGTTGTGTCAGGGGGTATCTGAGATGTGTGCTGGAGAGGACTGGGTCCGGCGGGTATCGCAGGCCGTTGTTCCGGTCCGGGTGGAGTTCGGGGCCACGGCGCGGTCGGTAGGGCGGATCGCATCCCAGCGCTTCACCGGCTTCGATCTGGCGGTGTTGCGGGCGGGGCCGCAAACGCTGCGGCGCGCCACCGGCGCGAGCCAGGCGCAGCGAGACGACGTGCTGGTGAGCATTCAGCTCGACGGATACGCCGAGATGGACCAGTCCGGGCAGACGGTCCAGGTGGGCCCGGGTGATCTGGTGGTCTACCGCGCGGGCGAGCCGTTCCGGTGGACCATGCGCGGCGACTGGGCGCAGGTCGTGCTGCGCCTGCCGCCGAACGCCTTCGCCGACACCCCGGAATTGCCGCTCCCACTGCACATCCCCGCCACGGGCGCGGGTGAGGTGATCGCCCGGTTCTTCGCCGGCGTCGCGGACCTGCGGCAACCCGAGCATGCCGCGACCCTGGCCACGGGCGGCCTGGACCTGGTCCGGTCGGTTGTCGGTATCTGCGCCCGGACGCAGGTGATCGCGAAGCCGGCGCGCGTGCTCTCCCGTGGCCAGGTGCTGGTGTTCCTCCGCAGGCACTTCACCGATCCGCGACTGACCGTCGACGGCATCGCCCGCGGCTGCCTGGTCTCGCGCCGGACCCTGCATCGAGCCTTCGAATCGCTGGGCACCAGCCCGGCGGCGATGCTGCGCAGGATGCGCGTGCGGCATGCCCGCCAGCTGCTGCTGCGCGACCGCGCGCGATCGGTCGCCCGGATCGCCGAGGCCAGTGGGTTCGCCTCGGTCCGGCAGTTCTACCGTGCCTTCCAGCTCGAAACGGGGATGACGCCGGGTGAATTCCGGGTGGTCAGGGCGACCGCGGTGCGGCTACCCGCCCGGCCCGAACTATCGATGACCGCGTGAGCTCGCGAGCATGGCGTGCGGACGGACCTCGCCGACGCGCGGGCGTTGCTGCCGTTCGAGTTCGGTGAAACCGGCCGCCCGCAGCAGTTCGGACATGTCGTCGACCGGCCAGCGATAGGCCGACGTCACTTTGTGCGGGAACATTTCCACGCTCTCGGCGCTGTCGAAGAATCCGATCACCAGTCGTCCGCCCGGTGCGAGAATCCGGCTGAATTCCGCCAGGATGTCGGGTAATTCGGCGGGTGCGAAGTGGATCAGCGAATACCACGCGAGCACGCCGCCGACCGTCGCGGTCGGGGCGTCGACGGCGCGGAGTGAATCGACACGGAACGGCACATCGGGGAAGTGGGATCGCGCGTGGGCGACGAACTCGGGGACGAGGTCGATTCCGGTGGCGGCGAGGCCTGCCTCGTGCAGGACGTGGGTGAAATGGCCGGGACCGCACCCGAGATCGAGGACCGGACCCTCGGCGCCCGCGAGGTGGCGCAGGACGAAGGCGGTGTCGTCGGGATCGAGGTCGGTGGGTCTGCTGAACAGGTCGATGTACAGCTCGTGGATCGCGCTGTAGGCCGTTCGGACGGTGGCGTCGGACACGATGTCGACCGTAGTGCGCCCTGCGTCGAGACAGTCACTGGACAGGGCATGCTCCAGCCGATGGATCGTTTGTGCCGGTGGGTCCCGGGTAGTCGAATGGGAGGAGCCGTACGTACTCCCCAGTCTTGGACGAAGGGATCCGACGATGCCGATCAAGCCTGTTCGCCGCGTTGCTCGCACGCTGCTGGCGACGACATTCGTAGCCGGAGGCGTCACCGCGTTGATGAACCCGAAACCGCGCGCCGCGGCGGCGACCGCACTGGCCGACAAGGGCAGGGCCGACCTGCCCGATTCGCTCGCCGCGCGAGTGCCCGACGATCCGAGCCGCTTCGTGCAGATCAATGCCGCCGTGCAGATCGCGGGTGGTCTGCTGCTGGCCAGCGGACGGGCGCCACGACCCGCCGCGCTGGTGCTGGCGGCGACGGTGGTGCCGGGGACGGTCACCGAGCAGGACTTCTGGGCCGAGTCGGATCCAGATCGGAGGGCGGCCAAGCGGGCGGGATTCCTCAAGGATCTCGGGCTGCTCGGCGGTCTGTTGATCACGGCGTCCGACACCGCGGGCAAGCCGTCGCTGGGCTGGCGGGCCAGGCAGGCGCTGGCGCACCGGGAACCGGGCGTCGCGGCCGAGAGCGCGGCCATCGTCGGCGCGGCCAAGGTCCGCGGCGCGCACCTGGCCGAAGTGACAGGCGAGCAGGGCGCCCATCTGGCCGACGTAGCCCGCGAACGCGGCCCGCAGCTTGCCGAAGCCGCCCGCGAACGGGGTGCGCAGTGGGCCGAGGTCGCGAAGGAGCGTGGGCCGGAGCTTGCCGAGACGGCGCGTGAGCGGGGCGCGCATCTGGCTGAGGTCGCCAAGGAGCGTGGTCCCGAGCTTGCCGAGGTCGCGAAGGAACGCGGTGTGCATCTGGCTGAGGTCGCCAAGGAGCGTGGGCCCGAGTTGGCCGTGGCGGCACGGCAACGGGGTGCGCATCTGGTCGAGGTGGCCAAGGAGCGTGGGCCCGTGCTGGCCGAGGCCGCCCGTGAGCGGAGTGCGCACCTGCTCGATGTCGCCTGGACGCGGGGCTCGCAGGCCGCCGAGGTGGTGCGGGACAGGGCGGAGCGGTTCGAGGAAGCCGCCAGGGAACACCGGATCTCCGCCCGCTGACGCCCTACGCCGCCGATCCGGCCGCCACAATCAGCGCCGCACCGATACCGGCGCCACGATCGAGGACTGCCCCGAGATCCGTGGTCTGTCGAATCCGTTCGCCGCGACGGAGAATGAACACGGGTCGGGCCGTGTCGCCGAAAAATGCACCGCGAGAACAGCGCAAAGAGGTCAATCCGCGCGAATCGGGCTCGGGGGGTAGTTTCGGCGTGAATACTGCATATTCGCAGTGCATTTCGGAGAGTGGGATTCATCTGATGTTGTCGGGTCGTGAAACGTCCAAGCCGTATGCCGTTCGAGCCGCCCTGGTCGGCGTCGCGGTGACGATCGGGCTGCTGGGCGCGGCGGCGCCCGCGTCGGCGCTGCCCGGCTCCGGCTCGGCGACCGGGTCGGCCACCGGATCCGCCGATCTGGCCTCGGGATCGGCCGGCGGTTCGGCGGCGGCGGGCGCGGCGGGTGCCGCCGGTGCCTACCTGACCTGGCAGTCGGCGCAGTTCATCCAGAAGACGATCCAGATGCTGCTCGCCGTTCCGCGAAACCAGCTGTAGGACAGTTACTTCCAGGCCCGTTCCCAGCGCTCGGCCGCCCAGTCCCGCACATCGGGACTGAGCGCGATCGCGGGGAGCAGCAGTGCGAAGCCGATGATCAGCACGGCCAGCCGGACCCACACGCTGAGTTCGCCGACGGCGCGCAGCAGCGCGGGCAGCACACAGAGCGCGGCGAGGACGACGAGGACGATCGCCGCGAGATTGCGGCCGGGGCCCGCGATCAGCGCGGCGCAGGTGCCGAAGCACAGGCCGAGGACCAATCCGCCGACGCCGACGAAGTAGTTGTCCCAGGCGAGCCAGCTCGGGCGGGTAGACCGTTGAGTGACCACGCGGCGGAGCTTAGCGCGCTCAGCTCTCCGTGCGCGGAGGTCTGGGCCACGGGTTCTCCTCGATCTGCTCCACCGAGCGATTGAACTTCCGCATGAGCCTGCTCAACTCGGTGACATCGTCGGCGTCCCAGTCGGCGACGACGGCGCCGATGCCCGCGGCGCGGTGCTTCTGATCCGAGGCCAGCGCGGCCCGGCCGTCGGCGGTGGCGCGCACCTTGCGGGCGACGCCGCCGTCGGGGTCGGGCACCCGCTCCACCAATTCCTGCTTCAGCATCGCGCCGACCTGGCGGTTGATCGTGGAGATGTCGAGCTGGAAGGCCTCCGACAGCTCGCGCAGGCTCAGCGGTTCGCTCAGCTCCAAGCGGGTGAGGATGAGGAACGCGGAGCGGTCGAGCAGGAAACCGGGTCGGCGGCGCGCCGTGGTGAGGGAGTGGCGCGAAATCAGGTTCAGCTCGAACACCAGGCGGGTGAACGGGGTGTCGTCGACAGGGCCGGAATCGGACATACGCCAACTATGTCGCGTGGATCACCGCGAAACCAAATTGTGTACGATACACATGCTGTGTACGGTGCATATTTGTGTCTGTTACCGCAGCCGACGTCACGCCGGCCTCTCCTGAAACCCGCGGCGTCTCGCCTGCCGTGCTCATCGCGGTGCTCAGTACCGTCGGCGTCGTCGTCTCGCTCATGCAGACGCTCGTCATCCCGATCATCCCGTCGCTGCCCGGCCTGCTGAACACCTCGGCGTCCAACGCCTCCTGGGTGGTCACCGCGACGCTGCTGGCCGGCGCGGTCTCCACGCCCATCGCGGGCAAGCTCGGCGACATGTTCGGCAAGCGGCTGGTGCTCGTCGTCAATCTCGGCTTCATGATCGTCGGCTCGGTGATCTGCGCGAGCTTCTCCTCGCTGCTGCCCGAGATCGTCGGCCGCTCGCTGCAGGGCGCCGCGGTGGGCGCGATCCCGCTCGGCATCAGCATCATGCGCGACGAGCTGCCCGCCGGGAAGGTCGGCGGCGCGATGGCCGTGATGAGCGCGACCCTCGGCGTCGGCGGCGCCGTCGGCCTGCCGTTCGCGGCGGTGATCGCGCAGAACGCGAACTGGCACATGCTGTTCTGGACCGCCGCCGGGCTCGGCGCGCTGTGCGCGGTGCTGGTGTTCTTCTTCGTGCCGGAATCGCCGGTGCGCACGCCGTCGAAGTTCGACTTCGGTGGCGCGGCGGGGCTGTCCATCGCGCTGCTCACGCTGCTGATCGGCATCACCAAGGGCGCCGACTGGGGCTGGGCCAGCGCCTCGATCCTCGGCCTGTTCGCCGCCTCGCTGGTGAGCTTCCTGCTCTGGGGTTTCTACGAACTGCGGCAGACCTCGCCGCTGGTCGACCTGCGGGTCTCGGCGCGGCCGCGGGTGCTGTTCACCAACCTGGCCTCGATCGCGGTCGGCTTCGCGCTCTACGGCATGTCGCTGACCTTCCCGCAGCTGCTGATGGCCCCCGAGGCCACCGGCTACGGCTTCGGTCTGTCGATGGTGGTCGCGGGCCTGGCGATGGCGCCGACCGGCCTGGTGATGATGCTGCTCTCGCCGGTGTCGGCGCGGCTGTCGGCGAAGAAGGGACCCAAGCTCACGCTGGCGCTGGGCTCCGCGGTGATCGGCATCGGTTACCTGTGCGCGGTGGTCATGATGGACAGCGTCTGGCAGATCATGCTGTCCTCGGTGATCGTCGCCGGTGGCGTCGGCCTGGCCTACGCCGCGATGCCCGCGTTGATCATGGGCGCGGTGCCGATCACCGAGACCGCGGCGGCCAACGGCCTGAACTCGCTGATGCGCTCGATCGGCACCTCGACCTCCGCCGCCGTGATGAGCGTGGTGCTCGCGCACATGACCGTGCAGCTCGGCCCGCATGTGCTGCCCTCGCGGGCGGGGTTCCACACCGCTTTCTTCATCGCGATGTCGGGCGCGGTGGTCGCGATCGTGCTGACCGCCTGCATCCCGGTTCGCAAGAGCGACTAGCGCTCAGTCCGGCACCGGCGAGAACACGACCAGCGACCATTCCCGCCGTGGGATCGTGTAGTCGAGGGCGTGCATGATCATCGTGATCGGCGCGCCGGTGTCCGGATGCCGGAACCGCTGCACCGGGCGGTCCAGATGGGTCGGCGCGTGCGGCTCGGTGGTCCAGAATTCGGTCCACTCCGCGGCCTGGGAGCAAGCGGCGACCAGCTCGTCGATCCGCCGCTGCGGCGCGACACCGGGGCTCATCACCCGGAAGCCGTAGACGCACAGGTGGACCTGGGTTTTCCAATCGAGCATCGCGGTGCGCGAGCGCGGGTCGAGCAGCATCCACTCGAGCAGCGTCGTGCCCGCGACCAGGCCGGGGAAGAACCGTTCCCACGCCGCGTTCGCCGCGACGATGTCGAAAGTCGAGTAGATCTGCAGGCTGGCGGGGTAGGGCATCGCGTTCAGCAGGACGAGATCGGCGGCGGGCACATCGCCCGCGATGTCGGGTGGTGGGCTGTCGTAGCGGTCGGCCAGTGACAGCGACACCAGGTGGTCGCGGAACAGGTCCGGCACCTCCAGCGCGTCGAACAGCGAGGTGAGGGCTTCCAGGGTCGGTGTGCGCGTGCCCTGCTCGATCTTCTGGATGAGCGCGGGTGAGATGCCGGCCGCGGCGCTGAGCGCGGCACGGGTCAGCCCTGCCGATTCCCGGCGTTCGCGCAGGTAGCGCGCAATCGGCGGATACGGGTTGTCCACGTTCGCAATCCTCTTTCGGGCCGGTGGGCACAGGGGCAATCGGCAGGAAGGGCCGGGAAAGAGACTAGGTGGTTGTCTTCGGCACCAGGACAACCAAGGACCAGTTGCGGCGTGGCAGTGCGAATTCCAGGTTGTGCATCGCCAGCGGCGTCGGTTCGCCGGTGTCGACGTCGCGCACCAGTAGTTCGGGGTCCTCGATGCCATAGGGCGGGCGCGGCTCGGTCGTCCACAGCCGGTTCCACTCCGGGGCCTGGGAGCAGGACGCGACGATTTCGTCGATCCGCGCCTGCGGCACCAGGCCCGGGCTGGTCACCCGGAAACTGAAGACGCTCGCGTGGATCTGTCGCTCCCATTCCAGGACGATCGAGCGGGCCGCCGGGTCGAGCAGCATCCATTCGAGCAGCGTCGTTCCCGGCGCCAGCCCGGGAAACTGCCGCGCCCAGGCGGCGTTGATCGCCAGGACGTCGAAGGTGGGGAAAACCTGCAGGCTGGCCGGATGGGTGATGCTGTCGAGGAGCTTGCGCTCGGTCGCGGGGACAGCAGCATCGACCGGTGCCGGTTTGTCGTATCGATGCGACAGCGACAGCGACACGAGGTGATCGCGGAACGGGTCGGGGATCGCCAACCCGTCGCACAGCGCGGTCAGCGCCTCCAGCGTGGGGGTGCGGGTGCCCTGCTCGATCTTCTGGATGAGCGCGGGCGAGATGCCCGCGATGGCGCCGAGAGCCGTTCTGGTCAGCCCGGCGGATTCGCGGCGCTCGCGAAGGAAGCGCGCGATCGGTGCATGCGGGTCTTCCACGCCACTTCCTCTTCAGGTCGCTGGGACAAATTGGGACAGTCGTCTAGCTTGACCGACAGTAAAGCGTTCGCAAAAATTCTCACAGCCGGGCGGGAAAACCGCACGGCTACCAGTCCAGCGCGGCGCGGTGCTCCATGCCGCAGTATGCGCTGGTCAGGTCGGTGGGTTCCGGAGCGGTACGTGTTCGAGACCACGTCCGCGCCGCGCGCGTGGACGTCGCCGGAGGGGACGGCACGCACGCTGGATGCGCGCCGAGAGCGTGGTAGCGAGCCGATACCCGGGTGGCGCAGGGGTCCACCCGGTGATCGTGCTCCCACCCGGCCCGCTCCGGAGCCCACTATCCCGTGACCCGATCTGGGAACCACGGGCGCCCCCGGTTCGTCTTAGAGAGCAGAAGACAGAACGAAAGCGGGGGACGATGACGCAAGTACAGGCCAGACCTGCCGGCCGCACAGCGCGCTGGCTGCTCGGGATCTCCGGGCTGCTCGCGGCGACGGCCGTGGTGGTCGTCGGACTCGTGTGGTGGCAGCACGATTGGGGCGAGCCGTTCCCGGCACTGGACAGCGAACGCCTCGACGAACAGCAACTCGCCCTGGTCGAGGTGCTGCGCCGCGAATACGAGCACCCCGGCGACGGGCCGAAATACGCCGAGGGCGTCGAGGAGGCCTGGTGCGCCGACTTCGTCAGCTGGACGATGCGCGCGGCAGGCAGGCCGCTGGCCAACCCGAACTCCGGTTCGTGGCGCATTCCCGGCGTCTACACGCTGCAGGAGTACTACCAGAGCGTCGGCCGATTCACGCCCGGCGACGTCGGCTACCGGCCCCGCCTGGGTGATGTGGTGCTCTACGGGCCGTCGAGCCCGCTGGGTCAGCACACCAACATCGTGCTGAAGGCCGACGGCGATTCGATCACCACCATCGGTGGCAACGAAATGGGCTCGATCCGGGTCCGGACGATCGAACCCGCCGAGACCGCCGATCTGGTGGGCTACGGGCGTTTCTGAAATCGATTGTCGCTCAAGACAACTGCCATGATCCTCCGACGGCGGTCCCTCGCGGGTACCCGTACGATGGAGTCGGTGGCGCCCGGCAGCGCCCCGGCCGACCCCTCCGTCCTGCTTCCCCCTCATCGGCAGGACGGGGGAGTTGTGCCACCGACCGGGGGTTTCCCTTCGTCACGTACCGTGTCCGATGTGCGCGAGAAGGTGGCCGGGGAGGCACGGCGAGACCCGAAGTGGATCGAGTATGCCGATTTCGGCGAGCGTTTCGTCACCTACGCGGTGACCGAGGAGCGCATCGCGGCGGCCGTAGCGGGCATGAGCGGCCGTGGTGTGACGATCGGACCGTTCTCGCTCGGCCCAGCCGGACTGGCCGGTTTCGTCGCCGAGGGAACGCTCGGGACACCCGTCGTCACCCGCAACCCCGGTGACGCGCTGACCTTCGGCGTGCGGGTGCCGCTGACGCTGGCCGTCAACCTCGTGCTCGGCGGCCGCAAGCTGGGCCTGGCCGCCGTGGTGGAGATCGGGCTGACGCTGCACGCGCGCACCGCGCAACCGCTGCTGGTGGTGATCGACGTGGCCCCGGTGACCGCCAGGGACGTGAGTTTCACGCTGCGCGCCGAGGCCATCGACACCGCGTGGGAAATGCTGCTCGACCCGATCGCGGGCCTGGTGCAGCGCGAGGTCGCCAGCCGGGTCAACGCCATCGTCGGCGATCCGAAGGTCCGCTCCGAGCGGGTCTTCGACATCGAGGCGATCCTCGACGGCTACCGCTCACCGCATCGCCACGACACCGTCTTCGAGTGGATCGACTTCCGCGAGTTCGGCCTGCGGTTCTTCGCCGACATCGTCACCAGGGACCGGGTGCACGACGTGGTCGCGCAGATGGCGGGCAGCGAGATCGTGGTCGGCCCGCTCGCCGAGGGCCCGCGTGGTGCGGCCACGGTGACCGTGCGCGGCGCGATCGAGCAGCCGCGCGTCATCGATCGCGGGGTGGGGGAGCCGGGCGCCGCGCGCGTGTTCGACATGACGCTGCCGGTGGGGCTCGACATCACCGTCGACGTGCTCAAGGCCAACCACTATCGTGCCGATCTGGAGATTCCGCTGGTTCTCACGGCCAGGGCCGCCGAGCCGCTGCAGATCGTCATCGATGTGCCGCCGCCCGCGATCGAGGACATCTCGATGGAGTTCACGGCGAAAGGGCTGCGCGCGGCCACGCTGGCCCGGCTGGCCGGGATCAAGCGGCAGGTGGTGGCGCAGGTCGTCGCCGTGGTCAGTACCGAGCTGGCCGACTCGACGCGCCGCACCATCGACGTGGGCGCGGCCATCGACAGCGCCACCTGACTCGTGTGACCACTGGGACGAAAGTGACTTTTGGTTCTAGCGGTTCCCCTGGGGTTGTGGTGAAATGAGTGAACGTTCGAGGCTCCCGGCGCGCAGGATTCGGGGAAGGCGCGCCGGGCACGCTGCCGGTTGAAGGTCGGGTTGCGCGAAGGAGTCCTGCGATGCGTTCTGTTCCGGTGACCCGGCGGGAATTCTTCGGATTCACCGCCGCCGCGGCCGCTGTCGGTCTCGGTGTGGCCGCCGCGCCCGCCGCGGCCCGATCCTTCGGCACCCTCGTCGACTACGCCGCGGGCGTGCCGTCCGCCGAGGCGATCAAGGCGGCCGGGCACATCGGGGTGATCCGCTACGTCTCCGACCGCAGGCCGGGCGCGGAATGGATGGAAGGCAAGCCGCTGCTGGCCGCCGAGGTCGAGGACCTGTGGTCAGCGGGGTTGGCGATCGTGTCGAACTATCAGTTCGGCAAGGGCCCGACGGCCGACTGGCGCGGTGGACTGGAAGCGGGCAAACAGCACGCCGAACGCGGCTGGGCGCTGCACACCGCGGCGGGCGGCCCCGACACCGCACCGATCTACGCCTCCATCGACGACAACCCGTCCGAAACGGAATTCGACGAGATGATCGCGCCCTACATCGAAGGGTGGCAGTCGGTGCTCGGCCCCGAACTCGTCGGCATCTACGCCAACACCCCGACGATCGACCGCGCCCTCGACGCCGGCCTGGGTTCCTGGTTCTGGCAACACAATTGGGGCACCCCGAAGGGGTACGTGCACCCCGGTGCGCAGCTGCACCAGTTCGAGATCGACAAGCGCGCCATCGACGGCGTCGGCGTCGACCTGAACCGGGTGCTGGCCGTGGACTACGGCCAGTGGTGAACTCGCCGCCCCCGGCAGTTCTCCCGGAGGCGGCGAGGTGACATCAGCCGACGGCGGTTCCCTCGAGCTCGACCAGCTGGCCGGGAATCGCCAGCCGGGTGACCCCGAGCATCGTGGTCGCCGGTGCCACCCCGGCAGCGCCCAACCGTGCCGCCAGTACGCCGTAGTGCTGGAACAGCAGATCGACATCGGTGGTGTAGACGTTGAGCCGGACCAGGTTCGCCAACGACATACCGGCTTCGTCGAGAACACCCTCCACGTTGTCCAGACTCAGCGCCAGCTGGGCCGCCATGTCACCGTCGTGCTCGGGCTTGCCCTCGCTGCTCATCGCGGTCTGCCCGGAGCAGTACAGGGTCCGGGTGTGTCCGGAGACGAGCTCACCCTGGTTGAATCCCATCTCCACCGACCACGTCACCGGGTTGACTGCCGTTCGTTCCACTGCCACATCAGCTCCATTCGATTCGTCGAAGTACGTGGTGGTAAGCCTCCCAACGAATCACGACATCCTGTGTCGTGTATTCCCGGTAGATTTTTCGTATGCGCGCGGACCGGTTGGTGTCGCTGGTGCTGCTGCTGCGCCAGCGCGGCCGGCTGACCGCGACCGAGCTCGCCGACGAGCTGGAGGTGTCCACCCGCACCGTGCTGCGCGATATCGAGGCGCTGTCCGTGGCCGGTGTCCCGGTCTTCGCCGAACGCGGCAGGCACGGCGGTTTCGCGTTGCTACCCGGGTTTCGGACCGAGCTCACCGGACTGAACCACGACGAGGCGCTGGCCCTGCTGGTCGCCGGATCGCGGCGCGGCGCACAGGCATTCGGCCTCGGCTCGGCGCTGGCGTCGGCGATGCTCAAGGTCGTCGACGCGCTACCCGAAAGCTATCGGGACACCGCGGCCGATGTCGCCGAGCGATTGCTCATCGACCCGGAGACCGATCTGCTGTCGCGTCGTCTGGTCGCCGAGGAGGTGCCCGGCACCATCTTGGCCGAGGTCCGGCGCGCGGTGTTCGCCGGAAACAAGCTGCGCATCCACTACGCGGCCATCGGCCAGGCCCCGACGTGGCGCACGGTGGACCCGATCGGCCTGGTCGTCGTGCGCGACCAGGGCTACCTGCTGGCCACGAGATCCGGCGCGGATCGCACCTACCGGCTGTCGCGGCTGTTGGCCGCCGAGGAACTCACCGAACCTGCCCAGCGACCGGACCGGGTCGATCTGGACCTGGCCTGGCAGGAACGCAGCACCCGGTTCCGGACCGGCGGCGACCAGATCGCCGTGCTGGTACGGGTGAACCCGGCGCGGCGGGAGGACCTGGTGGGTACCGCGCTGGCCGTCCGCATCGAGGAACCCGATGCAGACGGCTGGCTGCGGATGGAGGTGACCTTCCAAGATTCGCGACATGCCGAATGGGCGCTGTGGCAGCTCGGCACGGACGCGGAAGCCATGGCCCCGCGGTCGTTGCGCGGTGCCCTGCGCGACCGCGCCGCCGCGATCGCGACCCGCTACGAAGAGTCGTACCGGGACAGCTAGGTCTGACAGTGACAGGTCGGCGCGAGCCGCAGTTCCGGCTCGTCGTCGGGGACAACGCGCAGCGTCGGCCTGCCCTCGGGCGCGGCATGCACGCCGAGCCAGGACAGCAGCGACCAGCGCGACAAGCCCGACAGCGCCGAGCCGAGGCTCACGAACGAGCCGGAGGAGATCGCCGACCCGAACGAGCCGACCGAGCCGATGGACAGCACCGATCCGACCGAGCCGATCGACAAGATCGAGTAGGCCGAACCGATCGACAGGATCGAGCTTTCGGACCGAAACGACAAGATCGAGCGGCTCGAGTGCCTGCTTCGAATCGACCGACGCCTAATTCGCAAGGACATGGGTAACTCGCCGGGTAACTCCGACTGCGGCAGACATGCTGTCCGGCGGACCGGTCGCGAACGAACAACCTCCCCACGACCGGCAAGAGTCGCGGGGAGGCGGGGGAGCTTGGCTCGGGCCACGAGATACCTCATTCCTGACGGCGACTGGTATCTCTCGGTTTACACCTAGACGGTGAAGAAGCCCAGGGTCGGCAGGAAATTGCAGGTGCGCGGAGCGGCGCCCTCGGCCTGCGTGGTCAGCGAACCGGAGACGACGGCGACGACACGGCCGTGGCCGGTGCTCGCGATGGCCGACAGGGTGGCCGGGCCGCCCGGGTTGATCTTGGCCTCGTCGGTCAGCGTCTGCACCGCGGACTGGCGGGTGTCGAGGTTGAGCCACTGCACCGTCATCGGCGGGTTCTGCTCGGCGGTCGGCGCCTTTGTGCCGAGCGCGGTGAACACGAATCCGGCCTGACCGGCGGCGACGCCGGGCGGAGGCAGCTGGGCGGGACCGGCGACGGCCAGCGCGGTGCCGACCGAGTCGGCGCCGTCACTGATGCAGCCCTTGCCGATCGTCGGGTACAGGAACTGCGCGATGACCGGGCCGTCCTGCGGGATGTCGGGACCGCCGCCGCCGCTGCCGTCGAGGAAGGTGATGATCCGCTCGAGCGTGGCCTTGATGGCGGGCGGCAGGTTCAGGGTGGCCAGCAGGGCGCGCGCCTGGTCGAGCAGGGCGGTCTGCGGGCTCGCGACGTCGGCGGGGCCCGCGATCAGGCCCGCGACGGCGGGGGCGAAGGCGGCGAGCGCGTCGACCGGGACGCCCTCGGGCACCATCGGAACGCTGATCGGCGCGGCCTGCTGGGCAGGCGCGGGAGCGGCGATGGTCGACGCCGGCGCGGCGAGCATGGCGCTGGCCGCAATGGCGAGTGCGGTCGTTGCGATCCGCGATCCTCGGCTACGAAGCACTTGTCTAGCCGTCCTTACCTCGGTGTTGCGATGGGGCGAGGGTGTCGAGCCCTTCGATGTCGGGGTCACTCTAAGGACATGGCTGCCGTGTTGTACAGCCGCCTGGCCCATGGCGGCCCACCGACCGAGCCCAGATCATCGACGCTAGCCCTGACTGCTGTGACGACTGGGGATGTTGATGCAAATGTTACCGATGGTGTCGCGCGCCCGCGTCAACCCGTGCGCGTGGCCGCTCGCGCCCGCACGGTTAAGGTGATCGAAGCAACGCGACGCGGCGTAGACGCCACCCACACGACCGAAAGCCTGGCATTGAACCGACACCTCCGATGGGCTCTCGCGCTGCTCGGATTGTCCGTGCTCGCCAGGCTGGGCTGGATGCTGTTCGCGAAGAACGGGCTCAATGTCGTCGATCTGCACGTCTACGTCGACGGGTCGGCAGCGCTGCTCACCGACCGGCTCTACGACTTCACCTACGCGGAGAAGACGCCGGACTTCCCGCTGCCGTTCACCTATCCGCCGTTCGCCGCGCTGGTCTTCTTCCCGCTGCACTACCTGCCGTTCGCGGCGGTCGCGGTCGGCTGGATGCTGGCGACGGTCGCCGCGCTCTACGGTGTCATCCGGATCAGCTTCGAACTGCTGATCGGCGCCGAACGGGCCAAGCAGACGCGCTGGATCACCGCGGCGGTCGGGTGGACGGCGCTGGGCGTCTGGCTGGAGCCGGTGCGGACCACCATCGACTACGGCCAGGTCAACGTGTTCCTGGTGTTCGGGGCGATGCTGGCGGTGCGCAGTGCGCGCTGGTGGATCTCGGGCACGCTGGTCGGCGTGATCGCCGGCATCAAGCTGACACCGGCCATCACCGGCCTGTACTTCGTCGCCCGCCGCCGCTGGGCGACGGTGCTGTGGTCGGCCGCGGCGTTCGGGCTGACGGTCGGTGTGAGCTTTCTCATCAACGCGCACGAGGCGCGGCGCTACTTCGGCACGCTGCTCGGCGACGCCGACCGGATCGGGCCGGTCGGCTCGGTGTGGAATCAGTCGCTGCGCGGCACGCTGAGCCGGATCCTCGGCTACGACGTGCAGTCGGGGCCGTGGTGGATCGCGGCAGTGCTGGTCACGGCGGTGCTGGCGTTCCTCGCGTGGCGCACCCTCGGCCCGGACGACCGGCTCGGCACCCTGGTGCTGGTGCAGCTGTTCGGGGTGATGATCTCGCCGATCTCCTGGTCGCACCACTGGGTCTGGCTGATCCCGACCGTGCTGTGGCTGCTGTATGGGCCACTGCGCGCCCAGCGCACCGCGCGGATCATCGCCGGGTTCTGGGTGCTGACGATGCTGATCGGCGTGCCGTGGGTGCTCTCGTTCGCACAGCCGACCATCTGGACGATCCCGCGGCCGTGGCCGCTGGCCTGGCTGGGCGCGGTCGACGTCATCGGGGTGTTCGTGCTGCTCGGCTGGCTGATCTGGCACGGCCGCGACACCCTGCGCACGCAGGCGCGCGCCATCGCCCGTCGGCCCGCGGTCGAAGTTCCGGCGGGCTGAGGCTCAGCCGCCGACGATCTCGTCGATGGTGTGCGCGAGCGCGGTGTCGTTCGCGGTCAGGCCACCCACCGAGTGCGTGCTCAGAGTGAAACGCAGTGTGCGCCACCGGATATCGATGTCGGGATGATGGTCGGCCGCCTCGGCCGCCATGGCGACCCGGCGGACCAGGTCGATCCCTGCAGGGAATGAAGGAGCCTTGAATGTGCGGGTGATCGCGTCGCCGTCGCGCGACCACTCCGGCAGCGTCGCCAGGGCGATGGTGATCTCGGGGTCGGAGAGCAATGCCGGTTTACCCATACCAGCAGTTCTACGCCTCGTTCGGGCAGCACGCATCGCCCGCCGTCGATCAGCCTCAGGCCGCGCGCGCCTTCTTCAACGCCTTTTTGAGATCTTTACCGCACACTCCGGCGGCCTCGGCCTTCTTCATCCGCATGATGACGACGGGGCATTTGAAGCACCGCGTCTTCTTCCTGCAGCACTTTTTCTTAGGCTTGAGGCTGGAAACCTTCTTCGCCTTCACCTTGCCCATGCGGGTTAGCGTACCCTAAGTACAAAGCCTGACACGTGCGTGCCACTCTCGTACCGGTACGGTGTAACAGGCCGCGATGCCAGATGAATGCGCGCCAATACACCAACAGCAGGAGGATTGAGGCGTGTCGTCTACACGCGATTTTCGCAACGTCGCCATCGTGGCCCACGTCGACCACGGCAAGACGACGCTGGTCGACGCCATGCTTCGTCAGTCGGGCGCGTTCGCTGAGCGAGCCGAACTGGTCGACCGGGTCATGGACTCCGGAGATCTGGAGCGCGAGAAGGGCATCACCATTCTCGCCAAGAACACGGCGGTCCACCGCCACCATTCCGACGGTTCCGTCACCGTCATCAACGTGATCGACACCCCCGGCCACGCCGACTTCGGTGGCGAGGTCGAGCGCGGCCTGTCCATGGTCGACGGTGTCGTGCTGCTCGTCGACGCCTCCGAGGGCCCGCTGCCGCAGACCCGGTTCGTGCTGCGCAAGGCGCTCGCGGCCAAGCTGCCGGTGATCCTGGTCGTCAACAAGACCGACCGCCCCGACGCCCGGATCGAGGAGGTCGTCGAGGAGTCGCACGACCTGCTGCTCGACCTGGCCTCCGACCTCGACGACGAGGCCGCCGAAGCCGCCGAGCTGGCGCTGGACCTGCCGGTCCTCTACGCCTCCGGCCGCGAGGGCAAGGCCTCCAAGGAGCGTCCCGAGAACGGTTCGGCGCCCGACGCCGAGAACCTCGACGCCCTCTTCGACGTGCTCATGGAGAACATCCCGGCGCCCAAGGGCAACCCCGAGGCGCCGCTGCAGGCCCACGTCACCAACCTCGACGCCTCGGCCTTCCTCGGCCGTCTGGCCCTGGTTCGCGTGCACAACGGCGAGCTGCGCAAGGGTCAGAACGTCACCTGGATCAACGCCGACGGCGCCAAGCAGGTCAAGATCACCGAGCTGCTGCAGACCATCGGTGTCGAGCGTCAGCCGGGCGAGGTCGCCGTCGCCGGTGACATCGTCGCGATCGCCGGTATCCCGGACATCATGATCGGTGACACCCTCGCCGACGTCGACAACCCGGTCGCGCTGCCGCGCATCTCCGTCGACGAGCCCGCCATCTCGGTGGTCATCGGCACCAACACCTCGCCGCTGGTCGGCCGGGTGCAGGGCCACAAGCTGACCGCCCGCATGGTGAAGTCGCGCCTGGACCAGGAACTGATCGGCAACGTGTCGCTGCGCGTGCTCGACATCGGCCGTCCCGACGCCTGGGAGGTGCAGGGCCGTGGTGAGCTGGCGCTGGCCATCCTCGTCGAGCAGATGCGCCGCGAGGGCTTCGAGCTGACCGTCGGCAAGCCGCAGGTGGTCACCAAGACCGTCGACGGCAAGGTGCACGAGCCGTTCGAAGAGCTGACCATCGACTGCCCCGACGAGTACCTGGGCGCGATCACTCAGCTGCTGGCCGCCCGCAAGGGCAAGATGGTGCAGATGAGCAACCACGCCGCCGGCTGGGTGCGCATGGAGTTCATCGTCCCGTCGCGTGGCCTGATCGGTTTCCGTACGGTCTTCCTGACCGAGACCCGCGGCACCGGCATCGCCAACGCCGTCTCGCACGGTTACGCGCCGTGGGCCGGCGAGATCCGCGCCCGCCACACCGGTTCGCTGGTGTCGGACCGCGCGGGCACCGTCACCCCGTTCGCCATGATCCAGCTGGCCGACCGCGGTCAGTTCTTCGTGGAGCCGGGCTCGGACACCTACGAGGGCATGGTCGTCGGCATCAACCCGCGTGCGGAGGATCTCGACATCAACGTCACCCGCGAGAAGAAGCTGACGAACATGCGCAGCGCGACCGCGGACACGTTCGAGACCATGGCCAAGCCACTGCAGCTCGACCTGGAGCTGGCGATGGAGTTCTGCGCAGGCGACGAGTGCGTCGAGGTCACCCCCGAGGTGGTCCGCGTGCGCAAGGTGGTGCTCGGCGCCAACGAGCGTGCTCGCGACCTGTCGCGCCGCAAGGCGCGCGACCGCGCGGTGAGCAACTCCTGATCGAGTTCTGACAGTGGGACGGTACTTCGGTACCGTCCCACTGTCGTTTGCGCAGAGACCGGTGCCGGGATCCGGACAGATAGGCGAGGTAGGGTGCCAGAGTGAGTTCGGGGGTCAGACGCGCAAAGTGGCGCGTGGCGGTGATGGCGATGGCGGCCTCGACGGCGGTCGTCGCCGGTTGCACCGCGAATCCACCGCCGCCGATCGAGAGCACGGATTCGCCGAAGACCACCCAGGCCAAGCCGGGGAAGAACACCGTCGTGGTGGCGATCGACGACATCGGCATCGGTTTCAATCCGCATCTGCGCTCGGATCAGTCGCCCGCGACGAACGCGGTGAGCTCGATGGTGCTGCCGAGCCCGTTCCGGCCGGTGGCGGCGCAGGCGCATCCGACCGTGGCCGCTTGGGTGCCCGACGCGTCGCTCATCGAATCGGCGGATGTGACGGCGCAGGAGCCGTTCACCATCACCTACACGCTGCGCAATCAGGCCAACTGGTCCGACGGCGCCCCGATCGCGGCCGAGGACTTCCGGTTCCTGTGGCAGCAGATGACCACCCAGCCCGGCGTGGTCGATCCGGCGGGCTACCGGCTGATCTCGGACGTGGCGTCCTCCGGTGGCGGCAAGACGGTCACCGTGACGTTGACCCAGCCGTATCCGGCCTGGCGCGAACTGTTCTCGAACCTGCTGCCCTCGCACCTGGTGAAGGACTCGCCGGGCGGGTTCACCAGCGGCCTGGTCGACCGGATTCCGGTGTCGGGCGGCAATTTCACGATCAAGTCGGTCGACCGCGGTCGTGACGAGATCCTGCTCGAGCGCAACGACCGCTTCTGGGGTACCCCGGCCGCGCCGGACCAGATCCTGTTCCGCCGCGGCGGAACTCCCTCGCAGCTGGCCGAGTCGCTGCGCACCGGTGACGCGCAGATGGCGCTGGTGCACGGCGGGGTGGCGACCCAGGCGCAGCTCGCGGCGATCCCCTCGGTGCGAACCACGATCATGCCGCAGGCCCGTGAACTGCAACTGGCGCTCAACGGCCGCTCCGGCGACCTGACCGACGTGCGGGTGCGCAAGGCGGTACTCGCCCTGCTCGACCCGGCACTGCTGGCCACCGTCGGCGCGCAGACCGGCGGCTGGGTGGAACCCGCACGCGCACAGGTACTTCCGCCGTCGAGCCCGGGCTACACCCCGACCGCGCCGCCGCGGCTGAGCACCGACGAGGCGTTCGCGCTGCTGGCCGAGGCCGGTTACGGGCGCGCGCCGGAGACACCGCAGACCGGTTCGCCGACCTCGCCCGCGCCGCGGCCGCGCTCGGTCGCCCGCAACGGCAAGGGGCTCTCGGTGCGGATCGGCGCCGTCATCGAGGACGCGCAGACACTGGCCGTCGCGAATACCGCCGCCGACCAATTGCGCAGTGCCGGTATCGAAGCCACGGTCCGCGGCCTGCCCGCCGACGAGCTGTACGGCAAGGAACTCACCGAATCGGGGATCGACGCGATCGTGGGCTGGGAGCTGGCAGGCGACGATCCGGCGACCGTGCTGGCCTCGCGCTACGGCTGCCCGCCGGTGGAGGTGGCAGGCGCCGACAGCAAGGCGCTGGCCGCTGCCGAGGCATACCGCAAGGCGCCGAGCAATATCGGCGGCGTGTGCGATCCGGGTCTGCAACCCTCGATCGACGAGGCGCTGCGCGGTATCGACGTGCCGCGCATTCTGGCCGAGGCCGAACCCCGGCTGTGGGAACTGTGGACCGTGCTGCCGATCGTGCAGGACAATGTCGTCGCCGCGGCGGGCCCGCGGGTGGACGGTGTGTCGCTGTCCGGGGCGATCCAGGTCGGCATCTTCGGCGATACGGCGCAATGGCGGAGGCTCCCGTGACCCGATCCCAGCGTGGGACCGGCGGTCTGCTGCTGGTGCACGCCCACCCCGACGACGAAACCCTCACCACCGGTGGCACGATCGCGCACTACCGTCGCCGCGGCGTCCCGGTCACCGTGGTGACCTGCACGCTCGGCGAGGAGGGCGAGGTCATCGGCGAGCGGTGGGCGGGCTTGATCGCCGGCGCGGCCGACCAGCTCGGCGGGTACCGCATCGCCGAACTCACCGCCGCGCTGGCCGCGCTGGACGCCGGCGACCCGTGGTTCCTCGGCGGCGCGGGCCGGTGGCGCGATTCCGGCATGGCGGGCACGCCGTCGGCCGCGCATCCGCGGGCCTTCGTGAACTCCGGCGATGCCGCGGTCGACGCGCTCGTCGCGGTGCTACTGGAACTGCGCCCGCGCGTGGTGGTCACCTACGACCCGCGCGGCGGCTACGGCCACCCCGACCACATCCGCGCCCACGAGATCACCACCGCTGCGATTTCCGTGGCCGCCGAGCAGGGCTGGGACGTCCCCAAGTTCTACTGGACGGTCACCGACGGCGACCTGCTGCGCCAGCACACCGCCGCCCTCGCCCGCCGCACCGTCGACGAGCTGCCCGGCGCGCTGCCCGCGGGCTGGCGGTTGCCGATCGAGGCCGAGCTGGCCGCGATGTCGACCAGCGGCATGACCACCGTGGTCGACGTGTCCGACGCGGTCTCGGCCAAGCGGGCGGCGATGCGCGCCCACGCCACCCAGGTCACCGTCGCGCCCAGTGGCCGGGAGTTCGCCCTGTCCAACAACATCGCCCTGCCGGTCCTGCCGGAGGAACACTTCACCCTGGTGCGCGGCACCCGTGGCCAGGTCGGGGCGGACGGTTTCGAGCACGATCTGTTCGCCGGTCTCGAGTGAATAGACTCGCCGCCATGGTGACCGACTCCGATCAGCCCGCAGGCACGCCCACCGCCGTGCTGCGGTCCGTGCGCCTGCCCGCCCGACTCGACCCGGTGCTCTCGGGTCTGATCGTCGTCCTGCTGCTCGTCGACGCGCTGATCACCCTGGCGCTGGAGGTGCTGTTCCTGCCGCTCTACGTCGGCACCCTCGCGTTTCCGGTGGCGGCGCTGCTGGCGGCGCCGATCAACGTGGCCCTGGTCTACGGCATGGAATCGGTGACCGACCGGCTCGGCTTCACTTTCGCCCCGATCGTGGTGTGGGTCTTCGGATTCCTCGTGGCCTCCTCGCGGGGCCCCGGCGGCGACGTGCTGCTCGGCAGCGACGGACGCACCCTGCTCCTGCTCGCCTGCGGTGTGCTCGCGCCGCTCGCCTACCTCTACTACCGCGCCAACTTCGGCCTGTTCCGGTCGAGCTGAGGTCAGCCGCGCCGGGTTTCGGCGCCGTCCAGGATCAGATCGATGGCCTGGGAGAACCTGCTGACCACCCCCGCCGCCGCTTCGGCCACGACCTGCGGACGCTGGTCGACGTAGCGCCGGTGCAGGCGCGGGTACTGCGTCGACGCCGCGGCGCTGGCGGCCATCACCTGGTCGACCCACTGCTGGGTGGGCAGCCCGCTGCGGGCGACGGTCATCACCATGGCCGCTTCGTTGGCGCAGGAGCCGACGATGAACTGGAAGACCGTGTTGGTGGTGACGTCGACGACCTCGTCGTCGAAACCGCCCGCCTCCACGATGGCGAGCATCGAGTCGGTCAGCCGCATCATGTTGGGGCCCAGGTAGGTCAGGGCCGCGTTGCTGAGCACGATCGTGATCCACGGGTGTGCCAGCAGGGTCGCGCGCAGGGCGTCGGCCTGCGCGTGCATCGGCGCGCGCCACTGCTGTGGGTCGGGCCGGGGGACCTTGACCTCGCCGATGACCTGGTCGACGACCAGTTCCAGTAGTTCGTCCTTGTTCGCGACGTGGGTGTAGAGCGAGGTCGCGCCCGCGCCGAGCCGCGCGCCGAGCTTGCGCATGCTCAGCGCGTCGAAGCCCTCGGCGTCGAGCAGGTTGATCGCCTCGGCCACGATCTGGTCCCGGCTGAGCGCGGGCTGGTCGCGTCGTTCGCGCGCCGGCCTGGTCCAGACCGATGCGATCTCGCTCGAGTTCGTACTGCCCGCGGCCATCGCTTGCCTCCTCCGGTGGGTGAATCCGTGCACTGTACGGACATCGTACAACGTTCCTATTGCGAACATCGTGCGGTGCACCATACGGTGTTCGAACATGGCTGCACGATGCGCGATCGCCTAGGTGATAGTCAGGGTGCATCAATCTGTGTCGGACCCTTCTGTGATAGTGGTGGCCGTGGAACGTCGTGATCGGTTGACAGGCAGTGGGGTTCGAGGACCTCGACGCGTCGTCGGCTGTGTGTCACGGGCGCTCATGGGGCCCGGCGGCGCGATGGTGAACGTCTGGTGAGGGGTTGATGGCCAGGTTCGAGATCCCGTCAGGATGGGTGGTGCAGGCCTACCGGTTCGCACTTGACCCGACCCCTACCCAGCATCGGGCGTTGGTATCACACTCCGGTGCCGCACGGTTCGCCCACAATCACATGCTCGCCTTGGTGAAAGCGGTTATGGATCAGCGGGCAGCCGAGCGTAGTTACGGCATCGGCGTCGATGAGCTAACCCCGTCGTTGGGATGGTCGCTGCCCGCGCTCCGCAAAACCTGGAACATCCGCAAGCGCGCAATCGCGCCGTGGTGGGGTGAGAATTCGAAAGAGGCCTACAACACCGGCTTGGATGCACTAGCGCGTGGTCTGGACAACTGGTCGAAGTCCCGCACGGGTGAACGCGCAGGCACATCGATGGGATTTCCGAGGTTCAAAACTGTCCGGTCGCGGCGGTCGGTCCGGTTCACCACCGGGATCATCCGGGTCGAACCCGATCGCCACCATGTGACCTTGCCCCGGCTGGGGAGGATCCGCACCCACGAGTCCACCCGCAAACTTGCCCGCAGGATCACCGCAGGGACCGGCCGAGTCCTGTCAGCTACGGTGTCACAAGACTCGGCGGGGCGTTGGCATTGCTCGTTGCAGACTCTCGTGCACGCCAAAACCCGGCGAGCGCACGCACCACGCTCGCTGGTTCCTGTGGTGGGCGTCGATGTCGGAGTGAAGGATCTGCTCGTGGTCGCCGCCGCGGACGGGACCGAGCTCGAACGTATCCCGGCCCCGAAACCACTCACCCGGGCGCAAGCCCGGTTGCGGGTATTGCAGCGCGCCGCGGCCCGCCGACACGGCCCCTACGATCCGGTTGCCCGCAGCAGGCGGCAGCCGTCGAAGCGCTGGCGCGCAACCCAGGCCAAGATCGGAAAAACCCATGCCCGCGCGACGAATGTACGCCGGGATGTTTTGCACAAGAACACCACTCGCCTCGCCGAGCAGTATCGGGTGATCGCGGTGGAAACGCTGAACGCCTCGGGTATGCGATCCGCCGGAGGGGCTCACAAGCGTGGACTCAACCGCGCCCTCGGCGATGCCGCCCTCGCTCAGGTCCGGACGATGCTGACCTACAAGACTCGTTGGTACGATTCCACATTGGTGGAGGCCGACCGGTATTTTCCTTCCTCGAAGACGTGCTCGGCGTGTGGTGGGCGAAAGCCAACCCTGACACTCGCCGAACGCACCTACCAGTGTGACCATTGTGATGTCGTGATCGATCGTGACCGCAATGCCGCGATCAACCTCGCCCGACTCGGCGAAACCCATACTGTGGGTGAACAGGGTCCCGCCGGCAGTGGGTCGGTGGCAGGACGTGGAGCCATCTGTGAGACCGAGCCCGTGCGAGCGGGTGCGGCAGGAGGCTGTGAAGCGTCTACCCCGCGCGGCCCTTCCGGGGTTGGTCAGCCGGGGACCGTCGTCTCGCAAGGGACGGCTGCCTGATGGGGAATCTGCATTTTACCCATCGCGTGGCAACGGTTCGGTGTTCGTGATGACTAACTTGTGTGCCGATCGCGGTGGCCGCCATCGTGGCTGCCCAGGTCCTGATGCCGGTCCGCTCACGGCGAGGCGACCGTCGACGAATCGGATTTCGGGTGCTGCCACGGCCACTGCCCGGTCAGTTCGAGCTGCAGCGAATAGCTGAGGAAGGTTCGCACCAGCACGATCAGCGCCAGCACGCCGACGCTGGTGAAACTCGGCGAGATGGCGACCGATCGGATGATGTCGGCGGCGACCAGGAATTCCAGCCCGAGCAGAATGGCCCGGCCGAGTCCGCGGCGGTAGCTGCGATAGGCGTGGTCGAAGTCCTCGCGACCGGCCACCTCCCGGGCGAAGCGAATCGTGCCGATCAGTCCGCCGAGGACGATCGCGGCGACGCCCGCAGCGTCGAGCACCTTCCCCGCGGTCTCGATGACCTCGGTGAACTCCACGAACCACCTCCGTCCGCATCACGGCACCCCTGGTCGGAAGGCTACGCCGCGGGCGGCAGCGGCTGCCGACAGACACTCGGTGTGGCCTGCGATCAGCGCTTGCCCCGCAGTCCGGGCGTGACGGCATCGATCAGCGCGACGGCCTGGTCGATGGGGATGTCGACCACCAGATAGGCCTTCTTGCCCGCCGCGGTGGCGGCGACCACGGTGGCCAGGCCGGCCCGGCGCTGCCAGTAGGTCCGGCGGATGGTCCAGCCGATGATGCCGGGCGCCTCCAGGCAGTCGCGATTGCGGTCGAGGCTGCCGCGGCGGGTGATCAGCCAGGTGGGGCCGGTGCTGCCGGGCAGGACGCGGTGTCCGAGGCTGCGGTAGCGATCCTCGGCGAGCGCGGCCATGACGACGGCGAACACGACGGGCACCGACCAGATCCAGGTGGGCACCGGACCGGTGGTCACGGCCAGGATGATCAGCACGGCGACCAGACCGCCGACCGGCCACGCGGCCTTCGTGTAGCGGCGACGACGGGCAGCTGGGCCGTGCTGGATCAGGTCGATCGTTCCCAGGGCGGCGCCGGTGATCGGTTGCGGCGCATCGAGATTCGAATGCTTCGTCAGGAATGTCGGCTCGGCGGAGTGCGCTGGCTCGGACAGCGCCGTCGATTCGCCGCCGGTTCGCGATGCGGGCTGCTCCGCCTGCTCGCCGCCGCTCTGCCCGGCGGGCTTGCGGCGGGTGCGGAGCAGTTCGTCGAGGGTGCGTTCGACGGCGGTGCGCGGCGCCTGGGGCAGGATCTTCTGCCGCGGATTCTCGCCGGTCATGATCATTTCCAGCTGGGCGGCCATGGCGGCGCGCAGCAGCAGGGGATCGTTGAGCGTCGCGCCGCGGAAGCGGGCCAGGTCGAGGGTGATCTGGCGGGTGGTGAACAGGCCGTGGCGCAGGTGCAGGGTGGCGCCGTTGTCGAGCACCCGCAGACCGAACCAGGTGGCCAGGTACTGCGCGCACGCGGCGGCACTCACCAGTGCCAGCGACAGCAACGTCAGTCCCGTGATGACGATCGCGACCATCGGCGCGCTGTCCTCGTCGATGTGCTGTACCGCAGCCGATCTCGACAGCACGTCGATGAGCCCGTACTGGGCGCCCAGGCCCGCGATCGGCAGAACCACCGCGAGACCGGTCAGCGAGAGCGGCGCGTAGCGGACCCACGCCGCCTGCCAGTGCCCGATCTCGATGCCCGCCTCGGCAGGTGAGACATGGTGTGCCACACCGGAATCGGGCAGCGCGGGAACCTGTTGGCCGGTGTGCGCGAGCAATTCGGCGCGCAGCGCGGGGATGCGGCCGATGTCGAGCGCGTCGAGCTTGAACTCCTCGCCCTTGTCGGTCTGCTTCCCGGTGCCGATGGCCAGCACCGCCAGGCCCAGGACCCGGTGCAGCAGATCGGCTTCGACGTCCACCGACCGGATCCGCGGCCGCGGCACCGACAGGGTGCGCCGCTGCACGATCCCGCTGCGCAACTGCACGTGATCGGCATCGATGCGATAGGCGGTGGTGAACCAGCGGGCGATGCCGTACGCGGCGACCAGCGTCACCGGGATCAGGGTCCACAGCGGGTTGCCGCTGGTGGTGCCGACGATGACCGAGCCGAGCAGCACCGGAATGTATTTCATGATCTCGGTGACCGGGTACACCAGCAGCATGCGCGGGTCGAGCCGCTGCCAGTCGGTGAGCTGCGTGGCGGACTCGGTCACGTCGCGTCTCCGCGGTGCTGGGCGGCGATGGCGGCCAGCCGGGCCACGGTCTGCTCGGCGACCGGCAGATCGAGCGCGCTGATCTTCACCGCGCCCGCCGAGGACGCGGTGGTGACGGTGACGGTGGCCAGCCCCAGCATCCGTTCCAGCGGCCCGCGCTCGGTGTCGACGGTCTGCACCCGCGAGATCGGCGCGACCCGCGACTCCTGATCCAGCCACCCGACCCGGGTGTACACGGCCTCGTCGGTGACCTCCCACCGATGTACCGCGTACCGCCACAGCGGCACCACGACCACGCCGAGCACCGCGAGCACGGCGAGCGTCACTCCGGCTGCCACCTGCCACCCGCGCCGGTCCGCGTCGAGCAGCACCCACACCGCGAGCGCCACGCACAGGATCCCGATCGTGATCGCGTTCTCCAGCGCCCACAGCAGCTTGGCCTTGGAACTCGGACGCCAGGCCGGTTCGGCCAGAATGGTGGAGCGCGGCAGCGACATGGTGCCATGGTTTCATGCGGAAGCGGTGAGATCACCCCCTCGGGAATATGTGCGGTCGTGCGGAGGGTTGTCGTCCGACGAGGACGACCACCGCGTGCCCGCAGCGGGCCCGTGACCAGCCGACCGCACGTTCGGGAAAGAAGTAGCGCATGATCGACGGGGTGACCGAGCTTCCGAACCCGAGTGTTCCCCTACCGCCGCCGAGTCCTGCCGCGATGCGCCGGGCGCTGCGCCGGGCACGCGACGGTGTCACTCTGAATGTCGACGAGGCCACCGTCCTGCTGCACGCCACCGGCGACGATCTCGCCGACCTGTGCGCGAGCGCGGCCCGGGTCCGTGACGCCGGCCTGGAATCGGCGGGCCGCCCCCGCACGATCAGCTACTCGCGCAATGTGTTCATCCCGCTGACCAAGCTGTGCCGGGACAAGTGCCACTACTGCACGTTCGTCACCGTGCCGGGCAAGCTGCGCGCCGAGGGCCACGGCATGTTCCTCGAGCCCGACGAGGTGCTCGAGATCGCCAGGCAGGGCGCGGCGCTGGGCTGCAAGGAAGCCCTGTTCACCCTCGGTGACCGGCCGGAGGACCGCTGGCCCGAGGCCGCGCAGTGGCTCGACGAACGCGGCTACGACTCGACCCTGGACTACCTGCGCGCCGTCTCCATCCTGGTGCTCGAGGAGACCGGCCTGCTGCCGCATCTGAACCCCGGCGTCATGAGCTGGGCCGAGATCGCCCGGCTCAAGCCGGTCGCACAGTCGATGGGCATGATGCTCGAGACCACCTCGACACGGCTGTTCACCGAGAAGGGGCAGTGCCACTACGGCAGCCCCGACAAGGACCCGGCGGTGCGGCTGCGCTCGATCACCGACGCGGGCAGGCTCTCGGTGCCCTACACCACCGGCATCCTGGTCGGCATCGGCGAGACGCTCACCGAGCGCGCCGAGTCGATCATGGCGATCCGCAAGCAGCACCGCGAGTTCGGGCACATCCAGGAAGTGATCGTGCAGAACTTCCGCGCCAAGGACGACACCGCCATGCGCGATGCCCCCGACGCCGATGTCGCCGAGTTCCTGGCGACCGTCGCGGTGACGAGACTGCTTCTCGGACCGGATGTTCCGGTGCAGGCGCCGCCGAACCTGGTCTCGCACAGCGATTGCCGCGCCCTGATCGACGCGGGCATCGACGACTGGGGTGGTGTCTCGCCGGTGACGGTCGACCACGTGAACCCCGAGCGCCCGTGGCCGAACCTGGACACCCTGCGCGAGATCACCGAATCGGCCGGATTCACCCTGGTCGAGCGCACCTCCGCGCATCCGAAGTACGTGCGGGCCGGGCACCCGTGGATCGATCCGCGCATCGGCGCGCACGTCGCCGCGCTCACCGATCCGGCGACCGGCCTGGCCAGGCCCGACGCGCTGCCGGTCGGCCTGCCCTGGCAGGAACCCGACGAATCGTGGGACTCGGCGGGCCGCGTCGACCTCAACACCGCCATCGACACCGAGGGCCGTAATACCGACAGCCGCAGCGATTCCGGGCTCGGCCAGGAGGTCGTCGGCGCGTTCGGCGACTGGGAGACCATCCGCGAACACGCCCGCGACCTGGCGACCACCGCCCCCGCGCGGCTCGATTCCGAGGTGCTCGAGGCCCTGCGCGCCGCCGAGAACGACCCGGCCGGGCTCACCGACGACCAGTACCTGACGCTGGCCACCGCCGAGGGTGCCAACCTGGATGCTGTTGCCGCCCTGGCTGATTCGCTGCGCCGCGAGGTCAACGGTGATGACGTCACCTACGTGGTGAACCGGAACATCAACTTCACCAACATCTGCTACACCGGCTGCCGGTTCTGCGCGTTCGCCCAGCGCAAGGGCGACGCCGACGCCTTCACCCTCAGCACCGGTGAGGTCGCCGACCGCGCCTGGGAGGCACATGTCGACGGCGCCACCGAGATCTGCATGCAGGGCGGCATCGATCCCGAACTGCCGGTCACCGGCTACGCCGATCTGGTCCGCGCGATCAAGGCCCGCGTCCCGTCGATGCACGTGCACGCGTTCAGCCCGATGGAGATCGTCAACGGCGCCTCCCGCGGCGGCCAGAGCATCCACGACTGGCTCTCGGCGCTGAAAGAGGCCGGGCTGGACTCCATCCCGGGCACCGCGGCCGAGATCCTCGACGACGAGGTCCGCTGGGTCCTCACCAAGGGCAAACTGCCCACCTCGGCCTGGATCGAGGTGATCACCACCGCGCATCAGCTGGGCATCCCGTCCAGCTCGACGATGATGTACGGCCACGTCGACAACCCCAAGCACTGGGTGGGCCATCTGCGTGTCCTGCGCGGCATCCAGGACGAGACCGGCGGCTTCACCGAGTTCGTCCCGCTGCCGTTCGTCCACCAGAGCGCCCCGCTCTACCTGGCGGGCGCGGCCCGCCCCGGCCCGACCAACCGCGACAACCGCGCGGTGCACGCGCTGGCCCGCATCATGCTGCACGGCCGCATCGACAACATCCAGACCAGCTGGGTCAAACTCGGCACCGTCGGCACCCAGATGATGCTCACCGGCGGCGCCAACGACCTCGGCGGCACCCTCATGGAGGAAACCATCTCCCGCATGGCCGGCTCCCAGCACGGCTCGGCCAAAACGGTAGCCGAGCTCACCGAGATCGCCGCGGGCATCGGGCGGCCGGTGCAGGAGCGGACCACGGTGTACGGAAAGGTGGATCGCACAACGTCGCCGTTGCCGCTATCGGTGGGCTGACAGGGTTGCATCGAGATCGCCCGGTTCGACGCCGAGATGGGTGGTGAGATCGCGCCGTTCGCGGCGGTGTTGTTGCGGACCGAATCCGCGTCGTCGTCGGAGATCGAGCAGCTCACCACCTCGGCCAAGGCCATTGCGCTCGCCGAACTCGGCGACACAAGCAAGCGAAACGCCGCGCGGTGCACGCGCTGGACCTGAGTTCAGGATTCGAGCCGGGCCCGAACACTGCTGAGCCGCTCGCGGAGTTCCTGCTCCTCGATGATGCCCCTGGCCACCAGGGAATGTGCCAGGGCGACGAGCTGGTTTTCGGGGTAGGGCAGGCTGGGGTAGATGGTCACCGACAGCGAATCCTCTTCGTCGCGCCGGTCCTGGAAGTTCGGGATCGCGGCGGCGCATGTCGCGTGATCGATGGCGTCGCAGATGCCGTCGAGACTGGTTTTCCATGGTGGCACGGGATTGCTGACACCGTATTTGGCGGCCATCCTCGGCCATACTTGATCGCGTTCGACGATTGCCCGCAGTAGGGCGATCTCTCGTGCCGTATTCATTGTTGCACCGGATGGACGGCCGCCCGGGTCGCGGTGATCACGTTAGTGGTAACGCCCGGCTTGGGAAGCGCGACGCCGATCAAACAATCGCGGGTGATGATTTCCGCGAGCTGGTCCTGGTTCCAGCCGTCGGTACCGGCGGGGCGCATCGGCATCACCATGAACCGGTGCTTCTGATTCGAGTCCTGCACATTCACCGCGACGCCGTCGGGAAGGGTGAGCCCGAACTCTGAGAGCACCTGACGTGGCCAGCGCACCATGCGCCGCCGATAGTTCGGTGTGCGATACCACTCGGGCGAATTCCCGAGGATCGGGCGCGGGTAGCACGAACACAATGCGCACACGATCACATTGTGCAGGGTGGGAGTGTCTTCGAGGATGGAGAACGCAGTGAAGTCGCTCGGTGTGCCGAACCCGGTCGGCTCGAGCCAATCCACTCCCACTTCTTTGCTCGCGGTCATCGGTTCGGCGAGTGCGAGCGCCTTGAAGTCGGGGTCGAGCCACGACCGGGCCACGAGATGGACCGCGGGAGTCGGGCCGATCTGTTCGGCGAATTCGGTGAACCGCCGGTGCTCCTCGGCCGTGAAGATTCCCTTCTCGATGCACAGTTCGCGTAGCGCGATCTCCAGCACTTCGAAATCGGTGATCTCGTCAACCATCGGTGCAACCGTGCGTTCGTGATCGTGATCATGATCGTGGCCGGTCAATGGAACCCTTTCTGGTCAAGGGCGGGCCTAGGTGGCCGGCTGGAGCCAGCGTTCGGGAATCTCGGTGCGCAAAACATCGGTGGTAGTGCCGGTATAGCCGTGCCATAGCTGGGAGAGGTTGAACTCGACGACGTAGAACCACTCGGGTTTCGCGTCGTGCCGGTCCCACGTTTCGTCCTCGGGGGCGGGACTTTCATACGCGAGCGCCGCGATCTCTCCGACCGCGCCGCGAACATACTCCGGCGTGCGGGTATAGAACAGCGCAGGCAGTTCCCGCACCAGCACGCGATCCCCGACCTTGAACCTCGCCTCGCCTGCCTTGCCCGCGAACACCTGCGGGTCGCCCTTACCGACCGCGTGGATGTGATGGGTGTTGCGCGCGACCTGTGCGCCATCCCCCTGGAACTTCGGCTGCGCCGCCGGCGATTTCCCGGCCAAGCCGCCCTTGTAGCGCTCGGTGACCTCGAGCATTCGTTCGCTCAGTTCGGTCAGGCCGATGTGCTGCTTCTCGGCGAGGACGCGTGCGACAGCGAGCAGCCATCTGCCGTAATACGGAAGACCCAGGTACATCGCGCGCCCGAGGTCGACATTGCCGATCCTGCGCCGCTCCTCGGACAGCCAGATCCCACGCCAGGCGAGCACTTCGCAGATCACATAGGTGTTGTGCTCCCATATCTCGTACTGCTTGTTCTCATACGTGATCGGCGCGTCGGGCTCTCCGCCCACATCGTGGTCGGTCTTCAGATAGGCCCACAGCCGGTCGTGGTCGAGGAGATCTGGCGTCGGCGCATTCGGTAGCTCGGGATACGAGGATTTGAGGCGGGCCACCAGATCGAGCGCCGCGGCACGCTCTTCCGCTGTACTCATTGCGGCTCCGTTCGTCGCGCGGCCTCCGTGATCGGTAGGGAGTTCCGCTGAGGCGAGTGAGCAACGATCTATTGAACGAATCTAAGCCTCGATGCTGCGGACGTAAAGCGCGACACCGTCTCGTCTGTCAGGTATCGGTCGGAGGTCAGGCCGGTGCCTTACTCCGCACCATCACCGCGTGGCTATCCGGTGGGCCGCAGGGGTGGCCCGGTGTACGGGGGTGGCTGTGTGGGTGGCGGCCAAGCAGCCCGGGCAGGTGCTGACGGGATGGGGTTCTGGTACGGCAGGAGTGGGATGGGGCGCCTCAGGTCGACCAGGGTCGCCGTGCGAATTGTGCGGGTGCCCTTGGTGATCGGCGCGGGGCCGAGGTCGGGAGCGGTGAGTGTAGCTGTCACGGTGCAGTCGCCAGGGCCGAGAGCTACCACCGCGGCGGCCTTGATCGTTGCCACGAGTGGCTTCAGCAGAAGCGTGACGCGGATGACGAGTCGGATCTCGCCGACCCGGTTCTCGTCGACGGTGATCTCGAGGCAGGGATGCCAGGTGTAGTCGACGGCGTGTTCGGCCAGGTCGACTCGTTCCGTCCCGCCTGCCGTGGTGCGCATCGCCACAGCCTGCAGTCGGTCGTAGCGCCGCCAGCCTTCGACCAGCACCCGGCCGAGGTCCAGGTCGAGTAGCTCGGCCACCGTCGCCGCCAACTCACGCAAGACCGCCGACCGAAGGATCGCGGAGACAACCGACGCCCGGCGCAGCGCCAGGTTCTCCGCGCCGTGTTCGTGCAGTCGTGCGGCCACTACCGATGTGGCGGCTGCCTGGTCGGCGCCGTTGAACAGCACCGAGTTCGCTGTGTACATCCTTGGGCCCGTCATCGGGTCACCTCCTCGATCTGGCACCGCGGCTCACCGGGGACGATCCGGATGCGGACAGTAGGAGCGCGGTCGAATTCGTGCACGGCGATCGACGGGGTGGCGTCGCCGCCTACACCTACCCGCACACGAGGCGCATGCGGCTCACGGTGCCGCTCGCGGTGGGGTCTCTGTCGCCGGAGCAGGAGTGTGGAGACGGCCACCGCCAGCAGGAAACCGCCGATACCCAGCGCGTCACCGAGGTGGTTGTCGGCAGGTTGCTGCTTCCCCGTCGGCTCGACCCGATCGGTGGCCGCGGGCCTTCCTGTCGAGGGGGCCGTGGGGGTGGCCCCGAGGGGCGGAGTGGTGGGCTCCGCGGTCAGGGGCGCGCTGATCGTGAGAAACGCCGTCTTGGTGGCGGAGGGGGAGTCCACGCAAGAGACCACGACGGCATGCTGTCCGACTGCGACCGATGTCGCCACAGCGATGGGATCCTGGAACGATCCGCCACCGACCTCGGCCGACGACGATCCGGTCCAGTCCGGCGAGACCTGGACCTGGGAGCACGGCCAGGAGCTACCGACCATGGTGACGGTCGAGCCGAGTTCGGTGGTGTCCGGAACTACGACTAGTTCGACGGATCCCGGCGCGGGTGGGTCGGTTGTCGTGGTCGGTGGGTCGGTTGTAGTGCCAGGTGGGTCGGTCGTGCCGGGTGGGTCGGTTGTCGTGCCGGGTGGGTCGGTTGTCGTGCCAGGTGGGTCGGTTGTGGTTGGCGGCGTGGTCGGTGGGTCGGTTGTGGTTGGCGGCGACGTCGTCCCCCAACCCGACGACGTCTCGCTGCCTCCCGAATCCGGGAATTCCGGATCGGCGGAAGCGGGAGCGACGACCCATGCCGGAGCGAGCGTCGTAGACATGATGGATGCACTCGGCACGGGTACCGTCAACAGCAGCCCCGCCGCTCCCGCGACGAGGAACTGTCGCGTATCGCGGTTCATGGGGCACCTCGCTGAACGTCGATCCAGGTGATCAGTTCCTGCGAAGACCATGTTTGCGCTCGTCACGGCAGTTCGGCGTGAGTAGTCCACCACCTGTTTCCCCAGTCGCCAGCCCGCCGCGCGGTTAGGGCAGGCTGACCTGGGCCTGGGCGGAGGATGCAGGATAGGGTTGCGAGGGCGGAGTACCACCGCAGGTGAGGACAGACTAGGAGAACGGCAGTGCCGTACATCATCGCTGAACCGTGCGTTGACGTGAAGGACAAGGCGTGCATCGAGGAATGCCCCGTGGATTGCATCTACGAGGGTGGTCGCATGCTGTACATCCAGCCCGACGAGTGCGTTGACTGTGGTGCGTGTGAGCCGGTCTGCCCGGTGGAGGCGATCTTCTACGAGGACGACACCCCGGACCAGTGGAGCGGCTACATCAACGCCAACGTCGACTTCTTCGACGAACTGGGTTCGCCCGGCGGCGCGACCAAGGTGGGGGTAGTCGATTTCGACCCGCCCTTCATCAAGGCGCTGCCCCCCATGGCAGAAGAATGAGGGTCAGCAGTCTGCTGCCCGATTTTCCCTGGGACACGATCGCCGCGGTCAAGGAGAAAGCGGCGGCGCATCCCGGTGGGCTCGTCGACCTGTCCGTCGGCACCCCGGTCGACCCGGTCGATCCGCTGATCCAGGTGGCATTGAACTCGGTCGCGGGGGTGCCCGGATACCCGACCACGCACGGCACCCCTGAACTGCGCGCCGCCGCCGTCGCGGCGCTGGCCCGCCGGTTCGGTGTCACCGGTGTCGACGAGTCGGCCGTGCTGCCGGTGATCGGCACCAAGGAGCTGATCGCGGGGCTGCCGCGCCTGCTCGGGCTGGGCGCCGACGATCTGGTGGTGATCCCCGAGATCGCCTACCCGACCTACGAGGTCGGCGCGCTGCTGGCGGGTTCGAAGCCGTGGCGCGCGGACGGTCTCACCCAGATCGGCCCGCAGAACCCGGCGCTGATCTTCGTGAACTCGCCGTCGAACCCGACCGGCAAGGTGCTCGGCGTCGAGCACCTGCGCAAGGTGGTCGCGTTCGCCCGCGAACGCGGTGCGATCGTCGCCTCCGACGAGTGCTACCTGGGCCTGACCTGGGAGGGCGAGGCTCTCTCGATCCTCGACCCGCGCGTGTGCGACGGCGACCACACCGGTCTGCTGGCGATCCACTCACTGTCGAAGACCTCGAATCTCGCCAGCTACCGCGCCGGATTCGTCGCGGGCGACCCGGAACTGGTCGCCGAACTGCTCGAGGTGCGCAAGCACTCCGGCATGATGCTGCCGTTCCCGATCCAGGCCGCGATGACCGCCGCGCTGAGCGACGACGAGCACGAGGCGAAGCAGCGCGAACGGTACCGCGCGCGCCGGGAGATCCTGCGAAAGGCTTTGCAGCAGGCCGGTTTCCGGATCGACTTCTCCGATGCCGGCCTCTACCTGTGGGCCACCCGCCGCGAACCGTGCCGGGTCACCCTCGACTGGCTCGCCGAGCGTGGAATCCTCGCCGCCCCCGGCGATTTCTACGGTCCGCGCTCACCGGAACACGTGCGGATCGCCCTCACCGCGACCGACGAACGCGTCGCCGCGGCGGCCGAACGCCTGGCCTGAACCACCGCTTCCGCAAACCCCGGGCACCGTCGTGCCCGGGGTTTCGTTTGTTCGAAACGCGCGTGTTTCAGTGAAAGTCTCGGTATAACAGGTTCTCATTGCAGTCTCGATGAGGAGCCGCTCTGTGCGTGAATTCTTGTATGAAAAGCCAGGTCTGAACCGATACACCGGCGGAGTTTCGCGCCGCCGGTTCCTAGCTGCAACAGGTTTCACACTGGGTGCGGCAGCGCTGGGCAGCCGGGCGATCGCTGCCGCCGCTCCCGCGGCCGACGGCGACAAGGTGCCCGCCCTGGTGATCGGCAGCGGGTACGGCGGCTCGGTCGCCGCGCTGCGCCTGGCGCAGGCCGGGATCGACGTGCTGGTCGCCGAGATGGGCATGTCCTGGACCAAGCCGGGGCCCGACGGCGACATCTTCTGTCCGGTACTGAAACCCGACGGCCGGTCCTACTGGCTGCGCGAGACCACCGATCAGCCGGTCGGCTACTTCCTGGGTGGTTCGTACAACAAGGACATCGACCGCTACACCGGTGTGCTCGACTCCGAGGGTTTCGGCGGTATCCGCGTCTACCAGGGGCGCGGCGTCGGCGGCGGATCGCTCGTCAACGGAGGCATGGCGGTCACGCCGAAGCGGGAGAACTTCGCCGCGATCCTGCCCTCGGTGAACGCCGACGAGATGTATGCCACCTACTACCCGCGCGCCAACAGCGCGCTCGGGGTCAACACCATCGACAAGAACTGGTTCGAGTCGGCGGAGTGCTACCAGTTCGCGCGGGTGGGCCGCAAGCATGCCGAAAGATCCGGTTTCGGCTGGACTTTCGTGCCCAATGTCTACGACTTCGAGTACATGAAGAAGGAGCAGGCGAACACGGTGCGCCGGTCCGCGCTGGCCGGTGAGGTGATCTACGGCAACAACGCGGGCAAGCGCTCGCTGGACAAGACCTACCTGGCGGCGGCCACCGGCACCGGCAAGGTGACGATCGCGGCGCAGCACATGGTCACCTCGGTCACACCCAGCGGCAGCGGCTACGAGGTGGAGATGGCCCAGATCGACACCCAGGGCCGCACCACCGCCACCAAAAAGGTTGTCGCGGACCGGGTCTTCTTCGCCGCGGGCAGCATCGGCACCAGCAAGCTGCTCGTCGCCATGAAAGCCAAAGGCCAGCTGCGCAATCTGTCCGACGCGGTCGGCCAGAAGTGGGGCAACAACGGCAATGTCATGGTCGGTCGCGCCAACCACATGTGGGACGCCACCGGCAGCCTGCAGTCGGCCATGCCGTGCCTCGGCATCGACAACTGGGCCGACGCCGGTGGCCCGGCGTTCGCCGAGGTCGCGCCGTTCCCCTCCGGCATCGAGACGTATGTGAGCCTGTACCTGGCGATTACGAAGAACCCGAACCGGGGCAAGTTCACCTTCAACTCCGGCACCGGCAAGGTGGATCTGAACTGGCAGACCGCCTGGAACCAGTCGTCGATCGACGCGGCCAAGCGGATCTTCGACAAGATCAACAAGAAGGAAGGCACGATCTACCGGACCGATCTGTTCGGCGTCTACAAGACCTGGGGTGACGACTTCACCTACCACCCGCTCGGCGGCTGCGTGATCGACGAGGCCACCGACAACTACGGTCGCCTGCACGGCTACCAGGGGCTCTACGTCATCGACGGCGCGCTGATTCCCGGCAACACCAGCGTGAATCCGTTCGTCACCATCACCGCGCTGGCAGAACGCAATATCGAGCGGATCATCGCCGACGATCTGGGCTGATCTCGCACTCCGGCTGCCGGATCGGCTAGGGTCCGGCAGTCGGAGCAGTATGGGATCGAAAGGCTCGTCACGGATGCACGGGGTGGAATTCGGCGCGGGCACGGTGTTCGCCGGGTATCGGATCGAACGGTTGCTCGGCCGGGGTGGGATGGGCACCGTCTACCTGGCGGCGCATCCGCGGCTGCCGCGCCAGGTGGCGCTGAAACTGCTGAATCGCGAACTGTATTCGGACCCGGAGGTGCGCGGGCGGTTCGAACGCGAGGCCGATGTGTCGGCGCATCTCGATCATCCCGGCATCGTGTCGGTCCTCGATCGTGGCGTCGAGGACGGGCTGATGTGGATCTCCATGCAGTACGTCGACGGGACCGACGCGTCGGTGTTTCGCGGCACGCCACTGGATCCCGCCCGCGCGGTCGACATCGTCGCCCAGACCGCCGAGGCGCTGGACTACGCCCACGAACGCGGCGTCCTGCACCGGGATGTGAAGCCCGCCAACATCTTGCTGGCTGCCGCCCGCACCGGCGACCGCGTCCTGCTCACCGACTTCGGCATCGCCCGCCTGCGCGGCGACGCCCGCCAGCTGACCCGCACCGGCGCCTTCCTCGCCACCCTCGCCTACGCCTCCCCGGAACAACTCTCCGGTGCTCCGGTCGACCACCGCTCCGACCAGTACTCCCTCGGCTGCACGCTGTTCACCCTGCTCACCGGTGAAAGTCCGTTCCCCGCAGACAATCCCGGTGCGGTGGTCGCGGCGCATTTGAGCAAGCCGGTGCCGCGCGTGACCGCAGCGGTTCCCGCGCTGCCGCCCGGCATCGACGCGGTGATCGCCCGCGCCCTGGCAAAAGATCCGGCCGAAAGATTCGGCAGCTGTGCGGAGTTCACGGAGGCGGCCATCGGCGCGGTGGCGCCTGCCCCGCACCGGCTCACGCCGAACGCGCAGATGCCGGACTCATCGGCACCGGGTGTGCAAGGACCGAACGCGCAGGGATTGAACGCGCCGGTGTCGAACAGGGCGCGACCGAATGCGCAGGCGTCGAACGTATCTGTGCCGCATGCACAGGTGCCGCAGGGGCGATCTCCGCACGGATCTGTGCCGCAGTGGCCTGTGGCACAGTCGGATTCGAGTCCGACAATGGCAACGCTTGTCGCGTCCCCGAATTCGGCACCCCACCTGCCGCCGGCTGGTGGACCAGCCTGGAATGGGCACGCCGACAGCTCGCCGCAGAGCGGCTACCGCCCGCACTGGGGCGCGACCCCTCCGCCGCGCAAGGCGGTGTCGTCGCGCTGGCGGGCGCTGGCGGTGACCCTGCTCGTACTCGCCATGGTCGCGGGCGTCGGCATCGTCGGTGTCGGCGCGATCTACTGGAAGTTCGTACGGCCGACCCGGGTGCCGCCCGCCCCGACCTGGGGTGCGCACGAGTCGGTCGCGTCGGGCTTCACCGACCTGATCCCGCTGCGGCCCAACGGTCGCGGCTGGCGCGACGCCACCTGCTCCGCGACACCCTCGCTGGTGGTCCTGCCCGGCGACCCGGCGCCGCTGCGCCAGATCACCTGCACCGACGCCACCGGCGTACTGGCCTGGTACACCGAGTACCCGACCGCCGCCGACGCCGAGGCCTACCTCGCCCGCCACACCACCGAGGACACCATCCGCCAGCTGCACCACACCAGCCTGGCGGCCTACCGCCCCCGCGACCCCGCCGCGCCGTTCACCCTGGCCGCCAGGGAACGCGGCAACGTGTTCAGCGCCAACTCGGTGGTCGAGGTGTCCTGGCCCGGCCACACCTTCGAGGAGACCCGCGACGACTGGTGGCAGCAGGCACCCTTCTGACGGGCCACGCGCCGACCGACACACTGATCCGGGCGATCATGACGCAACGGCGATAGCCTCGGGGTATGGACGCTGTCACGGTGGTTCCGGTGCCCGCGAACGAGCCCGCGCAGTCGTACGCGCCGGGGACGGCGGGGCGGGAGCGGCTGCGGGCGCGGTTGGGGGAGATCGCGGGGGAGTGTGTGGATGTGCCGCTGGTGATCGGCGGGCAGAAGCGCAGCGGGGAGGGGGAGCGGCACGGGATCGTGGCGCCGCATCGGCGGTCGCTGGTGCTCGGCACCTATGCCGATGCCACGCACGAGGAGGCCAGTGACGCGATCGAGGCGGCCATCGCGGCGGGGCCGCAGTGGCGGGAGATGTCCTTCGACGCGCGGGCCGCGGTCTTCCTGCGGGCCGCCGATCTGATGGCGGGGCCGTGGCGGGAGACCGTGGCCGCGGCGACCATGCTCGGGCAGTCGAAGTCGGCGGTGCAGGCCGAGATCGACGCGCCGTGCGAGCTGGTCGACTTCTGGCGGTTCAATGTCGCCTACGGTCGGCAGCTGCTCGAGTGGCAGCCGCAGTCGAGTCCCGGTGTCTGGAACCGGATGGACCACCGGCCGCTGGAGGGTTTCGTCTACGCGATCACCCCGTTCAACTTCAGCGCCATCGCGGGCAATCTGCCCACCGCGCCCGCGCTGATGGGCAATACCGTGATCTGGAAGCCGTCGTCCACGCAGACCCTCGCGGCGTGGGTCACCATGCAGATCCTGCTGGCCGCGGGACTGCCGCCCGGCGTGATCAACCTGATCACCGGCCACGGCCGGAATCTCTCCGAGGTCGCGCTGGCCGATTCACGCCTGGCCGGGATCCACTTCACCGGTTCGACCAAGACCTTCCAGCACCTCTGGCACCAGGTCGGCGCGAATATCGGTGGCTACCAGGCCTATCCGCGAATGGTCGGCGAGACCGGCGGTAAGGATTTCATCCTCGCGCATCCCTCGGCGGACCCGGATGCCTTGTCCACCGCCATGATTCGCGGCGCCTTCGAATATCAAGGCCAGAAGTGCTCGGCCGCTTCCCGCGCCTATGTGCCGCGGTCGCTGTGGCGGACGATGGGCGAGCCGTTCCTGGCCGCGGTCGAGGAGATCAGCTACGGCGATGTCGCCGATCTCGCGAATTTCGGTGGGGCGGTGATCGATCAGCGCGCCTACGACAAGGGGGTCACCGCCATCGAGCGGGCCAGGGACGCCGGCATCACGATCGCGGCGGGTGGCACCTACGACGACAGCATCGGCTGGTTCGTCCGCCCGACGGTCCTGATCGCCGACGACCCGCGCGACGAGGCCTTCAGCACCGAGTACTTCGCGCCCATCCTGCCGGTGTACGTCTACGACGACGACGCACCCGACGCCTTCGATGTCATTCTCGCCGAGGTGGATTCGACGTCACCGTACGCGCTCACCGGCGCCGTCTTCGCCCAGGACCGCGCGGTGATCGAGAAGGCGAGCGCCGCACTGCGTTTCGCGGCGGGCAATTTCTACATCAACGACAAGCCAACGGGCGCGGTGGTCGGTCAGCAGCCCTTCGGCGGCGCCAGGTCCTCCGGCACCGACGACAAGGCGGGATCCCCGCTGAACCTGCTGCGCTGGGTCGCCCCGCGCGTGATCAAGGAGACCTTCGTGCCGCCGACCGGCCACCGCTACCCGCACATGGGCTAGTGCGGGCCGACCACCAGGCGCACGATCAGCGCGGGCAGCGCGTCGAGCACATCCGCGGACTGGTCGGCCGGGGTGCCGTAGGTGTGCGCGGCCACCGAGAAGCCGGTCCCGAAGGACGCGGACGCGACCTCGGGGGCGCCCACATCCGACCAGCCCCACTTGCTGCCCTGCACGCCGGGCAGCTGGGCGGTGCCCCAGTTCTGGGGTGTGCCGTCGGCGGCGGTATTGCTGGCGCCCGCCATCCACTCGAAGATCGGCGAGCCGGGGTCGGTGCGCTGCTTGGCGACCAGGAAGTCGGTGATGTCGGCGGTGCTGGTGCTGGACCGGCCCCAGTCGGCGGTGCCGTGGGTCTGGCGCAATCCGTATTCGCCCGCGGTCGCCTCGATGGCCTGCGGATACTTGGCTGCCAGCTGGGTGGCGGCGCCGTCGTCGGAGTCGCGGATCATCCGTTCCGACAGCGCGCGGTCCTCCGGTGAGCCGTCGCCGTAGCGCAGTGCGTAGTCGACGATGTAGAGCTTGGACATCGACAGCGCCGAGCGCGACTCGTGCTCATTGGCTGTGCCCCAGGCGAATCCGCCGGGTGTCCGCAGCGAGATGGCGGTTCGCGACGGCACCGTGGTCGGGTCCTCGTCGGCGTGGGCAGCGGGCGCGGCGATCGCGAGGCCGACGGCGACCGCCGCCACGCACCATGTCAGTGTTCGAATACTCACGAGCGTCCTCCGGTTCTGCGCGACGGCGATCTGGTCGTCGGGAATGAAACCCGAAAGTCGCAGGTCAGCGGGGGAGGCGCGCGGGAGCGCCGATCAGATCAGCGGCTTGCCCCTGCGATTGCGCCGGCGCATGTCGGCCAGGGTCGCGTTGAACGGGAAGATACGGATCACCCGCGGCATCCGGCCCCACACCACGCCGCCCGCGCGCATCAGCTGGTTCAGCCTGCGCTCGTCGCGCTCGGTCCAGTGGAGACCGAGCTCGTCGCGGATGTGCTGGGGGAGCAGGCCGGTGGTGAACCAGCGGTGGAACCGGGCGAACGGCAGCCGCAACGGCGGGCTGACCATCTTCAGGTCGAGCAGGTCGTCGAAGTAGGCCTTGATGGTGGGGTCGACGCTGGTCAGCGGCAGATGCGCGGCCCAGTAGGCGTCGAACGCGGCGCGGTCGGCGGGCCACATCTCCCTGGGCACCTGCAGGGTGGTGCCGAGGTAGTGGGCGTATTCGTAGAAGGCGTCGGCGATCTCGTCGTCGATGGGTCCGTAGACGCGACCCATCACGTCGACCGAGCCCCAGTACAGGCAGGCGGCCACCCACAGCTGCAGGTTCTTGTCGAAGGCGTTGTACTTCACCGGGCTCGTGGCGGTGGAGTGGACGTGCTTGTGCGCGCCGTTGATCGCGGTGCGGTAGGCGGCGCGATCGGCGTCGGTGCCCATCAGCGCCACCGACAGATAGGTGAGGGTGGTGCGTGTTCGCTTCACCGGATGCCGCATGATGCTGCCGCTGTGTACTCGCGATTCCGCGACGCCGTAGCCGACGGGTGCCAGACTGAGCTGCATGATCACATTGGCGGTCGCGCCCCAGAAAGCCGCCGAGCCGTCGACGTAGTCCCGGATGTCGAATTCCGCCGGTTCGGTCCGACCCGAACGTGCGCGAGCAAGGATGGTCATCGTTGACCCCTTCATCGGTGAGAGAACTATATGGAGAATGTCTCATCATGTCGTCGGGGAGTCAACGGACGGCGGCGCGTAGCACCGAAACATCGTCGCGTTAGCGTGGACGGATGCCCTACGGTCCGCCGCTGCTGCTCGCCTCGCTGAATCCGAACGCCATCGCCGCCGGGGCCGACATTCCCGACGCCGTCACCATCGATGATGCCACTCTGTCGCGCTCCGATCTGCTGGGTGCGGCGACCTCGGTGGCCGAGCGCATCGCCCGCGCCGACCGGGTCGCGGTGCTGGCCGAACCGACCGTGCGCACGGTGCTCGCGGTGATCGGTTGCCTGATCGCCGGGGTGACCGTGGTGCCGGTGCCGCCGGACTCCGGCGCGGCCGAGCGCGAGCACATCCTGCGTGATTCCGGTGCGCAGGCCTGGCTCGGCGCGGCGCCGGAGGGGACCGAACTGCCGGTGGTGCCGGTGCGCCTGCACGCCCGCTCCTGGCACACCTATCCAGAACCGGATCCCGCGTCGACGGCCTTCATCCTCTACACCTCGGGCACCACCGGGGCGCCCAAGGGCGTGATGCTGAGCCGCGGAGCGATCGCCGCCGGGCTCGACGCCCTCGCCGAGGCGTGGGACTGGACCTGGAAAGACACTCTGGTGCACGGACTTCCGCTGTTCCATGTGCACGGGCTGATCCTCGGCCTGCTCGGACCGCTGCGGGTCGGTAGCCCGGTGATCCACACCGGCAAACCGACGCCGGAGGCCTATGCGGCGGCGGGCGGCAGCTTGTACTTCGGGGTGCCGACGGTGTGGTCGCGGATCGTCGAACAGCCAGAGCTGGCACGGCAATTGGGCAAGGCGCGGCTGCTGGTGTCGGGCAGCGCGCCGCTGCCGGTGCCGGTGTTCGAGAAGCTGGCCGAGCTCACCGGGCAGGCGCCGGTGGAGCGCTACGGCATGAGCGAAACCATGATCACGCTGTCGACCCGCGCCGACGGCGAGCGCAGGCCCGGCTGGGTCGGCACCCCGGTCGGCGGAGTGGAGACCCGGCTGCGCGACGAGTCCGGCGCGCCGGTCCCGCACGACGGGGAGAGCATCGGCGCCCTGCAGGTGCGCGGACCCATGCTGTTCGACGGGTATCTCAACCGCCCCGACGCCACCGCGGCGGACTGGACCGAGGACGGCTGGTTCCGCACCGGCGACGTGGCCGTCATCGGCGCCGACGGCTTCCACCGCATCGTCGGGCGCGAGTCCATCGACCTCATCAAATCCGGTGGCTATCGCATCGGCGCGGGCGAGATCGAGACCGCCCTGCTCGGCCATCCCGCGGTGGCCGAGGTCGCCGTGGTCGGCCTGCCCGACGACGACCTCGGCCAGCGCATTGTCGCCTTCGTCGTGCCGCGCGGTGGCGGTTCCGCCGAGCTCGGCGCCGAGCTGATCGCCCATGTGGGCGCGCAGGTCTCGGCGCACAAGCGGCCGCGCGAGGTTCGCTTCGTCGACACGCTGCCCCGCAACGCCATGGGCAAGGTGCAGAAGAAGCTACTGGGCTGACGCGCGCGTCACCGGGTCCGCTGCTCGCTCCCCCTGGCGCTCAGCGCGCGGATCGGCCCTGCGGAACTCGCACGGACCTGAGCTTGTCGGGGTTGCGCACGCAGTACACCGCCGTGACGACGCCGTCGGTGACCTCGATGGAGGTCACCTGGTCGAGCACGCCGTCGATCGTCGCGGCGACCGCAGGCATCGCGTTGTAGACGCCGAAGTGCACGCCGAGCTCGCCCAGCCGGCCGCCCTTCTGGAGCAGGCCGATGACCAGCCGCGCCACCTTGTCCGGACCGACCACCGGCCTGCGCACCGCGCTCACCATGCCGCCGCCGTCGCCGATGAAGACCACATCGGGGGCCAGGACATCCATCAACGCCTGCACGTCGCCGGTGGCCGCGGCGATGGTGAATCGCTCGGCCACCGACTGCGCCTCGGCCGGTGTCGCGATCGCGGTGTGCCGCTTCTCGTGCACGCGATCCCTGGCGCGCTGATTCAGTTGCCGCACCGCGGCTTCGGACTTGCCGACGGCTGTCGCGATCTCGGCATAGCTGAACGCGAAGACCTCGCGGAGCACGAACACCGCCCGCTGCACCGGGGTCAGGGTCTCCAGCACGAGCAGCATCGCGGTGGTCACCGCCTCGCCGGTCAGCACGTGCTCGACCCCGCCCTCCGACGTCGCCGCCAGGGGCTCGGGCAGCCACGGCCCGATGTACTCCTCGCGCCTGCGCGCGGCCGAGCGCAGCACACCGAGCGCCTGCCTGGTGACGACCTGGGCGAGGTAGGCGCGCGGGTTCTCGACGGGAGCGAGATCGACCTCGACCCACCGCAGATAGCTGTCGTGCAGCACGTCCTCGGCGTCGACGACCGAACCGAGGATCTCGTAGGCGATGGAGAAGAGCAGGCGCCGGTTCTCGGCGAAGGTCTGCTCGTGCGCGGTGGTCACCGCTTCGGGCCGCTCAGCCACACACTGTTGCCGGTGCGCGCGCCCCATGCGGCGTACCGGACGATGCGCTCCTTGGTGAACGCCGCGCCGCGCCCCGCGAACGACGCAGGCAACGGGCTGTCGTCGCGGCGCGAGGACTGGATGACGGCGTCGCGCCTGCCGATGCTCAGTGCCTGGCCGCCGTATCCCATCGAATAGGGCTGCGGCTCACGTCCTTCGATCATCCGGACGAGCGTATCCACCGCGTGCGCGCCCTGCGGTGACGCCGTCGCGCAGGCCATCCGTGCCCCGGGTACGGCGGCGCAGTCGCCGACGACGAAGACGCGCGGATCGGTCACGCTGCGCAGGTACGGGTCGACCAGCGCCCTGCCGCCGGCGTCCACCGCGAGCCCGCTGCGTGCGGCCAGGTCGGGTACGGCCGACACCACCGCCCACAGCGTCAGGTCCGACTCGAGTGCGCCGCCCGAGCGCAGCCACATCGTCGGGTTCTCGATCCGCTCGACCGCGTCGGTGACGATCTCCACGCCCAGCCTGCCCAGCCCGCGCCGCACGCGCCGCTGTCCGCCCGCCGACAGGCTCGCGCCGATCTCGGCCCCCACCAACCGGACCCGCAGATCCGGCCTGGCCTCCGCGATCTCCGCCGCGGTCTCGATGCCGGTCAGTCCGCCCCCGATCACGGTGACGGTCCGGTCCGCGGGCAGTGCGGCCAAGGCCGTGCGCGCCTGCTCGGCGCCCTCCCACGTGCCGACCGGAATCGCGCCGGGCAGCGGCGTGGCCGTGCTGCCGACCGCGAGGAACAGGTGGTCGAAGTCGAGGTCGGTGCCGTCGTCGAGGGTCACGGTGCCGTCGCCGATCTTGTCCGCGCCTGCCACGCGGGTCGCGATGGCGGGGGCGAGCACGTCACCGAGTGGGGTCGCGGCCGTGCCTGTTCCGGCCAGCTGCTCGTGCAGCCGTACCCGTTCGACGAAGTCGGGCCGTGGGTTGACCACGGTGATCCGGGCGTCCGGCGCCTTCTTCGCCAGCCGGTTCGCCGCCACGGTTCCCGCGTATCCTGCGCCGATCACCACGATGTCCATCGTCTGCCTCCTGCCGGGAAAATCTGGGTCGACTATGGGATGCGGGAGATCGCAGGTTTGTGATGGTGATCCGGGTCACTCATCATCGGTGCTGGTGAGGGCCCTCGCCTCCGGTGGCTGTCGCGACGAACGCAGCCTGCGGCGGGCGCTGCGCCGCTGGGCGGGATAACGGCTGGCGGGGTGCTGTTCACGGCAGCGAGCGCCGGATGCGCTGGTGCCGGTATCGCTGCGCCGTGGCGGGCCGCTGTCGCGCTGGTTCGATACATAACGCGGCGGCCCCGCACTCGGGTGAGCGCGGGGCCGCCGGGAAACGAATCTCAGTCGTTGGCGTGCAGTGCGGCGTTGAGCTCGATGCCGGTGCCCTTGCGCGGCACGACCTCGACCGCGCCGGTGGTGGAATTGCGGCGGAACAGCAGGTTGTTCTGGCCGGCCAGGGTCGCGGCCTTGACCACGGTGCCGTCGGGCCCGGTGACCTTGGTGCCCGCGGTCAGGTACAGACCGGCCTCGAGGACGCAGTCGTCGCCGAGCGGGATGCCGAGGCCCGCGTTCGCGCCGAGCAGCGAGCGCTCACCGACCGAGATCACAGTGGTGCCGCCGCCGGACAGGGTGCCCATGGTGGATGCGCCGCCGCCGATGTCGGAGCCGTCGCCGACCACGACGCCGGCCGAGATGCGGCCCTCGACCATCGAGTTGCCCAGGGTGCCCGCGTTGAAGTTGACGAAGCCCTCGTGCATGACGGTGGTGCCCGAGGCGAGGTGCGCGCCGAGGCGGACCCGGTCGGCGTCGCCGATGCGCACGCCCGACGGCACGACGTAGTCGACCATCCGGGGGAACTTGTCGATGCTGAGCACGGTGACCGGGCCGCGGGCGCGCAGCTTGCGCCGGGTCTGCTCGAAGCCGTCCACCGCGCACGGGCCGTGGTTGGTCCACACCACATTGCTGAGCAGGCCGAACTGGCCGTCGAGGTTCACGCCGTGCGGCTGCACGAGACGGTGCGAGAGCAGGTGCAGGCGCAGGTAGACGTCATGCGCGTCGACCGGGGCGGCCGACAGGTCGGCGATCGTGGTGCGCACCGCGATCACCTCGACGCCGCGCGCCGGGTCGACACCGAGCAGCTCGGCGAACTCGGGCACCTCGGCCGTGTCCACGCGCTTGGAGCCGGTCTCGGTGAATGCGCCCAGCTCGGGGCTGGGGTACCAGGTGTCGAGGACGGTGCCGTCCGAGGTGACGTTCGCGATGCCGACTGCAGTTGCTCCCTGAATACTCACGGTGCTCATTTTGCCGGGTCCGCGGGGAATTGTGTCGGCCACCCCCGACGCACACGGGTGCGCGGGCAGAATCGCCCGCGCACCCGTGTGGTGTTGCTCGCCTCGGATCAGGGCTGGCCGGTGGCGAACGCGATGACGGCGTCCAGGAATTCCTGGCCACCCATCAGGTAACCGCCGATCACCATCCCGGCCGGGATCGTGATCAGCCACAGGAACGGGACGAACGCGCCGATGATGCCGCCGATGACGACGCCGGGCAGGTTCTTGTTGACCTGCTCCATGAGCCGGTCGTAGGAGCTGATGTCCTTCAGACCCGCGACGTTCTGCAGCTTCGCGGTGTCCTCCTGCGTCATCGACGCGGCCAGCTTCACGGTGCGGCCGTCCTCGCTGATCTGCGGGGTGACCGCGATCGGCAGCCCGGCAACCTCGGAGCGCAGCGGCGCCTGGTCGACGGTCACGCCGTCCTCGGTGCGCAGCTGCACCGCGGAGCCGTCCGCGGCGAGCACGAACCGGCCGCTGTCGACCGCCCAGGTGATGGTCTTGTCGGCAGGCGACACCGCGGTGGTGTAGTTGATGCCGTGGGTAACCCCAGAAGTCGCGCCCCCCGAAGCCACTACGGCAGGCTGCTCGGTCGCCACGGCGGGCTGACCGTTGGCGGTGGCCGCGGTAATCCCCATCGCGGTGATCGCCAGGAATGCAGCGGTAGTGATCTTTCCGAACTTCATTTCGTGTGAATCCCTCCGTTTCCAGCTGCCCGGATAAAGGCAGCGCGAGAACGCTAGCGCGGTGGAATTCCATTGCCGCGCAAGGGGGTTCATCTTCAAACAATCGTAATATTTGCCATTGGTTCGCTCGGCTGGCCTGCGTCCGTACTACTGTCGAGAGGTGACTTTCGATTTGCATGCCGACCCCATTCAGTTGACGGCCGCCCTGGTCGACGTCCCCAGTGTGTCGCTGGACGAGGCCAAGATCGCGGATCTGGTCGAGCAGGCACTACGGGAGCAGACCACCGGGTTCGAGGTGCTGCGGCACGGCAACGTGGTCCTGGCGCGCAGCCACCGCGGGCTGCCGACACGGGTGATCCTGGCCGGGCATCTGGACACCGTGCCGATCGCCGACAACGTCCCGAGCCGCCCGGACACGGTGGCCGGGGAGCCCGTGCTGTTCGGTTGCGGCACCGTCGACATGAAGTCCGGCGACGCGGTGTTCCTGCACCTCGCGGCCACCATCGCCGAGCCCGCGCACGACCTGACGCTGATCTTCTACGACGGCGAGGAGATCGCCGCCGAGTTCAACGGCCTCGGCCACATCGAGCGGGAACTGCCGGAGTGGCTCGAGGGTGACCTGGCGATCCTCGGCGAACCCTCCGGCGGCTGGATCGAGGCGGGTTGCCAGGGCACGCTGCGGGTGCGGCTGACCACCGCGGGCGTGCGCGCGCATTCGGCCAGGGCCTGGCTGGGTGTGAACGCGATCCACGCGCTCGCGCCGGTGCTGGCCCGGTTGGCGGCCTACGAGGCGCGCGAGGTCGACATCGACGGCTGCGTGTACCGCGAGGGCCTGTCGGCCGTGCGCGTCTCCGGCGGGGTCGCGGGCAATGTCGTGCCCGATGCCGCCGAGGTGGATGTGAACTTCCGCTTCGCCCCCGATCGCACGGTCGAGCAGGCCATCGCCCATGTGCGCGAGGTGTTCGACGGACTCGACATCGACTTCGTGGTCACCGACTCCTCGCCCGGCGCGCTGCCCGGCCTCACCGCGCCCGCCGCCCGCACCCTCATCGACTCGGTCAACGCCCATGGTGGCGGCGGCGTGCGCGCCAAGTACGGCTGGACCGATGTCTCCCGCTTCGCCGCCCGCGGCATCCCCGCCGTCAACTTCGGCCCCGGCGACCCCAATCTGGCCCACAAACGCGACGAGCACGTCCCGCTGAGCCAGATCACCGCGGTCACCGCGATGCTGCGCACCTACCTGTCGGCCCGCTGACGACTGCCGGTCGATCCGACCCAGTAGCGTGGGGGTATGTCTACCGATTCCGCTGATCACGCTGGGAAGGTCAAACCCACGGCGAAGTTCCGTGGGCCGGTGATGTTCCGGCGGGAACGCAAGCCGGGGTTGCGGACCGCGGACCGGAATCTGCTCGACACCCGGCAGGACAGCGACTGGGTGCACACCGATCCGTGGCGGGTGCTGCGGATCCAGGCCGAGTTCGTCGAGGGATTCGGCGCGCTCGCCGAGGTTCCGCCCGCGGTCACCGTGTTCGGTTCGGCGCGCACCCCGAGTACCGATCCCGAGTACGCGGCGGGCAGGGCGATCGGGGCCGCGCTCACCAAGGCCGGGTTCGCGGTGATCACCGGTGGCGGACCGGGCGCGATGGAGGCCGCCAACCGCGGGTCGTCGGAGGCGGGCGGCTACTCGATCGGTCTCGGTATCGAGCTGCCGTTCGAGCAGGGCCTCAACGACTGGGTCGATCTCGGCATCAACTTCCGGTACTTCTTCGTGCGCAAGACGATGTTCGTGAAGTACTCGCAGGCCTTCGTCTGCCTGCCCGGCGGATTCGGCACCCTCGACGAGCTGTTCGAGGCGCTGACCCTGGTGCAGACCCGCAAGATCACCCGCTTCCCGATCATCCTGTTCGGCACCGCCTACTGGTCCGGCCTGGTCGACTGGCTGCGGGATTCGCTGGCGGGCTCGGGGAAGATCTCCCCCGAAGACCTCGACCTGATCCAGCTGACCGACAGCGTCGACGAGGTCGTGCGCATCATCCAGGGCGAGACCGGCGACCACGCGAACATCGAGCGTCTCGGCACCGAGGACAAGTGGTGAGCGCGCCGTACTCCGTCTGCGTCTATTGCTCGGCCAGCACCACCGATCCCGATCTGATCAGCCTGGCCGCGCGCGTCGGCACCGAGATCGCCCGGCGCGGTTGGCAACTGGTGTCCGGTGGCGGTCACGTGTCGATGATGGGCGCGGTCGCCACCGCGGCCCGCGCCGGCGGTGCGCACACCGTCGGGGTGATCCCGAAACATCTGGTGCACTCCGAAGTCGCCGATGTCGACGCGGGCGAACTGCTCGTCACCGACACCATGCGTCAGCGTAAGCAGCTGATGGAGGCCCGATCCGACGCGTTCCTCGCGCTGCCGGGTGGGGTGGGCACGCTCGAGGAGTTCTTCGAGACGTGGACCGGCGGCTACCTCGGCGAGCACGCCAAACCTGTTGTCGTGCTGAACGCGAACGGTTTCTACAGCGGGCTGTTCCGCTGGCTCGATGAACTGTACGAACGCAGAATCGTGTCGCCGCACGCACGCGACCGCATCACCGTGGTCGCCGACCTGCCCGCCGCGTTCGCTGCGCTGAAACCGGCTGTGGCCGGCTAGGAGAGATTCGACGTGAGCAACGATGCCCGCTCGACCGTGAGCGTTTTCGACCTGGCCAAGGCGCTGCCCGGAATGGCGCTCGACGCCCCCGGCATGTTGCGCAATGCGCGCGGAATGCTGGTGGGGCCCAAGGCCAAAGCCTCCATCGGCCTGTATTTCCAGCGGGTCGCCCACCGCAGACCCGACCGCGTGTTCCTGCGTTTCGAGGGCCGCTCCTACACCTATCGCGCCGCCAACAGCGAGGTGAACCGGTACGCGGCAGTGCTTTCCGCGCGTGGCGTGCGGCGCGGGGACGTGGTCGGCGTGCTGATGACCAACCGGCCGGAGACTTTGTTCACGGTGCTCGCCGTGCTCAAGCTCGGCGGCACCGCCGGCCTGCTCAACTACAACCAGCGTGATCAGGTGCTCGCGCACAGCATCGGCCTGCTCGGCAGCGTGCTCAACGTGGTCGGCGAAGAATGCGCCGAGGCGCTGGACTCGCTGCCCGAGCCCGCCGCGAACGTGCTCGCCGCCGAGGATCTCGCCGAATCCGCCCGCACCGCAACCGATGCCGACCCGGCCGTGTGCGCGCAGGTCACCGCGGGCGAGCGGGCGTTTTTGATCTTCACCTCCGGCACCACCGGCCTGCCCAAGGCCAGCGTGATGACCCACTACCGCTGGACCAAGAGCATGGCCGGGCTCGGCGGGCTCGGCGTCCGGCTGCATGCGGGCGACGGCCTGTACTGCTGCCTGCCGCTGTACCACAACAACGCGCTCACGGTCGCGCTGTCGGCGGTGCTGGCAGGCGAGGCGACCTACGTGCTCAGCCGCAAGTTCTCGGCGTCGGGGTTCTGGGAGGAGATCGCCCGCGAGCGCGCGACCGCGTTCATCTACATCGGCGAACTGTGCCGGTACCTGCTCAACCAGCCGGTGCGGCCCGCCGAGAAGAACAACAGGGTGCGCCTCGCCGTCGGCAACGGTCTGCGACCGGAACTGTGGGACGAGTTCCGCAGGCGGTTCGGGATCGGCCGGGTGGTCGAGTTCTACGGGTCCAGTGAGGCGCCGCTGGCGTTCGTCAACGCGTTCGGCGTCGACCGGACCGCGGGCCTGTGCCCGCTGCCGTACGCGGTCGTGGAATACGACGACGAGACCGGCAAGGCCCGGCGCGGCAGCGACGGGAAACTGCGCCGCGTGCGTTCCGGCGGGGTCGGCCTGCTGCTGGCGAAGGTGAACGACCGCCAGCCCTTCGACGGCTACACCGACAAGCGGGCCTCCGAGTCCAAGCTGGTCCGTGACGGCTTCAAGAAGGGCGACTGCTGGTTCGACACCGGCGACCTCGTCCGCGATCAGCACTTCTGGCACATCGCCTTCGTCGACCGGCTCGGTGACACCTTCCGCTGGAAGGGCGAGAACGTGGCGACCACCGAGGTGGAGGGCGCCTTCGACCACGACGAGAGCATCGCGCAGGCCGTCGTCTACGGCGTCGACATCCCCGGCACCGACGGCAAGGCGGGCATGGCCGCGGTCACCCTGCATCCCGGCGCGGAGTTCGACGGCAGGGCACTGGCGGCGACCGTCTACCAGCGACTGCCGCTCTACGCGATCCCGCTGTTCGTGCGGGTGGTGGCGGAGCTGGAACAGACCTCGACGTTCAAGAGCCGCAAGGTGGAGCTGCGCAAGCAGGGTTATGCCGTGGATGGGGACAGCCAGCTCTTTGTGCTGTCGGGTCCGTCCACCGGCTACGTGCCGGCCTACGACGGGTACGCGGCCGATGTCGCGGCCGGTCAAGCGCCGCGGTAGCAAGGTAACGTCTGATTTCGCATGAACATGGGTAACTCGTCGGGCACGCCCGAACCCCGACCACACGCACAACCGCCTGCCCGGAGCACCAGCAGTAGCGGCGCTGAGTTGTCGGCAAAAGTCGCGGGGAGGCGGGACAGCAGCGGTGCTGAGTCGTCTGCAAAAGTCGCGGAGGGGCGGCTATGCGGGCGACCCGTGGCGACCGATCGCGCCCTGGTGATGGCGATCGTGAATCGCACTCCCGACTCCTTCTACGACCGGGGCGCGACATTCAGCGACGAGGCCGCCATGGAACGGGTGGCGCGGGCGGTCGACGAGGGCGCCGATCTGGTCGATATCGGCGGGGTGAAAGCGGGCCCCGGCGTCACGGTCGACGCCGTCGAGGAAACCCAGCGGGTGGTTCCGTTCGTCGCGGCGATCCGGGCGAAATACCCCGACCTGTTGATCAGTGTGGATACCTGGCGCAGCGATGTCGCGCGGGCGGCTGTCGGCGCGGGCGCCGACCTCGTCAACGACACCTGGGCCGGCGCCGATCCCGATCTGGTGCATGTGGCCGCCGAGACGGGCGCGGGCATCGTCTGCAGCCACACCGGCGGTGCGGTGCCGCGCACGCGCCCGCATCGGGTCCGCTATGCCGATGTGGTGGCCGAGGTGACGGCGACAGTTGTCGCCGCGGCGGAAAATGCCGCGGCCGCCGGTGTGCGGCGCGATGGCATCGTGATCGATCCCACCCATGATTTCGGGAAAAACACCTATCACGGGCTCGAGTTGTTGCGCGGAATCGACAGTCTCGTAAAAACCGGATGGCCAGTCTTGATGGCACTGAGCAACAAGGATTTTATCGGGGAGACTTTAGGTGTCGGTCTGACCGAAAGGGTCGAGGGCACATTGGCGGCGACCGCATGGTCGGCCGCCGCGGGTGCTCGAATCTTCCGGGTTCACGAAGTCGCCGAAACTCGGCGGGTCGTGGACATGATCGCCGCGATCCAGGGCATCCGGCCCCCCGCACGAACTCTGCGAGGTCTGGCATGAAAATCCAACACCGCGAGCCCGCCTGGGCCACTACCCACACGTGGGACATCCCTGATTGGACGGTCGGCGAGCTCGTCGCCGCCAAGGCAGGCCGCACCGTCTCGGTGGTGCTGCCCGCGCTGAACGAGGAAGACACCGTCGCCGAGGTGGTGGCCAGTATCCGGCCGCTGCTCGGCACGCTCGTCGACGAACTGATCGTGCTCGACTCCGGCTCCACCGACGCCACCGCCGCCCGCGCCCGCGCGGCCGGCGCCGAGGTGTTCACCCGCGAGGAGGCAGTCCCCGAACTCGAGCCGGTCCCCGGTAAGGGTGAGGTGCTGTGGCGCTCGCTGGCCTGCACGACAGGCGATCTGATCGCCTTCGTCGACTCCGACCTGATCGACCCCGACCCGGCTTTCGTGCCCAAACTGCTCGGCCCCCTGCTGACCACGCCGGGCACCCACCTGTCCAAGGCCTACTACCGCCGCCCGCTGCGCCAGGGCGAGTCGGTCGACGCCCACGGCGGCGGCCGCGTCACCGAACTCGTCGCCCGCCCCCTCCTCGCGGCCCTGCGCCCCGAACTCTCCCAGGTCCTGCAACCCCTCGGCGGCGAATACGCGGGCACCCGCGAACTCCTCACCGCCGTTCCCTTCGCCCCCGGCTACGGCGTCGAGATCGGCCTGCTCCTCGACACCTACGACCAGCTGGGCATGGACGCCATCACCCAGGTCAACCTGGGCGTGCGCACCCACCGCAACCGCCCTCTCGCCGACCTCGGCGTGATGAGCCGCCAGATCCTCGGCACCGCCCTGGGCCGCAGCGGCGTCACCGACTCCGGTGCCGCCCTCACCCAGTTCCCCATGATCGGCGGCGAATTCATCGCCCACTCCACCGAGGTCTCCCTCGAAGACCGCCCCCCGATGAAAACCCTTCGGCCGGAACAGGTCGCGGCGTAATCGACCGCACCGGGCGCCTCGTCACCTCGACGGGGCGCCCGTCTGCTGCCCGGGTTGCGGGTGCCTTCGCTGATCCGTACTGTTTGCCGGTTCTGGCGAATGAGACTGCGGGAGAAGAAGACCGGTGTCGGACGGATTTCAGCACGACGGTGTCCGGTGCCGGCACTGCGGCGCGTCACCCGCGATCGATGTAGACCTCGCGGGGCACTGGGGTCTGCTGCTGTTTCGGGTGGAGACCACCGAGGTGGGCCCGTTCTGCCGGGATTGCGGGTTGGCGACGTATCGCAGAATCACGATCGGCAGCGCCTGGTTCGGGTGGTGGGGTATCCAATCGCTGTTCTACAACCTGGCCGGATTCGTCGTCAACGCGATGAATCGCCGTAGCATCGCCGCGCTACCCGCTCCCGAAACCTACTGGGGCCACACCCCGATGGACCCGGGCAAGCCCCTGTTCCGCCGCCTGGGCGCCCTCGGCTTCGCCCTGCCTTTCGTCGTCGCGTTCGGGGTGGTCGCCCTCTTCTACCTCCGCGACCAGATCGCCATCGACGAATCGATGCAACGGGTGACATCCGGGCAGTGCGTAGGTCGAGTGGAGGTGGGCTGGTTCGGCAACGAGGTCCGCCTGCAGAAGGTCGCGTGCGCTGACCCGGCGGCAATGGGGCGGGTATTGCGGAAGGTGGCCGGTGCCCCGGGCAAGCCGACCGGACCGCAGGACTGCGCGGGGATCCCGACAACCCTGTTCACCCACACCGAGCACGGGTTCACCCTCTGCGTCGGTCCACGGAATTGACGTGGTTCTCGCGGGCGACGAGTGAGGCGGCGGTGGCCAGGATGACCAGCAGGATCGCGGCCAAGAGGACCTGGGGGTGGAGGCCGAGGGGGGATGGGTTGTCGAATCCCGGGTCCTGGATGGCGGTGCCGGGGAACAGGAAGGCGGCCAGCAGGCCCAGCCAGGGGGTGGCGAGGATGGCGCAGGACGTGCGGATCCGGGATGGGGTGGTGCCGTCGCGGCGGAGCAGCAGGAGCAGGGCGAGGGCGCCGAGCAGGATGGACATGACGATGTACTGGGCGTCGTGGAATTTCGCGTGTGGGGGCCAGGCGTCGTTGCGCAGGTGCTGGTCGGCGCCTGCCGGGATGACGAAATCGGCCAGTAGTGCGCCGAATACGGTGACGACGGCGACCAGGACGGTGAGCAGGCGTGCGGTCATGTCACAAAGATCCTTGCTGGTGTGGGGTTTTCGCGGAGCGGCAGCGGAGAAAGTCGTCGACGACCGCCTGTACGTAGTCCAGGTCGAAGGTGCGGTGGGCGACTAGTCGGCGGAAGAACAGGGGGCCGTGCAGCTGGTCGACGGCCAGGTCGACGTCGAGATCGGCGGGCAGGTCGCCGCGGGTGACGGCATCGGCCAGGATCGAGCGCACCACCCGGGTGCCCGAGCGGTACAGCGCCTCCTTGACCGCCGCGAATTTCGGGTCGACAGCTGCTCTTTCGATCAGCACTCGCATCGCCTGCTCGCTGGCCGGCTGGTGCAGCATCGCGCGGGTGCCCGTCAGTTCTGTCAGGAGATCGGCGCGCAGATCACCGGTCGGCGGTGACTGCGCGAGGGTGATGTGCCAGGTGATGGTGGCGCGCACCAGATCGGTCGGTTCCGGCCAGAGGCGGTACAGCGTGGCCCGGCTGATCCCGCTGCGCATCGCGACAGCGCCGTGCGTCAGACCGGCCAGGCCCTGCTCGACCAGTAGCTCCCTGGCTGAGGCGAGCGCGGCATCGCGACTGCGCACGGTCCGGGGATCGGGTGGACGCACGGGACCTCCTTGTGAGACAAGATGTTTCATAGCTATGAAACAAACTGTATCGAAGTGTGGCCGGTGTGTACAGAGGTTTGGGCGGTTAGGGCTAGGAGCGGTGGTGGATCGGGCCGTCGAGGGCGGTCAGCGGCTGTGCGGTAGCGCCGCCGCGATCGGCGAGGATCTGAGCCAGGATGGAGATCGCGGTTTCTTCGGGGGTGTGGGCGGCGAGGTCGAGGCCGAGAGGGCTTCGGATGCGGGAGATCTCGGTGTCGGTCAGGCCCAGTTCGTGGAGGCGTCGGGTGCGGTCGGTGTGGGCGCGGCGGGAGCCGAGGGCGCCGAGGAAGGCGACGGCGGGGAGGTGGAGGGCCGTTGTCAGCGTCGGGACGTCGAATTTGGGGTCGTGGGTGAGGACGCAGATCACGGTGCGGCTGTCGACGCGGCCCGCCTGGTTCTCCGCGGTGAGGTAGCGGTGGGGCCAGTCGACGACCACCTCGTCGGCGGCGGGGAAACGGGCTGGGGTGGTGAAGGTTTCGCGGGCGTCGACGACGGTGACGTGGTAGCCGAGCTGGGCCGCCGCCACGGAGAGGGCGCGGGTGTAGTCGTTGGCGCCCGCCAGGATCATGCGGGCGGGGGAGCGGAAGACCTGGACGAAGGTGCGTGGACGTGACGCGGCGGCGGGGGTGCAGTCCTGGGCGCCGATCAGGCCGTTGTGGCCTGCGGCGAGGAGGGCGCCGGCGTCCTGGTCGAGGTCGCGCCAGGGGTCGATCCGGCCGGGGCGCAGGAGTTTTCGATCGGGGGTGGCTTCCAGCGTGGTGGCGTAGGCGACGGGCTGGTGCGCGCTGAGGGCGGAGTGCAGGTCGCGGAGCAGGGGAAGGTCGGTGTGGTCGAGGCGTTCGACGAAGACTTCGATCTCGCCGCCGCAGGGGAGGCCGACGGTGAATTCGTCGTCGCCGGTGAAGCGTTCGGTGCTCGCGTGGCCGTCGAGCAGGACCTGGCCCGCGGTGATGACGATCGCCGATTCGACGCATCCGCCGGAGAGCGAGCCGATGACCCGCTCGTCCGCGGTGATCGCCATCGCCGCGCCGGTGTCCCGGGGTCCCGCGCCGGTCCGGTCGACGATTCTGGCCAGCGCCACCGGCTCGCGCGGAAGCAGATCGAGCATCTGCCCGAGCAGATCACGCATCGCGCACCGGCCTTTCCACGGCCACCGTCAACGCGTGGTGACCGTCGTGACCAGCTTAGCTATCGCACAGCATGCACGCGCGGTGAGCGCGGGTCAGTCGAGGATCTCGCGGTGCTGGAGCCCGCCCGGCACGGTGCCGTCCTGGAAGAAGCCGCGGAAGATCTCGGCGGCGTGCTCGGCGGTGAACACCTCTCCGGGGTAGACGTAGGTGTCGTCGTCACCGTGCGGCACGTACACCGTGGGCAGGCCGAGCCTGTTGCCGGGGAAGCCGAGGGTGTAGCGGCGGGTGACGTGGTCGACCGTCGTGCGCAGCTGCAGGGTCATCGCATCGGCCGAGCCGGCGCACTGCAGGGCGAGATCGCCGCGCGCCGTGCTCACCGTCGAGGTGACCTCGGTGGCGGGCATCGGCTCGGGGAGCACCGTCAGATCGAGTGCGTAGCGCTGATGACCGTCCATCCGGCGCAACGGGCGCAGAAAGCTGTCCACGTCCTCGTTCGGGCCGATGAAGACCTTCAAACGGTCGCTGTAGGTGACGCGGTGAGTCGCGACGATGACCTCGGCAGCGGCCTGCTCGGCATCGAACGGGGGGACGGGCCGTGGATCCGGCGTGCCTGCCGCGCGGACGGGCAGAACCCGGCACGCGCTGGCCTCGGGAGACGAGAACATGTGACGCTCACCTACTCACACTCGGTTATTCGCTAGCAATCTAACCATCGCGGACGGTTTGTGAACCATAACAGTAGCGTGATGGAGATCACAAACAGTGGCGAGTTTAGATTGAACTATGGACGAACCCGGGTCATAGCCAACCTTGGGTCTGTTTCATGGCGATAAACCGGGGTGAGTAGGTCGGCGTCGACGGGTTCGCCGGTGGTGCGGTCGTACCGGACCGCGATGAGTACCGAGAACAAATGCGTGCTCGCACGCTCATGCAGGGTGGCGAGCCGGGTCGCCAGCAATCGGATCGCACCCAGCGAGCCCGGCGGGTGCAGGCCGTCGATCAGCATGATGCTGCCGCGCCGGTCGGGGCGGGGCAGCCGGGCGAGGTAGGCGATGTCGTGCGGTTCGGTGCCGCCGGGGCGGTACACGCGGCGCGCTGCCCTGTCCTCGATGCCGCGGCGGGTGTCGCCCGCCCGGGTGACGGTCCGGCGCAGCCGGGGATCGGCGACGACCAGCTGACGCAGGCTGGGGGACAGCTCGGGGCCGCCGAGGACCACCAGGCCGTCGCGATTGAGGTCGATCGGCCTGCCGGGCAGGAAGGTCTCCACGGTCGCCACGAAGCCCAGCTGGCGCAGCAGCTCGGCCAGGCGCTGAGCGGCCGCGGGGTCGGGCGCGCCGAGTAGCCTGCCCGCGCGGACCTCGGGGGCGAGCACGGTCAGCGCGCCGTGTCCGAAGAACAGGCCCTCGGGGACCGGTCCCTGCGTGCTCACCTGGTGGATGCGCGCACGGGACAGTCCGGCCGCGGCACCGATCCGGGCGAACGTCCAGCCCTCGGCATGGAGTTCGCGGATCACGGCGCGCCTGATCCTGGTGAGTTCGTTGATGGTCTGCTGGGCAGCCGCCACCCCGTCGGTGGCTGCTTTGAGTCTCTCGACCTTGTCCTCGATCGCGAAGACTCGTGCCACGTCATCGGCCGACATGTGCGAAGTCTAGACAGCTCGACAGCATTCCGTGTCTATATCGGTTGACATTGAACTGTCTTGCAGCACAACGGTAATCATGTTCGACTGTCGGCAATCACAATATTTCGAGGTAGCCGAGGCTGTGTGCGGTCCGTGCGACCCTGTGGCAAATGCCGACCGTGCGGTGTGTTCCGGGGTTCTTACGTGGCGTCGAAGTCGATCGGGGGACGCTCGTTGCGGTCCAGCGGCTTCGACAGCGAGGGCGAGGACGGGGCCGAAGCACCGGGCATCCCGCTGCTCGTGCCGAACAGTTGCTGCGGGTCGGGCACCGCGCTCTCCAGATCGCGCAGCACCGAATCGTCACCGCCCAGCAGGTGCTTGGTGACCACGGCCCGCGGGCTCATCCCGCGCAGTTCGTTCAGCTCGGCCAGCGGCTTGCGCAACTCGTCGAACTCCGGCCCCAGTTCCTGCTTCAACTGGGTGGTGGCGCCACTGGCGTAGTCGCGCACCTGGCGCAGGGAACGCGTGGTCCACCGGACCGCCCCGGGCAGGCGCTCCGGGCCGAGGATCACGAGGGCGGCGACGAGCAGGATCATCATCTCGCTCCACCCGATGCTGCTGAACACGATTTCAGGTTACCTGGCGCGCGTCGGCCCAGCTCAGTCGGATTCGAGGGTCACGGGCACGTCCACCTGCCTGCCATCGCGGATCAACTGCACGTTCACCGTCTCGCCGATCTTGTGCGACTGCACGGCGACGACCAGCTCGTCCGGGCCGGTGACCTCACGGTCGCCGATCTTCACGATCACGTCGCCCTCGACGATGCCCGCCTTCGCGGCCGGGCTGCCCGGCGCCACATCGGCGACGGCGGCGCCGCTCATCACCTCGTTGGCGACGGTCTTGGTGCGCGCGCTCAGGCCGATCACCGGGTGGTGCATCTGCCCGTCGCGGATCAGGGTCTGGGTGACGGCGGTCATCACGTCGACCGGGATGGCGAAGCCGAGGCCGACCGAACCGCCGGTCTCACTGCGGATCGCGGTGTTGATGCCGATCACCCGGCCCTCCATGTCGACCAGCGCGCCACCGGAGTTACCCGGGTTGATCGCGGCGTCGGTCTGCACGGCGTCGATCACCGCATTGGTGTCGCTGCCCTCGCCCGCCAGCTTCACCGGGCGGTGCTGGGCGCTGACGATGCCGGAGGTGACGGTCTTGCTCAGGCCGAGCGGGGAGCCGACCGCCAGCACATCGTCGCCGACCTGCACCTCGGCGGACTTGCCGAGGGTGGCCACGGTCAGGTTCTTGGCCTCGACCTTGAGCACGGCGAGGTCGGTCTTGGGGTCGCGGCCGACGATCTGGGCGGGCACCCGGGTGCCGTCGGAGAACTGCACCTGAATGGCGGCCCGATTGGACTTGTCGGTCGCGGCCATCGAGATCACGTGGTTGTTGGTGACGACATAGCCCGCGCCGTCGATCACCACGCCGGAGCCGGTCGCGCCGTTGTCGCCCACGGTGACCCGGATCGAGACCACCGACGGCAGTACGGCATTGGCGACGGCGGCGATCCGGCTGTGCGGTTCCTCGATGCCCGCGCTCTGGTCGAGGGTGACCTTGCGTGAGGTCAGCGTCGACGCGGTCTCGGCGGTGATCCGCCCGACCAGGCCGCCCACGACGGCGAGGCCGAGCGCGAGCACGGCCAGCAGCGCCAGCGCCTTGGGCGCGACCCGGGAGCCGAACAGCACCTCGCGGGCGGTCAGCTTGGGGGCGACGGGCAGTCGTTCGGGTTCGGGGGTCTCGACGGCGGGCGCACCGAGTCGCGCGCCGGCGGCCGGATCACGCCACGGATCGACCGGACCGGCGACGGACGATCGCTGCTCGTCGGAGCCGGGTTCGCGCTGCAGCAGCTCGTCGGAGCCTTCGGGCCGGGCGAACGCCTCGGCCAGCACGCCGTCCGGCGGCCGCTGAGTGACCAGCTGATCGGCGTCGGCGGTGGTGGGCTGCTGCTGCGGGTCGTGCGGTGCGAACGAGCCGTTCTGGCCGTTCGGGCGGCGGAACGCGCGCGCGGTATGGCTGTCGATGTGCGGCCGGTACACCGGACGCGGGCCGAGGTTCGGTGCGTCCGACGGCCGCAGGTTCCCCCGGTCGGCCGCCGAATCCGCGTGTTCGGTCGATCCGGAATTCGTCGATTCGCCTGTCACGTCCGAGACTCTACTTGCGACGCCAGGTTGTCCACCGGGTCGCGGTGAAGGAATCGGTGATGAATCCGAGAATCGCCTCGTTACGGCGCGGCGGCTCGGACGTGGTCCCCGGCAGTTCGGCCAGCGGGATGCGGGTCAGGCTGTCGTGCAGGCTGCGCGGCACGGCGACTTCGGCGGCCCGGCGCAGCGCGATCCGCGCCTGCTGCTGGGCATCGACCTCGGCCGCGCATTCCGGGCAGACCGAAAGATGCTGGGCGGCGCGCAGATACGCGTTCATGCGCAGTTCGCCGTCTACAAAGGCCGCGATCGCCTCGCTGGCCAGGTGCTCGGTGGGCTGAAAGCGCGGGGCACGACCACGACCTGAGGAGCCACTGGGTTCCACGCTCATGCGTAGTTCTTCCTTCCGACCGACATCAACCGAGAGGCCCGGTGCTGCCGAGAACGACATCACCCTGCGTAGGCGTCAGCGGAGTACCGCTGCTCAGTTCCATTATGCGCAAGGTAGTCGCGCAGTGCCTGCCGCCCGCGATGGATCCGGCTGCGCACGGTGCCCAGCTTCACGCCGAGCGTCGCGCCGATCTCCTCGTAGGACAGGCCCTCGATGTCACAGAGGACCACCGCGGCACGGAACTCCGGTGCCAGGGAATCCAGTGCTTTCTGCAGGTCGGGGTCGAGGCGCGCGTCGTGATACGACTCCTCCGGAGTCGGACCTTCGGCGGGGACCCGGTCGTAGTCCTCGGGCAGCGCTTCCATGCGGATGCGGTTGCGGCGGCGGACCATGTCGAGGAAGAGGTTGGTGGTGATGCGGTGCAGCCAGCCCTCGAAGGTGCCGGGCTGGTAGTTCTGCAGCGAGCGGAACACCCGGATGAAGGTCTCCTGGGTGAGGTCGTCGGCATCCTGCGCATCGCCGGAGAGGCGGTAGGCCAGCCGGTACACCCGGTCGGCGTGTTCGCGGACCAGTTCATCCCACGACGGCATGACGGTGCGGTCACCGGTCGCGTCGAAGGCCGCGGTACCGGTGAGTTCGGCCTCGAATTCCGCATCGTCGGCGGTGGTGAGATCAGTGGTGAGAGTCTGGGCGGGCAGTGTGGCGTGACGCGCCGTGTCTACCATCGGGATGGGACACCTCCTACTCGGGACCGCTGGCACGAAACCTCGCCGGTCCGGGTCGACGAACCTTGCTATCGGAATCAACCAGCAACTGTGTGAGGTTGTTCCCGCGTCTCATGCCCGCCGCGATCGGCTGGCCTTGCGTAGGGCAACTATTTCCTGCCTCGATATGGGTCAGATGTGGAGATCCTGAGTGTGACCTGAGAATCCTCGCCCCAGACGACCCTAGCCCCGCCGGCGCGGGAAAAGCAGCAGTTCCAAGCCATTCGTGACGCTTCCGCAAACTTTCGGCAATTCTGTGATCTGTGCGCGACACATCGTCGAACCGGCGCATTCGCTGAGTACACAGACCCCTTCGGTGGCCTAGCCTCTTAGCTGTGGCATCGAACGTAGAGCGGAACCTGGCCTATGTGGAGGAGTCCGTCGTCGAGGACGACGTCCTCCTGGATGCGCGCGAGCGGGCCACCGAGCTGGGCGCCGTGCCCGTGCCCGCTTCCGTCGGCGCGGTGCTGAGCATGTACGCGCAGATGCTGGGCGCCCGCGCGGTCGTCGAGGTGGGCACCGGAGCCGGGATCAGCGGGTTATGGCTGCTCGACGGCATGCGTGAGGACGGCACGCTCACCACGATCGACTCCGAGCCCGAGCATCAGCGCGCGGCCAAGGAAGCCTTCCGCACCGCCGAGATCCCGCCCGCGCGCACCCGGCTGATCAACGGCCGCGCGCTCGATGTGCTACCCCGGCTCGCCGACGGCGCCTACGACCTCGTCTTCGTCGACGCGGCCCCGATGGAGCACCCGCTCTACGTCGAGCAGGGTGTCCGGCTGCTGCGCGAGGGCGGCGCGTTCATCCTGCACAACGCGCTGCTGGGTGGGCGCGTCCCCGATCAGAGCCAGCGCGACCCGGCCACCCAGGCGGTGCGCGCGGCGACCAGGGCCATCGCGGAGAACCCCGAGCTCACCAGCGTGCTGATTCCGATCGGCGACGGCCTGCTCTGCGCCTCGCGCTGTTGATACCGCGGCGCCGACAGCAGAGCTAACCGACCCAGATCCCCTTGCCGACGGTGACCACGCCACCGTTGCTGACGGCGAACCGTTCGCGGTCGCGGTCCAGGTCGACGCCGATGATCTCGCCCTCGGCGACCACCACGTTCTTGTCCAGGATGGCGTGGCGCACCACCGCGCCCTTGCCGATCCGGACACCGGGCATGAGCACGCTGCCCTCGACGGTGGCGCCGTCGTCGATCATCACGTTCGAGCTGAGCACCGAATTGCGGACGGTGGCCGCCGACAGGATCGAGCCGGCGCCGACGATCGACTCCTGCGCGAGCCCACCGCGGGCGAACTTGGCGGGCGGCAGGTTCTCCGCGGCGCCGCGGATCGGCCAGTGCTTGTTGTAGAGGTTGAACACGGGGTGCACCGAGACCAGGTCCATGTGCGCCTCGTAGAAGGCGTCGATGGTGCCGACGTCGCGCCAGTAGCCGCGGTCGCGCTCGGTGGCGCCGGGCACGTCGTTGTCGGCGAAGTCGTAGACGGCGGCCTTGCCCGCCGCGACCAGCGCCGGGATGATGTCGCCGCCCATGTCGTGGTCGGAGTCGGAGTTCTCGGCGTCGGCGCGGATCGCGTCGACAAGCACCCGGGTGGTGAACACGTAGTTGCCCATCGACGCGAACGTCATGTTCGGGTCGTCGGGGGTGCCCGGCGGGTGCGCCGGCTTCTCCAGGAACTGGGTGATCCGGCCCGACTCGTCGGAGTCGATACAGCCGAACGCGCTCGCTTCGCTGCGCGGCACCCTGATCCCGGCGACGGTGACGCCCGCGCCGGAGGCGATGTGGCTGGCGACCATCTGCTCCGGGTCCATCCGGTACACATGGTCGGCGCCGAAGACAACGATGTAGTCGGGATCCTCGTCGTAGATCAGATTGAGCGACTGCATGATCGCGTCGGCGCTGCCGGTGTACCAGCGCGGGCCGAGCCGCTGCTGCGCGGGCACCGGGGTGATGTACTCGCCGGTGAAGCCGGACAGCCGCCAGGTCTGCGAGATGTGACGGTCCAGCGAGTGCGACTTGTACTGGGTGAGCACGCACAGGCGCAGATAGCCCGCGTTGACGAGATTGCTCAGTACGAAGTCGATCAGCCGGTACGCCCCACCGAACGGAACCGCGGGCTTGGCGCGGTCGGCGGTGAGCGGAAATAGGCGCTTGCCCTCGCCACCGGCGAGCACGATCCCGAGTACGTGCGGCTGGCTCCTCACCCTGTCAAAGTACAGGCTGGGCGGCACCACGGTGGCCCATGTCGACCCGAGGAGCCGAACTGTTCGGCATTTCGTGGGTGAAGGTGATCGGACATGGGCATCTGTACACGCGTGAGGTGACGCAATTCATGTCGGACCCATCTGGCATGGTGGTCGACGATCGACCTTCGTAACCGGTTGACCCACTTCGAATTCAAAGTCCTTGGCGCAGAATTGCCTGCGCATCGAGCTTGTCCGTGGTGGCCGGTACATTGCGCGTCGCGGCGCGGGGAGGTGTTGATGGCGAGATTCGAGATCCCGGCGGGGTGGGTGGCACAGGCTCACCGGTTCGCACTCGACCCCACCCCCGCCCAGCATCGGGCGTTGCTCTCGCACGCCGGCGCCGCACGGTTCGCCCACAATCACATGCTCGCCCTGGCGAAAGCAGTCCTGGATCAACGGACAGCGGAACGTAGCTACGGGATCACCGATGATGAGCTGACCCCGTCGTTAGGGTGGTCACTACCCACGCTCCGTAGAACGTGGAACGCCAGGAAGAAAACGGTCGCGCCGTGGTGGGGTGAGAACTCCAAGGAGGCCTACAACACCGGCCTGGACGCACTCGCGCGTGCCTTGGACAACTGGGCGAAATCCCGCACCGGTCAGCGCGCGGGCAATCCGGTCGGGTTCCCGAGGTTCAAAACCGCCCGGTCGCGGCGGTCGGTGCGGTTCACCACGGGCACCATCCGGGTAGAGCCGGACCGCCACCATGTGACCCTGCCCCGGCTGGGCACGATCCGAACGCACGAATCCACCCGCAAACTGGCCCGCCGGAACCGGGCGAGTCCTTGGTCGCCGCGCCGGACGGAACCGAACTCGCACGTATCCCCGCCCCGAAACCACTCACCCGCGCACAAGCCCGGTTACGAGCGTTGCAGCGCACCACCGCCCGGCGACACGGCCCCTACGACCCGGCCACCCGCAGCAGACAGCAGCCGTCGAAGCGCTGGCGCGCAACCCAGGCCAGGATCGGGAAAACCCACGCTCGCGCGGCGAATGTGCGCCGGGACGAATTGCACAAGGTGACCACTCGCCTGGCTCAGCAGCACCGGGTCATCACGGTGGAAACGCTGAATGCCTCGGGTATGCGATCCGCAGGCGGAGCCTACAAGCGTGGTTTGAACCGGGCCCTCGCCGATGCGGCCCTCGCCCAGGTACGAACGATGCTGGCGTACAAGACGCGTTGGTACGGCTCCACATTGGTGGAGGCGGACCGGTTCTTCCCTTCCTCGAAGATATGTTCGGCCTGTGGTGGGCGAAAGCCAAACCTGACCTTGGCCGAACGCACCTACCGGTGTGCGCACTGCGGTGTAGTGATCGATCGTGATCACAACGCCGCGATCAACCTCGCGCGACTCGGCGAAACCCAGATGCTGGGTGAACAGAGTCCCGCCGACAGTGGGTCGGTGGCAGGACGTGGAGCCATCTGTGAGACCGAACTCGCGCGAGCGGGTGCGGCAGGAGGCTGCGAAGCGTCAACCCCGCACAACCCTGTCGGGGTTGGTGAGACGGGGACCGTCGTCTCGCAAGGGACGGCTGCCTGATGAGTGAGTGAGACTCACGTTTACTCACTACAAGGCAACGGTCTAATTTGGACCAGTGAGTTTTGGCACCGACAGCGAACAGGCGCCGGCGGAATTGCTGCGAGTCGGCATGCTGACCCGGGAGTATCCGCCCGAGGTGTACGGCGGTGCGGGCGTGCATGTCACCGAACTCACCGCCAGGCTGCGGAAACTGTGTGAGGTGACGGTGCACTGCATGGGCGCGCCGCGCCATGGCGCCGTCGTCCACCGGCCTGATCCCGAGCTCTACGCCGCCAATGCCGCGCTGCAGATGATGTCGGCGCAACTGCGGATGGCCGACGCGGTCGGCGCCGTCGACGTGGTGCACTCGCACACCTGGTACGCGGGCCTGGCCGGTCATCTCGCGGCGGCGCTCTACGGCATTCCGCACGTGCTCACCGCGCATTCGCTGGAACCCCGCAGGCCGTGGAAGGCCGAACAGCTCGGCGGCGGGTACCGGCTCTCCTCGTGGTCGGAACGCAACGCGATGGAGAACGCCGACGCCGTCATCGCGGTGAGCGAGGGCATGCGCCACGACGTGCTCGACGCCTACCCCGCGATCGATCCGGACCGGGTCCACGTGGTGCACAACGGCATCGACGCGAGCATCTGGCATCCCGGCCCGCCCATCGGCGACGAGATGCCGGTGCTGGAACGCCTCGGGGTGCGCGCCGACCGGCCGATCGTGTCGTTCGTTGGCCGGATCACCCGGCAGAAGGGCGTCGGCCACCTGCTCGCCGCCGCCGCGGATTTCGACCCCGATATCCAGCTGGTCCTGTGCGCGGGGGCCGCCGACACCAGGGAACTCGAACTCGAGGTCGCCGCCGCTGTCGACGGCCTGCAACGCCAGCGCGGCAACGTGTTCTGGGTCAAGGAGATGCTGCCCACCGAACAGGTCCGCCAGATCCTGGCCGCGTCAGCGGTTTTCGTCTGTCCCTCGGTCTACGAGCCCCTGGGCATCGTCAATCTGGAGGCGATGGCCTGCGCGACGGCCGTCGTCGCGTCGGACGTGGGTGGTATCCCGGAGGTCGTCGACGACGGCGTGACCGGGCGGTTGGTGCACTACGACTCCGATGAGACGGTCGAATACGAACGCGGGTTCGCCGCCGCCGTGAACGAGGTCGCCGGTGATCCGGCCGTGGCGGTCCGCTACGGCGAGGCCGGACGGGCCCGCGCCATCGCACAGTTCGACTGGTCGCACATCGCCGAGCAGACTCTCGCGGTGTACCGGAGCGTGCTGCGGTAGTCGTCGTGTCCGGGGTCGGCGACGTCGGTTCGATGGCCTAACCAGTGACCTTCCGCGTGTGTGGCGGACGCTGCTGGGTGCTCTGGCGCTGTTCCGCCCAGGTGCGACGGTCGATGTCGCCGCTGCCGTGGGGTGGACCGGTGGTCAGGTCGGGACGTAGGCCGACACCGTCACCGACGCGGTGACCTCGGTGATGTCGGGCAAGCCCGCGATACGGGGGTCGTCGGCGGGGGTCCCGTGGAAGGCGGACGGGCCCATCGCGACGACGTTCGTGACGTCGGCGCGGGCGAGTTTCATCGGGAACTCGACGAGGGTGTGGGCGGTGCGAGTGAAGGTGCCCGACAGGGAATCGGCCAGGCGCCGGTCCTTGTCTGGGTCGACTCGCACCATGTCGAGCGGGCCGATCAGCTCGCCCAGATGGCGGGCGGTCGGGGTGACGACGAGGAAGCGGCCGCCGGGGGCCAGGACCCGGGAGACTTCGGCCGGGTTGCGCGGGGCGAAGACCGAGAGGACGCCCGCGAGGGTGTTGTCGCGGATCGGGAGGCCGCGCCACGCATCGGCGAGTACCGAGGCCATCCGGGGATGTGCGCGGGCGGCCCGGCGGGCGGCCGGCTTGGCCACATCCAACGCGATGCCGGTCGTCCCCGGCACGGCGTCCAGCAGACCGGCCAGGTAGTAGCCGGTGCCCGCGCCGACCTCGAGTATCGCGCTACCGGTAGGCGCGGTGTGGTCGGGAGCGGTGCCCTCCTCGGGCACCGTGCCGCGGTGCGTGCTCGCGGAGGCCGGGGCGCCGAAAGACTGGGCGATCGCCGCGGCGATGGGCGCGTAGTGCCCGGCGCCCTGGAAGGCGGCGCGGGCGTCGAGCATGGCGGCGGTGTCGCCGGTCATCTTCGTCGACGCGCCGGTGAGCAGCCCGACATAGCCCTGACGGGCGATGTCGAAGCTGTGCCCGGTACCGCAGCGCAGCGCGCGTTCGCGCGGTTGCAGTTCGTCTCCGCACTCCGGGCAGGCCAGGAGTGCGGCCACCTCGGTGAGTGCCGTCAGCTGGTGACGCTCTTCAGTTCGTCACCGAGCGCCGCAGCCTCGTCCGGTGTGAGTTCGACGACCAGACGCCCGCCACCCTCGAGTGGAACCCGCATGACGATTCCACGACCTTCCTTGGTTGCCTCGAGGGGACCGTCCCCGGTACGGGGCTTCATGGCCGCCATCCTCTGCTCCCTCCAGATCTGCGCGGTCGAGTGCGCACCTGTTCTCTGGCTCGCCGGGTGTTCGGCGGGCCACACCGGTCCTATTCTTCCCTATTGCCGTCTCGGGCGGACACCTGAGTACGAAATGTGACTCCCGAGTCGGTTCCGTCCGGGGCCGCGCGCACCCAGCAAACCTCCAGGTGATCGTCCACCATCCCGGTCGCCTGCATGAGGGCATACGCCGTCGTCGGGCCCACAAAGGCGAAGCCCCGGCGCTTCAATTCCTTTGCCAGAGCAATGGATTCGGGTGTGGTCGCGGGCACATCCGCGATCGCCGCCGGGCGCGGGCGTGGCGCGGGCGCGAACGACCACAGCAGCTCGTCGAGGCTCACCGGCAGGTCCCGGGCAACCTTGGCATTGGCGATCACCGCGTCGATCTTGGCGCGGTTGCGGACGATGCCGGCGTCGGCCAGCAGCCGGGCGCGGTCGTCGTCACCGAATTCGGCGACCTTCGCGATCTCGAAGCCGGCGAACGCGGCCCGGAACGCCGGGCGCTTGCGCAGGACGGTGATCCAGGCCAGACCGGACTGGAACGCCTCGAGGCACAGCCGTTCGAACAGGGCGTCGTCGCCGTGCAGCGGCTTGCCCCACTCGGTGTCGTGATATTCGCGGTAGAGCGGGGAACCGGTCGACCACGGGCAGCGGACGAGCCCGTCGTCGGCGAGCTCGGTCACGCCCGGTCCTGACCGGGTGCCACCTGCGCCTGCCACTGGCGTACCTGCGCCAGCTCCAGCTCCAGCTCGTCGATGCGTTCGGCCAGCCTGCCCAGCGCCCAGTCGACCTCACCGGCCTTGTAACCGCGCACCACCTGCTGGAACCGCAACGCGCGCACATCGGCCCCCGTCACGCCCTGGGCGGGCAGCACCGTGGCCGTCGTGCCCTCGGGCAGCGGACCGAGCTCCTCGGACCGTCCGAACACGGCACTCGCCACGAGGAACAGCATCGCCGCGACCAACCCGACGATAAGCACATAGAGCAGCAGCGTCATGCTGTCCCGCCTCTCCGTGTATCTTGGCCGGACTCGCCCGCGTGGTCTCGCTGTGCCGGCGGCTGCCGGTATGTCGATCGGTCGCGTGTGCCCGTACCCGGTGAGTTACCCATGTTCTACAGGTGGCGAGTTGTATCGATGCCCAGGGACATGCCCGCAAGGCCGCGCTTGCGGATGGCGAGTTTGTCGGCGACCTCGCGCAGTGCCTTGGCGGCCGGGTTGTCCGGGTCGGTGAGCACGATCGGGGTGCCCGCGTCGCCGCCCTCGCGCAGGGCCTGCTCGATCGGGATCTGGCCGAGCAGCGGCACCGTCGAGCCGACCGCGCGGGTCAGGCGATCCGCGACGACCTGGCCGCCGCCGGAACCGTACAGCTCCATCCGGGAACCGTCGGGCAGGTCCAGCCAGGACATGTTCTCCACCACGCCCGCGATCCGCTGCCGGGTCTGCAGGGCGATCGCGCCCGCGCGCTCGGCCACCTCGGCGGCGGCGATCTGCGGGGTGGTGACGACCAGGATCTCGGCGCTGGGGATCAGCTGGGCGATGGAGATGGCCACGTCGCCGGTGCCGGGCGGCAGGTCGAGCAGCAGCACGTCCAGGTCGCCCCAGAAGACGTCGGCGAGGAACTGCTGCAGCGCGCGGTGCAGCATCGGGCCACGCCACACCACGGGCGTGTTGCCCTGGGTGAACTGCGCGATCGAGATCATCTTCACGTCGTATGCCATCGGCGGCATGATCATCCGCTCGACCTGCGTCGGGCGGGCGTCGGTGCCGAGCATGCGCGGAATCGAGTGGCCGTAGATGTCGGCGTCGAGCACACCGACCGACAGGCCACGCTGCGCCAGCGCGACGGCCAGGTTGGCGGTGACGCTGGACTTGCCGACACCGCCCTTGCCGGAGGCCACGGCGTACACCCTGGTGAGCGAACCGGGCTGGGCGAACGGGATCACCGGCTCGGCCGAATCGCCGCGCAGCGACTTGCGCAGTTCGGTGCGCTGCTCGTCGCTCATCACGTCGAGGTCCACGGTCACCGCACCGGCGCCGGGCACGTCGGCGACGGCCTTGGTGACGCGCTGGACGATCTCGGTCCGCAACGGGCAGCCGGACGTGGTCAGATACACCTCGACATGCACATCACCGCTGTCGGCGATGGCGATCGACTTGACCATGCCCAACTCGGTGATCGGCTTGCGGATCTCCGGATCGTCGACCTTCGCGAGCGCCGCCCGCACATCCGCTTCCGTCATCACTGGCATATGCCCGATTTTATGCTGCTGGCAATTCGAGTACGGTCCTGGGGCTGATCCCGCTCACGACGCTGACGCACCACCCGCGATTCGGAGCGCCCGCGATCGCCGTCACGACGCGCCCAGACGGTGTTCACTGCGTCTCGGCCCGGTTCCGCTCGACCGCGGCGACGAAATCCGGGTGCGCGGAAACGATCAACTGATCCGCGTCCTGATTCATCCACACGTCCGCGAAGAACCCCGATCGGCTCCACGCCAGCACCGCCACCAGCAGCGCGATCGGCATGCATCCGGGCAAGAAGGCAAACGCCAAGGGCACATAGAGCTGACGCAGCTCGAGCGAGACCGCCGTGAAGATACCGGCGATTGTCAGTGGCACCACCAGCAGCGCCAGCACCGCGATCCATTGGGACCGCCTGATCTCAGCCAGGCAGAATTCGCAGGCGGGGCAGTCGAACCGGACGGTCGCCTCGACCGGAAGCCGCTGCACGAACGGCGCCACGGACATCAGCATGGCCCGCAGTGTCGGCCATTCCGAGTGCGGCCCGTTGGAATGCACGAAAAAGGGACGGTGTTCGACGGCAGGCAGGCCGTGCTCGATACACACCTCGGGCATCGACTCAGTCGGCACCAGCTCCATCGGCGACTCCGTGAAGAACGGAATCCAATCAGGGTTGACCTCGGTGTCGAAGACGACCTGCTGCCGGGACGTCCCGCTCATCGCTGGGCTCGCACGACAGTCACGCCAGCCATCCCCGCTGGTTTCGTTCGCGGAAATACCGGTCGTCTTCGTCTTCGTCATCCGGAGTGACAATGCGCTCGCGGTTGGGCCTGCGGGTTCCGGGAACCACGGTGTTCGTAGCAGGTGCGGGCGCCGACGGGGGCGGCTGGTCTGCGACCGGCTCCGACCTGAACTCGTCCGCGACGGGCTGCGACCTGAGCCGCACCAAGTCCGCTTCGCCCTGTTCGGCCAGCCGCTGCCGCTCCTCGTCCGTCATGTCGGCGAACTGAGTCATGGCGGCAGGCATCGTCCGATCGAGAACCCGATTGAAGGCCTCGCTGTGCATCAGATCGCGGGCGCTGCCCTTCCCCTCGAGGATCCCGCGAAGCTGGTTCTTCAACTGCGGTTCCGTGGCGGTGTCCATGAGCACCCGCAGCGCCCTGGACAGTTGACGAGACACACCGATGTCACCGCGGGCCAGATCATGAATCGGCTCAGGCGCGCTCACTTAGGCTCCCGGGTGGTCGTAGTTGGCGGTGGGCAGCATGGGCATATCGGCCGACTGAACCACAGCGGCCACGCCGAATCCGACACCGGCGATCCCCTCGAGAGCCGCATACCCCGAGTTGAAGAACTGGACCAGCCTGTTCCACTCATTGATGACTTTGAGTGTGGTCAGGGTGGCAGCCGCGCACAGTGCCGCGGTAGCGACGATGCCGACGCCGCTGAGCCCGGCGATTTTGACCGCGGCCCACTGGATCACCGCGATGGCGGCCCAGTCCAGCACGGCCTGCAATGAGTTACTCATCGAGGTCGAGATGTGGTACGCCGACTCGGCGAAATTGTTGATCTCGTCGGCCAAATCCTTCAAGGGCCCAACCTGGGCGGAGATGGCAGACGAGAGCTTGGTGAAGTAGGCCTGCGCGCTCGTAGCGGCATTTCCATCCCAGGTCGCGTCGACCGTGGTGGCTGCGGTTTTGACCGATTCGGAGAACGCCGAGCTGTAGGCGGCGAGGTTCTCCACCGCCTTGCCCGCTTTCTGCAGGGACTCCCAATCACCGGAGATCTTGGTGGTGACCCACTTCAGCGGGTCTGTGCCGAGGACGTTCTCGCTCCACTTGCACGCCCAGTAGGTCGGCGAGATGAGATTGGAGGTGATGAGGAACTCGAACTTGTCGTTGAGCGGATCCTCCAGCGCGGGTTCGGCCAGGAGCTCGGACGGCGCCTGTGTCATGACTGACCACCCGCGGGATAGGTGCGGTCCAGCTCATCGGCCAGTGCCTTGTCGGTGGTCCGGTATACCTGCGCCACCTTGGTGAGTTCGGTCGCCGCGGTGGCGGCGAGCGTTCCCAGGTTGGCGTAGTTCGGGGCGAGTTCGGCGTGCGCCTCACCGACGGCGCTGAGCCCGGTACGGATCAGCCCGCCGTCACCCCACACCGTGTTGTCCAGTACCAGCCACTTCTCCAGATAGGTCGCGACATTCGCGTTGGCTTCGGCGAGTGTCTTCAAACTCGCGGCGAACGTGTCCACCGCATCTGGATCGACCTTGAACGTCTCCGACATCGAGCCCCCTTCCCGGCGGTGAAGCCGGAAGCCGCGTGTACGTCGGAGCACCTTCACATAGATGGCCTGCTCAGTGCAACCGCCTCAGATGCGCGGGAGGTCCGATGCCTTGGGAGCGAGCCCGCTCGAGTACGAGCCCGACCACGCCATCACGTTGGCGACGTAGGCCATCGAGTTGTTGTAGCGCAGGATCGCCTTGGACTGCTGGGACAGGTCGCGCATGTTCAGCCCGCCGTCGCACAGGTAGCGGCCCGCGGTGAGTGCGGCGTCGAACAGGTTCTGCGGGTCGGCGACGCCGTCACCGTTGCCGTCGGCGGCGTAGTTGTGCCAGGTCTCGGGCAGGAACTGCATGGGGCCGATGGCGCGGTCGTAGCCGCCGAGGCCGTCGAGTTCGCCGCCGTCGCTGTCGTGGATGACATTGTTGCCGTACAGGCTGCCGTCGAGGACCGGACCGTAGACCGCCTTGATCGGGTTGCCGTCCGCGTCGGCTTTGCCGTAGGCGTGGGTGGACTCGACGCGGCCGATCCCGGCCAGCAGCGACCAGGACATCCCGCAGTGCGGATTCTCCACGGCCAGTTGCTCTTCGGCGCTCTGGTAGGCGGCGACCGCGATACCGGGAATGCCGAGCGGACCCGCGGGGAGATCGGCGGACACCCGATTATCCGGCAGCGCAACGGTTTTCACCACCGGCGTGGCCGACGGCGACTGGCGCGCCTCCGCGTGCGCGACCTCGGCGATATCGGCCTGCGGCGCGGCGACGAGCTCGGGCGCGGTCTCCGGATCGACACCGGGCAGGTCGTGCTCGACGGCCGCGGTGCTGGTGGTCGTCGCGTCGGTCGCGGCGGCGGTGACGGCCACGAGTCCGGCGGGGACCAATCCGGTCAATGCGATGAGCGAGCTACGGCGAACCGTCGTAGCAGGCTGTTTCCGATGACGACCCACTGTGTGGTGCCCTCCTCAACCGTGTTGGATGAGAAGAGATTACCGCACCCGAGACCTTTTTGTTACCCCTCCGTGATCTGAATATCGGTTTGATTTCTACGGGGCCGCCGGGGCGGGCGGCAGCGGGATGACGATGTTGAACGGCAGCGTGATCCCGGGCTGCTGGGTCGGCGCCACCGGGGCGGGCTCGGCGGGCGCGGGCTCCTCGGTCGGCGCGATGCCCGGTTCGGGCGTCTTCTCCGGTTTCTCGGGTGCCGGAGCCTCGGCGGGCGCGGGTGTGGGTGTGGGCTCGCCGGTCGCGGCCGGCGTGCATACGGGCGCGGTGGCCTGCTCCTCGGGCCGTGCCGGATCCTTCGGCGCCGCGGCACCGAAGGTCTGCTCGACCGGGCGCTTCTCCTCCGCGAGCGGGTTCGGCATCTGGGCAGGCACCGGCTCGCTCACGCAGACCTCGGGCGTGGGGGCCACCGGCGCGGGGCAGAAGATGCCGCAGGGGATCGGTGGCAGGCCGGGCAGCGTGATCATCACCTGTGTCGGCGTGGTGACCTTCGGCGTGTTGGGCGGCAGCTGGTTGGTCGTCGACGGCGGCGCCGCGGTGACCGGCGCGTCGGTGGCGGCGGCCAGCACATTGGGCGAGACCAGCGGCGCGCTGCCCGGCGGCACGATGTCGGGGGAGATGGTCACCTGGCTCGGCGCGCCACCGGTCCGGTACGCCGCCGACCAGCTCAGCACATTGGCCGCGTAGGACATCGAGTTGTTGTAGCGCAGCACCGCCCGTAGCTCCTGGGACGCCTCGCGCAGGTTCATGCCGCCCGAGCACAGGTACTTGCCCGCGGCGAGCGCGGCGTCGAAGACATTGTGCGGATCGGCGGTGCCGTCACCGTTGCCGTCGGCGGAGTACAGCGCCCAGGTGCTCGGCAGGAACTGCATCGGGCCGACCGCGCGGACGAATCCGCCGTCGGCCTCCCTGATGACCTCGTTGCCCGGCAGCGTGCCGTCGAGCGCGGGTCCGAAGATCGGGGTGGTCGAGGTGCCCGCCGCGTCGGTGCGGCCGCTGCTGGCGTGCCCGGATTCGATGCGGCCGATGCCTGCCAGCAGGTTCCAGGTGAGCCCGCAGCCCGGCTGCGCGGTCTCCATCGCCAGTTCGGCATTGCGGTAGGCGGCGAGCACGATCTCCGGGATGCCCAGCGCGCCGCTGCCGGTGGGTAGCGAAATGCTCTGCAGCGGAACGGTTCCGGCGAAGGGTGCCAGGTTGTTCGACGACGGCGTGAGCGCGCGCAGCTTGCGCGGCGCCTCCTGCGCGATCGGGAGCAACCCGACGATCTCGGAAGGATCGGTCTCGGGGGTGTCCTCGGCGGTGCTCGCCGTCGCGGCGAGTAGCGCTTCCGGCGCCGTCGGCGCGGCGCTCGGGGTCGCGGTCTGCACGGTCGACCCGGAGGCGACGAGTCCAGCGACGACAAGGGCTGACATCGTTATCGGAGCAGAGATTCGCACGGCCACACCAACCCTTACGTCGAAGCAGCGGGCCGCAGAGTCCCCCTCCGGCCCGCCCGGAACAACGTGATCCAGGTTACCTACCGGTCAGGAAGTTGTAGAGCATTTCCGGTTACTCGTCTGAACCACCTGGCGAAACCGGGGCAGGAGAGGGCGTTTGACCGGAGGTTTTCTTGCGAACGGCTTTTCGCTTCTTCTCCGTCTTCGGCGCGCCGTCGGGTGTCGTGACCGCGTCGATCCGGTCGAGCACCTCCCTGATCTCCTCGAGCTCCCGGCGCAGGTAGTCGCGGGTGGCGACATCGCCGACCGCCAGGCGCAGCGAGGCCAGCTCGCGGGCCAGGAATTCGGTGTCGGCCTTGGTTTGTGCCGCCCGGCTGCGGTCCTCTTCGAGCGAGACCTTGTCCCGGTTGTCCTGCCGGTTCTGAGCCAGCAGGATCAGCGGCGCCGCGTAGGCGGCCTGGGTGGAGAACGCCAGGTTGAGCAGGATGAACGGGTACGGATCCCAGCGCAGCGCGACCACGAACACATTGAGGATGATCCACACGATGACGATCACCGTCTGGATCGCCAGATACCGTCCCGTACCGAGGAATCGGGCGACCTTCTCACTGCTGCTCGCGAACGCCTCGGAGTCCCAGTCGAGGGAAAAACGCGAGCCGACCGGCGTCTCCAGCCGCTGACGGGCCGGGTTCTTCTCACTCACGACGTACTCCCATCCGAACGGAGCGCGCTCGCCTCGGGATGGGCGGTCGGCGGCTCCTCTTCTTCGCGCCAGTCCTCGGGCAGCAGATGATCGAGGACATCGTCGACGGTCACCGCGCCGAGCAGATGATTCTCCGCGTCGACGACCGGACCGCACACCAGGTTGTAGGTGGCGAAGTAGCGGGTCACCGCCGAGAGCGGCAGATCCGGTGACAGCGGTGTCAGATCGGTGTCGACGATCCCGCCGACCAGGTGCGCGGGCGGTTCCCGCAGCAGCTGCTGGATGTGCGCGCAACCCAGGTAGCGGCCGGTGGGGGTCGCTGTCGGGGGCCGGACGACGAAGACCATCGAGGCCAGAGCGGGGGTGAGATCGGGGTCGCGGACCCGGGCCAGCGCCTCGGCGACGGTGGTCGACGGGCTGAGCACGATCGGTTTCGGCGTCATCAGACCGCCCGCGGTGTCGGGGGAGTGCGTCAGCAGCCTGCGGACCGGCTCGGATTCCTCGGGATCCATCAGGGCGAGCAGGGATTCGGCTTCGCTCTCGGGCAGTTCGCCGAGCAGGTCGGCGGCGTCGTCGGGGTCCATCGCCTCGAGCACGTCGGCGGCGCGGCGCACCTCGAGATGGCCGAGCAGATCGACCTGGTCGTCGTCGGGCAGCTCCTGGACGACATCGGCGAGGCGTTCGTCGTCGAAGGCGATCGCCACCTCGATGCGGCGTTTCTCCGGCAGTTCGCGCAACCGGTGGGCGACGTCGGCGGCGCGCAGCCCCTCGAACTGTTCGAGCAGCGTGGTGACGTCCTGGCCCGGCCTGCCGACCTCGGCGGGTGTGAGGCCGTCGACCTGCGACCAGTCCACCACGTGCACGGTGCGCCTGCGCCCGATCCGGCGGTGCCCGCGCACGGCGACCCGGCCCACGACCCAGTCCCTGGTCCTGGTCTGTTCGATGCCGAGATCGGCCACGTACACGTCGACGCCGTTCAGATCCGGCAGGCCGGGATCGTCCACCCGCACCAGCGAGTCCACGATCTGGGCCATGGCCAGCATCTCGCCGGGGCGCTGGGCGAACCGCCGCAGGCTCACGGTGCCGGTGTTCAGGGTGACGATGCCCGGCTCGATCGCGGTCACCCGCAGCATCGGCACGAAAATCCGCCGCCGGGTGACCAATTCGACGACCATGCCGTGCACTCGGGGCTGCTGACGCCCGTGCCGTACGGCCACGACGACGTCGCGGACCCGGCCGATAGACTCCCCGTCCGGACCCAGCACCGTCAGACCGGCGAGCCGGGCGACGTACACCCTGGTGGTTGCCATGACCCTCAGGCTAGGCGGTCCACAACGGCCGGTCACGACACGCCACGGCCGGTGTGACGAACACGAGGAGGAGCCCATGAAGCCCCGCCGATCAGTGCTTGCCGTTCCCGGCAGCAACCCCAAGATGATCGCCAAGGCCAAGGGCCTGCCGGTGGACGAGGTCTTTCTCGACCTCGAGGACGCCGTCGCACCCGGCGCCAAGAGCGCGGCGCGGGCGAATATCGTCGCCGCCCTGAACGAACCCGGCTGGGGATCGCAGCTGCGGGTGGTCCGGGTCAACGACTGGACCACCGAGTGGACCTACGCCGACGTGATCACGGTGGTCGAGGGCGCGGGCGCGGTGCTCGACGCGATCCTGCTGCCCAAGGTGACCGACGCGAGCCAGGTGCAGGCGCTGGATCTGCTGCTCACCCAGCTGGAGAAGGCGAGCGGGCTCGAGGTCGGGCGGATCGGGATCGAACCGCAGCTCGAGAACGCCATCGGCCTGCGCAATATCGACGCGATCGCCACCGCGAGCCCGCGCGTGCAGGCGCTGGTGTTCGGCCCGGCCGATTTCATGGCCAGCATCAATATGCGCACGCTGGTGGTCGGCGAGCAGCCGGAGGGCTACGACGTCGGCGACGCCTACCACCACATCCTGATGACCATCCTGCTCGCCGCCCGCGCGCACGGCATCCAGGCGATCGACGGTCCGTACCTGCAGGTCCGCGATGTCGACGGGTTCCGCCGGGCCGCCGGGCGCACCGCCGCACTGGGTTTCGACGGCAAGTGGGTGCTGCACCCCGACCAGATCGACGCGTGCAACGAGATCTTCAGTCCGCGCCAGAGCGACTACGACCGCGCCGAGTTGATCCTGGAGGCCTACGCCTTCCACACCTCCGAGGCGGGCGGCGCGCGTGGCGCCGTCATGCTGGGCGATGAAATGATCGATGAGGCAAGCGCGAAGATGGCGCAGGTCATAGCGGAGAAGGGCCGAGCTGCCGGAATGACGCGGACGACGCGTTTCACTCCGCCACCGCCGGTCCAGAACTAGCAGAATGGGACTATGACGAATCCCTTGGGCAACCCGAATCGCGGACGGCAGGCGTTGCCGACGCCGCCGTCGGGCTGGCCGGTCGGCTCGTATCCGACCTACGCCGAGGCGCAGCGCGCGGTCGACTACCTGGCCGACGGGCAGTTCCCGGTGCAGGACGTGACCATCGTCGGCGTCGACCTCATGCAGGTGGAGCGGGTGCTGTACCGGCTCACCTGGGGCAAGGTCATCGGCGGCGGCGTGGTGTCGGGCGCCTGGCTCGGCCTGTTCCTCGGCCTGCTGCTGAGCCTGTTCGCCACCACCGGCGGTGCACTCGGCCCGCTGGCCGTCGGCCTGGTCGGTGGCATCGTGTTCGGTGTGATCACCACCTCGATCCCGTACGCGGCCACCAAGGGCCAGCGCGACTTCGCCTCGTCCATGCAACTGGTCGCGGGCCGCTACGACGTCCTGTGCGACCCGAAGACGGCCGAGCGCGCCCGCGACATGCTGGCCCGATTGGCCCTGTGACCGAAGAAGATAGCGTGCAAGCCCGGTCGTTGACGGCCGGGTTGGCGAGTCGAGTTTGTCGGTGGGTGGCCTTAGGGTCGGATTGTGCAGCTCCGCTACAACTTCCGCGTCTATCCGACGCCGGGCCAACAGATATCGTTGGCTCGCGCGTTCGGGTGCGCGCGGGTGGTGTACAACGACGGGCTGGCCGCCCGTCGGGCTGCTTTCGCTGCCGGGCAGCCTTACATCAAAGACTCCGTATTGCAGACCCAGGTGATCACCGCCGCGAAGAAGACCCCCGAACGCGGCTGGTTGGGCGAAGTCTCGTCAGTGGTGTTGGTCCAAGCTCTGGGCGAACTTCATACCGCCTACCGCAACTTCCTCTCTTCGGTCACCGGGAAACGCAAGGGTGCGAAGGTAGCGCCTCCGAGGTTCCAGTCCCGCAAAGACAACCGGCAGTCGATTCGGTTGACTCGCAACGGTTTCAGTGTTCGCTCCAACCAGCGGTTGTACGTGGCGAAGAGTGTGCACGATTCCGGCTGGGGCATGTTCACCCGCATGCTGGAGGAGAAGGCCGCACGGTACGGGCGGACGTTTGCGAGGGTGGATCGTTTCTTTCCGTCGTCGCAGATATGCAGTTCATGCGGGGTTGTCGATGGTCCGAAGCCGCTCTCGGTCAGGGAGTGGCAGTGCCCAGCGTGTGGTGTGGTCCACGATCGCGACCTCAACGCTGCCAAGAACATCCACGCCGCAGGACGTGCGGAGTGGTTAAACGCCTGCGGAGAGACGGTAAGTCTCCCCGCCTAGCAGGGAGCGCGACTCTATGAAACAGGAACCCACTGGAGCGGCGCAGCGTGCCGCGGGAGGAATCTCGGTCATTCACGGCCGGGAGGGCGTCAAGCAATGGATGTGGTGAATTCGGTCCGCACCGCGGTGCTGGACCATTACGGCGTCGACCGGGCGCAGGTCGACTCGGCCTCGGTCACCTTCCTCGGGTTGGAGCCGATCGAGATCCTGCGCATCCCTGGTGCCGGCGCGGTGCACTACGCGACCCTGGGCGGGTCACGGCATCCGATGGGTGATCCGGCCGATCTGTTGGCCGATCCGGTCCGTGGCCCGCGCGCCGAGCTGGTGCTCACGCTGCTGGCGAGCGCGGGCCCGCAGGCCGGTGTCGTTCGTTCGCTCGCCGTGCTCGTCGCGACCCCGTCGGTGGAAGGTGTTGTGCTGCAAGCCGACGCGTTGCTCGACCTGGGCGAACCGTTGTGGCACAACGCGCCGTTCACGGCCGTGCTGCTCGGCGAGAGCGACATCACCGAGGTGGCGTTGCCCGAGCCCGCCGATCCGGTGCGGTATCTCAGCGTCACCCCGATCACCGCGACCGAGGCCGCCTGGGTCCGGGTGCGCGGCGCCCAGGCCCTGCGCGACGCCTGGGCCGAGGCGGGCATCGACGTGCGTGATCCCGCGCGCGGCGCGGTCAACCTCTAGCCCAGGTGAGATCCGGCGCGAGCAGGGTACGACCGGTCGAGGCATCGCCCGCCGGTTCGACTTGGATGTCGGATCTTTCCCACTACCACGCTGAATTCTCCGAAACGCGGCCGAAATTATACAAAGCAATCGCCGGACCACCGACCTACAAATAGTTCACACCGAGTTCCGTGACCAATAGGTGACGAAACAACCGCCGTCGCACCTTCGGCGTAGCTGTTCACCCGGTGCGGTCGGCTTCATCGCAGGGCCTTGGCCACGGCCTGGGGGTGCTCTGTTATCGACAAGATGCAACGACGACGCATTTTGCACCCGACGGGCGAACCGCTCGGCAACCCGGCACGAAATGCCCCTTTACCCGCAAGGAACATCGGCGTGGAATGAGAATATGAACGTCGTCGAACTCCCCCCAACCGACCGCCGCCGCGCCGCCCGCACCGCCGTCGATGCTCTCGGCGCACAGCGCAGCGATCACGTACTCGTGCGGGTGACCTGTCCCGCCAGCCACCACGTCGCCACCGTGTACAAAACGGAGGAGGGGCCGGTGGTAGTCACTGCGAGCGAACCCCACGCGAGCGGCTCCCGTGACTTCGTTGACAACGCGCATCACGGTGGAAGCCGCGGTTCCGAGTACGCCGATATGGTCCAGGCGACCAGATTCGAGGACGACGACCTGCCCGCATGGTGCAGCTGCGGCACACACACGCTCTCGCGCGCGGAGCTGCAGAAGGCGATCGCGTCGCATACGCGCACCCTTTCGGTGACCACCTGAACGGAGACCGGTCGGAGTCGGCATGACTACGCCCACCGAGCATCGGGAGATCGACCTTCGCGTCGGAGGTGTCGATCTTGGGGGCATGCTTACTCAGCCCGCCGGCTCGGACGGCCTGGTGATCTTCGTGCACGGCAGCGGGAGCAGCCGGTTCAGTCCGCGCAACCGCTACGTCGCCGAGGAACTGACCGCCGCCGGGCTCGGCACGCTGCTTTTCGACCTGCTCACCGCCGGTGAAGAAGGCGACCGACGGCTGGTGTTCGACATCGAGCTGCTGGCCGACCGTCTCGCCAAGGTCACTGCGCAGGTCGGCGACAAGGCCAACTGGGTGGCGTACTTCGGTGCCAGCACGGGCGCGGCCGCGGCGCTGTGGACAGCCGCGGATCCGGACGCCGATATCGTCTCGATTGTCTCCCGCGGCGGGCGCCCCGATCTCGCCATCCCGCGCATCGATCGGGTGCGGGCGCCGACCCTATTGCTGGTCGGTGGGCACGACTGGACGGTACTCGAGCTGAACCGCCAAGCGGCCGAGCGCATGCGCTGCCCACACCAGCTGACAGTCGTGCCGGGCGCAACGCATCTGTTCGAGCAACCGGGCACGCTCGAGGTCGTCGCCCACGAGGCGCGCGACTGGTTCCTGGCGCATCGGCCCGGCGGAACCGAAACCACCTGAGCCGAGTTCGAGAGCGACTGGCAGGCATACGGCAGCCGCCAGCTCCGAGCGAGGGGTTTCTGAAGGTCGTCGCGGCCGTGTTCGCCGTGATCACGTTGACGTTCGAGACGTCGAAGGCCGGGTTGCTCGACGCCGGCGGGGGCGCCTTGTGGACGGTCAAGGAACTCCCTCTTCATCGCTCGGCGGAGTCCCTGCTCCGCTGATCCAGCTCGGCGCCAATGCGGGAGCTGTCGCGGCCGCCGCCGCCCAGCAGAAGGTCTCGTCAGCGCAATCTCGCGCGAGTGCGACCGACCAGGCGCTGCTGGCCAAGAACGCCGGTACCGACGCGAACTTCGTCACCAGCCGATTCACGATCCCGCACCACTAGCGAAAGCCGTCCGGGCCGGCCGCATCTCACGTCGAACTGAGCGGATCGACAGGCAAGCAACGTGGGCGTGGCGATCCAGAGACCAGGCTAGATCCATTTGTTGCGGCGGAAACTGCGGAACAGCACGCCACAGAAGATGGCCATGATCGCCAGCACCACCGGGTATCCCCACGGCTGGTGCAGTTCCCACATGAAGTCGAAATTCATGCCGTACACGCCGGCGATCATGGTCGGCACCGCGGCCATGGCGGCGTAGGCCGCGATCTTGCGCATGTCGGTGTTCTGCTGGACGCTGATCTTGGCCAGGGCCGCGTTGACCAGGCCGTTCAGCAGTTCGTCGAAGTAGCCGATGTGCTCGGTGACATTGGTGTGGTGGTCGGCGACGTCGCGCAGGTAGCGGCGAATCTCCTTGGGTACCGGCAGATCCTGATTCTGCACGAGCGACTGGAGCGGCGGCCCCAGCGGCGCGACCGCGCGGCGCAATTCGACCACCTCCCGCTTGAGCTGGTAGATCGCCCCGATACCGACCTTCGAGGCGGGCGTGAACACGGCCTCCTCCATCTCGTCGATATCGGACTCGACCGATTCGGAGACGTCGACGTAGGAATCGACCACGTGGTCGGCGACCGCGTGCAGCACCGCGCACGGACCCAGCCGCAACTGGTCGGGCTTGCCCTCCAATTCCCGCCGCACCCCGGCCAGGCCGGTGTGCTCGCCGTGGCGCACGGTGATTGCGAAATGCGGGCCGGTGAAGACCATGATGTCGCCGGTTTCGACGATCTCGCTGATCGCGTGGATGTCGTGCTCGACGTAGCTGACGGTGCGCATCACCAGGAACAGGGTGTTGTCGTAGCGCTCCAGCTTGGGGCGCTGGCGGCCGTGCACCGTGTCCTCGACGGCCAGTGGGTGCAGGTCGAAGATCTGGGCGACATCGGACATCTGCCCCTCGTCCGGATCGTGCAGGCCCAGCCAGACGAACCCGTCCTCGGTCTTGCCCGCCTCGGTCAGCGCCCGCTGCGGGGTGAAATGCCCGGGCAGCCGTGTGCCGTCGACGTAGACGCCGCAGTCGACGATGGCGCGCGCCGTCGGCACGGGGATCCGCGGCCGCGGTGTCACGGGCCGGCCCGGCCCGCGAAACGACGGCATCGGCGGCAAGGAGGGCACGGGGTGGATGCTACGGCCAACCGCCGAGTCGGCCCAGGCCTGCGCGCCCGTCGAGACCGCACTGTAAGACTGAGGGTGTGCGCATCGATCTGCATACCCATTCGACGGCCTCCGACGGCACGGACAGCCCGGGCGAGCTGGTGCGCCGCGCCGCCGCGGCCGGTCTCGACGTCGTCGCGATCACCGACCACGACACCACCGCGGGCTGGGCCGAGGCCGAGGCGGCGCGTCCGCCGGGGCTGACGCTGGTGCGCGGCATGGAGATGTCGTGCCAGGGGATGGGGGAGGACGGCAGGCCCGTCCCGGTGCACCTGCTGGCGTACCTGTTCGACCCCACCGACGCGGGTTTCGCCGAGGAACGCGAACGGCTGCGCGCGGAGCGGGTGGCCAGGGTGCGCGCGATGGCCGACAAGATGGTGGCCGACGGCCTGCCCATCGATCCCGACGCGGTGCTGGCCGGTGCCGGTCCCGCGGCGGGCCGCCCGCATCTGGCGCGGGCGCTGGTCGAGGCGGGCGTGGTCGAGAGCGTCGACGCCGCGTTCCTGGAACTGCTCGCCCCGCACGGGCCGTACTACGCGGAGAAGGCCGACACCCCGTTGACCAGGGCGGTCCAGCTGATCGCCGCCGCGGGCGGGGTCAGTGTGGTGGCCCATGTGCGGGCACGCAAGCGCGGCAGGCTGCTCGCGCTCGACGAGATCCGGGAGCTGGCCGCGCTCGGGCTGGGCGGGCTCGAGATCGACCACCCCGACCACAGCGACGCCGATCGCGCGGTGCTGACCGATCTTTCGGCCGAGCTCGGCCTGCTGCGGACGGGCTCGTCGGACTATCACGGCAGCAACAAGACCATCGAGATCGGCGCCTGCCGGACCGATCCCGAACAGTTCGAGGCGCTGATCGGCAAGGCGAGCGGGGTGCCGGTGATCGCCCCGTGACGCTGCTGCGCGGGCTCAGCGGCATCGCCGCGGGCGGGGTGGTCGTGCTGCTCTGCGTCGTGGCAGGCGCCGCGGTGATCGGTTCGCGCAGGGACTTTCCCGGGCCCGGCGCCGAATCGCTGACCTGGCATGTGCTGGCCGCGATCGTCGTCGTCGGCGCGCAGGTCTTCGCCGACCGGCGCCGCGGCCTGGCGACGTTCACCGGCTCGGCGGTAGTCCTGGTCACGACCGGTGTATTGCTTTGGACACAATGGTGGAGCTGATGGCCGCGTAATGGTTGCGCCCGGGTGAACTGTGCCCGAATATTTCTCTTTGTGAGCACCATCGAGACGGATGTTCTGATCCTCGGCGGCGGACCCGCCGGGCTCTGGGCCGCCGTCTCGGCCGCGAGCACCGGCGCCAGGGTCGTCCTGGTGGACAAGAGTCGTTGCGGTTCCAGCGGTCCGGCGGTCTACGGCACCACCACCCTGTGGGACATCGCGCCGGGTCAGGCCAGGGTGAATACCGTCGATCGGGTACTCGCGCGGGGCGGTGGTCTCGGTGACGCCGCCTGGCTGCACCGGGCGATCGACGAGACCCATCGGCGGCTGCAGGTCTGGTCCGGCACCCGGCACCGGGTACCCGACGTCGCGGGCGGCGATCCGCCGGTGGTGCACCTGGACGGCGCGAGCTATCTGCGCAGGCTGCGCCGCGGTGCCTTGGAAGTCGGCGTGCGCATTCTCGATCATCACCCGGCGCTGCGCCTGCTCGCCGACCCGGCGGGCACGGTGGTCGGCGCCGCCGGCATCCAGCACCACAACAAGTTCCGGCCGTGGACCGTCCGCGCGGGCGCGGTGGTGCTCGCGACCGGTGGTTGCGCGTTCCTGTCCGGCGGTGCGGGCACCGAGGTGAACACCGGCGACGGCCTGCTGATGGCGGCCGAGGCCGGGGCCGAGCTGTCCGGCATGGAATTCTCCGGCGCCTACGGGCTGGCGCCGGTCCTGTCCCGGGTGCATCCGAATCCGGCTGTCGCCCCGGGACTCTCGGTGCACTTCGCCGTGCTCTACGACGAGTCGGGGGTCGAACTCCCCGGCGCGTACCACCCGGCGGCGCTGGGCGCGCTCGCCGACGGCAGGCGGGTCTTCGCCGCCCTGCACGAGGTGCCCGACACGGTCCGGCACTGGCTCGGCAGGCACGGTGCGGTCGACTCCGCGGGCCGGGTGCCCGTGCGCGCGGTGCTGGAGGGAACGGTCCTCGGCGCAGGCGGCCTGGCGTTGTCCGGATCCGACTGCATGACCACGGTCCGTGGCCTCTTCGCCGCGGGCGCCGTCGCGGGCCGGGAAGTCGTCGCGGGTGCGGCGGGCGTGACCGGCGGCCTGCGCGGTGCGTGGGCGCTGTCCTCCGGAACCTGGGCGGGCGAGGGCGCGGCCGCCTTCGCGATGGTCACCGAGCGCGCCACCAGCGCCCGCCCGGTGCCGGGAGCGGGTCTGGGCCCGCACACCCACATCGATCCGCGCTCGGTGATCGGCCTGGTGCAGGAGCACACGCTGCCCTTACGTCGCAGTTATCGGCGCAGTGCGGGCAGCCTGCGCGACAGCATCGCCGAGCTGGATACGATGTGGCCGGGCGCGCAGTTCGAACTGGGCGGCATCGGCGCCGGGCAACTCAGGGCCAGACAGGCGGCTGCCCTGCTCGCGGTGGCGCGGTGGGCGGGCTACAGCGCGCTCGTGCGCACCGAGAGCCGCGGCATCCACCGGCGCATCGACCATCCGGACGCGGTCGAGCAATGGCGGGTCCGGCAGCGCTGTGGTGGGCTCGACGAGGTATGGGTCCGCCGGGCCGATTCGACCGATCCGTGGGACGGCGAGCTCACCGCGAGCCGACCCGCCGCGGTGTGATTGTTCACCGGATGTTCCCTGCCAGCTGCGAGTTTTCTCTAACGCCATGGCAATTCGGCGCGGCTACCCTCGACACATGACGCGCGGCCGGGTGATACACGGATCCGGTTTGGCAACTGGTCGGACCGGCTGGCAGAATGTTGCGGATTCCCTTCCCTTGCCACCGCCGGGTTCGGGGACCATGGTGACCATTCGCCTCGCGACGCACCGTCGCGGCCGAGGGTCGACCCGTTTGCCCGTCCGGACCACCCGTCCGGCTCCGCTCTGCGGATCAGTGCTGCGCCACGCACCCGGTTTTCTCCGGTATTCGCCCTGGCTGCGCACCCTCTGAGCGTCATGCAATCCCGTAATCCCGATATACCCGGCGGTAACCGTCCCCCGGTTGAGTCCGACTCGAGCAGGAGTGAAATCGTGTCACCTGTGACTGACGCACCGAATGCCACCGCGGCGCCCCAGGCCGATGACGCAGCGAGCCTTGCTGCCATCACCCACGACGAGATCTTCGCGGGTCACCTCGGCGGCAAGCTGTCGGTCGAGCTCAGTGCCCCGCTCGAGACCCAGCGTGATCTGTCCATCGCCTACACCCCCGGCGTTGCCCAGGTCAGCCGTGCGATCGCCGAGGACGCGGCGCTCACCAAGACCTACACCTGGACCGACCGCCTCGTGGTCGTGGTCAGCGACGGCACCGCCGTGCTCGGCCTCGGCGACATCGGCCCGCGCGCCTCGCTGCCCGTGATGGAGGGCAAGGCCGCGCTGTTCAAGAAGTTCGCCGGCCTGAACTCGATCCCGCTGGTGCTCGACACCACCGATCCCGACGAGATCGTCCAGACGCTGATCCACCTGCGCCCGAGCTTCGGCGCGGTCAACCTCGAGGACATCTCGGCGCCGCGCTGCTTCGAGATCGAGCGGCGTGTCATCGAGGCCCTGGACTGCCCCGTCATGCACGACGACCAGCACGGCACCGCCATCGTGGTGCTGGCCGCCCTCAAGGGCGCGGCCGCGCAGCAGGGCCGCGACATGTCGGCGCTGAAGGTCGTGGTGTCCGGTGCCGGTGCGGCCGGTGTGGCCTGCGCCAACATCCTGCTCGCCGCGGGCGTCCCCGATGTGGTCGTGCTCGACTCGAAGGGCATCGTGAGCTCCGGCCGCGGCGACCTCAACGAGGTGAAGGCCGAGCTGGCCGCCCGCAGCAACCCGCGCGGGCTCACCGGTAGCGCCGCCGACGCGCTGGCCGGTGCCGACGTGTTCCTCGGCCTGTCTGCGGGCACCATCCCCGAGGAGCTCATCGCCTCGATGGCGCCGGAGTCGATCGTGTTCGCCATGTCGAACCCGGACCCGGAGATCCACCCCGAGGTGGCCGCCAAGTACGCCGCGATCGTGGCGACCGGCCGCAGCGACTTCCCGAACCAGATCAACAACGTGCTCGCCTTCCCCGGCGTGTTCAAGGGTGCGCTGGACGCGGGCGCGCGCCGGATCACCGAGGGCATGAAGGTCGCCGCGGCCGACGCCATCTTCGGTGTCGTCGCCGGCGAGCTCGCCGTCGACCGGATCATCCCCAGCCCGCTGGACCCGCGCGTCGCTCCGGCGGTCGCCGAGGCCGTGGCCGAGGCCGCCCGCGCCGAGGGCGTCGCCTAGTCCGCAGCAGAGATCGACCGATAGCGCCCCGTTCCCCGGAACGGGGCGCTACCGCGTTGTCTGGGATCATCGGGTGATGACGACGCGCACCGTGCAGCTCCCCGACGAGGTCGACGCGCAACTGGCCGCCGCGGCCGATGCCGCGGGCATCTCGGTGAACGCGGCCATCGTGGCGGCCGCCCAGGAGTGGATCCACGTGCAGGCCCAGCGCGCGCACGAGCGGGCCCGGGTCCAGGCGGTGCTGGCCCACGACCCGCACCTGCGCGCCCTACTCGGTGACGAGTGACGCGTCGGTCATGACCACCGTCCCGCGCGCGAGCCGCCCACTGCCCGGCGCGCTGGCCCAGACCGCCGCGGCCAGGATCGCGTCGAGGACCAGCGCGAGCACCGCCACCAGCAGCGCGCCGACCAGGACCAGGTCGTAGCGGTAGAGGCCGATGCCGTCGAAGATGTAGCGGCCGAGCCCGCCGAGGTTGACGTAGGCGGCGATGGTCGCGGTGGCGACCACCTGCAGCGTGGCGCTGCGCAACCCGCCGAGCATCACCGGCAGCGCGTTGGGGACCTCGACCCGGAACAGGATCTGCCGCTCGGTCATTCCCATCGCGCGCGAAGCGTCGACCACATCGGCCTGCACGGTCGCGATGCCCGCGTAGGCGCCTGCCAGCAGCGGCGGAATGCCGACGGTGACCAGGGCGAGCAGCGGCGGGATCAGCCCGAGCCCGAGCAGCAGCACCAGGAAGGTGAGCAGGCCCAGCGTCGGCAGCGCCCGCATGGCGTTGGCGAACCCGACCAGCAGCGCGCTGCCGCGCCGGGTGTGCCCGATGACCAGGCCCAGCGGCACCGCGATGACCGCCGACAGCGCCACGGCCAGGAAGCTGTACCAGAGGTGTTGCAGCAGACGGTGTTCGATCCCGGTGGGCCCGCCCCAGTTCGCGCCGTCGCTCAGGTAGTGCCAGGCGTCGATGAACAGATTCACGAGCGCGCCCCTTCCCGGCCGACGCGCACGTCGGCGCGGGTCCACGGGGTGGCGATCCGGCCGAGCAGGAACACCAGCCGGTCGAAGAGCAGCGCCAGCGCCAGCGTGACGATGATGCCCGCGACGATCTGGTCCGGGTAGTCGCGCTGATAGCCCTGGGTGAACAGCTTGCCCAGCCCGCCGACGCCGATCAGCGCGCCGACCGACACCATCGCGATATTGGTGACCACCACGACGCGCAGCGTCGAGACGAACACCGGCAGCGCGAGTGGCATGTCGACGGTGAGCGTGCGGCGCAACCGGCCGAATCCGATCGCGTCGGCGGCGTCGACCACATCGGCGGGCACGGTGTCCAGCGCGGTCGGCACCGCGATCAGCAGCAGCGCCGTCGAATACACGGTGAGCGCGATGATGACATTCAGGGGATCGATCGCGGAGATACCGACCAGCGGCGGGATGATCACGAACAGCGCCAGCGAGGGAATGGTGTAGGCCAGGCTCGACACCGTCGTGGTGATCTTCCTGGCCCAGCCGCGGCCGCGGATCACGGCGCCGAACGGGATCGCGATCACCAGCCCGAGCAGCAGCGGCACCAACGCGAGCACCAGGTGCGTGCGCGTGATCGCCATGATCTCGGCGAAGTTGTCGATCAGGTATCGCACGAGACGTCCTGGTCGAAGTACTCCCGGTTGCGCTGCGCGTCCTCGCTGCCGCGCTGCTCGGCGAGCTGGGTGAGTACGTCGACGGCCAGCAATCCGCCGCGCACGGCGCCCGCGTCGTCGACGGCGACCCCGATGCCCGACGGCGAGGAGATCGCCGCGTCCAGCGCCTGCCGCAGGTCACCGTCCGGGGTGAACAGCGAGCCGCCCGCGGACACGCTCGCGTCCAAGGATTTTCCGGCGCGGACCGCCTCCACGCCGGTGACATCCACCCATCCGCCCGGCTTGCCGTCGGCGTCGACCACCAGCGTCCATTCGCCCTTTTCCAGCCGCAATCCGGCGACCTCGGCTGCCTCGACGGTCCGGATCGGCGCCAGCGCAACGGCATCGGCGGTCCGGAACGACAGCGCGCGGTAGCCGCGATCCCGGCCGACGAACCCCGCGACGAAATCGGTGGCGGGCTGGGCCAGGACACGCTCGGGCGCGGCATACTGCTGCAACACCCCACCGCGCCCGAACACCGCGATCTTGTCGCCGAGGGTGATCGCCTCGTCGATATCGTGGGTCACGAACACGATCGTCTTGTGCAGTTCGGCCTGCAGCCGCCGCATCTCGGACTGCAACTCGGCCCGCACCACCGGGTCCACGGCGCTGAACGGCTCGTCCATCAGCAGCACCGGCGGGTCGGCCGCCAGCGCCCGCGCCACCCCGACGCGCTGCTGCTGACCACCCGACAGCTGCGCTGGATACCGGTCGGCCAGACCGCGATCGAGACCGACCCGGTCGAGCACCTCCAGCGCGGCGGCGCGCGCGGACTTGCGGGAGGCGCCGAGCAGCATCGGCACCGTGGCCACATTGTCGATCACCTTGCGATGGGGCAGCAGCCCGCCGCTCTGGATCACATAGCCGATGCCGAGGCGCAGTGTCACGGGGTCGACCGTCGCGATGTCGCGGCCATCGATCGTGATGGCGCCCGCGCTGGGATTCACCATCCGGTTGATCATCCGCATCGAGGTGGTCTTGCCGCAGCCGGACGGGCCGACGAACACGGTGAACGATCCCGATTCGATCCGCAGATTCAGCTCGCTGACCGCCTGGGTGCCGTCCGGATAGGTCTTCTCGATATCGCGGAATTCGATGTCGGACAAGGATTCTCCTAGCGGGTCGCCGACTGCCCCTAGCCGATGGGGGCGTTGAGCCCCTGCGCGGTGATCCAGGCGAGCGCTGCGGCCTTCGGTTCGATCTTGCTCTCGCCCGAGACGGCCGTGTTCAGCGAGATGAGCTCGGTGGTGGTGAGTTTGGCCGACACCGCGTCGAGCACCGCGACCGCTTTGTCGGTCTTCTTCGCGGCGTTGAACAGCGGCACCACATTCTGGGCCGCGAAATTGTGCTTCGGGTCGGCGAGGACGACCAGGTTGTTCTGCGCGATCGCGGGGGAGGTGGTGAAGATATTGGCCGCGGTGACCTGACCGTCGACCAGCGCGCCCACCGTCGCGGGCCCGCCGCCGTCGGCGATCGGCACGAAATCGGCGTCGCTGATCTCGAGGCCGTAGTTCTGCTTCAGGCCGGGCAGCCCGCCGGGCCGCTGCGCGAATTCCGCGGGCGCGCCGAATGTCACGTCGGCCGAATGCGGCGCCAGATCGCCGATGCTCCGCAGGTTCCACCGGTCCGCCGTCGCGCGGGTGACGACCACCGCGTCCGAATCCTGGCCAGGGGCGGGTGTCGCGATGGCCAGGTCGCTGCCGAGGGCGGTGGTCAACGCGGCGTTCACGTCGGCCTCCGAGGTGGCGGTGGCGTTCTTGTCCAGGTACTGCAGCAGGTTTCCGGTGTATTCCGGGATCAGCGAGATCGCGCACTGGCGTAATGCGGGGATATACGCCTCGCGACTGCCGATGTTGAACTTCGTGTCGACCTTGAAACCGTTGATCCGCAGGACCTCGGTGTAGATGTTGGCCACGGTCTCGGACTCGGGGAAATTGGCCGAGCCGATGATCAGCGCGTCACTGGCGCAATCACCCTTGGCGGCCAGCGGATCGGAGTTGCCGCACGCGGAGACGATCATGGCGGCGGCCAGCGCGACAGCGGCTGCCAGTACCCGGCCCGCCCGTGCCGCGAGGCGGCGTGCCGGGCGACGTTGTCCATGCGACGAGGAGGCGAACGCGGTTTTCACTGGTGTCCTTCCGGCAAAGGCGGGCAGTGCGCTGTGCATGCGACCCGGGGGCCGCAGGTACATTCTGGTTGGTAATACTGCCCGCGTCGCGCCGAATTGCGTGGGTGGACCGCAAATACAGGAAGTTGGTGTCGCGGGATGGTGGCGGGTGCGGTGCGCCGGACAGTCGCTGCGCTACTGGTCACTACCTGGTCTTTCGCCGCGGTTTCCTGCGCTGGCGACGAGGCGCGGACGGTGGTCGCGGTGGGCGCGGATTCCTCGGCCGAATCGATTGTGATCGCGGAGATCTATTCGCAGGCGCTGGCCCGGACCGGCACCGACACCACCGTCGTCCGCGGCTCGGCGGCCCCGGCGGCTGATCTCGACGCGGGCCGGATCGCGGTGCTGCCCGCCCGCAACGGTGGACTGCTCGACCGCTGGAACCCGTCCGCGCAGGCGCGCACACCCGAGGACGTGGCGGCGGCCGTCAATGCCTCGCTCCCGCAGGGTCTGTCGGTCTCCGACGCCGCCGACGGGACCGATCTGCGGTCCCGGCTGCTGGTCACCGAGGAGTTCGCGAGCCGCGACGGTGTGCGCACGGTCGCCGCGCTCGTCCCGCGCTGTGCCGAACTCACCGCCGGCTACGCCGAACTTCCCGGCTTTGCGGGCGGTGCGCCGTCACCGGGCCTGATCTCCGGCTGTGCCTTCGCCACGACCACGCGCTACCCCGACCCGCAGGCGCTGCGAAAAGCTCTGCAGGACGGAGAGATCCAGGTGGGGATCGTCAACGGCCCACCGGCCGACGCCGACTCGGCGGGCCTGATCGTCCTCGACGACCCGAAATACGCGCTGCGCGCCCAGAACCTGCTCGCCGTCTACCGCTCCGGCATCTTCGACCGCGCTCAGCTGAAGAAGCTCAACTACGTCGCCGGTGAACTCACCACCGAGGGCCTGGCCGATCTCGTGCGCCAGGTCGACGCTGGCACCGATCCGGCCGCCGCCGCCCGTGCCTGGCTGGATTCCCACGGTCTCTAGCGCGTCGGCCCGCAGGAATCACCCTTCCTCAATCCCCGCCCCCGCGCTGCAGACCCGGCACCATCACAGCATGAGCCGATATCTGCGCGCGATTGTCGAAGGGCTCCGGACCGACCCCCGGCGGGAGGCACTCGTCCACCACGACCGCCGGATCAGCCACGGCGAAGTCCTCGAAGCGATCTACCGGACGGCCCGCGCGCTCGCCGGAGTCGGGCTGCGCCGGGGCGATGCGGTGGCCTGCCTCACCACCAGCGAACCCGAGGCGGTGATCACCAAGCTGGCAGCCCAGCTACTCGGCTGCTGCCACGTGCAGTTGTGGCCCAAAATGGCCCCGCCCGTCCAGGCCGCGGCGCTGGCCGACGCCGCGCCCAAGGCGCTCGTCTTCTCGCCCACCCTCCAGACCACGACCCTCGCCACCCTCGCGCTCACCGACGTACCCGTGCTGCTCTCGCTCGGACCCGCCGACGCTGGGCGCGACCTGCTCGCCCTCGCCGCCCGCGCCTCCGCCGCGCCCGTCGGTCCCCGCGGTGGCGCTGAGAGCGACCCGGCCCAGATCATGTACACCTCCGGCACCACCGGCACCGCCAAGGCCGCCGTCCACACCTTCGCCAACGCGAGCGAGTTCCTCCGGATGGAACGCTGGCTGCACGGACCCGAACCCCGCCGCTTCCTCCTCCACGGCCCCCTCGAATCCGTCGCGGGCGAGAACGTCAGCTGGACGCTCGCCGCGGGCGGCACGGCCGTCCTGCTCGACAACCCCGACCCGGCCGAGGTGCTGGAGACGGTCGCCCGCGAGGAGATCACCTACCTCCTCTGCTACCCGAACCTGCTCGCGGAATTGGTCACCCACACTCCCGGCCGACTCCCGGCACTGCGTCAGATCGAGTACGGGAGCGCCCCGGCCTCCGCCCGCACCGTCCGCGACGCCCTGGCCGCCTTCGGCCCCCGGCTGCTCCACGTCTACGGCCAGCGCGAGTGCGGCTTCCTGACCACCCTCGGCACGGCCGAACACACCCCCGAGCTGCTCCGCTCCGCCGGACGACCCTTCCCCGGCGTCACCATCGAGATCCGCGACGCCGACGGCTGCCCACTGCCCACCGGCGAGACCGGCGAGGTCTGGGCCCGCTCACCCGCCGTCATGACCGGCTACTGCAACCGGCCGGAGGCTACGGCGGACGTCCTGCGGGACGGCTGGCTGCGCACCGGCGACCTCGGCCGACTCGACCCTGCCGGACACCTCTACCTCGCCGACCGAGCCCACGACATGATCATCGTTGACGGCTACAACGTGTACCCCAGCGACGTCGAGGAAGCCCTCACCAACCACCCGGCCATCACCCACGCCGCCGCCGTCGGCCTCCCGCACGACGGCACCGGCGAAACCGTCCACATCGCCGTGGTCACCGACCCCGACACCACCGTCACCCTCCAGGAACTCCGGGCCCTGATCCGCCGCACTCTCGGCCCCTACTACGAACCCACCAGCATCACCTTCCTCCCCGAACTCCCCCTCACCACCAAGGGCCATCCCGACCGCCGCGCGCTCCGGGCAGCAGCCATGCGTGCAGCAGGCCGGTGACGTTCAGGCAGCCGTGACGGTAAGCCAGACCGGCTCCTTGCTCCGGAAGGTGCTCTCCCACACCGACGGCCCGACCTTCCGCAGCGCGTTCAGGTTCTCCGCTACCACCGACCCCAGCACCGGCACCCGCAAGGTCTCATTGGCCGGGCCGTACTGCACCACCAGCTTGTTCCCCGTCGCCTGTGAGTACCGCAACCGCCCCGCCGGAGCGTCACAGATCCGCTCGGTAACCGGCGTCGGCGCCAGACTCACCAGCGGCGTCCAGGCGTACATCGACTCGCCGCTCACCACCGCATGGTCCTGCAGGACCGTGAACGGCATCGCCTCCAGGAACTCCCGGCACAGCTGCTCGTTCAGATCCGTCTCGAGCACGCCGACCACGGACAGCCCGATCGGCTCCCACTCCAGCCGCACCTGCACCTGCCGCGACGCCCGGCCCACCGGCGTCACCCCGCCCGCCGTCGGCGCATACGCACAGGGCGGTGCCACCACACCATCGTCGGGGTAGCGGTAACGCTCGCCGCCCAGGTGCCACGGGAAGTGGTGGTGCGACCAGGCCGTCAGCCGGTTCAGATACCCCGTCAGCTCCGCCAGCCCGGCCACCAGCGAGGCCCGGTCGTGATCGTCCCGGGCCAGCAGCCGCTCGGCGCTGCGCGCGAGCGTCTCGAAGCCGCTGTAGCCGAGATAGGTGCTGTAGATCGGATCGACGGTCCGCAGGACCGTCATCACCTGCTCCACCGGCAGCGTCTCGTCAGCGGCGACGCGCAGCCACTGGTACATGTTCATCGCGTAGTCCCGCAGGATCGCGTTGGCGAAGTCCCACGTCGTGAAATACTGCCCGTACGAGCCCGCTCGATGCGCGAGCGAGCCCGTCCGAAGCTGCCAGATCTCCATCGGCTCCTCCGTACACAGACGCTCCGTCAACTCCCGCAGCGTCAACTCCCGCAGCCCGCTCGCGCCAATGTCACATTCGGACATCTCCCTCTCCCTTCGGTTGTTCAGCTACGCAGCTGCAGCTAGGCAGCGCTACAACCGCAATCGGTCCGGTCGGCAGTCCTCCAGCAGTTCGTCGCGGCGTCCGGTCGCGATGTACTCCGCCAGCAGACGCCCCAGCAGCGGTCCTACGGTGACGCCGCTGTTGGTCAGTGCCTCGTAGTAGCCGCCCACGGCCGAGACCGCACCCACACACGGGTGACCGTCGCCCGGGAACACGGCCGTGCCGGTCCGAACCCGCTCGACATCCGCCCCGGCCAGCCCCGGCAGGCTGCGCCGCACCCGCGCCAACAGCTCGGACACCAGCTCACCCTCGCTCGCCGCACTCAAGCGCTCGTCCACCTGGTCCGAGCGCACTCGCAGCAGGCCCGCCCCGGCTGCCCGGACATGCACGTCCGGCCCCCGCAGGACGTTGCTCGGCGGTGCGGCGGCCGTCCGCAGGTCGACCACCAGGCCGGTGCGGCCCGCGGGTGGCGACATCGGTGCGCCGACTCCGGCGGCGAGCTCGGCGGCCCCGGCCCCGGCGGCGTTGACCACCGCGTCGACCCGTAGCTCGGTGCCGCCGACCAGCCGGACCGCGCGGATCTCACTCCTGGCCGTCACCAGCTCGGCTCGGCTCTTCCAGTGCAGCAGCTCGCCCGCGTGCTCGGCGGCGGTGAGCAGCGCCCGGGTCAGACCGGGGGCGTCGACCCAGCCCTCCTCGGGCAGCAGAGCGACGGGCTCCGCCGGGTCGGCGAATCGGATGTGCGGGTCGAGCGAGCGGTTGACCTCGCGTGCCTCGTGCCAGTGCACCTGATAGCCCCAGCCACGCATCTGCTCCACATGCGCACGGAGAGCGATTCCGCCCCAGACCAGGCTGCCGCACCGGTGCCACCAGGGCGACAGGTCGATCAGGCGAGCGAGCGCGGCGTATTCGGTGATCCCGGCCCGGCTGATCCGGAAGCGGCTGTGCGTGGGCTGCTGATAGGCACTCAGCCGGGCGAAACTGACCTCGGTGGCGCCGCTCCCCGGCTCGCCGGGCTCCACCACGTGCACGCGCACCCCGTGCCGGACGAGGTGAAAGGCCACGCTCGCGCCGACAACGCCCCCACCCACCACGGCGACCGTCAGCACGGCGGTCAGCCAGCCCCTCGTGCGGCGACCACATACACCATCGGGTAGGCGAAGAACGAGCCGTCCGGCAGTTCCATTGCCGAACGCCCCGACGTCTCCCCACTGGAGAGCACCCGAAACCCGGCCGCCGAGTACTGGCCTGCCAGCTCCGCCAGGCTCATCCGCCGCGCCCGCAGGCCACTGTCGACCACAGCGGCCATGCTCGCCGGCAGCGTGCCGAACCGCTCCATCACCTGCCGCTGCGCCTCATCCAACGCCGGCGACATCTCGATATCGAATACCCGCCCCCGCGACCCCGTCAGCTCCGCCAGCACACCCAGCGCCGTCGGCCGATCGACCGCCTCGATCGCGTGCAGCACCCCACGCAGGTGCACGTTCGCATCGCCGATCCGCCCATGCAGCGCCAGCGCCCCGACGCCGTCGGTGATATCCAGCCGCTCGTACGTCACGTTCTCCGCCGGATTGAGCCGCCGTGCCCGCTCCAACGCCGCCTCGGAGACATCAACCCCGACCACCGTCTGGTGATCCTGGGCCAGATGACGCGTCAGCAGGCCGTCTCCACACCCGAGATCAACCAAGGGCAGTTCCAGATCGAAATGAGCATCACGCTCCGCAAGATACGGCGGCGCGGCCTCCCGCACGTCCCAGTTCCACGGCGGCTCGGAGATTCTGCCCTCCAGTACGCCGCGCCAGTACCCCTCCCACGTCGCCTCGTCGTTGGTGAATTCACCCGTACGCGCACCAATTTCTTGGACGAATGAATCCGAAGTCGGGCTGCCATCTGTTTTGTGAATCATCTTTTACCTCTTTCCGGGATTGGAAGCGGTAAATTCTGATTGAGGGCCACAAAGTCTAGCATGAACAATTCTGGTGGTATTCGTGTAGCGCGCCTCGTCCGCCGAACCTGCGGGCGCAAGAACTCGCAGGTAGCGAAGGGGTTTGTCCGGCCGCCGCCAAGCGTCGAAAATGCCGGAACAGCGGTTTACCGTGGGCATCTCGGCGAAATCATTTCGAATTTGAAAACCGGCGGAGATTGCTTCGGAAACGGCTCTGCATCGCAGGAAATCAGTATATTCAAACGCTCGTTCCGGACTTGGAGTTGGCGGCGGCATCGTCGACGTGGTCCCAAACAAACCGCCATCCTCGATTGCCGCGTCAAACCTTCCGGATGGCCGCGCGAAGACTCGAACGCCGATGCTGGGCCAGATCGGCGGGGACGGGACACCGGTGCCGGGAACGCCCTTGCCAGCTCCTGTTCCGCTCCGTATATTCCTACTGGAATATTTGACATGGAGCATGGAACCTGCGCGTGGGCGTGGGAGTGGAGGTGGCGCCTGTGGGGCAGCCGGGGCGGAACGCGATGACACCGTTGGCGATCGCGGTTCTCGCGTTGCTGGACGAGCGGCCCATGCATCCATACGAGATGTATCAATTGTTGATCGCGCGCCGGGAAGACCTGCTGATCAAGGTGCGGCCGGGGTCGCTGTATCACGCGGTCGCGCGGCTTGCGGCGGATGCGATGGTCCGGGCCGAAGGGACCGAGCGGGAGGGTAATCGGCCCGAGCGCACCACGTATCGGATCACCGATGCCGGGCGCGACGCGCTGCGTGGGCGGATCGCCGAGTTGCTGCGCACGCCGGTGCAGGAGTATCCGATCTTCCGGGTGGCGCTGGCCGAGGCGCACAACCTCCCGCGGGAACAGGTCGTCGCAGTGCTCGGCGAGCGCGCCGAACAGCAGGGCCAGGCGCTGGCCGATATCGACGCGATGATCGAGTGGACGCGGGTGAACGAGGTGCCGCGCCGGCACTGCGTCGTCCTGGAATACATGCGCGCGACGATCCAGGCCGATCTCGACTGGATCCGGCAGTTCGCCGCCGAACTCGACAGCGGCGCCGTCGAGTGGGAGCGGTTCGATCCGGTCACCGGCGAACGGCTCACCCACGACACTGTGACCGCCCACGAATGGCCGACCGGCCCTGACACACCACGACCCAGGTGGGCGGCCGGCGCCGCCCGTAGCTGACCTCTTCCGATAGGAACGAATTCGATGACCACCCAACGTAATCCGTGGCTGGCGCTGTTCGCGCTGGTGGTCGGGTTCTTCATGATCCTGCTCGACATGACGATCGTCGCGGTCGCCAATCCGGCGATCATGGCGGACCTGAACAGCGACATCTCCAACGTCATCTGGGTGACCAGCGCCTACCTGCTCACCTACGCGGTGCCGCTGCTGGTCACCGGCCGCCTCGGCGACAAGTACGGCCCCAAGAACATCTATCTGATCGGCCTGGCGATCTTCACCGGCGCCTCGCTGTGGTGTGGCCTGTCCGGCAGCATCGGCATGCTGATCGCCGCCAGGGCCGCCCAGGGTATCGGCGCCGCGCTGATGACGCCGCAGACGATGGCCGTCATCACCCGCACCTTCCCGCCGGACAAGCGCGGCGCCGCGATGGGCCTGTGGGGCGGCGTCGCCGGCCTCGCCACGCTGGTCGGCCCGATCCTGGGCGGTGTGCTGGTCGACAACCTCGGCTGGGAGTGGATCTTCTTCGTCAACGTGCCGGTCGGCATCATCGCGTTCGGCCTGGCCATGTGGCTGGTGCCCGCGCTGCCGACCAGCGACCACAGGTTCGACCTGGTCGGGGTCGCGCTCAGCGCTATCGGTATGTCGGCGCTGGTGTTCGGTATCCAGGAGGGCAATTCGGAGGACTGGTCGCTGCGGATCTGGCTGCTGATCGGGTTCGGTGTGGTCATGCTGGTGGCGTTCGTGGTCAACCAGGCCAGGAACCGGGGCGAGCCGCTGGTGCCGATGAGCCTGTTCCGCGACCGCAATTTCTCGCTGTCGAACACGGCGATCGCCGCGATGGGCGCCGCGGTCACCTCGATGATGGTGCCCTCGTACTTCTATCTGCAGGCGGTGCGCGAGATGTCGCCGACCGCCTCGGCGCTGGTCTTCGCGCCGATGGCGATCGTCACCGGTGTCACCGCGCCGTTCATCGGCAAGTTCTCGGACCGGCTGCCGCCGCGGCTGGTGCCGACCATCGGTTTCACGCTGTTCGCCGGCTCGGTGTTCGCCTTCGCCGCGTTGATGACACCGGATTCGCCGATCATCCTGTTCCTGATCGCCGCCGCCGTCGCGGGCCTGGCCAACGCGTGCATCTGGGCGCCGCTGGCCTCGACGGCCACGCACAACCTGCCGGTCGCCCAGGCCGGTGCGGGCGCCGGTGTCTACAACACCACCCGCCAGGTGGGTTCGGTGCTCGGCAGCGCCGCGATCAGCGCGTTGATCGCGGCCCGCTTGACCGCCAACGGCCTCGGCGGTGGCGGCCCGGTCGGCGAGGGCGCGGCCACCGGCCCGCTCCCGCCCCAGATCCTCGACGAGTTCAGCACGTCGCTGGCCCAGTCGATGCTGCTACCCGCCGCCATCCTGCTCATCGGCGTAGTCGCCTCGGCCCTGTTCGTCGGGCACGGAAAGTCCGGCGCCGGCCGGTCACCCGAACCGGCGAAGGCCGACGCGAGCGCCTGATATCGCTGCCCTGTCCGCGCTGCCCCTGGCGTCGGTCCCGCGCCGCCGGCCGGGCCGACGCGGCGGTCAGGCGACCTGGATGGTCAGGGTGGGGTAGCCGGTGGCGCCGTCCGGGATGACGTCCTGCTGGAGCGCCGTCTGTGGGATGCCGGTGGTGTCGGTGGTGCGGGCGCGGAGGGTGTGCTGGCCGGGGGTCGCGTCCCAGTCGTAGACCCATTGCCGCCAGGTGTCGATCGAGACCTCGGTGGACAGGCGGGCGGGCAGCCAGTCGCCGTTGTCGATCTGGACTTCGACGCCGGTGACGCCGCGATGCTGGGCCCACGCGACGCCGGCGATCGTGGTGCGGCCCTGGGGAATCCGGCCGCGGCCGCGCGGGATGTCGATGCGGGTGCCGGTCTTGATCGGGCCGTGCGCCGACCAGCCGCGCCGGGTCCAGTAGGCGAAGGCCTGGTCGAAGCGGGTGACCTCGAGTTCGGTGACCCATTTGGTGGCCGAGACGTAGCCGTAGAGGCCGGGCACCACCAGCCGCGCCGGGTAGCCGTGCTGGAGCGGGAGCGGTTCGCCGTTCATGCCGATCGCCAGCAGCGCGTCGCGGCCGTCGGTGAGCGCCGAGAGTGGTGTGCCCGCGGTCCAGCCGTCTTTGCTGGTCGAGAGCACCATGTCGGCGTCGGGAAGCGGGCCTGCTTCGGCGAGCAGTTCGTCGAGCCGGTAGCCGAGCCAGCGGGCATTGCCGATCAGGTCGCCGTTGATCGGGTTGGACACGCAGGCCAGCGTCACCAGCCGTTCGACCGGCGTGCGGCGCGCGAGATCGTCCCAGGTGAGCGTGATTTCGCGGTCGACCATGCCGTGGATGCGCAGCGACCACGAGTCTGTGGACACCTGGGGAACGATCAGCGCGGTGTCGATCCGGTAGAACTCGCTGTTCGACGTGAGGTACGGGGTCAGACCGGGAACCCGCAGATCGGCGTCCGGCGGCAGACCGGGCAATGGGGTGGCGGGGGCAGGCAGATCGACGGTCGCCCGCTCTGCCGACACATCGGTGCGCGCTCCGCCGAGCAGTCGCCCAGCCAGTCCGGCGCCGATGGCGAACACACCGGTGGCCGCGATCCCGCCGAGCACTCGTCGCCGCCCCGCGCTCGCCCGGCCGGATTCGTCCTGACCAGCATCCGCCTGATCGGTCTCGATCCGCCGGGTGAGTCCCCGCAACGCGAGAATCCCTGCGGCAGTACCGATCAGCGCGGGCAGCGCCCCGCTGAATCCACCGATCCTGCCCGCCCCGACGACGGCGGCGAACACCCCGAAGACACCGAAGGCGATCGACCCGATCGGCCGGGTGGTGCGCTCGACCGCACCGGCCAGACCGGCGACCACCACCGCCACCACACCCATGCACACGAACAACACGGTCTTGTCGTTCGTCCCGAAGGCCTGGATCGCCCATTCCCGGATCCCGTCCGGCGTGTGGTCGACGACGCTCGCCCCGAGCGCGTATGCGGGCGCGCCGGCCGCTCCGGTGAACACTGCGACGAACTCGGCGATCCCGAGTACCAGCGCCGCCGAAACGACCCCGGCCAGTACCCGCATCCACGCCATGCCGAGAGCCTACGTCGCTGTGCGCCCGCCCCCTCGGCGCGCCGGTAGCGACGAAGACGTTGCCGAGTGCCCGCGGTAGTAGTCTGCGCGGAATGACAGCACGTACTCTCTCGCGATTCGTGTCTGCAGCCTTCCTGGCAGCCGCGATTCCGCTGGTATCGCCCACGCATTCCGCCACCGCCGCGGCCTGTGCCGATATCGAGGTGGTGTTCGCCCGCGGCACCGACGAGCTCGGCGGCGAACTCGGTCTCACCGGCATCTCCTTCGTCGAGGCGGTGCGCTTGAACGCCGGCGGGCGCTCGGTCGGCGCGTACGGGGTCGACTACCCGGCGAGCAGTGACTTCACCGACCGGCTCGCCTTCGCGGACACCGTCCTGCGGGGAATCGAGGACGCCCAGCGGCGGGTCGAATACATCGCGGCGAGCTGCCCGGGCAGCAGGATCGTGCTGGGGGGATACTCCCAGGGCGCCGCGGTGGCCGGGTTCGCCACCCGCACCGGTGTGCCCGACGGCGTGCCGCAGGAGTACCGCCCGTATCTGCCCGCGCCGATGTCACCCGCGGTCGCCGATCACATCGCCGCGGTCGCGCTGTTCGGCAAACCGTCGGACCGGTTCATGGCCGACGCGGGCGCACCCGCGGTGTCGATCGGCGCACCCTACGCAGGCAAGACCATCGACCTGTGCATCCCCGCGGACACGATCTGCAACGGTTCGCCGCTCGGCCGGCCCAACACCTTGCACACGCTCTACAGCGTCAACGGAATGACCCTCACCGCAGCGGAATTCGCGGCACCACGGTTCTAGACGCAGACATCGGAAAGGCCGGTTGCGCCAGAGCGTAACCGGCCTTCCGGCTGTCAGGTCACGAGTGGGCCGAGCCTACGTCCGGATTGCCTGATGGCCGATTTGTGTATCGCGACAGGGGCCTGCCACGACGGTGGTGTCGCGCAGGTGACGGTGAAGTGAGCTGTGCGCGAAGGTAATTCGCCGAATCCGCATACCTCGATCCGCGAGGTGCGGATCACCGGCATTCGGATTCGGCATAGAAACCCGAAGAACTGGTCGGTTCGTTTAGTTCATTGCGTTCTCGTCGCTGCTGACAGCATGAACGCCCGGCATGGCGGGTCCGCCGATCCGGTGACTTCCGTCATAGGCCATCGAACGCCGATGTCGCCGTGAGGTTGACGCCATGCGCGCGACGGATCGGGATAACCGGTGATTCATCTGCGCTCCGAAAGCTCTGCCCGCGCATCCGGGTTTCGCGCCGTCGCCGAGAAGAGGAACCAAAGCCGTGTTGTTCCAACGTAATCCGTGGTGGGCGCTGTGCGCGCTGATCGTCGGCTACTTCATGATCCTGATGGACATGACCATCGCCGCCGTCGCCAACCCGGCGATCATGAGCGACCTGAACGCCGACATCACCGAGGTCATCTGGGTCACCAGTGCCTACCTGCTCGGCTTCGCCGTTCCCCTGCTGGCGGCGGGCAGGCTGGGCGACCGGGTCGGGCCCAAGTATCTGTATCTCGGCGGCCTAACGGTGTTCACGCTGGCCTCGCTGTGGTGCGGGCTGTCCACCACTGTCGACATGCTGATCGTGGCGCGCGGCGTCCAGGGCGTCGGCGCCGCGCTGCTCGTCCCGCAGACGATGGCGGTGATCGCCCGCATCTTCCCGGCGGACCAGCGTGGCGCCGCGATGGGCGTGTGGGGCGGCGCGGCCGGGCTGGCGACCCTGGTCGGCCCGCTGCTCGGCGGCGTGCTCGTCGACAGCTTCGGCTGGCAGTGGATCTTCTTCCTCAACATCCCCGTCGGCATCGTCGCGCTGGCGCTCGGCGCCTGGCTGCTGCCCGTCCTGCCGACCGGCATGCACCGCTTCGACCTGGTCGGCGTGCTGCTCAGCGGCATCGGCCTGTTCCTGCTGGTGTACGGCATCCAGGAGGGCGAGAATCAGGACTGGTCGGCCCAGGTGTGGCTGCTCATCGGCGGCGGACTGGTGACGATGGTCGTGTTCGTCCTCCACCAGGCGCAGGCCGACGGTGAACCGCTGGTGCCGCTGACCCTGTTCCGCGACCGCAATTTCGCGCTGTCGAGCCTGGCCGTCGCGGCGATGGGCGTCGGGTTCAACGCGGCGATGGTGCCCGCCTACTTCTACTTCCAGGGCGTGCGCGGACTCTCGCCCACCGCGGCGGCGCTGGTCCTCGCGCCGATGGCGCTGGGCACCGTGGTCTGCGCGCCTCTGGCGGGCCGCTTCTCCGCGCGGCTGCACCCGGCTGTCCTGCCCGGCGTCGGTTTCGCGCTGCTGGCGAGCGTCATCGGCGGACTGGCGCTGCTGGTGTCCGATCCGGATGCCCCGCTGGTGGTCTTCGCGGTGATCGCCGCGTTCGGCGGAGTGGCCAACGGTTTCCTCTGGGCGCTGCTGCCCGCCATCGCCACCAGGAACCTGCCCGCGCATCAGTCCGGTGCCGGGTCCGGTGTCTACAGCACCACCCGCCAGCTGGGCGCGGTACTCGGCAGCGCGGCCATCGCCGCCCTGATCGCGGCGCGCCTGTCGGCGCACGGTTTCGACGGCGAGGCGGACGTGCACGGCGCGGTGACCGGCACCGTGCCGCCCGCGCTGCGGGCCGTGTTCAGCGCCGCGATGAGCGAGTCGATGTACCTGCCCGGCCTCGCTCTGCTGGCCGGGGTGATCGCCTCGATGCTGTTCGTGCGCAACCGCCCGGAGCCGTTGCCCGCCCCGGCCACCGTGCCCGCCCGGGATCCCGAGCTCGTCTCGCTGTGACCCGGGAACGTGAAACGGCCGGTCGCCCTCGCAGGCAACCGGCCGTTCCGGCGGTACGTACTACCCGATCACGAGTAGATCTTGTCGACCTCGCCCGCGTACTGCTTCATGACGACGGCGCGCTTGAGCGACATCTTCGGGGTGAGCTCGCCACCCTCCTGGGTCCAGTCGACCGGGAGGATGCGGATCTTCTTGATCGCCTCGGCCTTGGAGACCTTCTTGTTGGTCTCGTCGACCGCGGCCTGCACCTCGGCGACCAGCGCCGGGTTCTCGATCAGCGACTCGATGGCGGTGTCGGCGGCGACACCGTTGCGGTCCTTCCAACCCGGCAGCGCCTCCGGGTCGAGGGTGATCAGGGCGCCGATGAACGGCTGACCGTCACCGACGACCATGACCTGGCTGATCAGCGGGTGCGCGCGCAGGGAGTCCTCGAGCACGGCGGGGGAGACGTTCTTGCCGCCCGCGGTGACCAGGATTTCCTTCTTGCGGCCGGTGATGGTGACGAAGCCGTCGGCGTCGATGGCGCCCAGGTCGCCGGTCTTGAACCAGCCGTCGTCGAATGCTTCCTCGGTGGCCTCGGCGTTGCCCCAGTAGCCGTTGAACACGACCGAACCCTTGAGCAGCAGCTCGCCGTCCTCGGCGATCTTGGCCGCGTGACCCTGGATCGGGCGACCGACCGAGCCGACCCGGATGAACTGCGGGGTGTTGACGGTGAACGCGGCGGTGGACTCGGTCAGGCCGTAGCCCTCGTAGATCGTGACGCCGGCGCCACGGAAGAAGTGGCCCAGGCGCGCGCCCAGCGGGCCGCCACCGGAGACCGCGGCCAGGCACTGCCCGCCGAGGGCCGCCCGCAGCTTGCTGTAGACGAGCTTGTCGAAGACGAAGTGCTTGAGCTTGAGCAGCAGGTCGGGGCCGCCCTTGGTCTCGAGCGCCGTGCTGTAGGCGATGGCGGTCTCGGCCGCGGCGTCGAAGATCTTGCCCTTGCCGCCGTCGTGCGCCTTCTGCTTGGCGGAGTTGAAGACCTTCTCGAACACGCGCGGCACCGAGAGGATGAAGTCCGGCTTGAACTCACCGAACTGCTCGACCAGGGTCGTCCAGTCCGAGCTGTGGCGGACGGTCACCTTGGAATCGAAGGCGATCAGCGCGACCGCGCGGGCGAACACGTGCGCCAGCGGCAGGAACAGCAGGGTCTTCTGGCCCTCGGAGACGAAGGCGCTGAGCTCGATGCCGCCCGAACGCGACTCCGCCCACAGGTTCGCGTGGGTCAGCTGCACGCCCTTGGGGCGGCCGGTGGTGCCCGAGGTGTAGATCAGGGTGGCCGGGGAGGCCGCGCCGACCTGCTTGCGGCGGGCGTGCACGACCTCGTCGTCGAGATCGGCGCCGCGCTTGGTCAGCTCGTCGATCGCGCCCTTGTCGATCTGCAGGGTCTCGGCCAGCGCGGGCAGCGAACCGGCTTCGATCTCGTCGATCGTGGCGCGGTGCTTGTCGTTCTCGACGACCAGCAGCTTGGTCTCGGAGTCCTGCAGGATCCACTTGGCCTGCTCGGCGGCCGAGCTGTCGTAGATCGCGACGGTCACGCCACCGGCGGCCCAGATCGCGAAGTCCAGCAGCGACCACTCGTAGCGGGTGGCGGCCATGATGGCGACGCGGTCGCCCAGTTCGATGCCCGAGGCGATCAGGCCCTTGGCGACGCCGGTGACGGCCTTCTCGAACTGTGCCGCCGTCACGTCGTTCCAGCCGCCGCTGCCGTTCGGGACGTTGAACAACACCGTGTTCGGCGTCTCTTGGCCGAAGCGGAAGACGTTGTCGGAATTGTTCGCATCGTCCGGGATGGTGTAGGAAGCCGGAACTTCGAACTCTCGCATCTGTGCCCTTCCAGTGGGTTCTACTCGCCAGTAATCTACGACACGTTCGGGCGGGTCGCGATATCGCCGCCCGAATTGCCCGTCACCAGGCCTTATCGTAAATCGTCGATCGATACCGGCTGAATTGCTTCTCGCAGGAATTCTGCGAGTTCGCTGAGTGCCAGCGCCGCCTCGGTGACCAGCGCGGCCTGCAGTTGCGCGACATGCCAGAGGCCGCGGGTTTCGGTGAAGCGGACGTGCACACCCGCCCCACGCAGGGCTGAAACGAGCTGGCAGCACTGATCGTGTAACAGTTCGCTCACATCGGCCTGCACGTAGGTGGGAGGCAGGCCGAGCAGGTTCCCGGTGAGCGGGGCGTAGCCCGCGTCGGTTGCGGCGCCGTCGCCGAGGTAGTAGGCGGCGCACGCTTGCGACCACGCCCGGTTGATCACCAGGTCGCGGGCTTTGGCGGGCACCTGGGTCGGGTCGACCCAGGGTGCGATCAGGCCGAGGGCGGCAGGCGTCATCGCGTGCTTGTCGATCAGCCGCTGGGCCAGTGCCAGCGCCAGGCCGCCGCCCGCCGAGTCACCCGCCAGGCAGATCTGGTCGGGCTGGTAGCCGACGTTGCGCACCAGATCCAGGAACGCGGCCTCGGCGTCGTCGAGGCCGGCCGGGAGCGGGTGTTCGGGCGCGAGCCGGTAGTCCAGCGCGTAGACCGCGCACGAGGTCTCCTGCGCCAGGTGCGCCACCAGCGAGCGGTGCGTGGTCAGCGAGCCGACCACGTAGCCGCCGCCGTGCAGGTACAGGATCGCGCCCGCGGCGCGCTCCGGCGGGACCGCCCGGGTACGCGAACCCGGGATCGCGGTCTCGGCGATGACCCGCTCGGCCGGGCGGCCCCCCAGCTGCAGGTGCTGCACGACGGAGCCGTCGGGCACCAGCTGCATCAGGGAGACCGCGTCGAGCAGAGCGCGCTGCACCGCGACCGGCAGCCGCGCGTTCAGCGTGACCCGGAAGACCGGGTCGAGCAACACGCGGGCGATCGGCAGCGGAATCTTGAACTCGCGCATGGCGTTACCTGAATTCCGGTCGGGTCAGTGCGGCATGAAACGGCCGTTGACCACGGCCGAGATCCGGCTGTAGCCCGAGGCCAGGAAGCGCACGCTCACGTCGAGCACCTTGGCCTCCCAGCCGATCAGCACGCGGGCGTGACCCTTGCGCACACCCTCGGTGATGGTCTGCGCGGCCATCTCCGGGGTGTGGATCGCCAGGTACTTGTCGAACAGCGAGGCGGCGGTGGCGCCGTCCATGCCCTCGGCGTAGGTGGCGTTGCGCGCGACGGCGGTCTTGATGCCGCCCGGGTGCACACAGGTGACCTTGACCGGCGCCTTGGCGATCCGCATCTCCTGGTACAGCGCCTCGGTGAAGCCGCGGACCGCGAACTTGGCCGAGTTGTAGGCCGCCTGGCCGGGCACGGCGACCAGGCCGAACAGCGAGGACACGTTGATCACGTGGCCGTCGCCGGACTCGATCAGCATCGGCAGGAACGCCTTGGTGCCGTTGACGACGCCCCAGAAGTCGACATCCATGATGCGTTCGATGTCTTTGAACTCGGTCTTGACGACATCACCGTGGTAGGCGATACCGGCGTTGTTGTAGATCTGGTGCACGACGCCGAAGTGCGCCTTCACCGAATCGGCGTAGACCAGGAAGGACTCGCGCTCGGCGACGTTGAGCCGGTCGGACTTGACCTGTGCGCCCAGTCCCTCGACGATGCGCACGGTCTCGGCCAGGCCCTCGGCGTCGATGTCGGACAGCGCCAGCTTGGCGCCACGGCGGGCCAGGTTCTCGGCCAGCGCGCGGCCGATGCCGGACCCGGCACCCGTGATCACACAGACTTTGTTCGTGAAGTAAGCATCATTGCTCACTGTGCTGCCACCACTTTCGGTTCGGTGTCGGAGTCGGTCGAAGTAGTCGTGTCGTAAGCCGCGACGTCGAAATTCTTGGTCAGCCTACGGAACTGGAAGGTGAAGTCGGGCCACAGTGTGGTGTTGTTGCCGTGCTTGTCCAGGTACCAGCTGGCGCAGCCGCCGTTCATCCAGACGCTGTCGGCCATCTTCGCCTGCAGTTCGGTGTTGTACGTGCGCACGGCCTCGGGACGGACCTCGACGGTGCGCAGCTTCTGCCTATCGATGGTAGCCAGCGCGTCGGCGACGTAGTTGATCTGCGATTCGATCATGAACACCATCGAGGTGTGGCCGAGGCCGACGTTCGGGCCGAGCAGGAAGAACATGTTCGGGAAGTTCTCGATGGTCGAGCCCTTGTAGCCGCGCTGGCCGACCTCGTCGAACTGCTCGGACAGGGTCTGCCCGGCGCGGCCGGTGATGGTCTCGAAGGCGGGGGAGTCGGTGACGTGGAAGCCGGTGGCCACGATCAGTGCGTCGATCTCGCGCTCGGTGCCGTCCTTGGTGACGATCGAACCCGCCTTGACCTCGGCGATGCCGTCGGTGACCACCTCGACGTTGTCGCGGTCGATCGCCGGGTAGTACTCGTTGGAGATCAGCATGCGCTTGCAGCCGATCCGGTAGTTCGGGGTGACCTTGGCGCGCTTGACCGGGTCGCGGACCTCGACCAGCAGCTTGCCGCGGGACAGTGTCTCGAAGATCTTCATCAGCGCGGGGTACTTGGCCAGGCCGACCACCTGGGTCTCGCGGGCGGCGTAGATGGCCGCGCGCGACAGTCGCTGCACGCCCGGAATGTACTTGAACGCCAGGCGCTCCGGCAGCAGGTACGGGCGATCCATGCGCGGCAGCAGCCAGGGCGCGGTGCGCTGGTAGAGGTCGAGGTGGGCGACCTTGCCCACGATGGCGGGCACGATCTGGATGGCCGAGGCGCCGGTGCCGATCACGGCGACCCGCTTGCCCGCGAGCTCGACGTCGTGGTCCCAGCGGGCCGAGTGGAAGATCTCGCCCTCGAACTCGTTGATGCCCTTGATGTCGGGCAGCGACGGTTCGCACAGGGCCCCGACTGCGGAGACCACGGTCTCGGCGGTGAAGTCGCCCTTGCTGGTGGTGATGTCCCAGCGGGCGGTCTCGGCGTTCCAGCGCATGCCGAGGACGTCGCAGTCGAACAGGTGCTTGTCGAGCACGTTGTTCTTCTCGGCGACGCCGCGGATGTAGGCCTGGATCTCACCCTGCTTGGAGAACGAGCGCGACCAGTCCGGGTTCAGCGCGAACGAGTACGAGTACAGGTGCGACGGCACGTCGCAGGCGGCACCTGGGTAGGTGTTGTCCCGCCAGGTGCCGCCGACATCGCTGCCGCGCTCGAGGACGAGGAAGTCATCGCGACCCTGCTGATGCAGCCGGATGGCCATGCCGAGGCCCGCGAACCCGCTGCCGACGATGATCGTCTTGATGTGGCGCACGGCGCGGTTGCCGACGACTTTGTCTGTAACCTTGCGACTCATGTAGTGCAGACTACGTCCCTATTGAGCCGGAGTCAACAGCTATTGAGCTGAGTTCAGTAGTGGCTAGGATGGTCGATGTGAGTATCAGGAGTACGGGAGCGACCAAGCGTGTCCGGCTCAGCCCCGAGGAGCGCAGGCTGCAGCTGATCACCCTCGGCGCCGAGATGCTGGCCGAGCGGTCGCTCGAGGACATCTCCGTCGACGACATCGCCAAGCAGGCGGGTATCTCGCGCGGTCTGCTGTTCCACTACTTCGCCTCCAAGCAGGAGTTCCACGAGGCCATCGCGCGGCACGTGAGCGCCGAGTTCTTCGCGGCCGTCACGCCCAATCGCGAGCTGTCGCTGTTCGACATGCTGCGCGACTCGATCGAGCGGTTCGTCGACTACGCCACCGAGCACTCCGCGTCCTACCGCTCCGTGCTGCGCGGGCCCGCCAGCGTCACCCCCAACCTGCTCGACTACGTCAACGAAACCCGCGGCGCCATCGCCGATCTCATCGTTTCCGAACTCCCGCTACCCCCCGACGACCCCGACCTCGCTCGCCTCACCCTGACCATCCGCGGCTGGATCGCCTTCGTCGAGGAAACGATCCTCACCTGGATGACGGAGAAGCCGATCACCCGCGAACAATTGGTCGACCTGCTCGTCGAATCCCTCCCCGCCCTGGCCCTGAGCCCAGCCCTGATCGCGGCATTGCAGGGCTGAGCCGCCGCCGTGCTGTTCTGTCGACCGCGGAACTCGATCAGTCGGAGTTCTTGGGGCGGGCGCGGAAGTGGGCTCGTTCGCCCTGTTTGCCGAAGAGGCTGAGGAATTCGACGGGGTGGTCGTCGGCGGCACCGAACCAGTGGGGGATGTGGGTGTCGAATTCGGCGGCTTCGCCGGGGGTGAGGACGATGTCGTTGTCGCCGAGGATCAGGCGCAGGCGGCCGTTGAGGACGTAGAGCCATTCGTAGCCCTCGTGGACCTGGGGTTCGTCCGGGCGGTTGCGGGCGTTGGGGGCGATGATCATCTTGAAGGCTTGGATGCCGCCCGCGCGTTTGGTCAGCGGTAGCATCGTCATGCCGTGGCGGGTGATCGGGCGCAGGTGGATGCGCGGGTCGCCGGTGGGCGGGGCGTCGACGAGTTCGTCGAGGGTCACCCCGTGTGCCTTGGCCAGGGGGAGTAGCAGTTCCAGGGTGGGTTTGCGGTCGCCGGATTCCAGGCGCGACAGGGTGCTGACCGAGATGCCGGTCTCTGCCGACAGGTCGGCCAGGGTGGTCTGACGCTGTTTGCGCAGGGAGCGGAGCCGGGGGCCGACCGATCCCAGGGTCTCTTCGAGGTCGTCCATGGTCACCAGTTTGCCATGTCAGCAAGAAAGATTGCCGTGTAGGCGGGTGCGAGTGCACGGTGGTCGCCGAAGGAGGCTTCAGATGACAGAGTTGAACGACACCTACGACGTGGTGGTCCTCGGCGGCGGCGCGGCCGGGCTGAACGGGGCGCTCATGCTGGCCCGCTCGCGGCGCTCGGTCGCCGTGATCGACGGTGGGTCGCCGCGCAACGCACCGGCCGACGGTGTGCACGGTTTGCTGGCGCGGGAAGGGATGCCGCCGCTGGAATTGCTCGAGCGGGGTCGCGCCGAGGTGCGTGGTTACGGCGGGCAGGTGGTGTCCGGGCAGGTGGTCACGGTCGAGCGCAGGCTGCAGCCCGGTGTCGGCGCGGACTTCTCAGTGGGCGTGGGTGATTCGGTCGGCGCCCCCGGAACCGAGACCTCGGCTGCGGTAGGCGGTCCTGCCGGAGTCGAGACTGCAGCGGCGGCAGGAAGTCCCACCGGCGCGGGTCATGAATTCCTGGTGACGTTGGCCGATGGACGCTCGGTGTCGGCGCGCCGGATCCTCGTCGCCACCGGTCTGGCCGACGAACTGCCGGAGGTTGCCGGCCTGCGTGAACGCTGGGGCCACGATGTCCTCCACTGCCCCTACTGCCACGGCTGGGAGGTGCGTGACCAGCGCATCGGCATCCTGGCCAGCGGCCCGATGTCGGTGCACCAGGCCCTGCTGTTCAGTCAGCTGAGCGACGACATCGTGTTCCTGACCCACACGGCCGCCCCGTTGAGCGCCGAGGACGCGGAAAAGCTTGCCGCCCGGGGCATTCGGATCGTCGACGGCGAGGTCGTCGAAGTACTGGCGACCGAAAAGCTCACCGGCGTCCGCCTGGCCGACGGCACCGTGCTCGACCGCGACGCCCTCGTCGTTGCCCCGCGCATGAACACCCGCGCCACCTTCCTCACCGACCTCGGCCTGACCCCGCAACCGCACCCGTCCGGCATGGGCGACCACATCCCCGCCGACCCGGTCGGCCGCACCGCGGTCCCCGGTGTCTGGATCGCCGGCAATGCCACCGACCCGTCGGCCCAGGTCGGCGCGGCCGCGGCGGCGGGAGCCATGGCGGGCGCGCAGATCAACGCCGAGTTGGTCATGGCCGAAACCGAGCAGGCGGTCGCCGCACGCCGGATCGCCCAGGGCGCCGTCGTTTCCGCCTGACCGAACGCCCTAGGCGCGGCGCGGCCGCACCGCGCCTAGGGCGAACGGCAAGCAGCGCGCGACCGATGCGGTCGGGCTTGTCGTCCGGATTTCCGCTGGTCGGGTATCTGATCGGAGGTTGGGTACCGTGTCATACTGGCGAGGTCAGATGATCGCCGTGCGACGAGCGAGGGACCCATGACTGCGGATCCGATGCCATCGGGAGAGCGAGCTCCGTTGAGCTGGCCGGTGCCGCCACCGCGGGGGTATTTCGCCGAAGACCTGGATCATCTGAGTGAACTGCCGCCGCACACTCAGCTGATCGACGGGAGCCTGGTCTTCGTGAGTCCGCAGATGCGATTCCACCTGCTCGTCATCACGTTCCTCCATGTGCAATTGATGCGGCAGGCTCCGGAGGGCTTCGACAGCATTCGTGAGATGACGGTGACGCTCGGCGCTCGTCAGCGACCTGAACCCGACGTTATGGTCGTCGATTCGGCGGGCGTCACGGGCTTGGACCAGACGACATTCCGTCCGGAGGATGTCGTGCTGGCGATCGAGGTTGTCTCACCGGACTCGCTCGAACGCGATCGTCATCGCAAACCGCAGCTCTATGCCGAGGCGGGTATTCCGTACTTCTGGCGCGTCGAGAATGTCGACGGGCGCGCGGTCGTCTACGCCTATGAACTCGATCCGGCTACGCAGAAGTACACCACGGTGGGCATCCATCATGATCGACTGAAGGTCGCACTGCCGTTCGACCTCGACCTCGATCTGACCCGGGCAACAGATCCGAAGGGGTCTGCCTGACCGGCTCTCGGCGGGTGTCGGCGACTCGCGCGAACGTCATTTCTCCTGTGCCAGAACGCCGTCGATAGCGGAAGTCAGCAGTTCGTGTGCGTCGGTTGCGGGGAGTTGACCGAGGGTGACGTGTAGGGCCAGGCCGTCGAGGAGGGCGAGCAGGGTGTTGGCCGCGGTCGTGGGGTCGGGGTGGTCGGGGAGCATGCCCGCGATGTGGTCGCGAAAGGCGCGGCCGTTGGTGGCCATGGTTTCGGCGACCTGGGGGCGGACGGAGGCGAAGGCGAGGTAGCCGATCAGGGTGCGGGAGTCGGCGGCCGAGTCCGGGTCGGTGGGGAGCAACACTGTCAGGATGTGGTGCAGGTCGGGGTTGGGCCCCACGGCGGAGATGCGGGCCGCGATCCGGTCGGCGATAGTGCTCGCCGCGAACTCCATCATCGCGTCCTTGCTGGGGAAATAGTGCTGCACCTGGCCGGGGGAGACGCCTGCCTCGGCGGCGACGTGGCGCAGGCTGATCGCCTCGAGGCCGTCGCGTGCGAGCAGTCGCATCACGGCGTCGCTGATCGTCGCCCGGCGAGAGCTGTGGTCCACCCGTTTCGGCATCCACCCATCTTTTCACGATGCAGTTGTATTGCCATATCGGCGTCGCGCTCTTTACAATGCAGTTGTATTGCAAAGGAGGGCATCATGCGCCCGATCATGCGGCTCGGACGCCTTTTCGTCCGGCTCGAAATCGACATCTGGGTGAGCCTGGCCAGGGCCGTCGCCCGCAGGCCCGACACCGCGGACGGCACACCGATTCGCTACGCAGGCGCCGTCTCAGCCGTCATCTGGGCGTTCATCGTGGTCAGTGCGGTGGAGATCCCCGCGGTGCACCTGATCATCCCGTGGCCACCCGTGCGGCTCGCCGCGCTGGCACTGGGCATCTGGGGATTGTTCTGGATGCTCGGCATGCTCGCCGCGCACCACATGTATCCGCACGTCGTCGCGCCGGACCGCCTCCGGATCCGCTACCTGCGCCGCACCGCACTCGACATCCCGCTCGCCGGCGTCCGCGCTGTCCGCAACGATCTACGCGCCTACGACGGCTCGAAGTCGTTGCAGCTCACCGGCAACGACACCCTTGCCCTCCCGGTCGGCAGCTCCACGAACGTCCGGGTGGACCTGACCGCGCCGCAGACCTTCACCACCCCGCAGGGCGAGTACACGGTGCGCACCGTCGCCTTCTGGGCCGACGATCCGCGCGCCGCGGTCGCGGCGATCCGGGCGGCGGCGCCGACCGAACGTACCGGCGCCGCCTGACCCGTCAGATGCCGGGAACCGGTGCGTCGTCCGGAAAGCGGCGCACCACCTCGATCGTGCCGACGAGATGGCGGTTGAACTCGGCGAGATCCTCTGCGGGAATCCAGTATTCGAGAATGTCCCGACCGCCGGCCTGCTGCACGTCGTAGCTGTCCAGGTAGTCGGTGCGCACGTCGAACCGCGTCACATAGCCCGCGCCGGAGGCGGGCACGTTCCAGTCGCGGGCGATCAGCACCGCGTAGTCCTCGTTCAGCACCGGGTAGAAGATCGGCTGGTCGGGTAGTCGCGGCGGCCAAGCGCGCCACCCTGATTCGGCGACCAGAGCCAACTCCTCGGGCCCCGTCGGCCGCCACAGCGTCGTCGTCCGCGGTGCGCTCATCATTCCTCCCTCGTCGAAGCACGCACCATATCCCGCGTCCCGCCGTGGAATCACCCCATATTCAGCTGAGTGTGATGCGTTGCTGGCGGAATTCTGGGAGCGCGCGGGCGATGGTGAGGAAGTCGGTGTCGTTGTGGACGACGGTGGCGTCATGGCGCAGCGCGACCGCGGCGATCTGGACGTCGGTGATCTGTGCGCCGCGGCCCGCTCCGATCTTCCACAGGGCGGTGCGGATGCGGCGGACGTTGTCCTCGACCATGTCGTCGGCGGGTAGCCAATGGAAGACCGAACCGTAGAGCTCGGTGAGATAGCCGAGGTCGGTGGCGTTGCGTGCGCTGAATCGCGCTTCGTCCATCGTGACCGTCGACGAGCACAACGCTCCGGTGATCGCGAGCTCGTCGATGGCGCGTTCGACCGCGGCGTTCGTCCGATAGTGCGACATGACCGAGTGGTCGAGGAGGTACCTCGGACGGACGGTTGCCGCGCTCACCGGGCCTCGGGGTGCTCGGCCGCGAGCTCATCGCCGGTCAGGAACGGGTTGTGATCCATCCGCTTGAGTCGCGCCAGTGCTTCACGCTGGCGATAGCCCTGGACGAGTTCGGACATCGCGAGATTGATGACCGCCTTCTTGGTCGGCAGGCCGGTCAGCCGCAGGGCCTCGGCGAGTAGCTCGTCCGGGATTTCCACCGTCGTCGCCATCGTGCCTCCATATTTCGAATCCCCGATATTCATAATATCAATGATTTGTAATATGGCGCCGGATGGATCGGCTACCGCGGGCCGAAGGTTTCGAGGCCGGTGACGCGGAGGAGGTCCAGGGCGGTCGCGGTGGGGGTGTTCGGGGGCGCGGAGTAGATGATGACGGTTTGGTCGGTGTCGGGGACGTGCATGGCGTCGCAGTCGAGGGTGAGCGGGCCCAGGTCGGGGTGGGCGATGGTTTTGGTGAGACTGTGCATGACGCTGGAGCGGCCTGCCTGCCAATGGGACTCGAATTCCGGGCTGCCGGTGCGTAGTTCGGTGAGCAGGCGCATCAGGTCGGGGTCGTCGGGGTAGGTGGCCTTGACCGCGCGGAGGCAGCCGACGCAGGCGGCGGCATTGCTGTCGGTCTCCTCGGGCGTCATGACGACGCGACCCATACCGGTGCCGAGGAACCGCTGCCACATGATGTTGCGCTGGGCGGGCGGGATCGCGGAGAAATCGCCGAGCAGGGCCGCCGACAAGGGATTCCAGGCGAGGATGTCGGACTTGGCCGAGAGTACGAGCACCGGCAGATCGGCCAGCCGGTCCAGCAGCCGCTGCACGCTCGGCCGGATGACCAGCGGAATGCGCCCGGCCTGCGGCGGTTCGGACCCGGCGAGCCGGTAGACGAGATCCCGGTCGACATCGGTGAGCCGCAGCGCCCTGGTCAGCGCGCCGAGCACCTGATCGGACGGCTTCGGCCCGCGTCCCTGCTCCAAGCGCACGATGTAGTCGACACTCACCCCGGCCAGGCTCGCGACCTCCTCGCGCCGCAACCCGGGCACCTGCCTGCGCGATCCGGCGGGCAGGCCGGCGTCGGCGGGGGTGAGCCGGGATCGCGCGCTGCGCAGGACCGTCGCCAATTCCGCTCTGTCCACGTTCTCCATGGTGCCGCAGGTCCTCGGGCGTGGGGTGGTACTGCGAATCCCATCCGGTGCGGTCTGTGTCGCAGACCATACCGCTGGATCTATACGGATCCGTATAAATGGTCGATATGCTGTGTCTTATACGGTTCCGTATAGATGTGAGAGGTTCGTGATGGAGCGACAGAGTGTGAATCGGATGATCAAGTGGGCGGGGGTGGTGCTCGCGATCATCGGCGGCGGACACCTCACCATCGGACTGCTGCTCAGCTCGTCCTCCTTCGACGAATGGCTGTCCTTGGAGCTGTGGGGCCACTGGTGGGAGGACACCCCGGCGGCCAACAGCTTCTGGGCCAACCCCGCCGGTTTCGGCTGGCCGCTGCTGCTCGTCGGCTCGCTCATCGTGTGGATGGACCGGCGCGGCATCGTTGCGCCCGAATTCCTCGCGTGGGCGGTGCTCGGCTGGGGTGTGGTGTGCGCCGTCATCGTCGAACCGACTCCGGGGCCGGTGGTGGTGATCGCCGCGATCCTGCTGTTGCGCGGCATCCGTGTCGCCGGTGCACAGGCCGAATCCGGGTCGCCGGTCCTGGCGTCGTAGGCCCTGGTATCGCCCGTCCTATGTCTCGTCGGCACTGGAGCGCTGCCCGTCGCGGCGCGAATCTGGGTGCATGACAAAGACGATCGCCCTGGTCACCGGGGCCAACAAGGGGCTGGGCCGGGAAACGGTCCGCAGGCTGGCCGGGTCGGGCCTGCAGGTGTATCTGGCCGCCCGCGACACCGCCCGGGGCGAGGCGGCGGCCGCCGAATTCACCGCGGCCGGGCTCGACGTCCGGTTCGTCGCGCTGGATGTGACCTCCGACGACTCGGTCGTCGCCGCCGCGGACAGGGTGAAAGCCGAGGCGGGCCGCCTCGACGTGCTGATCAACAATGCGGGCATCGGCGGCCCGCGCACCGCACCGGGCGACACCAGGCCCGACGACCTGCGCGAAGTGTTCGAGACCAATGTCTTCGGCCCGATCCGGGTGACCAACGCGTTCCTGCCGCTGCTGCGCGTCTCCGACCATCCGCGGATCGTGATGGTCTCCAGCGGTGTCGGCTCGATTGCCACGATCACCGATCCGACATGGGCGGGCCTGCTGCCGCCGGCGCTCGGCTACCCGAGCACCAAGGCGGCGCTGAACATGCTCACCGTCATGTACGCGAGCGAACTCGCCGAGATGAAAGTCAATGCTGTCGATCCCGGCTACACCGCGACGGACCTCAACGGGCACAGTGGGTTCCAGACCGTCACCGAGGGCACCGATGCCATCGTGGCCATGGCGACGGTCGACCGCGACGGCCCGAGCGGCGGCTTCTTCGACCGCACGGGCGCCACGTCGTGGTGAGAGCAGGCGTCCTGCTCGCGACGTTGCTCGCGGGATTGGGCGTCATCGCGTATCTGCTGAGAACGGAGGACGCAGTGGCACAACAGAAGCCGCAGACCGTGCTGTCGATCGGCCTGCACCCCGGCGCCGTCGACTATTCCCGCTACCCGCAGCTCGACGAGGCGACCCTGACCGCCCGCATCGCCGCGGGTGAAACCGCCTTGCGCGAAGCCGGGTTCGACATCGTCAGCTGTCAGCTGCCCGCCGACCCCGACGCAGCGGAGGCAAGGCTGCGCGAGTGCGTGGCGGGCGGGGAATTCCGGGTCGCCATGATCGGCGCCGGTGTGCGGATGGCACCCGAGCACACCCTGCTGTTCGAGCGACTGATCAATGTCGCGTCCGAGCTCGTCCCGGGAATCCGGTTCTGCTTCAACACGTCCCCGGAAACGACGATCGACGCGTTACGTCGCTGGGTGCAGCCGAGCTGAGTGCGTCGACCTGACCGGCGGCGCCCCCGCGGCCGCGCGTGGTCGTGGGCTGCCTACTTGTGACCGCCTCCGTGGTCGTGGCCGCCACCACAAGTGTCGGTGCGACGGCCGTCCGCGGTGCTCGCCTGCCCCGCGCCGTGACCTTCGAGCGCGGCGAACGGGCCGCACTGGTGCGGGGCGATCCAGACATGGACCATCGGGTTGCCCGATCCGGGGTTGATCGAATTGGGCGGGCAATTGCCCTGGGCATCGGTCACGCCCGCGACCTGGGGGCCGTTGTCGCCCGCTTTCCAGCACAGGTTGTCGTGGACGTGCCACTGCATCAGGGGTCCGGCGTAGTCGGTGAGGGCAGGATCGTCGATCTTCTTGCCCTTGGCGATGTACATGGCCGAGACCAGTGTGCGGTTCTGGCCGTCGACCCGGTAGACCAGCGACTCCGGGCGGGTGGCGTCGAGGAAACTGTCGTCGCGGATGTAGCCGGTGTTGACGTAGTGCTCGTAGCCGCTGGCGGAGTCCCCGATCGAACGGAAGCCGAGCGCGCCGACGGTTGTGACATCGGCGAAGGCGGGCAGCCCGGCCATGGTGCTGCGGATCAGGTCGCTCGCCCGCTGCTCCTGCTCGGCGGTCACGCCGGGTACACCGGAGACGTCGATCGGCTGGGCCGGGTCGAACGGGCGCGGCCACGCGTCGCCGGTGTCACCGTGTTCGTCGCCCGCCGCGTGCGCATGTCCGTCGCCGCCTTCGCCGTGGCTGTGGACGTGCCCGACACCGTTGAGCATCGCCGCCAGCGCGAGCACACCCACCGCGGCGGCCGCGATCCCGGACCGCATCGGCGGCAGGGTCGCGGTGGGCCGGAGCAGCGCGACGGCCGCACCGATCACGGCGAGCGCACCCAGTGCGGCGCACGCGGTATCGGCGACACCCGGTGACTCCGCGGTCAATCCGGTGACCCAGGGGATATCGGCGACACGGGTGAACGCCCACACCGCCACCGCGAACGCGTTCACCGCGACCAGCGACGTCACCACGAGCTTGCGCTCGCTCAGCAGCACCGCCAGTCCGGTGGCGCACTGGATCGCGGCCAGCACGACCATCAGCCGCGCCAGCGTGGCGTGGTCGGTGTGCATTCCGGCCGCCAGGAAATGCACCGCACCCGCCCCGACCGACGAGATCCCGCCGAATAGCAGGAATCCGTTTCGTCCGCTCACCTGTGTCACCTCTCCCAGTCGTGTCCGCGGACACTACCGGGCAACCGTGAGGGCCGTGTGCCGGGCGGCTAAGGGAACTCTGTGACCCACGTCTCCGCGGTCGCCGCGGGGGCGTTGTCGCATTGAGACCATTACGGTGGTTAACGATCTCCGGGCAGGCGGCGAATTCCAGAACATGAGTCTGAAAAGCACACAACGTCAACGGGTTTCGGTTCAGGTCGGGGTGGCCGCCGCAGCGGCCGTTGCCGCGCTCGTCGGGTTCAGTGGGCCGGCGACGGCCCTCCCGTCCGATCAAGTCGTCCAGTTCAACCCGACCCTCGCCCGGGTACCGGGGAACGGCTGCGCGGCCATCATCAACGCCGAAACGGTGCCGCAGCCGCAGGCCGGGCAGCTCGGGGTCCGGGTGAAAATCGTCCAGACCGGCCAGAACTGTGAGGCCTACCGGGTCGCGGTGCGGTGGAAGAACCTCGACACCGGCGTCGCGAACGGCCAGTCCCACAAGGTCGACAGCAACGGCGTCATCGAACATGCCCCCGACGGTGTGATCACCGGCATGGGTATGGCGCCCGGCCCCGGCCGGGTCGAGGCGACCATCGTCGCCACCGCCGACATCTACCCGAACCACCCTGAACTGGAACAACTCTCGGGCCAGGCCTGGATCACCCTCAACAAGTAGCGACACACGGCAGGGGCGGACCCGACCCGGATCCGCCCCTGCGCTCGTCACTCTGGATGTCGATGCATCGCACCGCTCCGCTCGCGAACGGTCCGGGCGGGCGGGTGAGCTGTCTGTGAAATTTTTCCCGCATCGGACCCGCAAACATCCAGTTTCTGCCAGAGTTGTCAGCGGCCGGCGCACTATCTGCCGGCCGAGCGTCGTCAGGCAATGCGGTACGGAGATCGACCATGGCAGTGCTGGTGTACTTCAAGAAGGTTCGCGACGATGTCGGGGCGGTGGAATACCATTTCGGGCCGAGCCGAGATCAGCTCGACTCGACGGTGGTCATCGACAAGTCGAACTTCGCCGCCCTGCCCGAGCGCTCCGACGAGAACTTCCGCACCGCCGCCGGGCCGATCGCCCTGCGCGCCCGCCGGGCGGGGGAATGGCCCGAGGTCGGGGTCATCGCTTCCTGACCAGTCCGCCGGTTCGGCCGCGGTGCTCCGGATCACCTCGGGATCGAGACCGGCTCGCGGATCGGTGCGGCGACAGAAACGGCGAACGCCGGGATGGATTGTGCGATCCATCCCGGCGTTCACCGTTGTGCGGTAACCGATTACGCGGTCGGCTCGAAGGCCTCGGCGATGATCTCTGCCTGTTCCACGGCGTGGACCTTCGACGAACCCGAGGACGGGGCCGACATGGCGCGGCGGGAGATGCGGCGCAGTTTGCCGAGGCGGTCGGGGAGGACCTCGGGGAGGTTGAGGCCGAAGAACGGCCAGGCGCCCTGGTTGGCGGGCTCCTCCTGGACCCAGGCGACGTCGGTCGCATCGGATCCTTCAAGAAAGGAATGGGCCAATGGCCTGCCGGAACAGGCGACCGAGCCCATTTGACGTCTGTAGGCCACCACACCGTGCCGATCGTTGAGCTTCCAGGCCAAGAGGGCTTCGTCACCCGTTTGCGCGAGGTGGTGCACAGCGGTGCGCCGTGGCACCGTCGATTGTGGCGTGGTGGAACGCTCCAGATCGCCCAGGAGCTGCTCGACGAGAGTGTCACGCCGGGGATGCCGGATCGCGCGATCGAGGATCTGCGCATATCCAGCTCGATGAACACCTACGGCGGATGTCCGGCGAATACCTGCTGAACTGGGCCGCCGAGTTCGAGAAGGGACAGGTGATCGACGTCGAGGGCTCGGCACGCCGGATCGCGGCTCATATCCTGGACAGCGGCTATCACAAGAACAGTCTTTACGCCTGGATCAAGGCCACCCAAAGAAGCCTCGATACCTGCACAGTTCCCGATTTTCTCCGTGCGGCGGCATCCCGGTTGTCCAGGCCCGAGGCCGCCTTCACATTCTGCGTTCCGGTCACTACTGAGCCTCCCTTCGACATCACACCGACGGCAACGCCAGGCTGGCTCACCGCGCCCGATACCGCAATGTGGAAAGCCACATATGCGCCCGAGGCGGACCCGATTCGCCACCAGGGCGCGTTCCTTCTCGAGATGCGGGCTTGGAGCCGCACCGGCTTGCCGGCTATCTCTACGATCTCGCCCGTGCCTACACCAGCTTCTACGACTCGTGTCCGGTCATCACGGCGGACGAACCGATCCGCTCGAACCGAATCGCACTGTGCCAGTTGACTGCGCGTACTCTCGAGCTCGGCTTGGGGCAGCTGGGAATGGCTGCACCGCAACGGATGTGATCGCCCACAGTGCGGTAGGGATACATCGGTTCAGTTTGCTGGGTGCGGTCGGTCCGTGATCTCCTTATCGGTTCCGAACTTCGGAACTGCTTCCAAGAGGAGATCTTTCGAATGAGTTTCATGGGTAAGGCCGGCTGCGCGGTGGCGGCGTTGGGTCTTGCGGCCGGGGCGGTGCTCGGTGCCGGTTCGGCGAACGCGGCGGGCGATCTGTGGGGTGCGTACGCATTCAGCTCGCAGCAGTGGGAGAGCTGGTCGGCGGTGGACTGGCCCACCGCGGAGGCGGCGGCCGCTTCCGTGCTGGATGGCTGCGGTGGCGGGGATGACTGCCAGGTCATGACGTGGGCCAACGGGTGTGGAGCGTTGGTGTGGAACGACCAGGGGTGGGTCACCGGCGCGTCGGGCCGCACCCGTAGCGAGGCCATTCGCAAGGCCATCGACAAGCTGTCCAGCCGCGTCCCGATCGCCGGGCTGGCGAACTTCGGGTCCTCCGAACTCAGTGGCACCGAGGTTGTCGACGTGGTCTGCACGGCGAACGCGCGCTGATCACCGACCGGCCGAATACGGCGAACGCCGGGTGGATCGTGGTGATCCACCCGGCGTTCACCGTTGTGCGGTAACCGATTACGCGGTCGGCTCGAAGGCCTCGGCGATGATCTCTGCCTGTTCCACGGCGTGGACCTTCGACGAACCCGAGGACGGGGCCGACATGGCGCGGCGGGAGATGCGGCGCAGTTTGCCGAGGCGGTCGGGGAGGACCTCGGGGAGGTTGAGGCCGAAGAACGGCCAGGCGCCCTGGTTGGCGGGCTCCTCCTGGACCCAGGCGACGTCGGTCGCGTTGGGGTACTTGGCCAGTGCCTCGTTGAGGCGGTACGTCGGGATCGGGTAGAGCTGCTCGACCCGGACGATGGCCACGTCCTCGCGCTTCTGCTTGGCCTTCTCCGCGGCGAGCTCGTAGTAGAGCTTGCCTGAGGTCAGCAGGATGCGCTTGACCTTGGTGGTGTCGCCGATGCCCTGCTCGTAGGTGGGCTCGTCGAACACCGAACGGAACTTCGACTCGGTGAAGTCCTTGATGTCGGACACCACGGCCTTGTTGCGCAGCATCGACTTCGGGGTGAAGACGATCAGCGGGCGGCGGATGCCGTCCAGCGCGTGGCGGCGCAGCAGGTGGAAGTAGTTCGCCGGCGTCGACGGGACCGCGACGGTCATCGAACCCTCGGCGCACAGCTGCAGGAAGCGCTCGATGCGACCCGAGGTGTGGTCGGGACCCTGGCCCTCGTGGCCGTGCGGCAGCAGCAGCACGACGTCGGAGAGCTGGCCCCACTTGGCCTCACCGGAGGAGATGAACTCGTCGATGATCGACTGCGCGCCGTTGACGAAGTCACCGAACTGCGCCTCCCACAGGACCAGCGCGTTCGGGTTGCCCAGCGAGTAGCCGTACTCGAAGCCCACCGCCGCGAACTCGCTCAGCGCCGAGTCGTGCACCGCGAACCAGCCCGGCTTCTCCGAGCCGATGTTGTGCAGCGGGGTGTACTCGTCGGCGTTGAGGCGGTCGATGATGACCGCGTGCCGCTGGGTGAACGTGCCGCGGCGCGAGTCCTGACCGGTCAGGCGCACGTCGTGGCCCTGATCGATCAGCGAGCCGAAGGCCAGCAGCTCGGCGAAGGCCCAGTCGACCTTGCCCTCGTAGGCCATCTCGCGGCGCTTCTCCAGCACCGGCTTGACGCGCGGGTGCACGTTGAAGCCGTCCGGCGGGGTGTTGAACGCGTCGCCGATGCGCTGCAGGACCGACTTGTCGACCGCGGTCTGCACGGTGGCGGGAACCTTCTGGTCGTCCTCGACGGACTCCGACGGCTCCGGAACGTACTTCTCCAGCTCGCGGACCTCGTTGAACACGCGCTCCAGCTGACCCTGGTAGTCACGCAGCGCGTCCTCGGCCTCCTTCATGGAGATGTCGCCACGGCCGATCAGCGATTCGGTGTAGGCCTTGCGGACCGAACGCTTGGTGTCGATGACGTCGTACATCTCCGGCTGGGTCATCGAGGGGTCGTCGCCCTCGTTGTGCCCGCGGCGGCGGTAGCAGACGAGGTCGATGACGACGTCCTTGCGGAACTTCTGCCGGAAGTCGACCGCCAGGCGCGCGACCCAGTCGCAGGCCTCCGGGTCGTCACCGTTGACGTGGAAGATCGGCGCGCCGATGAACTTCGCGATGTCGGTGGAGTATTCGGTGGAGCGGCTGTTCTCCGGCGCGGTGGTGAAGCCGATCTGGTTGTTCACCACGATGTGGATGGTGCCGCCGACGCGGTAGCCGCGCAGGCCACCCAGGTTCAGCGTCTCGGCGACCACGCCCTGACCGGCGAACGCGGCGTCACCGTGGAGCATCAGCGGCATGACCGAGAAGCCCTCGGGCCCGTCGCCCTTGTTCAGCAGATCCTGCTTGGCGCGCACGAGGCCCTCGAGGACGGGGTCGACCGCCTCCAGATGCGAGGGGTTCGCGGTCAGCGACACCTCGATCTCGTTGTCGCCGAACATCTGCAGGTACTGGCCCTGCGCGCCGAGGTGGTACTTCACGTCGCCGGAGCCGTGGGTGGCGGCCGGGTTCATGTTGCCCTCGAACTCGGTGAAGATCTTCGAGTACGGCTTGCCGACGATGTTGGCCAGCACGTTGAGGCGGCCGCGGTGCGGCATGCCGATGACGACCTCGTCGAGCGCGTGCTCGGCGCACTGGTCGATGGTGGCGTCCATCATCGGGATGACGGCTTCGGCGCCCTCGAGCGAGAAGCGCTTCTGGCCGACGTACTTGGTCTGCAGGAAGGTCTCGAACGCCTCGGCGGCGTTGAGCCGGTTCAGGATGTACTTCTGCGCGGCGACCGTCGGCTTGACGTGCTTCTGCTCGACCCGCTCCTGGATCCAGCGCAGCTGATCGGTCTCGAGGATGTGGGTGTACTCCACACCGACGTGGCGGCAGTAGGCGTCGCGCAGGATCGACAGCACGTCGCGCAGCTTCATCCGCTCCTGGCCGTGGAAGCCGGCGACGTTGAAGGTGCGGTCGAGGTCCCACAGGGTCAGGCCGTGCTCGGTGACATCGAGGTCGGGGTGGCTGCGGAACTTGTCCTTGACCAGGCGCAGCGGATCGGTGTCGGCCATCAGGTGACCGCGGTTGCGGTAGGCCGCGATCATCTCGAGCACGCGGGCGCTCTTGTCGACGCCGCGCTCGGCCATGTCCTTGCGCCAGCGGATCGGCTCGTACGGCACGCCGAGGCCGTGGAAGATCTCGTCGTAGAACTCGTCGGAGATCAGCAGGTTGTGGATGGTGCGCAGGAAATCGCCCGACTCGGCACCCTGGATGATGCGGTGGTCGTAGGTCGAGGTCAGCGTCATCAGCTTGCCAACGCCGATGTCGGCGAGGCGCTCGTCGCTCATGCCCTGGAACTCGGCGGGGTACTCCATGGCGCCCGCACCGATGATCGCGCCCTGGCCCGGCATGAGGCGCGGCACCGAGTGGACGGTGCCGATGGTGCCGGGGTTGGTCAGCGAGATGGTGACGCCGGAGAAGTCGTCGGCGCCGAGCTTGCCCTCGCGGGCGCGGCGGACGATGTCCTCGTAGGCGGCGTGGAACTGACCGAAGCTCATCTCTTCGGTTTCCTTGATGGCCGCGACCACCAGCGAACGGTTGCCGTCCTTACCCGCGAGGTCGATCGCCAGGCCCAGGTTGGTGTGCGCGGGGGTGACCGCGTTGGGCTTGCCGTCGATCTCGGCGAAGTGGCGGTTCATGTTCGGGAACGCCTTGATCGCCTGCACGATCGCGTAGCCGAGCAGGTGGGTGAACGAGATCTTGCCGCCGCGGGTGCGGGCCAGGTGGTTGTTGATCACCAGGCGGTTGTCGATCATCAGCTTGGCCGGGATCGCGCGCACCGAGGTCGCGGTGGGGATCGTCAGCGAGGCCGACATGTTCTTCGCGATGGCGGCGGCGGGGCCGCGCAGCACCTTGGACTCGTCGGCGACAGCGGCGGCCTTGGGCGCGGCGGCCGGTGCGTTGGACACCGGTGCGGGCGTGGTCTGCGGCGCGCGCACGGTCGCGGGAGCAGGCTTGGGGGCGGGCGCCGGCGCCGGAGCGGGCGGGGCGGGAGCCGGAGTGGGCTTGGGAGCCGCGGCGGCAGGCGCGGGAGCCGGTGCCGGAGCCGCGGCGGGAGCCGGAGCCTGGCTGTTACCGGATTCGGTGGCCTCCGGGGTGTAATCCGCGAGGAACTCGTGCCAACTCGCGTCGACCGAGGACGGATCCTGTTTGAACTTCTGATACATCTCGTCGACTAGCCACTGGTTCTGTCCGAACTGGGAAGTTGAGCTGCTCACAGCTGGTGTTCGCCTCATTTCGTTCTTTGCGCTGCGACGTTTGTGACGTGCCCGGCAGGGGTATCAGCCGATAGCTGCCGATGCGCCCTCACCGAGCATATGCCCAGCGGCATACCCGTGTTGCTACTGACCCGATCTCCCCGGCTACGACCGGTCACGCGCCGACAGTATTCCCTCGGCTTCGGCGCCCGTCGCCCAGAGTCGCGCGTAACGTCCGCTCTGGGCCAGCAGTTCGTGGTGCGACCCGAACTCCACGACCCGGCCCTGCTCGACCACGCCGATCAGGTCGGCGCGTGCCGCGGTGGCCAGCCGGTGCGCGACCACGACGGTGGTCCGGCCGCGCGCCAGCGATCGGCTCGCTAGCAGCACCGATGCCTCGGTGTCCGGGTCGAGGGTGGAGGTGGCCTCGTCGAGCAGGAGCAGGTCGGGGTCGACCAGTTCGGCCCGGGCCAGCGCGATCAGCTGACGCTGACCGGCGGACAATCCACGCCCTCTTTCACCGACCGGTTGGTTCATTTTTCGGGGCAATCCGGCGATCATTTCCGCCGCGCCGACCTTCGCGGCCGCGGTGCTGATGTCCACCGTTGTGGCGAAAGGTTGCCCGAATGCAATGTTGCTCGCGACGTCACCGGCGAACAGGTGAGCTTCCTGGGGCACAATTCCCAGCCGCGTCCGATAGTCGGTGAGCACAAATTTACGTAAATCGACACCGTCGACGCGGATCGAGCCGGCCGCGGGGTCGTCCGGGAGGTCGTAGAGACGGGCCAGCAGCTTCACGATCGTCGATTTGCCCGCGCCGGTCGCGCCGACGAGCGCCAGTGTCGACCCGGCCGGGACGGTGAAGGAGACGCCGTCGAGCGCGGGGGCGTTGGCGCCGGGGTAGCGGAATCCGACGTCGTCGAAGACGACCTCGCCGTCGAGCCGCTCGACGGTCACCGCGTCCGGCGGATCAGCCGCGATCGAGGACTCGGTGCGCAGCAGGTCGCCGATCCGGCGCAGGCCGACCCTGGCCTGCTGGTAGCCGTCGAACACCTGCGAGAGCTCCTGGATCGGGCCGAACAGCAGGCCGAGGTACAGCACGAAGGCGACCAGGGTGCCGGTGGTCGTTCGCCCGTCGGCCACCGCGTTCGCGCCGAGGTAGACCACCACGGCCAGGGCGAGGTCGGCCCAGGCCAGGCCGAAGGAGAAATAGGCCGCGATCGCGCGCTGGGCGCGGATGCGCGCGTCGCGATAGCGGTGGGAGTACTCGGTGAAGCGGCGGGCCGCGGTCGGCTCGTTGCGCGCGGCCTGCACCGCGCGCAGGCCGGCGATGTTCTCCTGGAAATCGGCGTTGACCGCCGAGACCCGCTCGCGGGAGACGGTGTAGGCCACCGAGGACACCCGGCGGAACGCCAGCGTGGCCAGCAGCATCGGCGGCACGGTGGCCAGCACGATCAGCGCGAGCCCGGCATCGATGAAGACCAGGCCGATCGCGACGCCGATCAGGGTGATCAGCCCGACCAGCCCGGTCGCGACGCCGGTCTGCAGGAATGTCGAGAGCGCGTCGACGTCGGTGGTCATTCTGGTCATGATCCGGCCGGACAGTTCGCGCTCGTAGAAATCCAGGCCGAGCCGCTGCAACTGGGCGTAGCTGCGCACCCGCAGCCCGAACAGCACGCGTTCGCCCGTGCGCGCGGTGAGCACGGTGACCGCGACGCCGACCAGCAGCCCGGCCAGCACCAGCCCGATCCCGATCGCGCCCGCGACGGCTAGCGCGGTGCCGTCGCCCGCGGTGACACCGGTGTCGATGGCGTAGCGGACCAGCGGCGGGAAGGCGACGCCGATCAGCGCGTCGGCGATCAGCAGCGCCATCACCGCGCAGACCAGGCCGCGCACCGGGCGCAGCAGCGCGCGCAGGCCGAAATCGGGTTGGGGAGCGCGCAGGTCTCCGGGCAGGCCGGGTTCTTCGGTGGCCGGTGGCAGCGCGTCGACGGCGGCGCGCAGTTCGGGGGTCTCGCTGAGATCGGCCGAGGCGGCCGCCATCGAGCGTGGCCTGCCGCCGTCGGGGAGGCGCTTGGTGAGCGAGGTCGCCGCCGGCACCGCCGAGCCGGTAGGCGCGGGCAGCCGGATGACGCGATCGGCCTGGGCCAGTGTCGACTCGCGGTGCGCCAGGATCAGCGTCGTCCGCCCGCCAGGATCGGGGAGCCTCCGGAAGATCTCGGCCTCGGTGACCGCGTCCACGGCCGAGGTGGCGTCGTCGAGTACCAGCACGCGCGGCCGGGTGAGCAGCGCTCTGGCCAGGGCGATGCGCTGGCGCTGCCCGCCGGACAGGGTGAGGCCGCGTTCGCCGATGACGGTGTCGTAGCCGTCGGGCAGTGCGGCGATGAACTCGTCCGCGGCGGCGGCGGTCGCGGCGGCCGCGATCTCGGCGTCGGTGGCATCGGGCCTGCCCAGGGCGATATTGGCGGCGATGGTGTCGGAGAACAGGAACGGATCATCGAAGACCACGCCGAGCGCGCCGCGCAGGTCCTCGGCGCGCAGGTCGGCCAGGTCGGCGGTGGTGCCGTCGGCGCCGACCAGGCTGATCCGGCCCGCGTCGGGCGCGTAGAAGCGGGGCAGCAGCAGCGACAGCGTCGACTTGCCCGAGCCGGCGGGACCGATGATCGCGACCGTCTCACCGGGCCGCACGGTCAGATCGAGGTTCTGCAGCACCGGCTGATCGGCCTCGAAACCGAAACTCACCGCGTCGAATTCGATGCCGAGCGGGCCGGACGGCACCGCGACCGGCCGCTCGGGATCGACCAGCACCGGCGCGGCGTCGATCACCTGGAAGACCCGGTCGACGGCGGCCTTGGTGAGCTGACCCATGATCACCACCGAGGTGATGGTGCGGGCCGAGGACGTCATCGTGGCCAGGTAGGCGGTGAACGCGAGGAAGGTGCCGACGCCGATCGCGCCGTGCCTGGCCAGCACCCCGCCGACGATGATCACCGCGACCAGCCCGGCCTGCGGCAGCGCCGAGACCACCGGCGCGAACCTGGCATTGATCCTGGCGGCGCGCAGCCGCTCGGCGAACAGGCGGCGGCTGTGGTGCTCGAGCACGTCGACCATCCGGGCTTCCTGCCCGAACCCCTTCACCACCCGCACCCCGGTGACGGTCTGCTCGACGTGTTCGGCGAGGTCCGCGGCGCGCTGCTGCGCCGACCAGGTCGCCGCGTACAGGCGCGGCCGCAATCGCAGCACCACCACCGCCATCGCGGGCGCGACCAGCAGCGCGGCCAGCGCCAGCGGCGGGCTCAGCCACACCATGACCACCGCCGACAGCACGAACTGCAGCACCGCCAGTCCCGACCACGGCACCATCGCCAGCAGTCCCTGCACCAGTTGCAGGTCGGTGATCGAACGCGAGACCACCTGGCCCGTGCGGATCGCGTCCTGGCCCGCACCGTCGAGCCGCTGCAGGGCGGCGAGCAGTGAGACCCGCAGGCTGTGCTGGACTTCCAGGGACAGCTTGCCCGCCCAGAGCCTGCGCGCGAAGGTGACGAAGAACCGGCCGACGGCGAGCAGCGCGAGCAATGCCGCCGCAGCGCCGATGACGGTGGTGTCGCCCGCGACGGCGGCGTCGACGGCGCGTTTGGTCGCCAGCGGCGCGGCGATCGACACCGCCGCACCGGCCAGCACCGAGACGGTGATGCCGGCGAGCAGACGGGGGTGCTGCAGGCTCAGGCGCCAGAGTCTGCGGATCCAGCCCGGTTCGGTGGCGGCCACCGGCGCTACAGGTCGCGGGTGCGCAGGTCCCACCACCCCGCGGCGCCGATCGCGGCGGTCCACAGCAGGAGCATCACCAGGGCGGCCGGGGTGGGCGCGAAGACCTCGGCCTCCTGGAACGAACCGGCGCTCACCCCGGCGACGGTCGTGGAGACGGGCAGGATGGCCGCGAAGCCACCGGCCCCGAAGGCCTTGGCCACCACCCAGATCAGCGGTTCGAGCACGAACGCCCAGCCCAGCACCAGCCAGACCGCACCGCTGACCGTGCGCAGCAGCAGCCCGATGCCCGCCCCGATCACCGCCCAGCACAGGGCGACCAGCAGACCAGCGCCGAGCACCTCGATCAGCTGCCAGCCGAGCTCGAACTTGCCGCGCCCGGCGGCCAGCAGGACCAGGAAACTCACCAGTTCGGCGGCCAGCGCCACGGCGACGGCGAACGCGGCGGTCGTGGCGTACTTCGCGGTGGCCAGCTGATCGCGGTCGGGTGCGAACAGCACCGTCAGCGCCATGGTCTTGCGCCGGTACTCACCGCCGGTCGCGGCGATGCCGAGCACCGCGGCCACCACGAACACCGCGATCATCCCGAGATAGAGCCCGATCGTGGCGGCGCCGGTGGCGGGCTGGCCCTTCGGATCGGCAGGCCCGGACATGAGCGCGGTGATCAGCGTCGCGACCAGCGCCAGCACGACGGGTGCGCCGAGCAGCAAGCGGGCCGGGCGCACCGCGACGACCTTGCGCGCCTCGGACTCGATGCCGGGCAGGAGATCGGCGGGCAGCACAGCGGTCATCGTGGCATCCCATACGAAGTCGGCGCCGGGGCGAACGCGGCGGGATTCGCCGGTGGCACGGGCGGTGAGTACCGGTGCCTGCGCGGTTTGGTCAGCGAGGCGAGCACCCGGTCGGGGTGGATCGGATCGGTGACGATGCTGCCGATCCGCACCTGCGCGGCCTCGGCGACCGCGCGAATGGTCGACTCGCTCGCCTCGGCGACCGCCAGCCGTCCGTCGGGCCGCATCACCGCGTCGGTGAAGCCCTGCGCGGCGAGCGCGGTGGCCAGCGCGATCGAGGGCGAGGCGGCCACGACTAGCCGGTCGGGATGTCCGCGCCGCAGCTTGGCCGGTGTCCCCTGCCAGACGACCGCGCCCTCGCTCAGCACGACCAGCTGATCGGCCGTCGACACCACGTCGGCGAGCTTGTCGGAGCTCACCAGCACGGTGCCGCCGCGCCCGACATGGCGGCGCAGCAGGTCGTGCAGCCAGCCGCGTTCGTAGCCGTCGGCGCCGGTGAACGGATCGTCGAGCACGAGCAGCGGGGGATCGGCCAGCAGCGCGGTCGCCAGCGCGAGCCGGGTCTCCTGACCCGGCTGCAGCTGGGCGACAACGGTGTCGGCGATGGCGGCGAGCCCGGTCTCCTCGAGCACCGCGTCGACGCGTCGCCGGGACGCGCCTGCGAGCGGCGCGTAGCAGCGCAGGTGATCGTGGACCGTGCGCGCCGGATGCAGGCCGCGCGGGCTCAGCACCGCGCCGACCGCGCCGGGACCGGTGCCCGGCACGTCGATGTCGACGCTGCCGGCGGTCGGCTGCTGCAGGCCGAGCACGATCCGCAGCACCGTCGACTTGCCCGCGCCGGTGGGCCCGACGAGCGCGGTGACCGCACCGGCGGGCACCGCGAAGTCGATGTCGTGCACGGCGTCGACGAGGTCGAACTGTTTGCCGACGCCGCGCACCCGCACAGCGTCGCCGGGCCGCCCGGTCACCGCTTCTTCGCCGGCGCGGCGTTCTTCGCCGGCCTGGCGTCGATGGCGGGCAGCGGATCGGCGTCGATGACGCGGTGCAGCGGGGTCGGCCAGAACGTGGGCGCGGGCCCGAAAGCCTTGCGCGCGTTCTCGATCGTCATCTTGCCCAGCGCCCGGTTGCCCGCACCGCCGATGGCGGCGCCGATGCCGGCGGGCAGGATCTTGCCCGCCATCAGCGCCGCGCGCTTGGTGATGAACCGCTTGATGAACTGCTGCAGCAGCTTGCTGTTGATGGCCGAGATCCCGGGCACCCTGTTCGCGACCATGCCTGCCCAGTTCTTGGACGAGGTGCCGAGGCCCTTCTGCACGATCGCCATGCCGGTGTCGCCGAGCACGACCGCCAGCACCATCGCGCGCCGGGTCTCATTGTCCTCGGGCTCGATGCCGTGCACGGAGGCCGCGGCGAGGGTGAACAGGGCCGAGGCCTCCATGAAGAACACGGTCTCCGCGCTGATGGCGCCGAGCGCGGCCATGGTGCCGATCCCGGGCACCGCCGCGGTCGCGCCGACCGCGGCGCCGCTGCCGGTGACGGCGAGCAGATACTGCTTCTCCAGCCGTGCCACGATCTGGGCGGGGTTCTCACCGGGATGACGTTCACGTAGGAATTCGACGTAGCGACGCACGGCGGGCGCCTGCAGTTTCGACCCGGTGTCGAGTACATCGACCACGGCCTTTTCGATCGCTTTGTTGAACACGGCGTCGTCCTCCTCTTCGCCCAGACGAAACGAACTGTAGGGCACCGCGGTCCCCGACAGCTCATCATGCCAACGAGCGCCGACACCCCGCTGGTTCCACGATGTGGGCACGGTCTCCGGCCGGTAGGTACTGTCCGCGAGCCCGCGCTGGTTCTACGCTGACCGAATGAGTGCAACGCAGCCGACCCGATTGACGCGTGAGTTCACCGAAGCCGGTGCCGAGATCGCGACGATCACCCTGGCCAACCCGCCGCTGAACCTCTTCGATCGCCAGCTCATGAACTCACTGATCGCCGATATCGCCGCGGTCAGCGCGCAGCCGCCGCGTGCGGTGCTGATCCGGGCAGAGGGCAAGGTCGTCTCGGGCGGCGTCGACGTCAACGTCTTCTACGGGCTCGGTGTCGAGGAGGGCGCGCAGCTGTGGCGCGAGCTGTTCGCGCAGATCATCCACCCGCTCGAGGCGCTGCCGTGCCCGGTGGTGTTCGCCGCGCACGGGCTCACCCTCACCGCGGCCTTCGAGATCTCGCTGGCCTGCGACATCATCCTGGCCGCGCCGAAGGCGAAGTTCGGGCTGGTGGAGACGGTCGTTGGCCTGACGCCGTCGATGGGTGGCCCGCAGCGGCTGGCCGAGCGGGCCGGTTCGGGCCGCGCCCGCGAGTTCGTGATGACCGGCGACCTCTACGACGCCGCCACGATGGCGGAGTGGGGTGTGGTCAACGCGATCCACGAGGATCTCGAGACCGCAGCCCGTGCGCTGGTCACCCGCCTCGCCGAGGGTCCGACCCGCGCGCACGCCGCGACCAAGCAGATCATCGAGGCGTGGCGTTCCGGCGGTGTGGCACACGCGGATTCGGTGACGCCGAAGGTGTCGGGCGAGCTGTTCGCCACCGCCGATCTGCAAGGCGCCGTGCTCAGTTTCCTCGAGGTCGGACCCGGCAAAGCGACCTATCGCGGCGAATGACCGCGCCGACCGCCTGACAATGATGTGAGCCACGTCATATAGTCACAGGTGCGGTGCTGCATCGACGTACGTGGAGGTCCTGATGGGTCAGAGCGAGCACGAACCGGGCGCAACCATCATCGAGTTCCCTGCCAAGGGTGCGGCCGGGCGGCTGACCAGGGGTTCCGACGGCATCCTTCGCTACGGAGATCTCAGCCCGGCCCTCACCGAGCTGCTCGATCTGCGGGTGCACGCGTTCACCGGCCGGGAGGCGATCGTCGAGGTCGGCGGGCCGCGCCTGACCTATCGTGACCTGTGGCACAGCGCCTCGCGGATCGCGGGTGGCCTGCAGGACCACGGCGTCGGCTACGGCGACCGCGTCGCGGTGCACATGCCGACGAGCGCGCGCTGGGTGCAGGCCTTCCTCGGCGCGCTGCTCTCCGGCGCGGTGCCGGTCCTGGTGCCGGACTCGCTGCCCGCCGCGGTCGCCGAGCGGGTGATCGCCGACAGCCGCGCCGATTTCGTGCTGGGCGCCGACGGCCCGCTGCCCGACAGCGCCGCCTACATCGACGACGGTGCGGCACTGGATGATCCGGCGCTGCTCTGCTACACCGGCACCGCCGCCAGGCGGCCGGTGCCCACCGGCGTCGAGCTGACCAACGAGAACCTGCTCTCGGCGGTGTCCTCGGTGATCGGCGCGCTCGAGCTGTCCGACGACGGCATGCGCAACCTGGTGCTGTTGCCGCTGGCCCATGCCAGCGGCTGCGTCGACCAGTTGCTGCCGACCTTCGCGGTCGGCGGCACGGTGGTGCTCGCGCCGGGCGCGCGCGACCTCGCCGACGTGCTCGAGACCGAGCGGATCGACACGGTCTCGGCGACACCGCGGATCTTCACCGGACTCCTGCCCGAACTCGCCGCGCGGCAGACAGGCGCCGGCGTGCGGCGCATCAGCAAGGCCTGCCACCGGTCCGAACGCGCCGCCGCCGCGGCTCCCGCCACGCTGACCGCGGCGCTGCGCGGGCTGTTTCCCGCGGCCAGGCAGTGGTCGGTCTGGGGTGCCACCGAGACCAGCGGCATCGGCCTGATGGTCGACGACACCGACCTCGCCGAATCCGGGTCCACCCTCGGATTCGCGTTCGGCGGAACGGAATTGGCGTTGTCCGGGCCGCAGGCGAGCGCGGGCCGCGGCGAATTGCTGTGCCGCGGGCCGAATGTCAGCAGGCGCTACTGGAACGACCCCGATGCCTCGATGGCGCGGTTCAGCGGAACCTGGTTCCACACAGGCAATCTGGTGAGCATCGAGGCCGACGGCCTGGTCCGCGCGGTGCTGCCGGTGCGGCAGCGCCGGGTCAGCGGCCTGTAGGTCAGATCAATCGGGTCCGCAGGGCCTCGCGCAGCGCGCCGGTGAGCCCGATCGCGCTCAGATAGCCCTCGGTGCCGCCGTAGGTCTCGTGCACGGAGACGTCGGCGGTGCGCAGGTACTCCTCGTGCACGCCGAGCAGGTCGATCGACAGCGCACCGTCCGTGGCGATCTTCGGCTCCAGCATCGTCCGCAGCGGTTCGACGGCGGCGTTGCTGGCAAGGTAGTCGGTGTAGACGTCGTCCTCGGTGACGCCGACCGCGCGCAGCACGGTCGCGACCGCCCAGCCGGTGCGGTCCTTGCCCGCCGCGCAGTGCACCAGCGCGGCGCCGTCGCCCTCGGCGATGGAGGTGGCCAGGCGGGTGATCGCCGCGTGCGCCTCCGGCATCACCGGGAACAGCCGGTAGACCTCGATCATGTGCGCCCGCGCCGAGGTCTGCTGCGTCTCGTGCGGCGGCGCCTCGCCCATCCGGGAGTCGAATGGGGTGACGTGCAGGCGCACGCCGTCGGGCAGCGTGTCGTGGCCGATGTGATCGATCTCGGCGAGGCCGCGCAGATCGTGCACGTCGGTGACGCGCAGCGCGCGCAGGGTGTCGTGGCCCTGCGCGTCGAGTCCGCTCAGCTGGGCCGAGCGCAGCAGCACACCGGGTCGGGTCGTCGTACCGTCAGCGGTGCGGAGCCCGCCCACATCGCGGAAATTGAAGGTGCCGCTGATGGCGAACTGGTCGGCAGGAGGCGAGAGAGTCACTCGTCCAGGTTATCGACGCGACGGCCGGCTCCGCGAGGGAGTTCGCGGATCCGACACGCACTGTGTGGTGTCCGTTCCGCGGGGTGCCACTGTGCTGTCGCCCACAGGAACCCGGGCGTCATCTGCGGCCACTTGTACACTCGACCAGGGGTCAGATCATGGCGTGGGGGTGCCGGATGCTGGGAATGCGAACTAATTCAAGCCGTATGGTCGGTTTTACAAAAGGTCGCATTCGGATAACAAAACAATCTTTCAGTCTGAAAAGGACGGCTGAATCAGTTCGTGAATCCAGAAAACCTTCTAAGATCGAGCTCGCTGGATAGGTTGATCGCACCTGATCGATCTTCTCCACTTAGCTCGCATCGCAGCGGGTAGCGAAATTTGTTGCCGAGGAGTTGTCGTTGAGCATCAGTCGTGAACTTACTGAAACATCCGTGCGACCTGCCGTATGCCTCGCTGTGGAACAAGCCGCCGCGGGGTGCGACGCCACCGGCATCCGGGCGCTGCGCATGCTGCTGCACGCGGGCATGAGTGCCTACTGGCCGCTGGTGAAGGCTGCGCCGGACCGTCGGATCGCGGCTTACGAGGCCACGCTGCAAACCCTGCGGCTGCGGTGGTCGTCGACGGGCGAGACCGTCGGCGATCCGACCGCCGCGGCGCTGTTCCGGCAGATGGACGACGAGGCCGTCGCCTTCCTCGGCCTGTGCGCCGAGCATTCGGGCACCCAGTGGCTCGAGCCGCTGGACTCGGTCGCCACCTACATCGTCTCGGTGCTCTACGGCACGGTCCTGCGCTGGCTCGCCGACGGCAACGACGAGACCACGCTCGTCGTCATCGATGACCTGGTCAGCTGCTTGACCCTCAAGGCCGTCGAAGTCTGACCCCTTGCGATACTGGACGACCGACCAAATTGGTGGTTCAGTAGTCGAGTGACCCAGACGACATCGCTGCCCGGTCTGCACGCGGCGACCGCCGAGCTCGACCCGCCACTGGCCGCGGTCGACCTGACCGCCCTCGACGCCAACGCCGCCGACCTGGTCCGCCGCGCGAACGGTGTCGCGGTCCGCGTGGCCAGCAAATCGGTGCGCTGCCGCGCCGTGCTCGAACGCGTCCTCGGCACCGGTCTCACCGCGCAGGGCGGCTTCGCCGGCATCATGGCCTACTCGCTGCGCGAGGCCATCTGGCTGACCCGCCTCGGCGCCCGCGACGTCCTGCTCGGCTACCCGGTGACCGACCGGGCCGCGCTGGCCGAACTCGCCACCGATCCGCTCCTGCTCAGCTCGATCACCCTGATGATCGACGATGCAGCCCAGCTCGAACTCACCCGCGCCGCGCTCGGCACCGACCTGGTCCGCCCCCGCGTCTGCCTCGACGTCGACGCCGCCCTGCGGATCGGCCCGCTGCACCTGGGCACCCGCCGCTCGCCGGTGCGCACCCCCGACCAGGCCGCCGTGCTGGCCACCGACGCGCGCAGGCGCGGATTCGACGTGGTCGGCGTGATGACCTACGAGGCCCAGATCGCCGGTCTGCCCGACAGCAACCCCGCGGTGCGGGTGGTGAAGCGGCTCTCGGCCGTCGAGATCGGCCGCAGGCGCGGCCAGGTGCTCGACGCCGTGCGCATGGTGACCGGACCGCTGGAGATCGTCAACAGCGGCGGCACCGGGTCGATCGAGGTGTCGATCACCGATCCCGATGTCACCGAGGTGACCGCCGGGTCCGGGCTGTACGTGCCGACCCTGTTCGACCACTACCGCTCGTTCACCCCGCGCCCCGCGCTGTTCTTCGCCACCCCGGTGCTGCGCAAGCCGACCCCGACCATCGCCACCGTCTTCGCGGGCGGCTACATCGCCTCCGGTCCGGCGGGCCCGAGCCGGGTGCCGCTGCCGGTGTGGCCCGCGGGCCTGAAGCTGCTCGGTGCCGAGGGCGCGGGCGAGGTGCAGACCCCGCTGGCAGGTGGCGCGGAACTCGAGATCGGCGATCGCGTGTGGTTCCGGCACGCCAAGGCGGGCGAGCTGTGCGAACGCTTCGCCGAGATCCACCTGGTCGACGAATCCGGCTCGCGGACGACGGTTCCGACCTACCGCGGCGAGGGGCAGTGCTTCGGCTGAGCGGGCCCTAGCTCAGCAGCTCGGTCACCTCGTCGTCGGCGAGCTGATGGAAGTCGCGGTAGGCCATGCCGACTCCGCCGAGTTCGGCGGGTGTCCACAGGCAGACCAACTCGTCGCACTCGTGTCGGGCCCGGCGCGCGGCCTCAGGAGACGACACCGGCATCGCGACCACCAGCCGCTCGGGATCCTGGGCCCGCGCGACCCGGCACGCGGCCACCACGGTCGCGCCGGTCGCCATGCCGTCGTCGACGATCACCACGGTGCGCCCGGTCAGCGACACCGGATCGCCGGTCCGCAGCGCGTGCTGCCTGCGGGCGAGCTCGATCCGTTCATCCCGTTCGACCTCGTCGAACGCGTCCTGGGAGACCCCGCTGCGGTCGATGACATCCCGGTTCAGCACGAGCACACCGCCCTCGCCGAGCGCCCCCATCGCCAGCTCCGGCTGCCAGGGCAGGCCCAGCTTGCGGACCAGCAGCACGTCCAGCTCACCGCCGAGGACCGAGCACACGGCCGCGGCCACCGGGACTCCGCCGCGCGGGAGCCCGAGCACCAGCGGTTGCGAGTCCCGCAGGTGTTCCAGGGCCGTGCCGAGGACGCGGCCCGCCGCTGCTCGATCCGGGTAGACCACGTCTCGAACGCTACTCCGCGGCGGGCTCCGGCGATACGCGCTCGGTGATTGCGAAACGGCGCAGGGCCAGGCTCGGGTTGGCGGTCCGGACGCGCGCGATGTGCGCCGGGTCGATCGACGCGGTGAGCACGCCCGGCTCGTCGCCGAGTTCGGCGAGGACGGCACCCGTGGGGTCGACGATCATCGACGCGCCCGAGCCACGCGGCGCAGATTGATCGGCGGCCGCGACGTAGATCGTGTTCTCGATCGCGCGGGCGCGCAGCAGCGTCGTCCACTGGTCGACCTTCGCCGGACCGGGAATCCACTGCGCGGCCAGCAGCAGCACCTGCGCACCCGCGGCCGCGACACGCCGACATCCCTCCGGAAAACGGAGATCGAAACAGGTCTGCATGCCGAATATCACACCGTCGACGGCGAAGGTGGCGGGCGCGACGAGCGGGCCGGCTTCGACGACATCGGATTCCAGATAGCCGAACGCGTCGTACAGATGCACTTTCCGGTACACCGCGACGCGCGTGCCGTCGGGCCCGTGGGCGACGAGAGTATTGCTGATTCTGGTCGCACCCGGTGTCGGCAGCTCGACGACACCGGCCACCAGATACACCCCGAATTCGGCTGCCAGCGCGCTGAGTCCGGTGGTGAACGGGCCGTCGAGCGGCTCGGCGATCGCCACCACCCGCTCGTCGAGCCGGGTCACCGCAAACATCGAGTATTCGGGTGCGAGCACCAGCCGGACGCCTGCCTCGGCGGCGGTGCGGACGTGCTCACGCAGCGTGGCCAGATTGGCCGCGGGGTCGGTCTGGGGAGCGAATTGGACGACCGCGATCGGCACCTCGGCGGGCGCCGGTCCCTGATGCGCTGACCCGTTCTGCAGTTGCATAGGTCTCACCGTATTCACCCGGTGGCCGGGACAGCTACCGTCAGGCAGTAAACTGCTGGTCAATGAGTACCAATGAGGTCGACAGCGTTCCTGCCGACGACGACAGGCACGAAGAAGGCCCGACTTTCGCCGATCTCGGGATCGATGACCGCGTCCTCGCGGCCATCGCCGATGTGGGCTACGAGTCGCCGTCCCCGATCCAGGCGGCGACGATTCCTCCGCTGCTGTCCGGCGCCGACGTGGTCGGCCTCGCGCAGACCGGCACCGGCAAGACCGCCGCCTTCGCGATCCCGATCCTGATGGGTCTGGACACCGCCCAGAAGAAGCCGAGCGCGCTGGTGCTGGCCCCGACGCGTGAGCTCGCCATCCAGGTCGCCGAGGCCTTCGGCAAGTACTCCTCGCACATTCCCGGTCTGCACGTGCTGCCGATCTACGGCGGGCAGAGCTACGGCGTGCAGCTGTCGGGTCTGCGCCGCGGCGCGCACGTGGTCGTGGGTACCCCCGGCCGTGTGATCGACCACCTGGAGAAGGGCACGCTCGACCTGTCGCAGCTGCGCTACCTGGTGCTCGACGAGGCCGACGAGATGCTCAAGATGGGCTTCCAGGAAGATGTCGAGCGCATCCTGCGCGACACCCCGAACGACAAGCAGGTCGCGCTGTTCTCCGCGACCATGCCGGGCGCGATCCGCAAGATCTCCAAGCAGTACCTGAACGAGCCGGTCGAGATCACGGTCAAGTCCAAGACCCAGACCAACACCAACATCACCCAGCGCTATGTGCAGGTGTCGCATCAGCGCAAGCTCGATGCCCTCACTCGCGTGCTCGAGGTCGAGGACTTCGAGGCGATGATCATCTTCGTGCGCACCAAGCAGGCCACCGAAGAGCTGGCCGAGAAGCTGCGCTCGCGTGGTTTCTCCGCCGCGGCGATCAACGGTGACATCGCGCAGAACCAGCGTGAGCGCACCATCGGCCAGCTGAAGTCGGGCGCGCTCGACATCCTGGTCGCCACCGACGTGGCCGCGCGTGGTCTCGACGTCGAGCGCATCTCGCACGTCGTCAACTACGACATCCCGCACGACACCGAGTCCTACGTGCACCGCATCGGCCGCACCGGTCGCGCGGGCCGCTCGGGTCAGGCGCTGCTGTTCGTCGCGCCGCGCGAGCGTCATCTGCTCAAGTCGATCGAGCGCGCCACCCGGCATCCGCTCACCGAGATGCAGCTGCCCAGTGTGGACGACGTCAACGCGACCCGCGTCTCCAAGTTCGGCGACGCGATCACCGAGAACCTGTCCTCGGACAATGTGGCGCTGTTCCGCAAGCTGATCGAGGACTACGAGGCCGAGCACAACACGCCGCTGGTCGACATCGCGGCGGCGCTGGCCGTCGGCGGCTTCGACGGCGACAACTTCTTCATGGAGCCCGAGCCGGAGCCCGCGCCGCGTCGCGAGCGCGATCGGGACCGCGACCGCGACCGGGAGCGCGCCCCGCGCCGCTACGACGACGAGGACGGTGGCCGCCGTGCCCCGTCGTTCTCCCGCGAGAGCGGCCAGGAGCTGGCGACCTACCGGATCAGCGTCGGCAAGCGGCACCGCGTGGTGCCCGGCGCGATCGTCGGCGCCATCGCCAACGAGGGCGGCCTGCGCCGCAGCGACTTCGGGCACATCAGCATCCGGCCCGATTACAGCCTCGTCGAGCTGCCGGCCAACCTGCCGAACGAAACGCTGGAAGCGTTGCGCCGCACCAGGATCAGCGGTGTGCTGATCCAGCTGCAGCCCGATCAGGGCCCGCCGGCGCAGCGGCTGAACTCGCGCGGCCCGCGGCGCGATCGCGAGGCGCGTCCGCGGACTGAACGGCGCAAGCCGAGGTCCTGACGCCGGGCGCCTTCGCAGGGATCGGCGAAGGCACACCCCGTGGCGAAGTTCGACATGCCGCGGGTAGCGCCCTGGTAGCCCGCGGTGCTGGTTAAGGTGTTTGCCGTCGGGTGTGCGTGAACACAGGAGGGCCGCGCTTGTTCGTGTCCGGTGATCGGGTGATCGGTGCCGTCGGCGACCTCGTGCGCGCCGCGGACTGTGAGTTCGCGCTGCTGCGCGCCGTCGACGCGGCCCTCGGCAACCTCCCCGGCGCGCCGGACGCCGCCGCCTCCGTCGTCCGCCCGGCGGAGGTGGCGCCGGAGTTGCTGGGCCACTTCGGTGACACCCTGATCCGCATCCCGTCACCCGAGGTACCCGGCGCCACACCCGCCGCCCGGATCGCCGCACTCACCACCGCCGCCGAACAGACCATGGCGGCGCTGCGTGACGGAGCCGCCGCCATCCACGGCGCGGTCTTCTTCGACGGCCGATTCGCCTGCGGCGCCGACCTTCTTGTCCGCGATGCGGGGGCCCAGCGCTACACGCTGCACATCGCCATCGGATCTGCCGAGGTCGGCGTCACTGCCGTGCAGCGCACCGGCGATGCCAGGGCTGATGTTCCCGCCGCGCTACGCACCGGCGTCGCCGCTGCCGAGGCCCCACTTACGCCTGCCGCGCCCCACACCGGGGCTGTGCCCGGCGAGAACTGGCTGCCGGAAGCCGGCGTCCACCAGCGCGATGGCCTCGAATCCGGCCTGCCGGGCGAGGTCGGTGGCGATCTGCGTGGTGGCATCGGGGCTGACCTGCCCGCCGGTGTCGTCGAGGATGGTGCACCTGCCGCGCCGCAATCCAGGGTGGTGCCCGGCGAGGGCTGGATATCCGAAGCCGGGGTTCACCTGCGTGGTGGTCTCGGTCCTGACGTGCCGGACGAGTCCGACGGCGAGCTGCACGGTGATCTCGGCTCCGGGCCGGAAGCGCCGGGGCTCGCCGACTATGCGGCCGCCGCGGCACCAGGGGAACCCGGTGCGCCCGCGACAACCGATGCGCGATTCACGTCGCCTCGTGGTGATTTCCGTGCGCTGCGTCGCGAACTCGCCGCTGGTCGGACGCCATTCGAGCGGGCCACCGCGTCGGTCGGTGCGTTGGAGGCCGACACTCCTCGTGAATCGTTGCGTGCCCGAATCGCGTTCGCGGCGTGCGCGGAGGCGCTGACCGCTGCGGGGATCGGCATCGATCCGTGGGCGTATCTGTCGACGCAGGCGGGGGAGCAGCGCACGCGGACCGAGGAGCTCAGGTCGGTGTACCTGGCGCGTCGGGCGCGGGTGGAGCGGATCGTCGAGGAGAAGCTGACCGAACTGCTGCCGGTGCAGTGGGGCGATCCGCGCTACCTCGCGTGTGGACGGTGCGCGAGCTGTCGCGTGGCCGCGGCGACCGCGCGGGATCTGTTGCTGGTTGCGGGGATTCGGCCCACCCAGCGGGCCCGGCTGCGCGAAGCGGGTGTGCTGACCATCGACCGGCTCGCCACGACGACCACCCCGGTCGCGGGTCTGGCTCCGCGCACGGTGACCGCCCTGCGCCGCCAAGCCGAGATCCAGGTGCAGCGGGAGCGCACCGGCGAACCGGCCTTCGCCCTGCGCGACGCCACCGCATTGGGTGCGCTGCCCGCGCAGAGCCACGGCGATCTCGCACTGATCGTCGACGTCGACGAGCGCGGCGCCGTCACCGCCGTCGAACTGTCCGACGCGAGCTCGGTCGTCTACCGCCCCGCGATCAGCCGGGCGCGCGTGCCGCAGGACCACGTCGACCGGTGCACCGGCGCCGACTCGACGGGCGACGTGCTCGACGAGCTGCTCGACATCATCGGCGAGCACCGCGCGGCCGACCCGGCGGTGCGGGTGTACCACTACGGTTCGGCGGTCAGGACGGCACTGCTCGACTGGTCGGGTCGTCTCGGCACCGGCGCCGACCTGCTCGACGAGCTGCTGGCCGACGGCGCCCTGTTCGATCTGGCGCCCATCGTGCGCACCGCGCTGCTGATCGGCGAACAGTCCTACGACACCACCGGATTGGCCGGGCTGTTCCCCGCCACCGAGAGCCGCGCCACCACCGTGCTCGCCCTGCGCGACTGGCTGCTCGCCCGCGCCGCCGACGCGGGCGTCGACGTGCCGGGTACCCGGTTCGCCGTCGCCGACTCCGACGCGCCGCCGTCGCTGCGACCCGGCTCACTGGAAGCCGCGCTCACCGAATTCGCCGCCGCCGCCGAGGGTGACGCGGCCCGCGCCGCCGCCCTGACGGCCGCCATCCTCGGCTACCACCGCCGCGAACGCCAGCCCCGCTGGTGGGCCCACATCGACCGCCTCGGCCACCCCGTCGGCGAATGGGCCGACGCGCCGGGCGTGCTCGTCGCCGAGTGGGGCACCGTCGACACCAAATGGCATCGCACACCCCAGCTTCCGACGATGCGGCGCTACCTGACGCTGACCGGCAGACTCGGTACCGGCGCGACGCTCACGCCGGGCACCCAGATGGTCACCATCTACGACGGCGCCGCCGCCGCGGGCATGACCCAGACCCTCGGTCGCCGCGCCACCGCCACGGCGACCGTCCTCGGCTGCGCCGTCGACGCGAACTTCGACGACACCGTCCGGCTGGAGGAGCTGCTCCCCGCGGGCTGCCCGCCGTACGACGACCTCCCCGCGGCCATCGCCCCCGGCCCGCCCGACGGCGAAGCCGATATCGAAGCGGCACTGGAGTTCACCGCCCAGGACCTGCTCATGACGCTGCCGTCGGTCCCCGAGAACGCCGTCTACGACCTGCTCCTGCGCCGCGCGCCGCGCTTGCGCGACGGGATGGCGCTGCCGGAGGTACACGGTGACGTCGCCGCGGCACTGGCGAGCGCGGTGGGCGCCCTCGACGCCTCCTACCTGGCCGTGCACGGCCCGCCCGGCACCGGCAAGACCGGCACCACCGCCCGCGCGATCGAACGGCTCGTCACCCGGCACCGGTGGCGGATCGGCGTGGTCGCGCAGTCGCACGCGGTGATCGAGCGGATCTTCGACGCCGTCGTCGAGGCCGGATTGCTGCCCGAGCTGGTGGCCAAGAAGGACGTCGCCTCGGTCGGCCCCGAATGGTCGGCCATCGACGCCGCCCGGTACCCGCGGTTCCTCGACAATGCCGTCAACGGGTGCGTGATCGGTGGCACCACCGCCGATTTCGTCGACGACACCCTGATCGCGCCGGAGTCGCTGGACCTGCTGGTCATCGCCGACGCGGGGGCATGTTCGCTGGCCGACACCGTCGCGGTTGCCGTGAGCGCGCGCAACCTGCTGCTGATCGGCGACCCGGTGCCGCCGCCCGCGCAGGCGGCGCACCCGCAGCGGGTGCAGGTCTCGGCGCTGGAATGGCTGTGCGACGGCGCCGCCACCCTGCCCGCCGAACGTGGCTACTTCCTCGATCGCACCTGGCGCATGCATCCCGCGCTGTGCGAGCCGGTGTCGGCGAGCTGCTATGACGGCAGGCTGCGGGCCAGCGAAACCATCACCCTCGCCCGGGATCTGGCCGGTATCGCGCCCGGTGTGAGCACCGTGCTCGTCGAGCATCGCGGCAGTGCCACCGAATCCGATGCCGAGGCGCGCGAGGTGGTGCGCCGGGTGCGCGCCCTGCTCGGCGAGACCTGGACCTCCGGTGGCCGGGCCCGTCGGCTGCATCCGCACGACGTGTTCGTCGTGGCGCCGTACGCCGCGCAGGTGGCGCGGATCCGAACCCTGCTGGCGCGCGCCAAGATCGAGGACGTCCTGGTCGGCACGCCCGACCGGTTCCGTGGCCGGGAAGCCGCCGTCGTCGTGCTGTCGATGACCACGTCCACGCCCGCCGACGCGCCGTTCGGGATGCGACCGCTGCTGTCGCGCACCGTGATCCACGCGACGCTGTGCCGGGCCATGTGGAAGGCGATCGTGATCCGCTCGCCGCTGCTCACCGAGTACCTGCCGGACACACCGGAAGAACTGGCCGCGCTGGCCGGATTCCTCCGGCTGGGCTAGCCGGTCACACGCTGCGTAGCAACCTGCGCAGCCAGTCGGCCGCGCATTCCGGGGTCGCCGGGGCGATGTCTACGTGCTGGGCCGCGTGCACGAGGTAGCGGCCGTCGCCGGTGACATCGATCCAGGAGAGCACGCCGGTCGGTGCTTCGTCCCCGCCCGCGGCGACCAGGATCTGCCCGATGCCGCTGCGCGGGCGCTGCAACAGCCTGCGGATGCGGGCGGCGTCGGACGGTCCGGCGACGGGCGCGGTGACCAGGTCGCGGCTGTCCTCGCGCACCTTGGCCGCGAGTGCGGAGATCCGGTTGCCGGTCCCGGCGAGCTGCGCGGGAATCCGTGAGAACACCTGGGCGGCAAACCGTTTCGTGCTGCCGACCTGGACGTGGACGCTGCCGCCGCGGTCGTCCGTGCTGCCCGGTTCCTGTACGGCGAGCACGGCCACGTCACCGGTGACGGCACCGAGCATCCGGACCGCCGCCGCGACCTGCCCGCAGACTTCGACCCGGATCTCCGGCTTGGCGAGTACCCGCAGCGCCGCCGACAGATCGGCGTCCAGGGTCCGGGTTGACCAGGCGTCGAGCGCGGGCTGCTGGGCCGCGCGTTCGGCGGTGTCGCGGGCCGAGGCGCGCACGGCGAGCGGATACGGGATCCGGTCGCCGTCGATGCGCGCCCAGGCCAGCGCGAACTGGTCCGGCGTGAGGTGCCAGTTCACCCCCGCTCGGTCCACTCACCGAGCACGGCGGGACTGGTCGGCTCCATCTTGCCGATCAGCGCGTTCACCTCGTCGGCGGGCTCCAGATAGGTCGGCTCCTCGTCGAGGAACCGCAGGAACTCGTCGTCGTCTTCCTCGTCGTCCTCCTGCGGTGACTGTGGGCGCGGACCGTTCGGCGGCCGGGTGGTATCGGCGGCCATCATCGCCCCGCCCATCAGTCCGCCGATGGCGCCCGCGCTCATGCCCGCCGCGGCGTCGCCACTCGCGGCGGCGGGGTCGTGGCTGGTCGACGCCGTCGCGGTGTCGGTCGTTCCGGAGCTCGCACTGCTGGTGGACTGCTGATCGGCGGAGGGGCGGTCGCGGCGGATGCGCGGGTCGGCCGAGGGGACGAAACCGGCCGGAGCGGCCGCCGCTGGGCTGCCCGCCACCGTGGTCGCGGCGGGGGCGCCGGCCTTCGACTGCACGATCTGCACGGCCTGTGTGACCTGCGGGGGCGCGACCGCAGCCGCGGCAGTCGCCGCCGACGCGACGGAAGTACCTGTCGGCGTACCGTTTCCGCCACTCACCTGCGTACCTGCTGCGGCGGTTGCGGCCTCCGCACTTGCGGTATCCGCCGGGGTTCCGGCAGCCGAGGCGGTGTCCGTCGCGGTGGTGACCGGCGAAGTCGAGGCGCCAGGCTCGGTGGTGGACGGCACGCCAGCGACACCGTTCGGCACGGCCGCGGCGGGCAGCGTCCCCGGCTCCGTGGTGATGTCGGAGAACGACGGAACTCCCGACCCCGTCGGCACGAAAGCCCCGGCGTAGATCGACTCCATCGCCCGCACCGCATCGAGGCGGGCGTTCTCGGCCTGCCGCACGATCGCGGCATTGTCGGACGCCTGCTGCGAGTCCAGCAGCGCGGCGGCCGGATCGGGCTGCACCCCATCGGGTTCCGCGATCGCGGCGCGTACCGATTCGGCGGCATCGCCCGCCTGGCTCAGCCGGACGCCGACCGCGGTCAGCACATCGGCGATCCGCCTGCCCGCCTGCTCGAAGTCACGCACCGCGTCGCTCGCCTGCTGGGCGGCGGCGCCACGCCAGCCGTCGGCGATGGCGGCCCTGATCTCGCTGTGCGCGTTCTCGACCTCGTCACCGAGCCCGGTCGACGCGGCCAGGAACAACTGGCCCGCACCGGCCAGCGCCGCCGGATCGAGTTGCCGGACGGCCTGGTAGATCTCGGCGTGCGAGAGGTTGTCGAAGACCTCGACGGTGGGGCAGTAGTCGGGATCGGTGCCCGGTGCGGAAATGCTACGCATGGCTCGCTCCCGGAACCTCGACCGCGGCGACCGCGCCTGCCAGCATCTGATCGCCTTCCTGATAGGCGGCGCCCGCGGCGCGGAAGACGGCGGCGAGCGCACGCGCGGTGCTCGCGTAGGCGCGCAGCTGCTCCAGTGCGTCCCCCGCCTTGCCCTCGAATCCGGTGCGCAGCGCGGCACCCGAGGCGAGTCCGCCGAAACCCGGAATCACCTCCGCGCCGCCCAGTGCCCGCACCTGGGCTTCCACCGCGTCGGCCAGCCGCTCGTAGCGCTGGGCGCAGCGTTCCGGTGCACCGTCGGCGACGAGCAGGCCGTCGATCCACAGTCCACCCTCGTCCACGGCCTGACCGAGGGCCGCCGTATTCGGCAGCCCTGTTCGATTCGGTTGCACCGCTCCCCCTTCGTCGTTCATCGCACCGCGGCGAGTACCCACTCCGCGATATCGGCGGTCACCCGCTGCTGCACCGGTTCATGCAACAGGTCGTGTCCGGCGTCGGCGTACTCGCGCAAATCTACCGATCCGTGCCGCGCTGTCCATAGCCGGATCACATCGATGGGCGCTCGCCGATCGTCGGCTCCGTGCACCGCGAGGACCGGCAGGCGCGGGTCGAGCGCGATCTCGGTGGCGCGCCGCGGCGTGCCACAGAGGACGAGTCCGCCCAGGTCGCCGGGCTTTTCGGCGGCGACGGCGAGCGCGGTGACGGCGCCGAGCGAATGGCCCATCAGCACCGGCGCCGCCGCCGTGACCTCGTCGAGCAGTCCCCGTGCGTCGGCGGCGAGCTCGTCGATGGTGCCCGGCGCATCCGGATCGCCTTCGCTCAGGCCCTGGCCCGCGGTGTCCAGTGTCCACAGCTCGATGCGCGCGAGCCGATCCAGCGCGGTGGCGAAGCGGTGATAGTGCCCGCTGTGCTGGCCGGTGCCCGGCAGCAGCACCAGCGTCGCGGCGGGCGCCTCGACCGGCCACCGCCGGTAATGCAGCCGGCCGCGGGCGCTGTGGAAGTAGGGCACGCAGCGATTATGACCGCTGGGCGAATTGTCGTGTGCGACAGAACCGGTGCGCGATACTGTTCGACGAGCACGATGCGCGATACCGTGGCGTTCGCTGGACAGTGTGGACACACCACTACCCCTGGGTAGCCGTTAGACTTCGCGCGTCGAGCTGGGTCAACTGAGTCGAGGTCTTGCATGTCGTCGTTCCGCCGTTGCGTCGCCCACGTTGCTGTCGGCGCGGCCATGGTGACCACCGCTTCGTTCGGTACCGGCACGGCCGGTGCCGCCCCCCTCTCGAAGTGTGGGCAGGCGCGCCAGGATGTCGCGATCCGCTCGAGTGTGCCGCTGCTGGACTGGTCGGAGAACTTCGGCCTCGATACCACCGGGAATCTGTGGGTCGCGCGGGTCATGCGCGGCGAGGTGCAGCGCTATGACCGCGAGGGGAAGCTGACCGCCACCGTCGCGGTCGCGGCCCCCGGCGCGGTCCGGCTCGGCCCCGACGGGCTGCTCTATGTCGTCACCGGCAATTCGCCGCTGGCGGGCTCGGGCGGGATCGTCCGCTTCGACCCCATGGCAGCCAATCCTGTGCCCACCCCCTTCGCCACCGGCTTCCCGCAGCCCAACGGCGCCGCGTTCGACGCCGACGGCAACCTCTACGTGACGACCGCCAACGGCCTGCACCGGCTGCGCCGCGACGGCAGCGAGGACATGGCCTGGTGGGCAGGCGTGAATGTCGACGGGCCCAACGGCGTTGTGGTCGCCGGTGATTCGGTCTACGTCACCGCCAACTTCGTCGCCGCCGACGGCGCACCGGTCGGCCGCGTCCTTCGCCTGTCCCGCACGAACCCGGCCGACAGCACCACCGTCGCCGATCTGACCTCGTTCGGCACCCTGCCCGATTTCGTCGACGATCTGGTTGTCCGCGACGGCGCCCTGTACGTCACCACCCTGGCCGGCCATCTTGTCCGCGTCGACCCGAAGTCGGGCGCCGCGTGCACCGTCGTCTCCACTCAGCCGTTGACGGCGGTCGTCGCCGATCCCGCCGACTCGTCGGCCCTGCTGGCCGGATCCGAGGAAGGCACCGTTCTGCGCATCCGCCCGGCCTAGCCCGATCCGGCGGGCGTCACCGATCCGGGAACGCCTGCGCGCGGTCGATTTCGATCAGCTCGGTCCGGCGGGCTTTTTCCGATCCGGGTGCCGCCTGCGCGGTCGATATCGGTGAGCTCGATCCGGCGGCGTCACCGATCGGGGTGTCGCCCGCGCGGCCGATCCGAACGGAAGTCGCGGGACGACGTCGTGGAATCAGCCGCCGACGGTGAGCGCCGACGGCGGGTTCGCCGGGGCGGGCGCGGGCTGCGGTGCTTCGGCGGGCGCGGGAGCCGGTGCCGGAGCCGCGGTTTCCGGTGCGGGAGCCTGCGACTTCGGCGCACCCGTGGCAGCCTCACCCGAGCCGGGGCTGGTGGCCTGCGGTGCGGGAGCGGGCGGTGCGGCCGGCGCTTCGGTGGCCTGGACCGGCAGGTCGGGGACGACGAAAGTGCCGACGGTCGGGGTCATCACGCAGCGGGCGCCGGGGTAGTCGATCGTGCCCCACATCGAGGCGATCACGGTGCCCGCGCCGCTGTGCACGGTCTTCGACAGCGACGGCAGCTGGAATTCGGTCTGGTCGTCGAGCGCGACGATGCCGCTCTGCCCGGTGTTCACGTTCACCCAGGCCACGCTCAGGCCCGACGCCAGCGCGAAGCCGGTGTGCCGCGGGCTGGCGCTGAACCGGATGTCGCCGGGCGCCATGCTCGTCTCGGTGCGCGGGCCCGGTCCCTCGAAGGTGGCGGCGGCGATGATCGTGGTGATCGGGCCGTTGCTGCCGCAGCCGAAAGTCGGCGCCGCGTAGGAGAACGGGATGAACTGGGCCGAGATGTCGCGCAGCGTGTCGGCGCCGACCAGCTTGGTGAAGCTGCCCAGCGCGCCGACGCCCGCCTTCGCCGAGACGTCCTCGCCGGCGAGGTGGGTCAGGTGGCCGATGCCGTCTTCGAGCGGGGTGGGGGCCGCACTCGCGGTCGTGGCGAACAGTGTCACCGCGCCGATGCTCGCCGCGGTGACCGCCGCTGCCCGGCCTGCGATGGATCTGCCGTTCACCCGTAACTCCTCGGTGGATGCTCGTCGCCGTTCCCGGCTCGTCTGGCAACGTACCAGGTCGCCGACCGGGTCGCCGAGCCACCGGCGAGCGTTCCGCCGCGAAGGCTGACCGTCAGCAAGTGTGATGTAGTCGACACTGGCGTTTACTCAGGGGTAGGTTTTTCTCGACGGCTACCAACCACGCTGGGAGATCCGGATGAAGTTAGCCCTTTCCCCTGAAGAGGTCGCCTTCCGCGACGAACTCCGGCATTTCTACAAGACCGAGATCCCGGCCGAAATCCGGGACCGCGTCAAATTCGGCCACGAGCTGTCCCGCGACGACATCGTCACCGCGAACAAGATCCTCAACGACCACGGTCTGGCCGTGCCCAACTGGCCGGTGGCGTGGGGCGGCAAGGACTGGACGCCGATGCAGCGCCACCTGTGGCTCGACGAGATGCAGCTGGCCTCGGTGCCAGAGCCGCTCACGTTCAACGCCTCGATGGTCGGGCCGGTCATCGCCCAGTTCGGTTCCGAGGAACTCAAGCAGCGCTTCCTCCCGCCGACCGCCGCGCTCGACATCTGGTGGTGCCAGGGCTTCTCCGAGCCCGACGCCGGGTCCGATCTCGCCGCGCTGCGCACCACCGCGGTCCGCGACGGCGACTCCTACATCGTCAACGGCCAGAAGATCTGGACCACGCTCGGCCAGTACGCCGACTGGATCTTCTGTCTCGTTCGCACCGATCCGAACGCGCCGAAGAAGCAAGCAGGCATCTCCTTCCTGCTGTTCGACGTGAAGTCGCCCGGTGTCACCATGCGCCCGATCAAGCTGATCGACGGCAGCTACGAGGTCAACGAGGTCTTCTTCGAGAACGTCCGGGTACCCGCCGATCAGCTGGTCGGCGAGGAGAACCAGGGCTGGACCTACGCCAAGTTCCTGCTCGGCAACGAGCGCACCTCGATCACCGGCGTCGGCAAGACCAAGGTCAAGATCGGGCTCGCGAAAGACTATGCGCGCCAGACCAGGACCGGCCACGGGACGCTGCTGGAGGACCCGGTGTTCGCGGCCCGCGTCGCCGAGCTGGAGAACGAGCTGCTCGCGCTGGAACTCACCCAGCTGCGCGTGGTCTCCAATTCCGCCGACGGCAAGCCGAACCCGGTCTCCTCGGTGCTGAAGCTGCGCGGCTCCGAGCTGCAGCAGCAGGCCACCGAACTGCTGCTCGAGATCGCGGGCGCCGACGCGCTCCCGGTCGGCGCCGACGGTATCGCCTCGCCCGCCTGGGCCCAGCACACCGGTCCCAGCTACCTGAACTACCGCAAGGTCACCATCTACGGAGGTTCGAGCGAGGTCCAGCGCTCGATCATTTCCTCCACGATCCTCGGATTGTGAGGCGCTGACATGGATCTCGAACTCACCGACGAACAGACGATGCTGCGCGACACCGTGCGCGAACTGCTGCACCGGTTCTACGACGGCGAAGCACTGGCGAAGGTCGGCGAGACCGACCCCGGCTGGAACCGCACGGTCTGGAAGCAGCTGGCCGAGCTGGGCGTGCTCGGCCTGACCATCGACGAGGACGACGGCGGCGTCGGCGCGGGCCCGGTCGAGGCGATGCTGGTGCAGGAGGAGCTCGGTCGCGCGCTCGCCCCGGAACCGGTGCTCGACGCGGTCGTGATCCCGGCCGAACTGCTGAAGCTGACCGGCAGCCCCGAACAGCGCGGGCGCCTGCTGCCCGCGCTGGCCGCGGGGGAGAAGCTGCTGGCCTTCGCGCACGCCGAGCCCGGCCTGCGCTGGCCGTCGACCGAGATCACCACGGCCGCCACCGCGCAGGGCGACGGGTACACGCTGACCGGCGTCAAGAACCCGGTGCTGCGCGGTGACTGCGCCGACGAGCTGATCGTCAGCGCGGTGCTGCCCGGCGGCGGTACCGGCCTGTTGCTGGTCGACCCGAACGGGACCGGGGTGACCAAGCGCGCCTACCGGACCTTCGACGGCAGGCGCGGCGCGCAGTTCGACTTCGACGGCGCCACCGGCGAACTGCTGGGCGACACCGTCGACGCGGCCGAGCAGATCGCGCTGGCCCAGGGGTACGCGCAGGCGGCGCTGTGCGCGGAATCGGTGGGGGCGATGGAGATCGCGCTGACCCTGACCACCGACTACCTCAAGACCCGCAAGCAGTTCGGCGTCACGCTGTCGAAGTTCCAGACGCTGACCCAGCGCGCCTCGGACTGCTACGTCTCGCTCGAACTGGCCCGCAGCATCAGCCTGTTCGCGACGGCGGCGCTGGCCGACGGCGGCAACGATCCGGTGGTGGCCTCGCGGGCGCGGCTGCAGGTCGCGCGCTCCGCCGAGCACATCGGGCGCGAGGCGATCCAGATGCACGGCGGCATCGGTGTCACCGCGGAATATCCGGTGAGCCACTACGTCGCCCGGCTGACCGCGATCGGCCAGACGCTCGGCGGCGCGCTGGAACATCGGCGGGTATTGGCCGACCGCGTCGGCAGTTACGACCTGCCGGAGCTGTAGGACGGATCGGTGACGGTGCGTGCCCCGGCCGGGGTGCGCACCATCGCTGTGTCAGCCCTCGTCGTCGGTAGTGGTCGTTGTAGTCGGCGACTCGGTGGTCGCGGCCGGTGTCGGGGTGGCGCCGGTGTCAGCCGGCGGGGTGGTGTGGTCGTGGGCGCGGGTCGTCGGAGAGTCCGTCTCGGCGGCTTCCTCGTCGTCCACCGGCGGGCGGGTTCGCGGCGGGGTGGTGAGTGTCGGCACCGGCCGGGTGGTGGTGCTGCGCGGCGGAGTCGTCGTGGACTGGTCCTCGGCGGTGGTCGCGGGCGGACGAGATTCGGTGGTCGCCTCCGCGGGCTGGGACTCGGTCGTCGTCTCGCCCTCGGGCGGCGGTTCCGACGGTGAGGTCTCGGTCGAGCTGAGGCTGAACGGTTTCCGCGGCGACATGTACGGTGCGATCCGCCAGCTGGGGGAGGGCGGGATCGAGATCCGTACGGTCGTCGAGGAGGTCTCCTCGGCGATCCGGCTCGGTGCGGCGGCTAGATTCGCGTTCAGCGGGGGCGGCGGAACATAGACATCCTGCTGCCCGACACCACACGCACCGATGACGATCAGTCCGAGTGACACCGCGCCAACAGCGATGGCCGGACCTACGAGCTTGGTCGGGCTGTCATCCATCGCGTGCACTCCTCGTCGGCTTCGAGTCGCCTCACAGTAGTGCAGGACCGGCGAATCGGCAGTGCGGGTCCGGTGAATCAGTACTTTTTAAACATTTGTGATTCAGATATCGGATTGATTTCGTCGGCGTGTCGCTGGGACGTGTCGCGCGCGATCGGCGTCGCCGAGTCGTAGCGTGTGTGAGCAAAGTTACGCATGAGACGCCCGGAACAGCACTACTGACGCGCGAGGGTTGCGCGACGCAAGAATCTGATCGGCGTCATCGAGGAGAATCTGATGGGAGCTTATTCGACACCCCGGCTGAAACCCGCGGCGGCGAACGGTGATTCGGTCGCAGCGGCAAATATTCAGCACGCACTGTCGAACCCGCCGGGCAATCGCACTGTCGTGGTCGCCGCACGGGTCATGGGCTGGTTGTTCTTCGTCGGCGGTCTCGTCGGCGCCGGGCTCGGCATCGCCGGCCTGCATGTGGAGATCACCGTCGCCGGCCTGATCCTGGCCTGCACCGCGGGCCTCATCCTGCTGAAGCTGCGCACCGACCGGGACGCGCTCGAGAAGGACTGAGCGGCAGCAGAATTCAGGTGCGATCGGCCCGTCCAGGGCCTACCGTCGATGCTGTGCGTATCGACATCACCGGCGACGCCGCCCGCTTTCTGGCCGAGGCCGAGGCCTTCCTGTGTCAAGACCCCTTGCGGCATACGGTGATCGCCACCGCGATCGCCAACGAACTCGGTGGCCGGGCGGGCGGCGCGATGACCCGATTCCTGACGGTACGCGACGACGCGGGTCAGGTCGTCGGCGTCGCCACCAGTGCCTTCGGCGGCAGGGTCTACCTCGGCGAGCTCCCACCGCACAGCATCTCGGCCGTGGCCGACGCCTTCTCGGCGGAGCAGGCCCCGCCGACCAGCGTCGAAGGCGTCCGGACCGACGCGGCCGCCTTCGCCCGGTACTGGTCGCGGGTGACGGGCGGGACCGACGCGGAGTCGTTCTCGGCCCGCCTGTTCCGGCTCGGAACCCTGTCCGTTCCCGCGGCGGTGGGCAAGCCGCGTCCGGCCACCGTGGACGATCTCGACGTCTGCCGGGCCTTCGTCGAGGCCTTCTGTGCCGAGATCGGTGAACCGCGGCCGTTCGACGAGGACGCCGCGCGGCGGCGGATCGACGCCGGGTTCTGGTGGCTGTGGGAGCACGACGGGGCGCCTGCCGCCTTCGTCGGCCGCAACGTCGAGATCCTCGGCTGGGCCAGAATCGGCCCCGTCTACACGCCTCCGCAACTGCGTGGCAACGGCTTTGCCAGTGCGCTGACCGCCGCCGTTTCCGGGGTCGTCCGGGCCGAGGGCGCCGACGTCTGCCTGTTCACCGATCTGGCCAATCCGACGTCGAACAAGATCTACCAGGCGATCGGATACGAGCCGGTGCGCGACTTCGTGCACTACACGCTGACCGCCGCGGGCTAGGTCAGTGGCGCGGTGTGCCACCACTCGAGCATCTGCGCCTCGTCGGCGATGAATCCGCGGCTGTACATGAGGATGGCCGCGCGGTCCGGGTCGGCGTCGAACCGGGTGACCATGCGCGGCGACTTCGGCTGGCTGTCGTGCAGAACGAAGTTCGTGTAGGTGTGGCCGGTGTGCGTCGTCGCGCGGGCATCATGGGCGGGCAAGGCGGCGACAGCCTGCTGTGCCTGGTCCGCCGAGGGGTAGAGGAAGAACTCGTAGATCGCCTTGTTGCCGCCGCCGAAGCAGTGCCACATGACCACCCAGTCACCCATATCGGCGTCGGTGGTGTCGCGGCTCGCGGTGGCACGGTCGTAGGCGAAGCAGCCCGCGTTGCCCAGGCCCGAACCCGCGTGGACCAGGTTGCTCGCGGAGGTGTGCGGCAGCATGCGCGGGAACTGATCGCTGAGCTGCGCGGCGTTCGCCCCGATGACCTTGCGGTCGCTGGTCGTCGGCGAGGCGGCGCTCGATGTCGTGCGCTGGGCGACGGAAGTGGCTGTGCGCGACGCCGACTCGGTCGTGGTGTCGGTTGCAGCGCCCGCCTCGGCCGGGTCGGTCGCCCCACTCGCGACGGCCCATGTGACCGCCGCGATGAGGCCGACGATCCCGAGCAGGATGAGCATCGCTGTCCACCCGGCCGGTGACGCCTGCCAGCGGGAGTCCCGCTTCGGACCGAGATAGTCCTCGGCGACCTTCGATCGCTCGCCGTCGCCACTGGGCGCCGAGGCATCACGCGGCCGCGCGGCCAGTGCATTCGGCGCGGAACGACTCGGCGAGGAACCGGCCTGCCACGATCCGTGCTGCGCCCCGGCGCCCGGCCATGAGGGCTGCTGGGCGCTATCCGGCCACGACGCCTGCTGCCCACCGGGTGGCGGCTGCTGGAAACCGGCAGGCGACAGCTGCGGCGCGCCCGACCACGAAGGCTGTTGCATGCCCGGCGATGACGGGTGTTGGGCGCCCGGCCATGAAGGCTGTTGTATGCCTGGTGACGAAGGCTGTGGCGTGCCGGCCGGCGACGGCTGCTGGGCGTTGGGCCACGACGACTGCTGCATGCCGGGCGACGAAGGCTGTTGCGCGCCCGGCCCCGACGGTTGCTGGGCGTCGGGCCACGGTGGCTGTTGCCTGCCAGGTGACGACGGCTGTTGCGTGCCTGGCCACGGCGCCTGCTGCATGTCGGGCGATGACGACTGCTGTGCGCCGGGCCACGACGGGGTACCGGCAGCGGGCCACGCGTTCGGTCCGGACGCCGCATCCGAGCCGGGGAACGGTGTCATCCCGGCGACCGGGTAACCAGGGGCAGGCGTGTAGGGCGAGTTCGGTGGATACGTTCTGGTCTGGGCTGACGCCAGGAACGGTTGTCCCGCTGTCGGATCGGTCAGTGCCTGACCCGCGGCCGCAGCAAACTCGGCGCACGAGCCGAACCGCTCGTCCGGCCGCTTGGCCATGCCGCGGGCCAGCACCGCGTCCAGCGCGGGCGGGAGATCGGAGCGCAGCGAGCTCGCACGCGGGGGTGGCTGCTGGAGATGACCCTGGATCACCGCGACCGGGTTGCCGGCCTCGAACGGAGTGGTGCCGGTAAGCAGCCGGAACAGTGTGCAGGCCAGTGAGTACTGGTCGGCGCGTCCGTCGAGGGCGATTCCCGACAACTGCTCCGGGGAGGCGAACGCGAGGGTGGCGGTGAAGGTTCCGGTCTGGGTGAGCTTGGCGGCATTGTCGTTGTGCAGGCGGGCGATGCCGAAATCGGTGAGGTAGACGCGCTCGCCGCCGTCGACCGGCTCGAGCAGGATGTTCGCCGGTTTCACATCGCGATGCAGCACGCCCCTGCTGTGCGCGAAGTCCAGCGCCGCCGCGGTCTCGGCGACGATGCGCACCGCTCGCGCCGGATCGACGGGGGCCGACAGCGAGGCCGCGTCGGCGCCGTCGATGTAGCGCATCGAGATCCACAGCTGGTCGTCCTCGACGCCGCGGTCGTACACGGTGACGATATTCGGATGTTCCAGCTGCGCGACCAGGTCCGCTTCGCGCTCGAACCTGGCCCTGATCTCGGTGTCGAAGAACAGTTCCCGATTCAGCAGCTTCATCGCGGTGCGCCGGGGCAGCCGCGGATGACGCGCCAGATACACCGAGCCCATGCCGCCGCGGCCGAGCAGCCGCTCGATGGTGTACCCGGCGAAAACGCCGCTCTCGTCGATCATTCGCTCAGTTCAGCGGTGCCGAGCGCCACCAGCGCAGCACCTCGTCGGCCGTGCCGTAGGCGTCGGTGAACATCAGGAACTGGGCGCGGTCGGGGTCGCCGGTGAACTGGGTGATGATCTTGTTCCCGTTGTCGGTGTACTTGAAGTTGGTGTACTGCTTGCCGCCGTTGGTGTCGACCGACTCGGTGTTGGCCGGCAGCCCGTCGATCACGGCCTGCACGTCGGCCGCCGAGTTGTAGACGTAGATCCGGTAGAACGGATCGTTGCCGCCGCTGCCGCCACCGTCGTAGCAGCGCCACTGCCAGACCCACGCGCCGAAGTCGGGGTCGCCGTCGTTGGGCGAGGGGGTGTAGCTGGTGTCGGTCTCCCAGCAGGAAGCGCCGTTGTAGCCGGTGTCGCCGTCGGTGTTGGCGGGCACCATCCGGCCGAACTCGGCGCTGATGGCGTCGGCGTTCGGAGTGACGTGTTTGCCTGCCGCCATCGAGGTCGTCGTGGTGGAGCCGCCGCCGGAATCATCGCCGCTGACCGCGACCCCGATGCCGATCAGCAGCGCGAGCACCACGATGACGGCGACGACGATGCCGACGATCAGCCCGGTGTTCGACTTCGACGGCGGTCGCGGACCCTGCTGGTACTGGCCGAAACCCCCGCCCGTCGGCGGGCGCGGCGGAGCGGGCGGCGTCGGATACTGCGGTCGGGACTGCTGGGCGTACGGGTTCTGCGTCGCCGCACCGCCGGTCAGCGGCGCCTGGTTGGCCATCGGGCCGCCCGTCATCGGGCCTTGTGCCGCGGTGCCCATGGGGCCGCCGGTCATGTGGCCCTGTCCCACGGTGCCCATGGGTCCGCCGGTCATCGGACTCGCGGTGCCCATCGGGCCGCCGGTCATCGGCCCTTGCGCGGCAAGGGGATACGGCGAACCGGTCTGCGGGATCGCGCCGCCGGTGGTCGGACGCGGGCCACCCGTGACCGGGATCGCGCCGCCCGTGGTCGGGCGCTGGCCGACGATCGGCATCGCGGGCGCGCTCGGGTTGTTGAGCGCGGCGATCGCGGCGTTCGCGAAATCCGAGCAGGAGTCGAAACGGTCGTCGGGCCGCTTCGCCATGGCCTTGGCCAGCACCGCGTCGAGGGCATAGGACAGGCCGGGGCGCACGCTGCTCAGCGACGGCGGCGGTTGCTGCAGATGCCCCTGGATGACCGCGGCGGGATTGGTCGCCGTGAACGGGCCCGACCCGGTGAACAGCCAGAACAGGGTGCAGGCCAGCGAGTACTGGTCGGAGCGATGGTCCAGGGACGCACCGGTGAGCTGCTCGGGGGAGGCGTAGGCAAGGGTCGCGGTGAAGGTGCCGGTCTGGGTGAGATGACCGGTGTCGTCACGCAATCGGGCGATGCCGAAGTCGGTGAGGTAGACCCGTTCGCCGCGGCCCGCGCCGGAGCGCGCGAGCAGGATGTTGGCCGGTTTCACGTCGCGGTGCAGCACACCCATGCCGTGCGCGTAGTCGAGCGCGTCGGCGGTTTCCTTCACGATCTGCAGCGCGCGGGCGGGCGGCAGTGTCTGCGGGTCCACCGACGCGGCGTCGATACCGTCGATGAACTGCATGGAGATCCACAGCTGTTCGTCGTCGAGACCGCGGTCGTAGACGGTGACGATGTTCGGGTGATCCAGGCGCGAGACCAGATCCGCCTCCCGTTCGAACCGCGCCCGCACCTCCTGATCGAAGAACATCTCGCGATTGAGCAACTTCAGCGCGGTCATCCGCGGAAGGCGAGGGTGCTTGGCGAGGTAGACCGAACCCATGCCACCACGGCCGAGCTGCCGTTCGATGACGTAGCCGGCGAAGACATCTCCGTTGGCCAGCATGTCTGCTCCACTTCCCGCCGTGCGCCGGGACCCACCAGCGCACGCGCGTACAGCAAGAAAAGCCGCGGCCGGGTGGCCCGCCACGGGAAAATCAACGAAACCTTAGCAGCAGCCGACCGGGCGGATGGTTGCTCGTGTAGCGACCGTCCAGCCCGTACCGATCACGGTGGCCGCCGCGGTTGCGGCGGCACGATATAGCCGGGATGGTTACGGCCACCGGGGAAGTCGATGGTGCCCGGCCGCTGCGTCCCGCGCCGCGGCGGGATCGCGGTACCGCTCGTCGGCGGTCGCGGTACGTGCTGATGCGGCTGGGCGGGCGTGGTCGGCGGCACCTGCTGATGTGGCTGCGGCGGCGTGGCCGGTCGCGCCTGCTGATGTGGCTGTGGCGGCGTGGCCGGTCGCGCCTGCGGATGCGGCTGTGGCGGGGTGGCCGGTCGCGAATAGTGCTGCTGCGGATACGGCTCGCGTGCTCGCAGCACCACGCCGGTCGCCGTCGGCTGCTGGTGGTGATGCCACGGGCCGGGGACCGCGAACAGCGCGGCCCTGGCCGCCTGGGCGAATTCCGCGCAGCTGGCGTACCGCGCCTCCGGCCGTTTGGCGGTGGCCCTGGCCAGCACGGCCTCCAGGGTCGACGGCAGGTCGGGGCGCAGGCTGCGCAGCGGCGGCACCGGCTTGCTCAGGTGCGCCTGGATCACCGCGGCCGGGTTGGGGCCGGGGAACGGCACCGAGCCGGTCAGCATCCAGAACAGGGTGCAGGCCAGCGAGTACTGGTCGGCGCGGTGATCGAGCGGAGCGCCTGCGATGTGTTCGGGGGCGGCGTAGGCCAGGGTGGCGGTGATCGTGCCCGCCGAGGACAGCGTCGTCTCGCTGTCGCGCACGGCCGCGATCCCGAAGTCGGTGAGCACCACCCGTTCCGGGCGGCCGATCGGCGGCTTCGCGAGCAGGATGTTGGCCGGTTTCACGTCGCGGTGCAGGACACCGCCCGCGTGCGCGAAATCCAGGGCGGTCGCGGTCTCGGCGACGATCTGTACGGCCCGGTCCGGGGTGAGCACATTGACATCGGCCGTCGCGACATCGGTGCCTGCCACGAACTGCATGGAGATCCACAGCTGATCGTCGTCGTTGCCGCGGTCGTAGACGTTGACGATGTTGGGATGTTCGAGCTGGGCGACCAGGTCGGCCTCGCGCTCGAACCGGCGGCGGCTCTCGTCGTCGGCGGACAGGTCGCGGCTGAGCAGCTTCAGCGCGGTGAGCCGGGGCAACCGGGGATGCCGGGCCAGATAGACCACGCCCATGCCGCCGTATCCGAGCACGCGCCGGATCGTGTACCCGGCGAACACGTCGCCTTTGCGCAACACCGCGAAGTCACCCCCTCCAGGGCAGAAGCACCCGTCCGAATTCTACCGATGTATCTCCTGATACCCCCGGAGTGCAACATCGCCGATCATGTCGGTGCCGCGGATTAGGGTGGCATCATGCGCATTGGAGCACACGTTCGCGACGAGAGCGATCCGATCGGCTTCGGTGAGAAGCTCGGCGCCGAGGTCATCCAGCTGTTCGTGGTCGATCCGCAGAGCTGGGACAAACCGCAGCCGCATCCGCAGGCCGCGCAGATCCTGGCCAGTCCGATCGACGTCGTCGTGCACTCGTCCTATCAGATCAATGTGGCCAGCCTGAACAACCGGCTGCGGATGCCCTCGCGCAACGCCGTGGCCCAGCAGGCGAAGGCCGCCGCCGATCTCGGCGCGTTCGGCCTGGTCGTGCACGGCGGGCACGTGCGCTCCGACGCTGAGCTCGACACCGGAATCGACAACTGGCGCAAGCTGTTCGAACGCCAGCAGGACAAGGGCGGCTTCGCCGTGCCGATCCTGATCGAGAACACCGCGGGCGGCAATCACGCGATGGCCAGGCACTTCGATTCGATCGCCCGGCTCTGGGACGCGGTCGGCGACTACGGCGCCGGCTTCTGCCTCGACACCTGCCACGCCTGGGCGGGCGGTGAGGACCTGGTCGGCGTCGTCGAGCGGATCAAGGCCATCACCGGCCGGATCGACCTGGTGCACCTGAACTCCTCGCGCGACGAATTCGATTCCGGCGCCGACCGGCACGCCAATTTCGCCGACGGCACCATCGACCCGCAGCTGCTGGCCGAGGTCTGCCGGACGGCGGGGGCGCCGGTCATCCTGGAGACGCCCGCCGACGGTGTCGCCGAAGACCTCGCCTACCTGCGGGAGAACCTCGGCTGAGGCGTTCCGATCACCCGGAGGGAAAACCTGTCAGTCGAACGGGATTCGCGGTGTGCTTGATGCATACCAACCGATCCACAACGACAGAGGTGATCTCCCATGACGGTCGACCACGCCATCCCCGCCACCGCCACCGCCACCGTGACGGTGACCAAGCTCGGCGCCCACATCGGCGCCCAGGTCGACGGTGTCCGTCTCGGTGGTGACCTCGACGCGGCGACCGTCGCGACGATCCGGCGTGCGCTGGGCGAGCACAAGGTCGTCTTCTTCCGCGGCCAGCAGCACCTGACCGAGGACGGCCAGCACGAGTTCGCCCAGCTGCTCGGCAGCCCGACCACCCCGCACCCGACGGTGAAGTCGCAGGGCGTCAAGAGCCTGGCCATCGATTCCGAGACCGGCCGCGCCAACTCCTGGCACACCGACGTCACCTTCGTCGACCGCATCCCGAAGGCGTCGATCCTGCGCGCCGAGCACCTGCCGACCTACGGCGGCTCGACCACCTGGGCCTCCACCGTCGCCGCCTACAACTCGCTACCCGAGCCACTCAAGTTGCTCGCCGAGAACCTGCGCGCCGTGCACACCAACGTCTACGACTACGCCGCCCGCACTGTCGAGCCGCTGCGCCCGAAGTCCGAAGAGTACCGCGCGGAGTTCCAGTCCACCTACTACGAGACCGAGCACCCGGTGGTGCGCGTGCACCCCGAGACCGGTGAGCGCGCGCTGCTGCTCGGCCACTTCGTGAAGAACTTCGTCGGCCTGTCCACCAGCGAGTCGCAGGCGCTGTTCCGCCTGTTCCAGGACCGGGTCACCCGCCTGGAGAACACCACGCGCTGGACCTGGGCCGACGGCGACGTCGCCATCTGGGACAACCGCGCCACCCAGCACTACGCCATCGACGACTACGACAACCAGCCCCGCCGCCTGACCCGCATCACCCTCGCCGGCGACATCCCGATCGGCGTCGACGGCAAGCCGAGCACTGTCATCGAGGGCAACGCCGAGCACTACTCCATCGTCGAGGAGCCGCAGCGACTGGCCAGCTGAGTCCCGAACGGGCGACCAACTGACCAGGCGAGGACATGGGTAACTCCCCAACCACCTCCCACCTGCCGCACACCCGAGGTGAGACCGACTGCCAACAGTCGAGCTGTCGGACGACACGCCGAAGTCGCGGAGAGACGGGTGGGCTAGAGTCGCGGGGTGGCGGAAATGATTCGGCCGTTGGACGGTGTTCGCGTCCTGGAACTCGGCAACTACGTTGCCGCTCCCACCGCCGGACGTATTCTGGGCGACTTCGGCGCCGAGGTGATCAAGGTGGAACGCCCTGGTACGGGCGACGAGTTACGCAACTGGCGGCTCTACGGTGGCGACACCTCCATGCTGTATCGCACCGTGAACCGCAACAAGAAGTCGATCGTGCTCGACCTGCGCACCGAGGCGGGTCGCGCGGTCGTGCTCGATCTGCTGCGGCACTGCGACGTGCTGCTGGAGAACTTCCGGCCCGGCATGCTGGAGAAATGGGGCCTCGGCCCCGAGGTGCTCGAGGAGGTGAACCCGAAGCTGGTCATCACCCGCATCTCCGCCTACGGCCAGACCGGCCCGATGGCCGCGCGGCCCGGTTTCGCCGCGGTCGCCGAGGCCGTGGGCGGTCTGCGTGAGCTCGTCGGCGATCCGGACCGCCCGCCGGTGCGGGTGGGGGTGTCGATCGGCGACTCGATCGCGGGCATCTACGCCGCGTTCGGCACGGTGATGGCGTTGTTCCAGCGGGAGCGGGTGTCCGGTCAGGTGCCGCAGACGGAACGGATCATCGATGTCGCGCTCAACGAGTCGATCCTGTCGGTGATGGAGTCGCTGGTCCCCGACCACCTCGCCTACGGGATCAACCGCGAGCGGGTCGGCGGCCGGATGGAAGGCATCGCCCCGAGCAACGCCTATCCGACCAGCGACGGCTACAGCATCATCATCGGCGGCAACGGCGATGCCATCTTCCAGCGCTACATGCAGGTCATCGGTCGTCCCGACCTGGCAGCCGATCCTGAGCTGGCCGACAACGCGGGCCGCTGGCGCAACCGGGAACGCCTGGACGCCTCGATCGCCGAATGGTCGAGCCGGCGCACCCGCGACGAGGCGCTGAAACTGCTCGACGACGCCGCCATCCCGTGCGGCCCGATCTACACCGCCGCCGACATCGTGGCCGACGAGCAGTACCGCGCACGCAATATGATCCAGTCGTTCCCCGTCGACGTGGGCGAGCCCGAACCCAAGCAGGTGGGGTTCCCCGGCATCGTCCCGGTGATCGGGGGACAGTCGCTGCCGATCCGCAATGTCGGCCCCGACCTCGGCGAGCACACCAGAGAAGTGCTCGGCGGGCTGCTCGGGATGAGCGAAGACCAGATCGACGCGCTGGAGGCAACGTGAGCAGGCGAGTACACGGCAGACGCCGCCCACCGGTGCGCAGCAAGTGGGAACAGCGAGGGCCGGGCCATGTGCGCCCGACCGTGCATCCGACGCCAGCCAGCGTCGGTGACAAACCGTGCGGCGGCGTGATGTGCGTGCCCGCCCAGGAACCGGACCAGCGGTGATGACCGCCCCGCTGCTGCGGGATGTGACCCTGCGCGACGGCTTGCAGCTCACCGGCAAGGTGCTGCCCACCGAACAGAAGATCGATGTCGTCCGGCGGCTGCTGGCCGCGGGCGTGCCCGCAGTGGAGATCGGCTCGATGGCCCGGCCGGATCTGGTGCCGCCGATGGCCAACTCGCTCGAGCTGATCGCGGCGCTCACCCCGGACGAGCTGGCGAAATGCTGGGTCTGGGTGGCCACACCCCGGCACATCGAGAAGGCAGCGGCGGCCGGTGCGCGCAACTTCCAGTACTGCTTCTCGGTCTCCGACAGCCACAACAAGGCCAATATCGGCCGCGACACCGAGGCTTCGGTCGCGGCCATGCCCGACGCGATCCGGCTGGCGCAGGAGGCGGGCGGTGCGATCCAGCTCTGCCTGGCCACCAGCTTCACCTGCCCGTTCGAGGGCGAGGTCGACCCCGCGCGGGTGCTGGCCATCGCCAACGATCCGCGCACCGACGGCGCCGCCGACATCGTGCTGGCCGACACCCTCGGCCAGGCCCACCCCGGTCAGGTGAGCGCGCTGGTCTCGGCGGTCCGCGACCGCACACCGTCGCGCCGCATCGTCTTCCACGGCCACGACACCTGGGGCATGGGCGTGGCCAACACCCTCGCCGCCGTCGCGGCGGGCGCGACGATGGTCGACGGCGCCCTCGGCGGCCTCGGCGGCTGCCCCTTCGCCCCCGGCGCCAGCGGCAACACCGCCTCCGAGGACATCCTCTTCGCCACCCGCCCGGACTGGTTCACCCCGGCCGCCCTGGCGAGTCTGGTAGGCCTCACCGAGGAGCTGCTCGCCGACCTCGGCGAACCCAACCGTTCCCGCACCGCGGAAGGCGCGCGCTCGAAGGCCGAGGCCTTCGACTGGGTCATCAGTTAGGTATCGGGGGGATTCCGGATGGCGCGCTGACCGGTCGGCAGACAGACTGGACATCATGACTTCGCACGCCATGGGCACCGAGGCCGTCGATGCGGCGGCCGCCACCGAGATCGCGGCTGCCGCGCAAGACCTGGTCAAGTTGTATGGATCGGGAGACACACAGGTTAAGGCCTTGGACGGTGTTTCAGCGGATTTCGCCAAAGGCGAGTTCACCGCGATCATGGGCCCCTCCGGCTCGGGCAAGTCCACGCTGATGCACTGCCTGGCCGGGCTCGACAGCGCGAGCGCGGGCCATGTCCGCATCGGTGACACCGCGCTGACCGGGCTGTCCGACAAGCAGATGACCGCGCTGCGCCGCGACCGGATCGGGTTCGTCTTCCAGGCGTTCAACCTGGTGCCGACGCTGACCGCGCTGGAGAACATCACCCTCCCGCTCGACATCGCGGGCCGCAAGGTCGACCAGGAATGGCTCGACACCGTCGTCAAGCGCCTGGGCCTCGGCGACCGGCTCGAGCACCGGCCCTCCGAGCTGTCCGGTGGCCAGCAGCAGCGCGTCGCGTGCGCGCGCGCCCTGGTCGGCAAGCCGGAGATCATCTTCGGCGACGAGCCGACCGGCAACCTGGACTCGCATTCCTCCGGTGAGGTGCTGGCGATCCTGCGCGCCTCGGTCGACGAGTTCGGGCAGACCGTCGTGATCGTCACCCACGACCCACGCGCGGCCGCCTACTCCGACCGCGTCGTGTTCCTCGCCGACGGTCGCATCGTCGACGAGCTGCGCGATCCGACCCAGGATTCCATCCTCGACCGGATGAAGGCGCTGGAGATCCGATGAGTAACCCCATGCGCAAGGTCGCCTTGCGCAATCTCGCCGCGCACAAGGTGCGGCTGGCGTTGACGCTGCTGTCGGTGGTGCTCGGTACCGCCTTCATCTCCGGCTCGTTCGTCTTCACCGACACCTTGCAGCGCACCTTCGACGGCATCTTCGAAGGCCAGGCCCAGGGCGTCGACGTGCGCGTCGGCCCTAAGGACCGGCAGTCGCTGGGCGTGCCGACCAATATCGTGGACGCGCTGGCCAAGACCGAGGGCGTCGACCGCGTCGCTCCGGCCATGAACGGCCCGGTGGTGCTGCTCGAACCCGACGGCAAGAAGGCCGTGCAGACCGGTGGCGCACCGAGTTTCGGCCTGTCCTACCTGCCGCCGGACAAGTCGGTCGAAGAGCCGAACACGTTCGTCGCGGGTGCGCCGCCCGCCCAGCCGGGCGAGATCGCGCTCAACACCAGCGGCGCGGAGAAGGCCGGGCTGCGGGTCGGCGACAAGATCAAGGTGCTCATCCCGGCCAAGGGTGACCCGTTCGAGGTGACCCTCTCCGGCGTCTACGAGATGCCGGGTACCGAGGGCGGCGGCGTGGTCGCGGTGATGTTCACCGAACCGCAGGCGCGCAAGCTGTTCACCGACGGCTCGCACGTCGCCTACGCCGATCTCGCGGCCGCACCGGGTGTCTCGGCCGATGACCTGCGTGACAAGCTCGCCGCCGGCCTGCCCAACTACAAGGTGCAGAACGCCGACGAGGTCCGCGAGGACATGAAGAAGGAGGTCTCGGAGGCGCTCACCTTCATCAACTACTTCCTGCTCGCCTTCGGCGCGATCGCACTGATCGTCGGCACGTTCATCATCTACAACACCTTCTCGATGATCGTGGCCCAGCGCCTGCGCGAACTGGCGTTGCTGCGGGCGATCGGCGCCAGCAGGCAGCAGGTCGGCCGGTCGGTGGTCGGTGAGGCCGTCGTGATCGGCCTGATCGGCAGCGCGATCGGTCTCGCCGCGGGCATCGGGCTGGCGTTCGGGTTGTCGGCGTTGCTGAACGCCTTCGATCTCGGCCTGCCCACCGGATCCCTGACGGTGCTGCCGCGGACCGCGATCGTCGCCTTGCTCGTCGGCCTGATCGTCACCGTGGCCAGCGCCTACGCGCCTGCCCGCCGCGCCGCCAAGGTGCCGCCGGTGGAGGCGATGCGGTCCGAATTCGCCAGCGCCGGTGACTCGTTGCACGTACGCACCGTGGTCGGTGCGGTCATGGCGGTGGCCGGTGGCGTGCTCGTGTATGTCGGCGCGCAGGGCACCGGCAAGGGCTCGGCGGTGACCGTCGGCATCGGCGCGCTCGGGTTGATCCTGGCCGTGCTGCTCGCCGCGCCCGCGCTGTCGCGGCCGATGGTGCTCGTACTCGGCGTGCTCACCCGGCCGTTCGGCGCGATCGGGCAGATGGCCCGCAACAACGCCGTGCGCAATCCGCGCCGCACCGCGGCCACCGCGTTCGCGCTCACCCTCGGGCTGATGCTGGTCTCGGCGATCGGCATCCTCGGCGCCTCGGCGAAGACCAGCGTCGGCGTGCTGATCGACAAGGGCGTGAAGGCCGAATACGTGCTCGCCGGTCCGCAGATGATCGGCGCGCCGCTCGGTGCGGTGGACGCCGTGCGCACCCAGGTGCCCGGGATCAGCGACGTCACCGGCATCAAGGTCGTCGCGTTCAAGGTCGGGGACGAGCAGATCCTCGCCACCTCCCCGGACGGCCCGATCGGCCCGGTGATGGACATCGACCTGCTCAGCGGTTCCACCACGATCGGTGCGAACGAGCTGCTCGTCGACGAGACCCAGGCAGGTGATCGCGGCTGGAAGGTCGGCGACAAGGTCACCATCACCAGCCTCGACAGCAAGAAGCTCGAGCTCACAGTCGGCGGTATCTTCGCCAACTCGCCGCTGCTCGGCGCGATGGTCGTCGACCCCGGCGTCTACGAGCAGTTGATGCCGCCGAGCCTGCGCACCAATGCCTTCGTGCTGGTGAAGGCGGAGCCCGGCACCGATCTCACCGCCATGCGGGCGAATCTGGAGAAGGCCACCGAACCGTTCGTCGTCGTGCAGGTGCAGGACCACGAGCAGTTCAAGGGCGCGCAGGGCAAGCAGATCAACACCCTGCTCGCCATCCTCTACGGCCTGCTGGCGCTGGCGGTGGTGATCGCCGTGCTCGGCATCATCAACACCCTCGCCCTCTCGGTGGTCGAACGCCGCCGCGAGATCGGCATGCTCCGCGCCGTCGGCACCCAGCGATCCCAGGTACGCCGCACGATCTACCTGGAATCCATGCTGATCGCCATCTTCGGCGCGATCGTCGGCCTGGTCCTCGGCATCGCCCTCGGCGTCGGCTTCCTGCGCACCCTGCGTGACCTGGGCATCGATCAGATCACCATTCCGTGGTCGCAATTGGTCACCGTGCTGATCGCCTCGGCCGTGGTCGGCGTGCTGGCCGCGGTGTGGCCGGGTGTGCGCGCGGCTCGCACGCCTCCGCTGGCGGCCATCGCGGATCTGTAGGAGTAGCAAGCGCTTCGGCCCCTGACGGACGTTTCCGCCGGGGGCCGAGTGCGTGTGGACCGAGTGGGTGTTCGTCCGCCGCGGCGAACCTGATGCGGCGGACGGTAGGGCGTCACGGTGTACTCCGCACAGGAGTGATGGCGCGCGAGCGGTGGTGTGTGATCGGTGCGATCCGGTTACGCCGGGTAGCGGTCGAACCAGTCCTGGGTGGGTTGGCCGTGGTCGTCTCGGGGTGGGGTGAGCCCGAATTCGGTGCAGTAGTCGGTGGCCAGGCGGTCGAGGACAGGGCGGGCGTCTACGGTGCGTGACCAGCGGTGGGGAAGGGCGGTGCGGCCGTAGCGGGCGCCGAGGAGGCTGCCTGCGATCGAGCCGGTGGCGTCGCTGTCGCCGGAGTGGTTGACCGACAACAGGAGTCCGGTGCGGACAATCAGGTGGGGCGGGCCACCGACTGCCTCGGCGGCGAGCACAGCGAAGACGGCTAGGGCGAGCGCTTCTGGTCCGATCCAGCCCTGACCGAGTGTCTCGAGGTCTTCGGGGCCGGGTGGGCGGCCCGGTCGGGCGGTGCGGGAGGCCAGCGCGATCGCGGCGTCGAGCGCGGCCGAAGTCTCCTCGTGGCCAGGGTAACTCGCGAGTTCGGCACGGGCGTGGTCCAGTGCGATCGCGGTGTCGACACCACGGCTGACCCGGTAAACCAGGGCGGCGAGGGTGCCGGCGGGGAGCCAGCCGCTGGGGTGACCGTGGGTGAGTGCGGCCGCATCGCAACCGAGTTCGAAGATCGCGCCCAGCGCGGCACCGGAACGGTCTGCGGCGTAACCGAATCCGCACGGTGCGGCGCGCATGACCGCACCGCTGCCCTTGGAGTTGTTGATCGGTTGGTCGCGGGTGCCGAGGGGACTCGTCGGTGCGCCGCGCTCGGCCGCTTGCCGCAGCGCGGTGTACACCGAGTTCGCTACGCCGCGTTGCTCGGTCAGCTCGGGGTGGTCGGACAGGGAGCTGTGCAGTGCGAACCGATGATCGGGTAGGTCGCGCACCTGGCCGCGCAGCCATACGAGCATCCCCTGTTGCAGCAGTCCGAGCGTCGCTCCGCCGATGCCCTTGGCCCTAGCGCGCACCGAACCCCGGATCAATGCTTCCACCGTGAAGGCGGTCAGCTGGGTCTCCTCCGAGATCCGTAGATCGGCGGCGTCGTCGGAGACGCCGAGATGGCCGTACTCGGCCCGGATCCGGTGCAGCGATTTGGTTTCCACCGGCGCACCGAGCGCGTCACCGATCGCACCGCCGACCAGGCAACCGTGTACCGCGTTGAGCCACACCGACGCGGCACTGGCCACGGCGTCGCTGCTCCGCCGTGAGTGTTCGAACCGGGGCGCCACCGCCGAGCCCTGCCCCGCACCGGCCTGCTTCCCAGGGTCGCGCTGACCGGAAGCCGATGTGCCGGTGTACCTGTCCGGGTGCCGGATGTCGATCCGAGGCCCGCTGTCCGCGGGCTCAGCGCCCCGCGCGGTCGGGTCGAGCCGTCGGGCCAGGTCTTGCTCCGGGGGCTGGCGGGCCTGCGGCGAATCGGCGCGTGTGCCGCTCGACGGCACCGCGCCGGTGCCTGCTCGGCGGCCCGTCGCAGGCGGGGCGAGGGGGCGGGCGTGCGGCTGGTCCGGGAATTCCCGCGAAGCGGTGCGGGTGGCCGCCGAGTGCGCCGGCGGCAGGGCCCCGGTCCGCAGCGGAGCCTCGGTGCCGATCGGGAGGGAGCCGCTCGGCGGGGCCTGCGCTCGGCGGGTGAGGGCTTCGGTGAAAGCGGCGGCGAAATCCGTGCAGGTGGGGAACCGTCGCGTCGGGTCCTTGGCCATCGCCTTGGCGAGGACAGCGTCGACCGCTGCGGGCAGGGCGGATCGGCGGGTGCTGGCCCGCGGCGGTACGGCATTGATATGGCCGAGCATGACGGTCGCTGGATTCGGCGCGTCGAACGGGCCGCTGCCGGTGAGCAGCCGGAAGACGGTGCAGGCCAGGGAGTACTGGTCGCCGCGACCGTCCAGCGGCGCGCTGCTGAGTTGTTCGGGGGAGGCGTAGGCGATGGTGGCGGTGAACTGGCCGGTGCGGGTCAGGCCGCCGGTGTCGTCGAGGAGTTTCGCGATGCCGAAGTCGGTGAGCAGCACCCGCTCGTCGAATCCGGCGCCGACGCCCGCGGTGCGCGAGAGCAGGATGTTGGCCGGCTTCACATCGCGGTGCAGCACGCCCTGACGGTGCGCGTAGTCCAGGGCGCTCGCCGTCTGGGTGACGATCTGCGCGATCCGCTCGATCTCGAACTGCTGCACCGGGACTGCCGACGCGTCGACGCCGTCGACGAACTGCATGGCGATCCACAGCTGTTCCTCGTCGACGCCGCGGTCGTAGACGGTGATGATGTTCGGGTGGTCGAGCTGGGCGACCAGATCGGCTTCCCGCTCGAATCTGGTCCGGATCTCGAAGTCGGTGAACAGGTCACGATGCATCAATTTCAGCGCGGTCAGCCGCGGCAGCCGCCGATCACGGGCCGCGTACACCGCCCCCATCCCGCCGCGCCCCAGCTCCCGCTCGATGACGAACCCGGCGAACACCTCCCCGCGCCGCAACATCGCCTCACCCCGTTCACCGAACCTGATCGCTGTGCAGCCTAGCGAAACTCACGGTCTCACACGGCCGGAGCGTGGGTGTCGGCCCAGTGCGTGATATCGCCACGGTCCAGGGCGGTGGCCAGCAGATCGGGGAATTTGTCGGGTGTACAGGCGAAGGCCGGGATGCCGAGCGCGGCCAGCGCGGCGGCGTTCTCGTGGTCGTAGGCGGGTGCGCCCTCGTCGGACAGCGCGAGCAGAACCACCACCTGGACGCCCGCTTCCTTCATCGCATTGCACCGCCGCAGCATCTCCTCGCGGACGCCGCCCTCGTACAGATCGGAGATGAGCACGAACAGGCTGTCGGTGGGCCGGGTGATCAGCGACTGCGAGTAGGCGATGGCGCGGTTGATGTCGGTGCCGCCGCCGAGCTGGGTGCCGAACAGCACGTCGACCGGGTCGCTGAGCTGCTCGGTCAGGTCGACGACTTGGGTGTCGAACACCACCAGCGAGGTCTTCAGCGAGCGCATCGACGCCAGGACCGCACCGAACACCGACGCGTAGACGACACTGGCCGCCATCGAACCGGATTGGTCGATCGCCAGCACCACATCGCGCTGGATCGACTGCGCCTTGCGCCCGTAGCCGACCAGCCGTTCGGGGACCACGGTGCGGTGCTCGGGCAGATAGTTGGCCAGGTTCTTGCGGATGGTGCGGTCGAAATCGATGTCGCGCAGCTTCGGCCGGTGGGTGCGGGCGGCGCGATTGATGGCGCCCGAGACCGCGGCGACGGTCTTGGCGGCGATGCGCTGCTCGATCTCACGCACCACCTTCTCGACCACCATCCGCGCGGTGGCCTTCGTGGTCTCCGGCATCACCCGGTTGAGGCCGAGCAGCGTACCCACCAGGTGCACATCGGGTTCCACCGATTCCAGCAGCTCGGGTTCGAGCAGCAGCTGGGTGAGATTCAGCCGTTGCACGGCATCGCGCTGCATCACCTCGACCACGGTCGCGGGAAAGTAGGTGCGGATGTCGCCGAGCCAGCGCGCCACCCGCGGCGCCGAACCACCCAGTCCACCGGACCTTTTCGTCGATCCGCCTGCCTCGCCGGTGTTGTAGAGCGCGCCGAGTGCCTGGTCCATCGCCTGGTCGGGGCCCGAGGACAGACCGCCGAGCTGTTCCTCCGCGGCCTGGCCGAGAACGAGCCGCCATCGGCGCGAATGGTTGTCGTCGTTGTCGGTCATGGCTGCTCCTGGTGATCGAGCGGGTGGTGGCGCGATCATCCGGCGGCGCCGAGGATCGCGGTGGCGGCGCGCAGGGCCAGCTGCCCGCGGACGGGGTCGACGGCGGTGGCGCCGACGGGGGCGGCCGGCGCGGAGCCGGTGTCGCGCAGCGCCTGGCCGATGGCGCGACGCTCGCCGGACTCGAAGGAACCGAAGGTGCGGCGCAGCAGGGGGAGGGTGGCGACGAACTGGTCCTCGGTGAGCTCGCGGAGCCACTCGTCGATGCGGCGCAACAACTCCCGGTCGTGTACCAGCAGCAGGCCGCGTCCGCCGAGGAAGCCGTCGATCCAGGCGGCCTTGGCGGCGGGGGTGTTGCCGACGGACAGGGCGGCGGCCAGGCGGCGGGCCGAGTCGGCGTCGTCGATGCGTTCGGCGTCGCACAGCAGACGCACGGCACGCCCGCCGATCGCACCGTGCACATCGTCACGGTCGGCGATGCGCTGCAGGGTCGCCAGCCATTCGGTGGTGGCGTGGTCGTCGTCGCGGGTGCTGATGGCGGTGTGCGCGGCGTCGATCTGGACGCGCAACGCCTCGGCCGCGTCGGTGTCGAGACCGGTGACCGCGCCGGGCAGACCGGCGCAGATCCGCACCAGCAGACCGTCGGCGACATGAGCCAGCGCCTTGGTGTCGGTGCCGCGGACATCGCCGTAGCGCAGTGTGCGGGTCAGCCCGGGCAGGGCGCCGAGCAGGTGGGTGACGTCGTGGTCGAGGGCCGCGGCCGCTTCCAGCCGGGTGATCAGCCCGTCGGTGGCACCGCCCAGATCGGCGAGCAGTGCCATCTCCAGCGCGTCGGCGAGTTCGGCGACGGACACACCGTCACGGCTCGCGGTGTCGAGGATCTTGGCCTCGGCCGCGGTGCGCAGCGTCGTCCCCCACACCGCGGCCTCGACGATGCGAACCTCGAATTCCGGTTCCCAGCGCAGTGTCCAGGTCTCGCGGAAGGTGCCGGTATTGCGGACCTCGCCGACGGTCGGGGTGCCCCAGTCGATACCGAGCAGCCGCAGCCGGTGCAGCAGATGCGAGCGTTCGACATCGCGCTCCTTGCGCAGGTCGAGGTCGACGGTGCGGGCGAGCGCTTCCTGCTTGAGCCGCAGGGTCTTGCTCCGCGCCCGCAGATCCGCCGCCAGCGGCACCGTCGGGGTGTCGTCGGGGACGCCACCGAGAGTCTCACCGACCACGAGTTCGTCCACCACCAGCCGCAGCATGGTCTCGTCGCCACCGCACATCACCGACCGCACAGCCTCGGTGACCTCGGACAATCCGGCCAGCGGCCTGCCGCGCAACGCCGCCAGCGTGTCCGACAACCGCACGGCCTCGATGATGTGCGCGCTCGACACCGGAAGATCGTGCGACCGCAGCACACCGGCGACCTTGGTCAGCCACCGTGCCACCGGCCGCTCGGTCTCGGTGAACAGATGGTGATACCAGCCCGGCGAGGTGACCCCGGCCCCGTACCCCGACCCCGCCGCCAGCCGCGAATGCGTCCACGGCACCCAGGTCAGCGCCGCCTTCGTCTTCGGCAACCCCTTGAGCAGCCGCATATCCGGCGCGGCAGGACCCAGCGGTCCGGTCAACGCGGGCGCGTGCCACGCGCCGCACACCACGGCGAGCCGTTTCGCACCGTCCTTGAGTACCTGCCGCATCACCTGCCGCATGTACGCCTCGCGCCGCAGGGTGTGCTGATCGACCACCAGCGGTGCGATGAATCCGGTTGCAGCCGAGATATCTTCCGACGGCACCGAAGAGCTCCCGGGCGGTGGTGGGCTCGTTTGTGCCGTGCCACCGTGCTCTGTCGACGGGTCGGGTTGCGTAGCCTCGCCCGGTTGTGCTGCCTCATCCAACGACGTCGCGTCGCCTGGCAGCGGCGCGACGCTGGGGAGCGCAGCCGGGTCCGGCCCCGGTGTCGCATGGTCCGGGTCCGCTGCCGGTGCGTGATGGATTGCGTCGTCGCGCAGGGCGGCCATCGCCTCGGTGATCGCGTCGAAAGCCGCACTGTCGGGCACGGATTCGACGACGGCGTCCCACCAGCGTTCGGCATCGTCGTAGCCGGCCGCCGAGGCCAGAGCTGCCAGCGGGTCGGTGCGGTCACCGCGGGAGTTGTCGTCGGCGGCGAGGACATTCGTGGCGGGGAGGTCGCAGAAGCGGACCGGCACGGCATGGTCGACGCCGTAGCGCATGGCCTGCCACTCCGGCGAGAACACCGCGAACGGCCAGAACGCCGCGCGGGCAGGGGAATCCGGGACGTAAGCCAGCAGCGCGACCGGCGGGGTCATGGTGTCGGCGGCGACGAATCCGACGAGGGGGTCGGCATCGGCGGGGCCTTCGATGAGGATGGCGTCGGGCCCGAACTCCTCGAGCGCTTGTCGCAGCGACCGTGCCGAGCCGGGCCCGTGGTGACGGATGCCGAAAACCCTCGTCACGGCGTCGGCACTCGCGTCGGCACGGGCACTCGCACCGATACCTACATCGCCGCGCGCACGGCTGCCCGCGCCCGCGTCGGTCGCCGGACCGTTGACAACACCCGTGTCGGTGGCCGGGTCGTTGGCCTCCCCGGCGTCGGCTCCCGCACCGGCGTTGCCGGCAGGAGCACTCGCCGCGCCGGTCGCGCCGTCGATTTGTTCACTCATCGAAATCCCCATGTGTGCTGTCTGTTCCGTCCTCCCCGTCGGCCTGGTGTCAGTTCGCGATCTCGCGGCAGGCGCGGTAGAAGTCGGCCCAGTCCGGGCGCTCCCGCACCACGGCCTCGAGGTATTCGGTCCAGACCACCGAGTCCGCGACGGGGTCCTTGATCACCGAACCGAGGACGGCGCCGGCGATGTCGGAGGCGCGCAGGACGCCGTCGCCGAAGTGCGCCGACAGGGCCAGACCGTTGGTGATCACCGAGATCGCCTCGGCGGTGGACAGGGTGCCCGAGGGTGACTTGAGTTTGGTGCGGCCGTCGGCGGTGATCCCGGAGCGCAGTTCGCGGAACACCCGCACCACCCGGCGCACCTCCTCGGCGGCGGCGGGCACCGTCGGCAGTTCCAGTGCGGCGCCGAGCTGTTCGACCCGCCTGCTGACGATGGCGACCTCGGAATCCTCGTCGGCGGGCAGGGGCAGGATCACGGTGTTGAAGCGGCGGCGCAGCGCCGAGGACAGGTCGTTCACGCCGCGGTCGCGATCGTTGGCCGTGGCGATCACGTTGAAACCCTTGGCCGCCTGCACTTCCGCACCGAGCTCGGGGACCGGCAGCGTCTTCTCGGACAGGATGGTGATCAGCGCGTCCTGCACATCGGAGGGGATGCGGGTGAGTTCCTCGATCCGGGCGATCGCCCCGGTCCGCATGGCGGTCATCACCGGCGAGGCGACCAGCGCGGCATCGCTCGGCCCCTCGGCGAGCAGCCGGGCGTAGTTCCAGCCGTAGCGGATCGCTTCCTCCGCGGTGCCGGAGGTGCCCTGCACCAGCAGGGTCGACTCGCCACTGATCGCGGCCGAGAGGTGTTCGGACACCCAGGTCTTCGCCGTGCCCGGCACACCGAGCAGCAGCAGCGCGCGGTCGGTGGCCAGGGTCGCGACGGCCACCTCCATCAGCCGGCGCGGCCCGACGTATTTGGGCGTGATGACGGTGCCGTCGTCGAGGGTCCCGCCGAGCACATACGTGACCACCGCCCACGGCGACAGCCGCCAAGACGGCGGACGCGGCCGGTCGTCGACGCGCGCCAGCGCGGCCAGCTCGTCGGCGAAGGCCTGTTCGGCATGGGGACGCAGCAGGGTGGTTGCCGGTTCGGTGGTGGTCATCGCAGCTCCTCGAGCATGGTCGCGCGGTCGGTGAGATCGTGGGCGAGTCGGTGGAAGGCCTGTTGCCAGGCGGGGTCCTCGGTGGTGCCGGCGAGCGCGGTGACGCGGGTCGCCAGGTCGACGGGCAGGTGCACGCCCGCGGCGGTGAGCAGGGCACGGTCGGTGTAGACACCGGCGCCGGCATGCGGGTGGCGGGCCGTGGTGCGGGCACGGTCGCCGAGCAACCGCAGCACGTGGTCGGCGACCTGCCGCGGCCAGGGATGGTCGAGGCCGGGCAGGATCGCGTGCAGTTGGGTGAGCTGGTGGGAATCGAGATCTAGGACGTGCTCGATCCGGTCGGCGGCGTCGAGCAGGGTGAACAGTTCGCGGCGGCGCAGCACCGCCTGTTCGGTCGGCGTCGCGTGCGCGAACAGAGCTCGGGCCCAGGTGGTTTCGCGCTGTGTCAGGGTCGCGTCGACCCAGCCGTCGACGATCGCCTTGGCGTAGCGCGGCGGCAGCGTCATGGTCAGCGCGGCCGTCGCGGTGTCGGATCCGGTCACGAGTGCTGCCCACGCGGTCAGTGGAGTCGCCGCGATCGCCTGGTGCAGGGTCTTCACTGTCGAATCGGGGGTGTCCCAGCGCATTGTGGGTTGATCGGTGCTGTCGGTGATGCCGTCTCGCCGGGCTGCGGCGTCGACTTCCGCGGGCACCGTGACCGTGACGGTGCCGTCAGCGTCCACCTGGAGCCACGACGACACCAGCGCGGCCATCCGGTGCCCGAACGCCGAACCCGGCAGCCGGGCCAGCAGTCCCGCCGCGGTGCGCCGGACATCGCCGCGCCGGTCGTCGAGAGCCCGTTCGAGTAAGGGTTCGTCGTCGAGGTTCAGTCCGTCGCCGAGCAGCGCCAGCAGTTCGGCCTTGATCGGGCCGGATTCCTTGGCCCAGGCAGTGCTCAGCACCTCGCGGGCGGCGGCAGGATCGGTCCGGCGCACCTGCGCCAGCCAGTCCTTGCGCTCACCGGACGCGCCGAAAAGCCAGATGTCTTCGGTACCAGAGGATTCAGACCCCTTGCCTTCCGACTCCACCGCCGCGGCCCGATCGACCGGGAACGAATCCAGCAGACCCGACCACGCAGGATTGCGTGCCGCGAGCCAGCGGCCGCGCCGACCTGCCAGCCGGAGCAGCGGCGCGCGCAGGCCGCTGTCGGATGCCGCCGTGAGGGCTTGGACGCACAGCACATCCGGCAGCCGGAAGTCGAAGGGTGCCGCGGCGGCGAACCACTCGGGCAGGAACGCCGACTTGTCCGCCAGCAGACGGCTGAGCCGATCGGCCGCCTGCCTCGGCAGCAGGCGGCGCGGATCATCCATGGCGGGTTCGGGTTTCGGCGCCGAGCCGGGCAGGCGACCACCACGCAGGTACAGATCCTGCAGTGCGGCGGTGTCGAGCAGCCGGACGGCTGGCTCGCCGGAGCGCTGCGGTACCGCGGCCGCGACAGCCCCGGCCAGTTCCACACTGTCGGCGTTGCGGCGCGCGGTGCCGAGCAAAGCGACCGAAACCAGTTCGGCCAGTTCGGGAGTCGCCGCGGACTGCGTCGGGAACTCCGTCTCCAGATCGCTCACGTCGCCCGCGGTGAATACCGAGATCGGGTCGAACCCGTCGGCACGCCATTCACCGGTGACCGTCACCGGATGACCACCCGACACGGCGATCAACCGCCACGGCCGCACGCCCGCCGACAACGGCAAGGCCGCGCCGTCGGCGTCGACGAGCTGCCAGCCGTGCTCGCCGAGCACGGGCACGACCTCGGTCAGCAGGGCGGGCCAGGCGCGCAGCCAGGGATCGTTGCTCAGCGCGCCCGCGTAGGCGTCCAGTGCGTCGCCGATCGTGGTGCCGCCGGTCGGGGGCACGGTGGTGAAGGGTTCTGGGGCGCCGTGGCGGCTGCCCCACTGGACCCGCAACGGCGCCGCGCCGGGGTAGTAGTGCAGGTCGGCGTCCACCTCGTGGCCGGGCACCGGCACCTCGCCGGTGAAATTCGGTGTGCCGAAGGAATGTTCGACGAGCACGGCCCAGCGGCCGCTGCCGCGTGCCCGCAGCCAGGTACGCCGGGTGTGCAGGCGATCCTCCTCGCTGACCCGCATGCCGAGCACCAGCCAGCGATCGCGCACGGCGGGCTCGGCCAGCACGGACTCGGCCTGTGTCGGGTAGCCGACATGGGTGCGGATGCCTGCCTGCAGCGGCTCGGGCAGCGCATCGAGGGTGCGATGGGCCAGCACGAGCAGATGCAGCCGGGCGTACTCGCGCAGCAGCAGTTCGGGCCAGTGCTCGGTGGTCACCACCGCCGCGGGCAGCCGGCGCAGCGTCGCCGCGACACCGGGTGCCTGGGCGTCGACCATGCGGGCCGCGATCGCCTCGTACGCGGCGAACGAGCGATCGGTCTGGGCCAGGCCGGTGCGGATCTGATCGGTGAGCCACACCTCGAGCTCGGTCAGTCCCGCCGACACCCGCGCCCGCCGTTGCTCGACGGTTGCCTGCGACGGCGTGGCCGCGGCCTTGGCCTTCGGCGGGGCCGCCGCCTTGGCCGCCCGGCCCGCCAGCCACTCCGCGGCAAAATCCGCGGGCTCGTCCTGGTCGGGCACCGCGCCACCGGACCAGGTGAGCAGCAGCGACAGCGCGTGCTTGCAGGGAAACTTGCGGCTCGGGCACGAGCACTTGTACGCGGGCCCGGCGAGGTCGACGATCGTCTGATACGGCTTGGATCCGCTGCCCTGGCACAGACCCCACACGGCGGTTCCGGCGGCGCCGGTCGCCCGCCAGCGACCGGCCAGCTTGCGTGCGGCAGTCAGTGAGCTCGCGTCCGGTGCGAGAGCGCGGACCTGGTCCTCGGTCCACGGCGCCTGTCGGTCGGTCATCGGTTCCCCCGTTCTCTGTCGCCGAAATATCTACCGCAGCCCACCGACAACTGCCGTCGAGGCCGACGAATCTCCTGGAAAACGCTGGTGCTGTGGCGGATTCGCGCTTCTCTACTTGCCGTGCACGGAAAAGTCTGGCATTCTGACCTGTTCGGCTCGCCCGGACCGCCCGCGCCGCTCAACGCAGCGTATCGCGGGTGTGAGCACCTCATCGAGCTGCCCGCCGGGGTGGGCGAGGGGTGGACATCGAGGGCCCGCCGCGGCGCCACGATGGCCATTCCACTCCCGCGGGCAGATTCGCTGGGGCGCTGCGCATCCCCTGGGCGAACGCTCCGCGATCAGGTAGCGTTTGCTGAGGAGGATCTCGTCGGCCGGGCACATCGGCCGCCGCGTTGCGCGCGGGCGCGAAGGGGGATGTCGCACATGTGCTCGGATCGGATCGCCGAGGTGGTCGCGCGCGAGCTCGCGGCCGACCCCGCTGTGGAAGCGCGGGTCGCCGAGTGCGTGCTGGCCGCCCTGTCCGAGGCCGACGATGACCGGGCCGCACCGGATTCCGGTGATACCGGCGTCTTCCTGCGCTCCATCACGGTGCACGGTTTCCGTGGGATCGGGCCGACGGCCACGCTGGGGCTGAACCCCGGACCCGGACTCACCCTGGTGGTCGGGCGCAACGGCAGTGGCAAATCCAGCTTCGCCGAGGCCGCCGAATTCGCGTTGACCGGCGGCAACCGGCGCTGGGACGGCCGGTCGACCGCGTGGCGGGAAGGGTGGCGCAACCTGCACGAACCCGATCTCGCCCGGATCGAGGTCGAACTGCTCACCGCGGGTGCGAACACGGAGCTCACGGTCGCCACCCACTGGGCGCCCGGCAGTGAACTGGGTGAGGCGCACTGGACGGAACGGCGCGGATCCGCTCAGCCCGTCCCGGTCGATCCACGCAGCAGGCGGCAGCGACTGGACCTGTACCGGCCGTTCCTGTCCTACAGCGAACTCGGCGCGCTGGTCGACGGCAAACCGAGCGACCTGTTCGACGCGCTACACCGGCTGCTCGGCCTCGACGAACTCGCCGCCGCCGCCGAACACATCCGCCTGCGCAAACTGGAACTCGAACGCGCTGTGCGGGATTCGCGCCAATCCAGAACCGACCTGCTGGCCGAACTCGCCGACGTCGACGACGACCGTGCCCGCCGCGTCGCCGACCTGCTGCGCGTCCCCGAACCCGACCTCGACGCGGTCGCGGCCGCGGTGGCAGGCTCGGTGCTCGGCGTCGACGGTCCCGACGGACTGCGGGCGATCCTGCGGCTGACCCTGCCCGACGCGGCGCAGGTCGCGGCGACGGTGGATCGCCTCGCCGACGCGGCCGCGGACCTGTCGCGACACGCGACCGCCGACGCCGAATCCGATCTCCGTGTTCTCGAATTGCTCACCCGTGCACGCGAACACGTCACGGTAAGCGAAACCTGCCCGTGCCCCGTCTGTGGCCGCGGTGACCTCGACGCGGCCTGGCTCACCGCCGCCGACGCCGAGATCGCCCAGCGCAGTGCCCACCTCGCCGCCCTGCGTTCCGCCCGCACCGAGTTCGACGCGGCCCTGACAGTCACGCGCTCGCTCACCTCCCGCATGCCGATCGAACTCGCCGCGAACTCGTCAGCCGCGCACCTGCACACCGCCGCACCCGAGGGAGGCGCCGAGCTTGGTGGAGCATCGATTCTGGGTCCACGGCTTGCGGCGGTTCGGCGCCTGTGGTCGCTGTGGGCCGAGCTCGGTGAGTCCGACCACGACGACGGGCTGCCCGCGCGTGTCCGTGCTACGCACACCGACCTTTCCGCCGAACTCGCTGCTCTGCACAGCGATACGCGCACCGAACTCGAGCGGCTCGACTCGGTGTGGTCGCCCTTGGTCCCCAGGATTCTCGCCTGGCTCGATCCCGCTCGGGCCGTGTCGGCCGACGCGGCCGAGCTGCGGGTGGTGAAGAAGGCGGCCGACTGGCTCAAGTCGGCGACGGCGACGATCCGGGGCGAGCGGATGCGGCCGCTGGAGAGCACCGCCAGGTGGGTGTGGAGCACGCTGCGGCAGCAGAGCAATGTGGAACTCGGCGCGATCCGGCTACAGGGCAGTGCGGGGACGGCGCGGCGGGTGCTGCTCGATGTCACCGTCGACGAGGTGGACGGCGCGGCGCTCGGGGTGATGAGTCAGGGTGAGCTGCACGCGCTCGGGCTGTCGCTGTTCCTGCCGCGAGCGACGATGGCGCACAGTCCTTTCCGCTTCGTCATGATCGACGATCCGGTGCAGGCGATGGACCCGGCGAAGGTCGACGGGCTGGCCCGGGTGCTCGCCGAGGTGGCGATCACCCGGCAGGTGGTGGTGTTCACCCATGACGAGCGTCTCGCCGAGGCGGTGCGCCGCATGCAGCTCGATGCCACGGTGCTCGAGGTCCAGCGCCGCGAACGCTCCATCGTCGAGGTCAGGGTGACCGGCGACCCGGTCCGCCGCTACCTCGACGACGCCCGCTCCCTGCTGCGCACACCCCAGCTGCCGCCCGCCATCGCCGACGAACTGGTCGCCACGTGCTGCCGGTCCGCGATCGAAGCGGCCGGCCTGGCGAAGGCCCGCCACGAACTGCTCGCCACCGGCCTCGACCACGCCGAAGTGGAACGGCGCGTGCGCAACGCCCACACCACCCGCGCCATGATCACCCTCGCGATCATGGGTACCGGCGCCCGCGTCGACGACCTCAACAAGCACCTGAGCGCGGTCGGCGGCCGCTGGCTGGTGGGCGTCCTGCGCGACGCCACCGCGGGCGCCCACGTGCCGATCGACCGACCGATGCGCGAATTGATCAGCGACACCGAACGATTCATCGCCTGGTTACGCGCCCACGACCCCGCCGCGGTCCGCTCATGAACCCGCCGGTGAGCCGCCGGAACAGGCCGCGACGCGCGAAGTACACCCCGCGCCCCTCGGTGGCCGAACGGCTCGAGGCGGCCGAACATCTCCTGTCCGGCGCCGTATCGGATGCCGGTGGGGTGTGGTCGCGGGCGGTCGCGTGGATTCTGCGGCTCGCGCTCGAGCAGGCTGTCGACGAACTGTGGGCGCAGATCGCCCCGGAGCTCATGCGGTGTCCGATGCGGGCGCAGCTGCTCGCGTTGCGCGTCTACGCGGGGCCCGAGACCGCGGGACAGGTCGGTGCGCTGTGGGCCGCGCTGTCCCGGGCCGCGCATCACCTCGATTACGAGATGGCGCCCAGCGTCACCGATCTGCGGCGCTGGCGTGATCAGACCGCCGACCTCGCCAGGTCGCTCGAGTTGGTCCCGCTGGCGCACCAGCCCTTCGGCTGAGCCCGCGTGGCCGACAGGCGCCGCGACCCGGCAGGATGACCGGCATGGGTGAAGCGAAACCGTGTCCGTGCCGCCGCGGCGAACCGTTCGACCGCTGCTGCGGACCGATCCTGGCAGGCACGCGGCCCGCGCCGACCGCCGAGACCCTGATGCGCTCGCGCTACACCGCCTACGTCGTCGGCGACACCGACTATCTGCTGAGGTCGTGGCATCCGAACACCCGCCCCGCCGACCTGGAACTCGACCCGGGCCAGCGGTGGCTGTTCCTGGAGATCGTCGGCATCCAGCGCGGCGGCCCGTTCGACGACAACGGCACCGTCGAGTTCATCGCCCACTACAAGCTGGACGGCGTGCGCGACGCGATGCACGAGCTGAGCACCTTCGTCCGGGTCGACGGCGCGTGGGTGTACCTCGACGGCACTTTCCAGGCCTGACACACTGACCTCGTGCCCAGGATCGCGATCGAATACTGCACCCAATGCCGCTGGCTGCTGCGCGCGAGCTGGATGGCGCAGGAACTGCTGACCACCTTCGCCACCGAACTCGGCGAGGTGGCGCTGGTGCCCGGCCAGGGCGGCATCTTCCGGATCACCCTCGACGGCGAACAGCTGTGGGAACGCAAGGCGGACGGCGGTTTTCCCGATATCGCCGTCCTCAAGCAACGGGTCCGCGACCGGATCGCGCCCGATCGCGATCTCGGCCACGTCGACCGGCGCGACTGAACGTCAGGCGAACAGGACGGCGCAGGCGGCCGACAATCCCAGGATCACCGCGGGCGGTCCGGCATGGCCGAGATCGTGGTGGATGGCGTGCGCGACCAGCGCGAGAGCGAAGTAGACCACCAGGCCGAGAGCGGCGGCCAGGCCCAGCGGCGTCCACCACAATCCGGCCACGAGACCACCCGCCGCCGCGAACAGCACGGCCGCGAGCAGCGGAAGCCGTCGTTGGTCGACCCCGACCCTGGCGTAGGCCTCGACGACCTCGGGTTTACCCGACAACTTCGCGCGGGCTGAGTAGACGAGCAGGGCCGCCAGCAGCACGGCGACCGCGATACGCGCAATGGTCATGGCGCGTCTTCTTCCACGAGGGGATCGGTCGCCTCGATTCTATTGACCCGGCCACTACCTCAGCAGCAGCCGCCCCCGCCACAGCAACCGCCACCGGCGGGCCGGGGCGCCGCGACGGGCGCGGGTGCGGCACCACGCCCCACGGTCCCGAATGTGGTCAGCAATTTGACCGTATCGTCATGCCCCACTGGGCAAGTGGCCGGATCCGAAGCCTGCGCCATCGGCCGGTTCACCTCGAACGTGTCGCCGCAGGAACGACACCGGAAGCTGTAGTTCGGCATCGGCACAGTGTAAGCAGTCGGGCCGTCACCGCAGGCCGGCAAGGTCGGCATACTTTCAGCTATCTAGATGACGTGTCGTCTGCGTGTCGTCTCGGTAGGCGATCAAGACCGCGCGCAATCGGTGCACCGGGCCGCGCCCATGGCCGAAATCACAGTGTGACCGGTGCACCGTGCGCCGAAGTGCGAGTTTCTCCTGTGTCCGCAGGGTAACTGTTACCAGCCGGAATGGTGCGTTGGGAGGCCGTTCGGGGCGGGCGGACGTACTCTCGAAAAGAGTCACCAGGTGCTGCGGCCTGCGGGAGCAAATACACAGGCACCCGTGGGGTCGCGCCGGCAAGGAGGTGTGTGATGAGCATTCAGTCCGATCTCGACCCCGACGTGCGGACACACGAGGCCGAACCGCTGGCACGCACCGAGTACGGAATCGTCAGCGGGATCTGGGACGGGCCGGTCGCCGTGTGGCGCAGCGTGCCCTACGCCGCGGCGCCGGCCGGCCCGGCCCGCTTCACCCTGCCGCAGCCCCCGCAACGCTGGGACGGCGTGCGCGACTGTGTCGTCTTCGGTGACATCGCGCCGCAGGCGATGGGGGCGATGGTCCCGGTCGACTCCGATCTGGCCATAGGCGAGGACTGTCTGTGGGTCAATGTCTGGTCGCCGCGACCGGAGCCGAGCGACGACGAACCACGGCCGGTGATGGTGTGGCTGCACGGCGGCGCGTACTGCCTCGGCACCGCCGCCCAGACCATCTACGACGGGCGCAAGCTCGCCGAGGCAGGCGACGTGGTCGTGGTCTCGGTGAACTACCGGATCGGGGTGCTCGGCTTCCTCGACCTGTCCTCGTTCGGTGCGCCGTTCACGCCGAATCTCGGCCTGCACGACCAGCTGGCCGCGCTGGCCTGGGTGCGCGACAATATCGCCGCGTTCGGTGGTGATCCGGGCAATATCACGGTCTTCGGTGAGTCCTCGGGGGCCGGCTGCGTCACCGCCCTGCTCACCTCGCCCGCCGCGGCCGGGTTGTTCCACAAGGCGATCGCCCAGAGTCCGCCCGCCACCACCGTTTTCGGACAGGAGCGCGCCGCCGTCGTCGCCCAGCGCTACCTGGAACTGCTCGAACTCGGTCCTGGCGAGGCCGGACGGCTGCTCGAGCTGCCGATCGAGCAGCTCGTCGAGGTCGGTGCGGCGCTGCTGGACGAGGTGCCGATCAAGGAGCCGGGCAGGCTCGCCGCGGCGCCGGTCGTCGACGGCGACCTGCTGCCCGGCTTTCCGATCGACCGCTTCCAGCAGGGGCTTTCGCATCGCGTGCCGCTGCTGATCGGTACCAATCGCGACGAGGCGTCGCTGTTTCGCGTGCTGCGGTCACCGATCATGCCGGTGACTCCGGACGCGGTGAACGCGATGCTGAACGATGTCGCCGCCTCGCATCCGGAGATGTCGCCGGAACGGATCGCCGAGATCACCTCCGCCTATCCCGACCTCACCAAAACCCGTGGGGCGCTGGCCATGTCCACCGACGCGGCCTTCCGGATGCCCGCCGCCTGGGTCGCCGAGGGCCACGCCCAGCACTCGCCGACCTGGATGTACCGCTTCGACTACGCCACCCCGATGTTGAAGGCGGCGCGCGTCGGCGCCGGGCATGCCACCGAATTGCCCTATGTCTTCGGCAATTTCGGCACCCTGAACCACGATCCGACGTTCTGGCTGGGCGGCCGCAAGGCCTCGGTCGCGGTGTCGGGCCGCATGCAGCGCCGCTGGCTCGCCTTCGCGGAGCACGGCGTGCCCGCGGCGCTGGACGGCTCCAAGCATTGGCCGCACTACCGGCCGGCCGCCAGAACCACCTTGCTCATCGACACCATCGACCGCATCGTCGACAACCCCGACGCCGACCTGCACACGGCGTGGGGAGACCAGGCGGTCGGCTTCAGCTGATCCGGCCTAACCGAGCGGAGGAACGCACCGTGGTTGCCTGGATTGCGACCCAGTTCGCGGTCCGTCCGCACGTCGCGCCTGCCTCGTCGACCGCCTGATCACCCTCCGACCAGGCGGTTTGCTTCCGTCGGAGACGTCGAGGGGGCCCCCCCCGACCAACCGCACCCGCCCCACCACCACCCCAAAAAACAAGGTCTGTGGAATAAAAAAAAAAAAAAGA